>NZ_JAFEIF010000069.1 GCF_017848645.1 Limnohabitans sp. | reverse complement strand
CTTTGCACCCGACCGCGTGACGCAAGACGTGATCGCGCTGGTGCAAACACGCTTTGCCCAGCACCCGGGCACACTGGACCACTTTGCCTGGCCTGTCACCCGAGAAGACGCGCTGGTGGCGCTACAGCATTTCATTGACCAACGCCTGGAAAACTTTGGCGCCTGGCAAGACGCCATGTGGACCACGCTCCCCTTTGGCTGGCACGCTTTGGTGGGCAGCAGCATCAACCTGCACCTGCTTCACCCGCGTGAGGTGATTGTGGCGGCCGAGCAGGCCTACCACGCGCGCGGCTTGCCGCTGGCCAGTGTCGAGGGCTTCATCCGCCAGGTGCTGGGCTGGCGCGAGTTCATTCGCGGTGTGTACTGGCTGGACATGCCCCACATGGCCGAGGCCAACCACTATGGCCACACCCGCGACCTGCCCAAGTGGTACTGGACGGGCAAGACCCAGATGGCCTGCATGCAAGCGACCATCGGCCAAAGCCTGCAACACGGCTACGCGCACCACATCCAGCGCCTCATGGTCACCGGGCAGTTTGCGGTGCTGGCCGGTTTGTCACCCCAGCAGGTCAGCGCCTGGTACCGCGCCATGTACGTGGACGCGGTCGAATGGGTCGAGACGCCCAACACCTTAGGGATGGCCCTGCACGCCAACGGCGGGCGCTTCACCAGCAAGCCCTATGTGGCCAGCGGCCAGTACGTCAGCCGCATGAGCAACTACTGCAAAGGCTGCCGCTACCAACCCGAAGTGCGCACCGGCCCCAGCGCCTGCCCCATGACCACGCTGTATTGGGATTTTTTGATCCGCCACGAGAGCGACTTTGCCGGCAACCCGCGCACCGCGCTCATGGTCAAGCATGTGGGCAAGATGAGTGCAGACGACAAGGCGCAAATCAGCCAGCAAGCCGATGCCACGCGTGCGGGACTGGACGCGGTGTAAATGACCTGCACAAACGCTGTGTGGATCAAAAGATCCATCCGGTCCCTGTCACCAGGAGTTTCGAGCCCTTGTTTTATGGCGACAATTCAAGGTTATTTTGGTGCGTTTGCTGGATGGAACTCATGGCCCAAGTGTTGAAAAAAATCGGTTTTCACGCCAACGGCAAGCCTCGTGCCTGGTTGAAATCGCTGGTATTTGACGACCAATTGGCACCCCGGCGCGTGTTCCAGCCCTGGGTTTGGCCCCATGCAGGAGACATTCACCCGGCTTTTCGTGCTTGGCTGCGTCTGGCCTTGCAAAACCCTGCGCCGTCGTCCTCCAACGATTGGCCTTTACGCCGCCAACACATCGTTGACCAAAAAAGCTTGGGCGCTGCGGGCACGCTGCGCATCGTGTGCACCCGCCCGACCACATTTGTGGCACATGCCTTGCAGACCCATGCAAGCGCTTTGGGGTTTGCGGTGCATATCGACCACGAAATGCCCGAGGACTTTCCCGAAGACCTGTACCTGGTCATTTGCCCTCAAATGTTTTCGCGCTTGCCCCCACGCGAAAAACGCATCGTTTTTCAAATGGAGCAATCTGTCCATCCCCGGTGGTTCACCCCCGAGTATCTGAACATCCTTTACAACTCGGTGGCGGTTTTTGATTACTCTGCACAAAACATCCAGTTTTTGACCCAGCAAGGCATACCCGCCGACATGATTTTTCATGTGCCCTTGTCGCCGGTAGCCCACTACCCGGGTGCTGAATTTGCGGGCGCTTTGACCGAATCAGAAAGCGAGCGCACATGCGATGTGCTGTTTTATGGGGATCTGAAAAACAAAAGGCGACAGGCCTTTCTCAAGGTGCTGAGCGATCATTTTGATGTGCGGGCGGAACGCAGCTTGTATGGGCAAGACTTGTGGCGTGCCATGGTGCACGCCAAAGTGGTGGTCAACATTCACTATTACGAAAACGCCTTGCTGGAAAGTACGCGCATTTGTGAATGCCTGTCTTTGGGTGCGCGCGTCATTTCTGAAGCCGCCACCGATCAGGGTCAACATGCCGACTGGGAAGATCTGGTGCTGTTCACCCCGATCAACGATGCCCAGGCCATGGTGCAGGCCATCCACCAATGCTTGCAGCAAACACCCGCTGCCGCACCCTCGCTGACGGACCGCGCGTTCCGATTGGGGCCGTCCATGGAAGCTGCATTTCGGTCTTTGAATCTCCTGGTTCACCGATAAGGCGTGTCACCCCATGCTGATCCATCACGCTCATCAGCCTCCTGTCATTTGCGCCGACTGATCTGCTTGAGCACGTGCTGCTTGAAGGCCAGCGCCAGCGGTGAGAGTTTTTTGCCCGCAGGGTAAACGATGTGCCAGGCCGAGGGCAGGGGAAAGCCGGCGACATCGATCACGCTCACGCCGTTTTCTTTCTGGTGGCCATGCAAGGCGTGGCGCGAGACCACACCTACCCCCAGCCCCCCAGCCACCGACTCCTTGATCGCCTCGTTGCTGCCCAGCTCGAGGCGCACATCGGGGCGGAACTTCATGGACCGGAAAAACTGGTCGGCGGCCATGCGTGTGCCCGAGCCTTTTTCACGCAGGATGAAGCGGCGCTCTGCCAACTCGTGCAAAGGCACGGTGCTGCGTTTGGCCAGCGGGTCCGAGGTGGGCGCAATCACCACAATCGGGTTGGGCATGAAGGCCTCGTCGCCCAAGTCCATGTCTTTGGGCGGCATGGACATGATGTAGAGGTCGTCCAGGTTGTCACGCAGCCGTTGCACCACGCCGTCGCGGTTCAGGATTTCGAGCGACACGTCAATGGCCGGGTGCCGCTTGCAAAAGCTGCCGATCAGGTGCGGCATGAAGTACTTGGCCGTGCTCACCACCGCCACCCGCAGCTTGCCGCGCGACAAGCCCTTGGCCGCGTCCACGTTTTGCTCAAAGGCGTCCCAGGTGTGCGCCACAGCGCGGGCGGTCTGCGCCAGCTCTTGGCCCACCTCGGTCAGGTAAAGTTTTTTGCCCACCAACTCGTACAGTGGCAAACCCACCGATTCGCTGATGTCCTTGAGCTGCATCGAGGCCGTGGGCTGGGTGACGTGCATCACCTTGGCCGCAGCGCTCACGCTGCCGGTTTCGGCCAAGGCCAGAAACAAACGCAATTGACGGAAGCTGACGTTCATAGACTTTTATCTATATTCAAGGGTTGAAGAATCGATTTTACAAGTGCTCCGTCCGTTTCTATGATCGGCGCAAGGAACAACCCCATGCAAAATCTGATCGACCCGGCCATCCTCTTTTTCATCTTCGGCGTGCTGGCCGGCACCGTCAAATCCAACCTCGAAATCCCACCCGCCATCTCCCGCTTTTTATCGCTCTACCTGTTGATGGCCCTGGGTTTGAAGGGCGGCTTTGCGCTGTCGCAATCGGGCCTGACGGCCGACGTGGGCATCAGCCTGGCCGCCGCTGTGTTGCTGGCCATCGTCATCCCGCTCATCGGTTACGCCGTGCTGCGGCGCTTTGTCTCGGGTTTTGACGCAGCGGCCGTGGCTGCCACGTATGGCTCGGTGAGCGCAGTGACCTTTGTCACAGCGGTGCAGACCCTGGAAAACCAGGGCGTGGCTTACGGCGGACACATGGCTGCGGCCATGGCCCTGATGGAGTCGCCCGCCATCATCCTCGCAGTGGTGCTGGCCAATTCATTGCGACAAAAACAGGCTTCGGGTGTGGCGCTGCAAGCGGGTGGCGGGGCCGCACTGGGTGGACCTGCCACGCCTCATGGCGCGTCGGTGGGCAAGATCCTGCACGAGTCCTTCACCGATGGTGCGCAGTTGCTGCTCTTGGGGGCTATGGTGATCGGCCTGGTCACGGGCGAAGCGGGCAAAGAGGCGATGGCCCCCTTCTCGGTGGACCTTTTCAAAGGCATGCTGGCCTTCTTCCTGCTCGACATGGGCTTGATGGCGGCGCGCAACCTGCCACAAGTCAAGGGCCAGTCGCCCGTACTGATCGCTTATGCGGTGATCGGGCCCCTGGTGCACGCGGCTTTGGCCCTGGGCGTGGCCTTCGCATTACAACTGAGTGCAGGCGACGGGGCTTTGCTCATGGTGCTGGCGGCCAGTGCGTCCTACATCGCCGTGCCCGCCGTGCTGCGCACCGCCTTGCCCGAGGCCAAACCCGCGCTGTATTTCGGGCTCAGCCTGGGGCTGACCTTTCCGCTGAACATCGTGCTGGGCATTCCGTTTTATTTGGCGGTGGCGCAAGCGGTCTTGGGATGAGCATGGCAGGAGCTCGTTTTTATGACGGCCGCACCGTCGCGTTTTTGACGCAACATGGCAAGCAGGTTCTCGTGCGCGAGCCGCTCGAAGCCGCGCTGGGCTGCCAGTTGGTTCACACCGATGGCTATGACACCGACCAATTGGGCACATTCACGCGTGAACTGACCCGGGCCGGCTCCCAACTCGATGCGGCCCGCAAAAAAGCCAGCATCGGCATGGCGCTGACGGGTGCGTCTGTCGGCTTGGCCAGTGAAGGCTCGTTTGGCCCCGACCCTTTTGGCGCTTTCATGCCCTGGAACACCGAGGTCGTGTTGTGGGTCGATCGATTGTCAGGGATTGAAGTGACCGGCTTTGCACACGGACCCGCCCAAAGCCTGCACCGGATGGTGACCAGCCTGCAAGAGCTGGAGCGCTTTGCCGCAGAGGCTGGTTTTCCAGAGCACCATCTGGTGCTGCGACCGGAACACGCCGAGCACACCGACATGGACAAAGGCATCCGCGATCGCGAGACATTGCTGAAGGCCTTTCACCTGGCCCAAGCCAAATCCGCCAATGGCGTGGTGTTTGTCGAAAACGATCTGCGGGCTTTTTGCAATCCAACTCGGCAGAAAACCATCCTCAAGGCGACCGGGGACCTGATTCAAAAATTGCTGTCGATGTGCCCTGGCTGTGACACACCGGGCTACTGGCTCAGCCAGCAGATTCCGGGCCTGCCCTGCCGTGACTGCGGCAGCTTGACCCGATTGCCCAAAGCCGAAATCTGGGGCTGCAAAAAATGCGGCCACGAAGAACACCGGGCCGTTCACACCCAACTCTGGGCCGATCCGGCCCGTTGTGATTTCTGCAACCCTTGAAACGCAGGGGGTGAGCGGCAGGCGGCGAACGTGCCCTCAGACATTCACACCGAGCGCATCAAGCCGCCGTCAACGCGGATGTTCTGGCCCGTGATGTAAGCCGCGCCTTCTGAGGCCAAAAAGGCGATGGTCGCGGCCACTTCTTCGCTGGTGCCGTAGCGCTGCATCGGCACACTTTCGCGGCGCTCTTCTTTGGCGGGCAAGCTGTCAATCCAGCCGGGCAAGACATTGTTCATGCGCACGTTGTGCGCGGCGTGCTCATCGGCAAACAGCTTGGTGAAAGCGGCGAGACCTGCGCGTGCCACCGCAGACGTCGGGAACATGGCGCTGGGCTCGACCACCCAGGCGCTGGAGATGTTGACGATGGCCCCCGCTTTTTGCTGGACCATGATGGGCGCCACCAGGCGCACAGAGCGCACCACGTTCAAGAAATACATGTCGAGCCCCAAGTGCCACTGCGCATCGGTCAGCTCCAGCACCGGGCCCTTGGGGCCGTGGCCTGCGCTGTTGACCAGCACGTCGATGCGGCCCCAACGCGCCATGGTTTGATCGACCAGCTTTTGCAGGTCTTCGCTCGACTGGTTGGAGCCCGTCAGCCCCAAGCCACCCAACTCGCGGCCCAGCGCCTCGCCCTTGCCGGACGAAGACAACACCGCCACCTGAAAGCCATCTTGCGCCAGCTTGCGCGCCGCAGCAGCCCCCATGCCGCTGCCACCACCCACCACCATCGCCACCTTGTTGCTCATGTGTTGTCCTCTCGTTGTTTGTCAATGTTTGTCCATCCACCAAAGATGATCACGCGCCTGATGGATGCATTCGCCGCAGGCAAAGACATCTTGCCAGCCTCAAGAGGCGAAATTCGTCACCATCGGCAAATTGGGGGCTTGCCACCGGTACCTGTTGTCGAGCACATCTTTTTCCGGCACATGCCCCAACCAATCGATCCCCAGCAAACGCATCACACTGTGCCCAAGCCAATCGGTTCGCACCGGTTGCGTGAAGCTGCGCGATGGCAAATTTTCCATGCCTTCGCCCCAGATGAGCAGCGGCACGCGGTAACCGTCTGCAGTAGACGCGCTGTGGCCAACATGGTTGCTGACATGGCCGACCTCTTGACCATGGTCAGAAAAATAAACCCAAGTGGCATGCTTGCCCAGTGTGCGCGTCATGTCCAAAGTGGCTGCGACCACCGCGTCATGGTAGTGAATCGCCGAGTCGTAGTCGTTGCGTAACGCCCGCACACGCGAAGGACGACCCTGGTCTTTCAACCCCTGGTAAACCCCATCCTTGACGTTGTTGAACGGTGTTCGCTGGTCTGGGTGCCGCAAGGCGTAATGCGGGTGTGTGCCCAAAAGATGCACCACGATGAGTTTTCGAGCGGCTTTGTGTTGCAAAGCCGCATGCAGCAGAGGCAATGTACCTTCATCGAGCGAGAGTCCAGAGCGACCCGGCGTCTTGTTCAACATGTGAACCCGATCCGCCAATTGCGCATGCTCTTGGTCAATGGCCAGATCGTCGTGGTTGCTGATCCACCATGTCTCATAACCCGCCTTGGCGGCCAATGCCATCAAATGCTGTTGTTGATCCTGGGCATGGCCAAAGTAAAAGAAATTGCGCAGCGCCTGAACCGTGCTGGCATCCACCGACCATGCGTGCTGGAAAACGCCCAGACGATCCCCTTCGCTCTGCTCAAGCTGCATGAGCGCAGGTGTGGTGTCGCGGGGATAACCATACAGGGACAGATGGGCTCGGTTGATGCTTTCGCTGATGACCAGCACCACCGTATCGGGGGCTCCTGAAGTGAGTTGCGGATGTTGGGTCTGTGCGTTCGTCAGCAAGCGTTGGCGCTGTTCACCGAGGTCGGTCCACTGGTCTCGCAGCGACGACACATCGGCCACCCAGCCCGTCCAGAAAAGCAACGGATGGTGTTGCCGCCATGGCTTGATCGCCAGCGACAGGGCCACCAATGTCAAGAGCAACAACACGGCCCCAAAGCGCCAGCCTGCAAGCTGCCAAAGCGGCAAGGACATGCGCCACCACCCCACAAGACTGGCGCTGAGAATGGCCAGCATCATGAGCGCAAAAAGTACCCAAAGCCATACGCTGACCCTGTACATCGCCATGAACTCCACCGCTTCCTGCGGTGTGGTGTTCGCAACCGCCGTCAGGACCATGGCACTGGCTGGGCTGGCCCCGTAAACGTCCAACAAAAACCCCCGCACAGCCGCATCGGCGATGAAAGCAAACCCCATGATGGCGACAAAACCCAGTTGCAGTGCACGCAACGCCCTGCGCCGACTGGGCCAGCCTAGGCACAGCACAGCAGGCAAAGCCAACACCAACACCTGAAAAATGCGTTTGCCGTCGTAAGCCAGCACCAGCGCCAGGATCAAGGCACTCAGGGCCAGACCAGCCAATGACAGGCGGAGCTGTTGGGGTGACATGGTGTGCGTCAAAGCCGTTCAAGAGGACCTCATGCCCCCCGCGTCACCTTCTTGAACAACCGCGCCGCCCACTGCCCCAGGTCATCCAGATAAGTGAACACCACTGGCACCACCAGCAAGCTCAGCACCGTGCTGGTGAGCAAGCCGCCGATCACGGCAATCGCCATGGGTGAGCGGAAACTCGCGTCCGCTGCGCCCCAGCCCACGGCAATGGGCAGCATGCCCGCGCCCATGGCAATGGTGGTCATGACGATGGGGCGGGCGCGTTTGTGGCACGCGTCGAGCAACGCGTCCCAGCGGCTCATGGGCGGCACGGCGGGGTGATCACCTTCAGCGGGTTTGCCGCGCCGCGCTTCAATGGCGTATTCGACCAGCAAGATGGAGTTTTTGGTGGCGATGCCCATGAGCATGATGAGGCCAATGAGCGAGGGCATCGAGAAGCTCTTTTGTGCAATCAGCAAGCCCACAAACGCGCCGCCCAGCGACAGCGGCAGCGCCGCCAAAATCGTGATCGGGTGCAAAAAGCCCTTGAACAACAACACCAGCACGATGTAGATGCACAGCACGCCGATCATCATGGCCAGGCCAAAGCTGGCAAAGAGTTCGCCCATCACTTCGGCGTCACCCACTTCCACGATCTTCACACCCGGCGGCAGGCTTTGCAGCGCAGGCAGCTTTTGCACCGCCGCTGTCACATCACCCAGCGGCATGCCAGAGAGTTCGATCTCGAAGTTGATGTTGCGCTGGCGGTCATAACGGTCAATCACCGCCGGGCCGCCCGCCACCTCGATGCTGGCCACCTGGCCCAGCATGACCGGGCCACGGCTGCCGGGCACCATCAGGCGCTCGAGTGTGGCCAGGTCTTGCCGCGACTCGTCGCCCAATTTCACGACGATGGGCACCTGGCGCTCCGACAAATTGAGCTTGGGCAGGGCTTGGTCGTAGTCGCCCAGCGTGGCCACGCGCAAGGTGTCGCTGATGGCTGCGCTGGTCACGCCCAAATCGGCGGCTTTGGCAAAGTCGGGGCGCACCGCGATCTCAGGTCGCACCAAGCTGGCGGTGGACGCAATGGAGCCCAGGCCTGAAATGGTGCGCAGGTCGCGCTCCACGGCCATGGCCGCGGTTTGCAGGGCCTGCGGGTCTTCGCCGGTGAGCACCAACACGTATTTCTCGCCCGAGCCGCCCAAGCCCACTTTGCTGCGCACGCCGGGCAGTTGCTGCAAGGCTGTGCGAATGTCGTTTTCAATCGCTTGCTTGCGCGGGCGTGTGCCGCGCTCGCTCAGCTGGATGGTGAGCGTGGCCTTGCGCACCTCGGCCGCACCGCCCCCCGCAAAAGGATCACTGCCAGCGCTGCCGCCGCCAATCGTGGTGTAGACGCTTTTCACGTCGTTCACCGTCATGAGCAGTGTGCGGGCGTGTTCGGCACTGGCTTGGGTTTGCGCCAAGGTGGAGCCCGGAGGCAACTCCACATAGACCTGGGTTTGCGAGTTGTCGTCCGGCGGAATGAAGCCCTTGGGCAAGAGCGGCACCAGCATGATGGAGCCGATGAAAAACAGCGTGGCCAAGACCATGGTGACCAGGCGGTGCCGCATGCACCAAGTGGCCCAGACCATGTAGCGCTTGAGCCAGCCGGGTTCGTGCGCGGCCGTGACGATGGGCTTCAAGATGTAAGCCGCCATCATGGGCGTGAGGACCCGCGCCACCACCAGCGAGGCGAACACCGCCAGCGACGCCGTCCAGCCAAACTGCTTGAAGAACTTGCCCGGAATGCCGCTCATGAAAGCCGTGGGCAAAAACACCGCGATCAAGGTGAAGGTGGTGGCAATCACCGCCAGACCGATTTCATCGGCCGCCTCCATCGCCGCCTGATACGGCGACTTGCCCATGCGCAAATGGCGCACGATGTTTTCGACCTCGACAATCGCGTCGTCCACCAGCACGCCGATCACCAAGGACAGCGCCAGCAATGTCACCACGTTGATGGAAAAGCCCAGGTACGCCATGCCGATGAAGGCCGGGATGACCGACAGCGGCAGCGCCACGGCCGACACAAACGTGGCCCGCCAGTCACGCAAAAACAGCCACACCACCAGCACCGCCAAAATCGCGCCCTCATACAGCAGCACGAGTGAACCGTTGTATTCCTCCTCCACCGGGGTCACAAAGTCAAAGGCCTCGGTGATCTCGATGTCGGGGTTTTGCAAACGGTAATCGGCCAGCGCCTGGCGCACCAAACGGCCCACGGCCACCTCGCTCTCGCCCTTGCTGCGCACCACTTCAAAACCCACCACGGGCTTGCCGTCCAGTGCGGCGGCAGATCGCGCATCGGCCAAGGTGTCGCTCACCGTGGCCACTTGGTCCAGGCGCACACTGCCGCCCCGCGATGTGGCCAGCTCGATTTGTCCGACTTCTTGCGCCGTCTTGACGGTGGCCAAGGTGCGCACGGGTTGTTCACCCGCGCCCACATCCATGCGCCCGCCCGAGCCTTCTTGCTGCACCTGCTTGAGCTGGCGCGACACTTCGGCCGCTGTGATGCCCAGCGACTGCAAGCGGTTCACGTCGAGCGCCACACGCACTTCGCGCGTCACGCCGCCCACGCGGTTCACGGCCCCCACACCGCGCAGCGACAAGAGTTTGCGGGTGATCTCTTTGTCCACCAGCCACGACAAGGCCTCGTCGTCCATGCGCGCCGAGCGCACGGTGTAGGCCAGCACGGGTGTACCGGCCAGGTTGAGCTTTTGCACCACCGGGTCACGCAGGTCGCCGGGCAAATCGGCCCGCACGCCCTGGATGGCCGAACGCACATCGTCCACCGCCTCCTGGCTGGGCTTTTCCATGCGGAACTCGGCGGTGATGGACACCACACCGTCTTGCACCTTGGTGGTGATGTGTTTGAGGCCTTGCAGCGGCGCCAGCGCGTTTTCGAGCTTGCGGGCCACATCGGTTTCGAGCTGCGAAGGCGCCACACCGGGCAGGCTGGCCGTCACAGAGATGGTGGGCACATCCAGATCGGGAAAGTTCTGCACCTTCATCGAGCCGAACGCGATCAGGCCCGCCACCGTCAGCAGCACAAACAGCATGACCGCCGGGATCGGGTTGCGGATCGACCAGGAAGAGACGTTGAGCATGGCGTCCCTTTTATTTGGTGGCTGGAGCTGTTTGAGCGGCTGGCGCATCCACCACGCGCACCGTGTCGCCGTGGTTCAGGAATGCACCACCACTGGCCACCACACGGGCATCGGCTTTCAGGCCGCTCGTCACCTCGACGCGGCCTGCACTTTGGCGTCCGGTTTGCACCTTGATCTGGCTGACCTTTTGGTCGGCCCCCACGGTGTAGACATAACTGAAACCGTCGCGCACCACCACCGCCGCTTGCGGCACGGTGAGCGCCTGGCTTTGGCCCAGCGCGATCTCGCCTTGGGCGTACATGCCTGCGCGGGCGCTGCCGGTTTGCGCGGGCAAGTCGACATAGACCAAGGCGTTGCGGGTTTGTGCATCGACCGAGGGCGCCACCATGCGCACTTTGCCCTGCAACAGCTGGCCACTGGCGGCTTTGACTTCCACGGGCGCACCCACCTGGATGCGGCCAATTTCGGCAGCCGTCACTTCAGCCCGCCACTCGATGCGGCCCTGGCGAATCAAGCGGAACAACTCGGTGCCTGCGCCCACCACGCTGCCCACCGTGGCCTGCCGGGCTGAGATGACGCCCGCATCGGGCGCACGCACCTGGGTTTGCGCCAGGCGCACGTTTTGCAGCTGCACCATGGCGCGGGCGGACTGCACGCGGGCCACAGAAGAGGCCTCAGCTGCCACCGCCTGGCTCAGCTGCGCTGCACTGAAAAAGCCTTGCTGCTGCAGGCTGCGCGCGCGTTCGGCCTGGGCTTTGGCCTCTTGGGCGCTGGCCGCGGCTTCAGCGAGCAGGGCTTCGGCCTGCGCCAGCTCGGCGCGCAAGCTGTCGGCCTGCAACACCACCAACACATCACCACGCTGCACCCGGTCGCCCACGTTCACACGCACCTCGGTGATCTTCAGGCCATTGGCCTCGGCCCCGATGACGGCTTCTTGCCAGGCGGCCAGATTGCCGTTGGCGCTGATCTTTTGCGCCAAACTGGCCGTTTGGGGGGTGGTCACGGTCACCGTGAGGGAAGGTTTGGCGGCGCTGGGGGCGGCAGGTGCCTGGCCTTGTGCCTGGATGCTCGCAAAAAAAGTCAGCCCGCACAGCAGGCCGATGATCCGGTATGGCTTGGTCATTGTTTCTCACACAAAAAGTCGTTGAGCAAGTTTACGACCTGTGTCTTTTTACAGCCGGCTTCCGTGGTTTTGGGCTCACGGGCCAGCGGCCATTGCGCTGCCGTGCTGCGCGCCATCCGGCCACCCCTGTCCGTCGCAGCCCTTGCCAGGGTCAGAATCTGGCCACCAGGCCCACGCTGAAATTCCTGCCCCATAAAGCGTGCTCACGCGTGTTGAAGCCAAAAACCTGCCCAGCCGTGCTGGTGAAGGCTTGTGGCGCTTGGCGATTGAGCGCGTTGCCCAGGGTGGCCCGCAAACTCACAGCCGGGCTGATTTGGTAGGCCGCATGCAGGTCCAGCGTGGTGAAAGACGGGACCGCAAAACCCGTGAGGGGCGTGCTTTGCAAAGTGGCCAAGTTCACGCCGGATCGGTCCTGATCGGCATAGCCGGAGGTGTAATTGAGCGCCCCATGCAGGCTCCAAGTGGCCGTGCTAAGCCCCGCTATCCAGCGCAGCCGCAGGCGCGGGGTGATGGTGTCGGTGATTTTGTTGTACCGCCCCAGATCCGACACAAAAGCCTGACCGGGCGCGGACTGGTCTTGGGACTTGAGGTTGTACGTGCCCTGCACAAACAGGTTCCATTGGCCCATGTCGGTGGGCGCACGCCAGCGCACATCAAAATCAATACCGGACTTTTTGCGCTGGCCAATGTTGTAGTTGGGCAAGCGCATGGCCAGTGTCCCATTGCTTTGCATCAAATAGAACTTTTCATATTGGATCGGATCGGCATACACGGCAGCATCGGCCATGGTGGAAATCACATCGCGCATGTCGATGGACCACCAGTCGGCGGTGACCGAGAAGTTGCGTGTGGGCCGGTAGGCCAAGCCCAATGACTTTTGTGTCGACAACTCGGGCTTCAAATCCGGATTGCCCGTGCCGTAAATGGTCATCGCACTTTTGGCACAAGACACCGTGCGGTCCTGACTGGTGCTGAGCCTGGCCGCCACCGACAGCATGTCCGGACTGCATTCATTGATGTACGTCGTTGTGCCAACGGCATACAGTTTGCTGACATCCTGCAATTGCGCCAGTGACGGTGCCCGAAATCCGGTGCCCCAGGACGCCCTGGCCGACCAGCCGTTGTCGAAATCGTAACGCGAAGCCAACTTGCTGTTGTGCGTGGTGCCCAAATCGCTGTAACGGTCCCAGCGTGTGGATGCGGTCACGTCCCACTGCGGGGTCACAGGCAGCTGAAGCTCCAGATAGGCGGCCTGAATGTCCCGCTCGGCCTGAAAACTCGGCTGCTGCTCCGTGTTCGAGACATACCGATAGTCCGTGCCCTCGCGCCGCCACTCCAGGCCTGTGCCCAACATCACGTCCTTGCCCTCGATCTCCATGAGCGGACGCGATGCCCTGACCTGGCCGACGGTGGTGTAGGTGGTGCCCTCGTCCCAGGTGTTCCAGACGTTGCGCAAGCCATTGAGTGTGGCCGTCAAAGGGTTGTCAGCCGTCAGGGGTTTGAGCATGTTCGGATCGCTCAAGACCCGGCCACTGACCAGCCCCTGACCCACAAAATCCGTGACCTCTACTTTGCGGCTCACTTGCGCCTGAGCCCTGTACAACTCGGCTTTGTAGTCCCAACCGCCCCATTCCCCTTTGAGACCTGTGGCCACACGCCAGTTGTTTTGTTCATAGGCCCGTTTGAGGCCGTGCAGCAAGCTCGGCGACCACAGAAACTGGGTTTTGGCAGGGTCAAGGCCCGCACGCAGCGCCTCTTGGACACCCACCGAATCGGGGGACGGGCCCAAGCTGTAAACCAGTTGCCGCCAGCCTTGCCCCGCCATTTCGCCGTCAGTCAGTTGTGCGTACAGAACTTCGGCATAGGCGGTGGTGCCATCGCCCAGCCATTTTTCCCCACTGAGCAAGAGCTTGCGGCTGTCTTGTTGGGGGTAAATGGTCAGTGCCGAGTAGCCGTTGTACTGGCACGATGGCTGGCCGAGCATGGGCACATAGCCGCTGGGGCACTGTCCGTCCTGGTGCAGCAAGCTGAACACCTTTCTGGGCGTTCCGTCGGCCGCATTGGCAGGCTGAAAGAACACACCCGGGGTGGCGTACGAGGTCAGGCGTCCGCCGTCGATGGCGTACTGCTGCCCATCGCGCTCCACCACATACCGGCCTTGGGCGTATTGGGGTCGCTCGCTGCCTTGCAACGGGTCCCGGTGAAACAACTCAGCCGTCAGCCGCAGGCTGAAGCCATCTTTTTTCAAACTGCCCTTGCCCGCGTTCAAGGTGATTTGATGGCCTTGGCCACCGCCTTGCGAGGTGCCCAATGTTTCCGCCGCGATTTCAAAACCCTTTTGCTCGGTGCGCGTGATGATGTTGATCACGCCCGCGATGGCATCCGATCCGTAAAGCGACGAGGCCCCGTCCGACAGGATCTCGATCTTTTCAATGGCCGACAAAGGCACGGTGTTGATGTCCACACTGGGCCGGTCCACACCAAAAACACTTTGGCGACCATAAGAGGACAGCCGTTTGCCATTGAGCAAAAGCAGCGTGCCGGCGGGCAAGCCGCGCAAGGAGGCCGTGGTGTAACCGCCAATCGTCGTGATCATGGCGGCGCTGTTGACCACCATGGACATGATGGGCAGCTTGTGCAGCACGTCAACCATGCTGCTGGCGCCGGAGCGCCGGATGTCGTCGCGCGTGATCACCTGCACCGGCAAGGCCTGGGTCTGCTCCTTGCGGACGATGGACGAGCCGGTGATTTCGACCTTTTCAAACTGGCGGTATTCGAGTGCCGTGTCCACCACCTGGACAGCGGGGTAAGTTTTGGCTGGGATGACCTGGGCGGTCGTCTGCGCCCACTGCTGAGCTGCCTGTTCGTCTGCCCACACAGGGCTGGCCCAAACCAGCGACACCCCCAAGCCGAGGAGCGCCGTTGGTATCTTCAGCACACCGCATGGATGGAAAGGCTGTTGCATGGTCACCACTCGTTGAGTCGGGATCCTGAAACGATCAATGCCGTGCCAACCAGGCTGCTTTGACCCTCAAAATCTCTTTTATTAGTAAATTAGTATGTCATATTATTAAAAAGTTATTCGATGACCCTTACAACATCGTTGACTTCATGGGGCCACTGCCTGTGCTCGCAAGACCTGCTGTGCCTGCCCAAGCCCGCACAAAGCGGCGCGGCCTGGGCGCTGAGCACGATCGCTTCAGAACTTGTGTGTCACGCCCAATTGCCAGCTGCGCCCGATCAAATTACCCGCATCGCTGTTGGCGCCCCACGACAGCCCATTGGCCGAATAAAAGGACAGTGGCGCAGAACGGTTGGTCAGATTGCTCACACCGGCCCTGACGTGGGTGTTGGCACCCCACTTGTACAGCCCCATCAGGTCAAAAGTGACAAAACTGGGCACTTTGCGCCCTTGGATGGTCTCCCTTTGACCCGTATCCAAACGGTTGGCCTGGATGTCCCTGTCCTTGTAGCCGCTGGTGTGGCGCATCACCAGTTGCCACTGCACATCGGATTGCTCCAGACCCAGCAACCAATGACTTCGCCACCTTGGCGTCACCCCATTGGTGCTGCTGGAATAGGCGGCAAGGTCGGACACCCATTCGGCGTTGTGGCTGGTTTTTTCGCGTGAACGGATCATGTACGTGGCCTGCACGCCCAGCAGCCATCGGCCCCAGTCCCCGGGCTTGCGGTAACGCACATCCAGATCCACGCCCTCTTTTGTCGACTGGCCCAGATTGCGCATTTTCAAAAAGAGGGCGAGGTCGTTGTAACGGGTGTTGGTGCTGGGGTTGTTCACCAAATTGGGGTCGGCCATGAACTGGCCGGTGTTTTGAAGCGGGTCGGCCAATGCTTGCGCCCAGCTCTCAAACTGCAAAGCGTTGCGGATGTCCACACGCCAATAATCGGCACTGATGCTGAAATTGCGGCTGGGCGTCAAGGCCAAACCCCAGGACATTTGTTGCGAGTTCTCAGGCTTCAAATCGGGGTTGCCATTGGTGTACACACGGATGAAATTGTTGTCTCTGCAAGCCACCCCCGTGCTGCCCGCGGTCGGGGTCAGAGCATTGGCCACGGCCAGCACATCCGGGGTGCAGCGCAGACCACTCAGGCTGGTTTGCAAAAACGGCGCAGGCAGGTTCAGTGTTTGCCCCACCGATGGGGCCCTGAAACCCGTGCCCCATGAACCACGAACGGCCCAGGTCGAATTGAGGGCCCAACGGCTGGCCAATTTGCCGTTGGTGCTTGCACCCACATCGCTGTAGTGGTCGTGGCGCAACGATGCGATCAGATCCCAAGTGGGCGCCAAAGGCACCTGCAGCTCTGTGTGCGCCGCCATGACGTGACGTTGGTCTTTGAAACCCGGCATGGCGGCACTGGCCTCGAAATAACGGGTGTTGACCTTCTCTTGCCGCACTTCCAGGCCCATGCCCAGCAACACGTCTTTGCCGTGCCGCTCCAAAACAGGCTTGGATGCGCGCAGATCCAGGGCCGTCAACTGCGTTTGCCCCTCTTGGTCTTTTTGCCACTGGCGTGTGTCCAGCAACTGCTGGGTCAGCGGGTTTTTCGCATCCAGAGGCTGCAAGGCCCAGGCGCTGGGCAGGGGTGAGGAGTTTTTGAACCCCAAACTTGCCAAATCGTCATACTGCGCGCCTTTGAGCACTTCGGACTGCGCACGGTACACCTGGGCCTGGTAATTCCACTGGTCGATTTCACCCTTGATGCCCAGCGTTCCTCGCCATTGGCTCTTGTCCAGGCTTCTTTGCAAGGCGGGCAAATTGGGCTGGAAATAGTAAAAGCCCGCGCCTGGCAGCAACCCATTGGCGAGCATCTCCGCATAACCCACGGCCCCGTCCTGGTTGACCGTTCGCCCACTGATCCGGCTCCAGTCTTTGTTCGCCACCGTGATGTGTTGGCGGCTGTACAAGCCCTCGGCAAACAGAGTCGCGCCCTCGCTCAATCGCAGCTCGCCACTGGCGTGCCATTTGCGGTTTTGCCGATGGGGGTACAGGTCATAGGTGGGCAACAGGTTGACTTTGCACCCCCCCTCGAATCCGTCGTAACTGAGGCCGCCGCCATGGCATTGCCCTTGGGCATAAAGCGTCGACCACATTTTGTTTTGGCTGGCCGTTGGGGAGTAAAGCAGGGCGGGTGCCGTGAACGGCGAGGCTTTGGAGCTGTCGGTGCGGTAGTTTTTTCCTTCATGCTCGAAAAAAACACGCCCCTGGCTGCCGTTGGCGCGGTCGGCCATGCCCATGGCGTCGTAAGCATCGATTTCGGCGGTCACACGCCAACTGAACCCGTCCTTGTGCAGTTGACCCTGGCCCCAGCTCAGGCTGCTGCGCCAGCCGTCCCCCACACCGCCCTGGGGTCGGCTGTGGTCGGCTGTGATTTCAAAGCCCTGCCTGTCCACGCGTGTGATGATGTTGATCACCCCGGCAATCGCGTCTGTGCCGTACAAAGAGGAGGCACCATCGGTCAGCACTTCGATGCGATCGACCGCCGCCATGGGCAGACTTTCCAAGTCCACATGGGCCATTTCTTTGCCGGAAATGTGCTGAATGCCATAAGCGGCCAAGCGTCTGCCGTTGAGCAAGACCAAGGTGCCTGATGCCATGCCATGCAATGCGGCGCTGGTAAAGCCACCCAAAATCATGCCGCTTTGCGTCAAATCCAGCCCATTGAACACATGGCTCAGACTCTGCACGGCTTCCGTGACCGTGAGGTGGCCTTTTTTCTGCATCTCCTGACGCGTGATCACCTGCACGGGCAAGGCCTGGGTCTGCTCCTTGCGCACGATGGACGAGCCGGTGATTTCAACCTTTTCAAACTGGCGGTATTCGAGTGCTGTGTCCACCACCTGGACTGGGGGGTACATCGTTTGGGGCTGAGCCGCGTTTTGCGCCCAGGCAACTGACCCCGCACAGGCGGACACCAGCAAGAGGCAAGCCCTTTGCGGGGTTTTCAGTGTCAAAGATCTTTTCATGGCCGACTCCCAGCGCGCTTGTGCGTTCTGAAGGGTCGAATTTTGACATTTATAAAACTTTAAGTCTCATAAATTACGCAATAAGTCTCTTTTATGTTGACTTGTTTGCATTTTTCAAGCCTGTCTAACGCCTGACCAGGCCCTCGGGCCTGATAGCGTGAGGCAGGAGAGCGGGCCGCGCTCAGCCCATCACCACGCGCCACAGCGCCAGCACCGCATCACGCTCGCTGGCCAAGCTGGCCATCGGCACGTCGGTGGGCTCTTCGTTCAGGCGGGCGCGGTGTTGCACCCGGCGCAGCTCGCGGTAGGCGTTGGCGGCGGCCTGCCCCATGCCCAGAGGCAGCAACCCCACGGCTTCGGCGCGAATCAGCAGGGCGATGTTGCCCACGTTGTCGGCCAGCTCCGGGTGGGCGGCGGTGTGCAGCAACACCAGGTATTGCACGGCAAACTCCGCGTCCACCATGCCGCCAGGGCTGTGTTTCACGTCAAAGCGCTCGGCCTTGACCGGGTGGCCCTGGCGCACTTTGTCTCGCATGGCCACGATTTCGGCTTTCAGGCTGGCCGCGTCACGCGGGGCACTGATGACGGCGTGGCGCACCGTGTCAAATTGCGGGGCCAGGCTGGGCAAGCCCATGACAAAGCGGGCGCGGGTCATGGCCTGGTGCTCCCAGGTCCAGGCGGTGTTGCTGCCGCGCTGCTGCTGGTAGTCGGCATAAGCCTCAAAGCGCGTGACCAACAGGCCCGAGTTGCCGTTGGGCCGCAGCGCCGTGTCGATCTCGTACAGGTCGCCGTCGGCGGTTTTCACCGTCATCCAGTTGATGAGTTTGCGCACATAGGCGGCGTAGATTTCCTGGGCCCGTTCGTCCTCGTCTTCGTACACGAACACGATGTCCAGGTCGCTGCCGTAGCCCAGCTCCTTGCCGCCCAACTTGCCGTAACCAATGATGGCAATGGCGGGCTCCTCGCGGTGGCGGGTTTTCAGGCGGCTCCAGCACCAGCGGGCCGTCACACGCAGCACGGCATCGGCCAGGGCACTCAAATCATCGGCCACTTGCTCCACCGTGAGCACGCCTTCCACGTCACGCGCCAAGGTACGGAACTGCTCGGCATGGTGGGCACGGCGCAGCAAATTGAGCAAGCTTTCCTCGTCGTCTTCACCGGTGCGCTGCAGCGCCACCAGGCGGGCTTGCAACTCGGCCTCGAATTCGGCGGCATCAAAACGGCTGTCAAACAGGTTGCCCCCGGCCAGCTCGTCGATCACACCCGGGTGTTGCAGCAGGTAGCGGGCCGGCCACTTGGCCGCGCCCAGCAGGCGCAGCAGGCGTTCGTGCACCGAAGGGCGCTCCAGCATGAGGGCCAAATAACTTTCGCGGCGCAGCAAAGGCTCGATCCAGTCGGCCATGCGCAGCACGGCTTCTTCGCTCACGCGCCCCACGTCCAGCCACTGGGCGGTGCGCTGCAGCAGGCGCATCAGGCGGCCCCGGGCGTCGTCGCGCAGCGACTGCACGCGCGGGTTGTCGGCCCACTGCGCCAGGCGCTCGCGCACCGGGCCACTGAAGTCACCCAGCACCGCGTCCAGCTCGGCGTGTTCACGGCTGTTTTTGCCGTTCTTGCCATTGCAGGTTTTGCATTCGCGGTCGCCGCCCAGCAAGGTGTCGAACTCTTGCGCCACCACCTCGCGGTGCGCGTCCAGCTCGCTCAAAAAAGCGCAGGCATTGGGGTGTCCCAGCGTCTGCGCGATCCAGGCCAGGTCATCGTCGCGGGTGGGCAGCACATGGGTTTGCTGGTCGTCCAGGTACTGGATGCGGTGCTCCACCTGGCGCAAAAACACATAGGCCGCGCCCAAGGCGTCGGCCGTGGCCTGCGGCATGAGCCCGGCTTTGGCCACACGCTGCAAAGCGTCCAAGGTAGGGCGGGTGCGCAGCTCTGGGAACTGGCCGCCGCGCACCACCTGCAAGAGCTGCACCGTGAACTCGATCTCGCGGATGCCGCCGCGCGACAGCTTCACGTCGTTGGCGCGTTCGGGGTGGCCCGCGCTGCGCTTGGCCGCGTGGTCGCGAATTTGCTGGTGCAGCGTGCGCAGCGACTCGAACACGTTGTAGTCCAAATATCGGCGAAACACAAAGGGCAGCACCACGCCGCGCAGCGCCTGGGCCGAGCCATTGAGCATGGCACTGCGGGGCGCCACCACACGGCTTTTCATCCAGGCAAAGCGCTCCCACTCGCGGCCTTGCACCAGCAAATATTCTTCGAGGGCATCGAGCGAGACCACGCTGGGGCCAGAGTTGCCGTTGGGGCGCAGGGCCAAGTCCACCCGGAACACAAAGCCGTGCTCGGTGGTGTCGCCGATCAGGGCGTACATGCGCTTGACCGCGCGGGTGAAGTACTCCTGGCACGAGACCTTGTTGCGGCCTTCGCTGTTGCCCAAGGTCTGGCCGTCTTCGTCGTAGACATAAATCAGGTCGATGTCGCTCGACACATTCAGCTCGCGGGCGCCCAGCTTGCCCATGCCGATGATCCACATCTCGGCCCGCTCGCCGTTGGCCTTGGTGGGCGCGCCATGCAGGCTGTCCAGATCGGCCATCACTTGCTGCCAGGCGATGTCGAGCGTGACTTCGGCCAGCCAGGTCATGCCCTGCGTGACGGCCGCCAAATCGGCTTGGCGGCTGCAGTCGAGTTGGGCCAAGCGCTCCAGCGTGAGCTGGCGCAGCACACGCAAAGCAGCGCTGGTGTCCAGGCCCTTGGCTTGCAAGGCGGCATAGGCCGCGCTCAGGCTGTCTCGGGTCGGAGGGCCGGGCGGCAGCAGCGGCAATTCATCGGCGTAGCGGCGGTGCAGGCGCTGCACAAAGCGCGAATACGAGGACAACCCGTGGGGCAAATCCGGAGCGCCGGGCGCGCCGGGGGCCAAAACAATCGGGGTGGCAAGGTCAGAACGGTCGTCCGTGGACTGGCTGCGGGTCATAATTCCTGCTGACTTTCTAATTCATACGTTTGTGTCGTCTTCACCCACCTGGCCACCCACCGAAACCCCGCTGCGCCCTTGGCTGGCGCGGGCTGTTCGGCTTGTCTTATGGGGTTTGCTGGTCGCCGGGCTGGTGATGGGCCTGGCCTGGGCAACGCTGCATTTTTGGATTGTGCCGCGAATCGCCGAGTTTCGCCCTGCGCTGGAAAGCCTGGCCCGCCAATCGCTGGGTGTTCCGGTGCGCATCGGCGGCGTGTCGGCCCAAAGCACGGGCTGGGTGCCCTCTTTTGAGCTGCGCGACATCGAACTGCAGGACACGCAAGGCCGCCCCGCCCTGCACCTGCCCAAAGTGCTGGTGGCGCTCAGCCTGCGCTCGGCCGCGCTGGGGCAGCTGGACCAATTGGTGCTGGATGCGCCCGAGCTGACGCTGCGCCTGTTGGCCGATGGCCAGTGGCAAATCGCCGGCATCCACTGGCGCCCCTCCAACGCTGACTCGCCCGCCGCCGACTGGCTGCTGCGCCAGCGCGAAGTGGTGGTGCGGGGCGCACAGGTGCACTGGCATGGCCCGGGCAGCGGCCAGAACCCCACGCCCGGCCAAGCCCAATCAAGCCCCGAGCCCTTGACCCTGCGCGATGTGGACCTGGTGATCCGCAACACGGCCCGGCATCACCTGCTGCGCCTGGACGCCACGCCGCCCCCCGGCTGGGGCGAGCGCTTTGTGCTGATGGGCCAGTTCAAGCGCGGCCTGCTGTCTTTGCACCCGGGGCGGCTGTCCGATTGGTCGGGCCAGGCCTTTGCCCACTTTCCACAACTGAACATGGCCCCCTGGTCGGCCCAGGGCCTGCAACTGCCCGCCCATCTGCTGCCAGAGGCAGGGCGCTTACGGGGCCAAGGGCGTTTGAGCCTGTGGGCCGATGTGCAAGCCGGCCAATGGCGCGGCGGTCTGGCCGATGTGGACCTGAAAAACCTGCAAGCCCGGCTCGGCCCGAACCAGCCGCCCCTGGCCTTGCAAAGCCTGACGGGCCGACTGGGCCTGCAGGTGCATGCCGAAGGCTTTGTGGCCCAAACCCATGACCTGCGTGTCACGGGCGAGCAAGGCCTGAGCTGGCCAGGGGGCGAGTTGTCGCTGGACTACACACACGCCCAAGGCACGCGCCCGGCCAGCGGCCACCTGCAAGCGGCGCAACTGGACTTGCAGGCGCTGCAGGCCCTGGCTTTGCGCCTGCCCTTGGGCACGGCCATGCCCCCCCGGCTGCGCACCGCTTTGCAAGCGCGCGATGTGCTGGGCCGGGTCACCTCCTTGGGCCTGCGCTGGCAAGGCGACTGGACCCAACCCGACCTGCAAGAAGCGCAGGCCAAGGTGGAGGGCCTGAGCTGGCAGCCCGGCTCTGAGGTGGTGGCCGCCTGGGGCACGCTGCCCGGCGCCGACGTGCCCGGCCTGCGCGGCGGCCAATTGACACTGGCGCTGAGCGCCAACGGCGGGCAAGTCGATTTGCAAACCGGCGCGGGCAGCGCCCTGTGGTTGCCTGGCCTGATAGAGCCTGCCGAAGTGCCCTTGCAACAATTGCAGGCGAGCCTGCGCTGGGCACGCGAGACAGACAAGGGCCAAGCCACCGGGCCGTGGCATGTGCCGCAGTGGTCGTTGAGCCTGGCCAACGCCGACCTGCAAGGCCAATGGCAAGGCCAGTGGCGACCCGGCCCCCAAGGCCAAGGGCCCGGTGTGCTCAGCTTGCAAGGACGCATCCAGCGCGCACAAGCCGCCGCCGTGCACCGCTACCTGCCGCTGAACCTGCCGCCCGAAGTGCGCCACTACCTGCGCGATGCGCTGGTGCAAGGCCGCTACGAAGAGGTGCAGGTCCAGATCCAGGGCGACCTGGACAAACTGCCCTTTGCCCAGCCCGAAGACGGCACATTCTTCTTTTCCGGGCTGTTGAAAGACGCCGAGTTCGACATGGTGCCCGCCTCCCTGACGACCCCCGGTGAAGTGCCCTGGCCGCGCCTGCGCGCCCTGCAAGGCCGACTGACTTTTGACCGCCTGGGCATGCAGCTGCGCGAAGCCAGCGCCCAGGTGGGCGAGGGCGCGCAAGCCATTGCGCTCAAGGCCGCCACAGTGGGCATCGCCGACATGGCGCACCAACCGGTGCTGCGTGTGCAGGCGCAAAGCCTGGCCGACGCCCCCCTGGTGCTGGGCGTGGTGCGGCAGTCGCCATTGAACGCGCTGCTCTCGGGCGCGCTGCAACCCGCCCAAGCCAGCGGCCCCTTGCTCACCCGCTTTGCCTTGCAACTGCCCCTGCTGGACCTGGCCAGCACACGCGTGCAAGGCAGCGTGCAGTTCGATGGCAACGACCTGCGCATGCTGCCCGGCACACCCTGGCTGAACCAACTGCGCGGCAAGCTCCAGTTCAACGAACGCGGTTTTGAGGTACGCCAGTTGCAAGCCACGCTGCTGGGCGGGCCCGCCCTGATCGACGGCGACATGCAGACACCCGAACCGGTTGCAGGCCAAGCCGCACCCACCAGCACCCCAATGGCCTTTACGGCCCAAGGCCGCGTGAGCGCGGCGGGCCTGCAAGCTGCGCACGATGTGGCCCCCCTGAACCTGCTGGCCCAACACGCCAGCGGCGCCACCGACTACAGCGCCCGCCTGGCCTGGCACCAAGGCCTGCCCGAGCTGACGGTCAACAGCCGCCTGGCTGGCCTGGGCTTGCAACTGCCAGCCCCCTTGGGCAAACCCGCCCCAGCCGAAAAACCCCTGGCCCTGCAGATCCGCTCGAAACAAACCGCCAGCGGGCCGCAAGACGAGATCACGCTCACCTTGGGCGACACAGCGCGGCTGATGTACGTGCGTGACTTGAGCACCGACACCCCCCGCGTGCTGCGCGGGCAACTGGGCTTGGGCGTGTTGCCGGGCAAGCTGCCCGCGCTGCCCGAGAGCGGCGTCACGGCCAGCGTGGACGTGGACCGCCTGGTGGTGGACGAATGGCTGGCCTTGCTGCCCACGCCAGCACCTGCGGCCACACCGCAGACCACACCGCAACCTACAAAAGCGTCCACACCCGGTGCGCCGCAGGCGCCCTCAGCCTGGCAAGATTACCTGCCCACGCGCCTGGGCCTCAAAGCCAACAGCCTGATCGCCAACGGCCGCCACCTGCACCGGGTGCAAGCGGGTGGCACCCACGAAGCGGGGCGCTGGCGCGTCAACATCGACGCGGCTGAACTGAGCGGCCATGTGCGCTTTGACCAAGCCAAGCCTGGCGTGAGCGACCCAAGCGGCCAAAGCGACCAGGCAGGCCAATTGTTTGCCCGCCTGAGCCGCCTGAATTTGCCACCCGCCAGCGCACGCGAGGTGGAAAGCCTGCTCGAAGCCCCCCCCGTCAGCCTGCCCGCACTCGACATCGTGGTGGACGCGCTGGAGCTGCGCGGCAAACAACTCGGGCGCGTCGAGATCGAAGCCGTCAACGCCGACAAGGGCCTCGCCCAAACCCCTGCAGCGCGCGAGTGGCAACTCAAAAAATTCAACATCGATCTGCCCGAAGGCACGCTGCGCAGCACGGGCCGCTGGCTGGCGGCCCGCGAAGGCAGCCCCTTGCGCAAGAGCGAGATGAACTTCGTGCTGGACGTGCGCGATGCCGGAGCCATGTTGACCCGGCTGGGCACACCCGACGCCTTGCGCGGCGGCACCGGGCAGATCGAAGGCGTGGTCAGCTGGCAGGGCTCGCCGCTGGACCTGCATTACCCCAGCCTGAACGGCCACCTCGATGTGCGCATGGGGCGTGGCCAATTCCTCAAGGCCGACCCCGGGGTGGCCAAGCTGCTGGGCGTGCTCAGCCTGCAGGCCTTGCCACGGCGCTTGCTGTTCGACTTCAGGGATGTGTTTGCGCAGGGCTTTGCATTCGACTCGGTGCAGGGCGACGTGACCATCGTGCACGGCATGGCCAACACCCGCAACCTGCAGATCAAAGGCGTCAACGCGCTGGTGCAACTGGACGGCTCGGCCGACATCGCCCGCGAATCGCAAAAATTGCGTGTGCAAATCCTGCCCATCGTGGACACGGGCACCGCCTCTTTGGTGGCGGCCATCACCGTCAACCCCTTGGTGGGCCTGACCACCTTCATTGCCCAATGGCTTTTGCAAAACCCCTTGTCGCGCGCCTCGGCGCAAGAGTTTTTGGTGGATGGCAGCTGGGCCAATCCACAAGTCACCCGGGTAGAGTCGCGCCCAAGCAGCCCCCCCGCGCCCATCAACCCCCCTTGATCTGCGCCGTCCAGTCCCCACCCGCTGAATGCGACAGGCCCATGGGTGCAGGACAATGCGGGCATGACACCCCCAGCGCTGCAGCGCCTGATCCCCACATTCAAAGCACGCACCCTGGCCTGGTGGCAGGCCGTAGAAGACGCCTTGCCCGGCGGGCGGGGTCGCCGCAGCCTCTGGAGCGCCTTGATCGCACTGGTCATGGCGGTGCTGGTGACACTGGTCTGGCTGGCCGGGCGCTACGAAGCGAGCCAGCTGCAAGCCGAGCTCGAACGCGACACCGCCAACGCGGTCAGTGACCTGCGCACCCAACTCTCGCGCCATGTGCAAGCCCTGCAAGGCCTGCAATCGAGCCACCCTTCAGAAGCCTTTTGGAGCCTGGAGGCGCAAGCGCTCTTGCGGGAAAACCGCGACATGCTGCGCATCGAGTGGCGCGACACCGCACTGAACCTCAAGCAATCGGCCGACTCGGCCCTGCGCAGTCCGGTGTTTGAACGCGTGCCCCGCACCGAAACCCTGAGCGAAACCCAGCAAGCCTGCCTGCGGGCACGGCGCAGCAGTGGCCCGAGTTATTCCCGCTCGTACTTCTTGCCCCAAACCGATGGCTTGGGCATGGAAGTCATGGACATGTGCTTGCCCAACACCCAAGGCGGCGCACTGGTGGGTTTCACGGTGGTGACCTACGGGCTGCAGGAGCTCATCAGTGCGCGCTTGGGGGAGGGGTTTGGTCGGCGCAACGAAATTTCCTTCACCGAACCCGACGGCACGCGGCTGGCCATTGCGGGCACCCAAAGCCGGGGCTTGCGCGTGTTCACCGCCCAGCAGCTGGTGGACTTGCCGGGCAACACCCTGGTCTTGCGCATGGACGGCCGCCGGGGCGAGCCCGACCTGTTCCCCAACGTGCTCACGGCGCTGGTCACCGCCATGTCGATCGCGCTGGTCACGGTGATGGTCTTGCTGGCCAAAGACTCGCGCCGCCGCCTGAAAGCCGAAAACGACCTGGCCGAAGCGCTGGCCTTTCGCAAGGCCATGGAAGACTCGCTGGTGACCGGCTTGCGCGCGCGCGACCTGGAAGGGCGCATCACCTACGTGAACCCGGCCTTTTGTCAAATGGTGGGGCTGACGGCCGAACAGCTCACGGGCAAGCTGGCCCCCATGCCCTATTGGCCCCCGGAAATGGTGGACGAATACAAGCAGCGCCAGGCCATCCGGCTGGCAGGCAACGCACCGCCACGCGAAGGCTTCGAGTCGGTCTTCATGCGGGCCGATGGCACACGCTTTGAGGTGCTGATCATCGAAGCGCCGCTCATCAGCGTGCAAGGCCAGCAAACCGGCTGGATGGGCGCGGTGATCGACATCAGCGAGCAGCGGCGCATCGAAGAACTCTCGCGCGCGAGCCAAGAGCGCCTGCAGGCCACCGCCCGACTGGCCACCGTGGGCGAGATGGCCTCCTTGCTCAGCCACGAGCTGAACCAACCGCTGGCCGCCATCGCCAGTTATGCCAATGGCTCGCTCAACCTGCTCAAAGACCCCGCCGCCGTGCCGCAAACCCTGGACGATGTGCACATGGCCCTGCGCCGCATTGCCGAGCAAGCCGGGCGGGCGGGCAAGGTCATCAACAGCGTGCACGACTTTGTGCGCCGCCGCGACCAGGCGCGCGAAGCTGTGGCACCTGTGGCCCTGCTCGACGCGATTGCCCCGCTGGTCAACCTGCAAGCGCGCAAGCTGCAAGTCAAGGTGCACACCCGCATCGAGCCCAAACTGCCCCCGGTCATGTGCGACCGCACCATGGTCGAGCAAGTGCTGCTGAACCTGGCGCGCAACGGCATGCAAGCCATGGACCAGCCCGGCAGCACCGAGCGGGTGCTGGTGCTGCAGGCGCGGCGCGCCGCATCGAACGCCGAGCACGGCTGGGTGGAGTTCTCGGTCAGTGATGTGGGCGTGGGCATTGGCGAAGACGTGGCCGGCCAGCTGTTCACCCCCTTTTTCACGACCAAAGCCGAAGGCATGGGCCTGGGCCTGAGCCTGTGCCGCACCGTGGTCGAGCAGCACGGCGGGCACCTCAATTTCGAACCCCTGGACCCCCGGGGCACGGTTTTTCGCTTCACTTTGCCCGCCGTGCTTTTGGATAAGATCGCCGCATGACCCCCACCGACACGCCCATCGTTTTCATTGTGGATGACGACGCCAGCGTGCGCGAGGGCATGGCCTGGTTGCTGCGCACGCGGCGCTTGCTGAGTGAGTCTTTTGACAGCGCCGAAGCTTTTTTGGCCATGCTGCAAGGCCAGAGCTCGCACGATGGTGCGGCTTGGCAGCCCGACCCGGCCCGGCTGCAGCAATCGGGCTGCATCTTGCTGGACGTGCGCATGCCCGGCATGAGCGGCCTGGCCCTGTTCGAGCAACTGCTGGCCAAGGGCATGGCGCAGGCCTGGCCCGTGATTTTTTTGACCGGCCACGCCGATGTGCCCACCGCGGTGGACAGCGTCAAGCGCGGGGCCTTTGACTTTTGCGAAAAGCCTTTTTCCGACAACGCCCTGGTCGACCGGGTGGAGCAGGCCTTGGCCCTCTCGCAAGAACGCCTGGTGGCCCGGCAAACGCAGCAGCGCCTGCAATCGCGCCTGCTGGAGCTGACCGAGCGCGAACGCGACGTCATGCGCCTGGTGGTGGAAGGCCTGCCCAACAAACTGATCGCCGACCAGCTCGACATCAGCGTGCGCACGGTCGAGGTGCACCGCGCCCGGGTGTTCGACAAAATGGAAGTGAAGTCGGCTGTGGAGCTGGCCAACCTGATGCGGCAACTGGCATGAACAAAGCAGGCACCACTTGGAGCCCAACGCTGACCGCGCCTAAACGAGCGCCCAAGCCTGCACCTGCAGCGCCCGCAGCGGATGGCGCTCAGCGCCGCAGCTGGCTGCTCAGTGGGCTGGGGCTGGGCGCTGCCGTCTTGCTGGCGGGCTGCTCATCGCCCCCGGCCAAACGCCCTGTGACCCCAAGTGGTGTGCCCACCAACCCTGCGGCATCGCGCCCTCGGCCCTCAGGCCCTTACAACAGCGCACGCAACGACGTGGCCATGGTGGCGCTGTCCTTGCTCGACACGCCCTATGCCTGGGGCGGGCGCGGCCCGGCCACGGGCTTTGACTGCTCGGGCCTGGTGGCCCATGTGCTGCGCGAAGGCTCGGGCTTGCGGGTGCAGGGCTCAGCGGCCGACCTGGGCCGCCTGTCCCGCCCCATCGACCGGGCCGACTTGCAGCCGGGCGATCTGGTGTTCTTCAACACCCTGGGCGCACGCCACTCGCATGTGGGGGTGTACGTGGGTGACGGCCGTTTTGTGCACGCCAGCAACCCCCGCACCGGGGTGCGCATCGACGCGCTCAGCAGCAACTATTACGCGCAGCGCTTTGAAGGCGCGCACACCCTGCTGGACTGAACACTTCAGCGGCGGGTTTCGTCGGAAGTTGGCGTTGTGGTTGGCGTGGCTGGTGGCGCTGTTGGGGCTTCTTTGGACACTGCTTCGCTCAGGGCTGTGCCCGGTGTTTGCCCGCTGGCCTCGTTCGGGGGCTGATCAGACGGCGGCTGGGCCTGGCGCAATTCACCTTTGCTGCGGCCGGAAAACATGGTCCACCAGACAATCGCGATGAAAATGAGCAAGGCCAGCAAAGCTTCCAGCAAAATCAGACCCATGCAAAAACCCCGTTTCTTGACCCGCCGCCCGTTGCGGGTCGGCTTCTTGATGGCCGCGATTGTAGGCATGCTGGCCGCCTGCTCGGTCGCCCCCGTGGTGCAAGCCCCACCCACCTCAAGCCCATCGCCGCTGCCCAGCATGGACGACGCCCGGCCCCTGCCGCCCGCCTTGGTGCGCGAGCAAAGCCGCTGGGTGCCCGTGCGCTGGGCCGAGCTGCCCGGCATGGACCGCGACGCCGTCAACGAAGCTTGGCCCGCCTGGCTCCAAAGCTGCCAACGCCCGGCCCCCGACTGGCGGACGCTGTGCACCGAAGTGGCCCAACTGGCCAACGCCAGCGCCGAGGTGCAGCGCCGCTGGATGCGCGAAAAACTCCAGCCCTACCGCGTCGAGGCGCTGGACCAACGCAGCGAAGGCCTACTGACCGGTTTGCTCACCGGTTATTACGAACCCGCCTTGACCGGCTCGCGCAGAGCGCAAGGCGCGTTCCAGGTGCCGCTGTATGCGCCGCCCGCCCAACTGGCCCAGCGCAAACCGTGGTTCAGCCGACAAGAAATCGAAACCCTGCCCGCCGCCCGCGCCGCCCTGCGCGGCAAAGAACTGCTGTATTTGGCCGACCCGGTGGACGCGATGGTGCTGCACATCCAAGGCTCGGGCCTGGTCAACGTGACCGAGCCCGACGGCCGCCAGCGCTGGGTGCGCATGGCCTACGCCGCCACCAACGACCAACCCTACAAAAGCATTGGCCGCTGGCTGCTCGACCGCCGCCTGATCACCGACGCCAGCTGGCCCGGCATCAAAGCCTGGATTGACCGCAACCCCTCGCGGGTGAACGAGCTGCTGTGGCAAAACCCGCGTGTGGTGTTTTTCCGCGAAGAAGCCGTGCCCCAAGGCAGCGTGCCGCCCGGTCCCAAAGGCGCACAAGGCGTGCCGCTCACGGCCGAGCGCTCGATTGCGGTGGACCGCCGCAGCATCCCCTACGGCACCCCGGTGTGGATGAAGTCAATCGGCCCCCAAACCAATTTAGACCGCCTGGTGCTGGCCCAAGACACCGGCACCGCCATCGTGGGCGCCGTGCGGGCCGACTATTACGCGGGCTCCGGCCCGGCAGCGGGCGAGCTGGCCGGACGCCTGAAGCAACCCCTGCAAATGTGGGCCCTGTGGCCACGCTGATTCGGGTGCCCAAAACCGGATGACTTTGACTTGCCGCCCCGGCTGCGCCGCTTGCTGCACCGCACCCTCCATCTCCTCGCCCATCCCCGGCATGCCCCAAGGCAAACCTGCAGGCGTGCCCTGCGTGCAACTTGACGACCAACTGCGCTGCAAAATTTTTGGGCAACCCGAACGGCCTGCGGTGTGCGGGCAACTGCAAGCGGCGGTGGAGATGTGCGGGGCTGTAGAAGACGGCGGGGTGCATGCCCGGGCTTGGCTGATGCGGCTGGAGGAATTGACGCGGCCGGGGTGATGGGTGGGATGCCAGGCTTAGGCACTTGACCTTGAACCTCAAGGTTTCGTGTTGCCATTCGATGAAATGACCAGCTCGGGCTTATCTTGCTTTTTGAGGTACGAACCTGACCTGTAAATCACAGCCCACCGCAGCGGCGTACTTTTTCAATGTCGCCAATGAGGGGGCGTGCCGCCCTGAACCTTCTAAGCGTGAAATGGCACTTTTTGTTGTGCCCATGCGCTCTGCAACGGCATCTTGCGTCAGGCCAGCTTTTGTTCGGGCTTTCAGCATTTGGCTTGCAACGGTGTATTCGAGCTCTAGACTGTCGTAAGCATCATTGAATCCAGGGCGCAGCCGTGCTGCCGCCAAAAATTCAGTGTGATTGTGAGGAATGGGTTTGTACGTCAAGTCAGCCATGCATCAATTCCTTTAATCGTTTTCGTGCCATCTTCAATTCGTTATCTGGCGTCTGCTGCGACTTCTTGATAAAAGCATGCAAAACGACCACTCTCTTGCCCACCAAGAAACAGTAAAACGCCCGACCAATTCCCGATCGGCCGCGCGGGCGCAGTTCAAACAAGCCATCACCAAAAGCGCGCGAATGTGGCAAGCGAAGGCTCGGCCCATGTTCCGTGAGAAGTTCTACCAATCGCGCATAGTCGGCGAGGACATCAACAGGCCATGATTGCACTTCTGCGTACACACGCTCATGGAAGTATTGAATTTCAAAAGCCATACATCATGTTAGCAAAAACGCTAATCGTGAGCAATCGAAATTCTTTCCTTAGACCTCAAGATGCCTCACCATTTCATCGCCCATCCCCGGCATGCCCAACGGCAAACCAGCGGGCGTGCCCTGCGTGCAACTGGACGAACAGCTGCGCTGCAAAATTTTTGGGCAGCCCGAGCGGCCTGCGGTGTGTGGGCAGCTGCAAGCGGCGGTGGAGATGTGCGGGGCTGTAGAAGACGGCGGGGTGCACGCCCGGGCTTGGTTGATGCGGCTGGAGGCGTTGACGCGGCCGGGGTGATGGTTCGTCGATGATCTCAATCAGTGATTGACGCCAAGAATCCGAGAGATTCCCTCTTCGATCTTTGTCATGTCCGCATCTGAAATTGAACCAATCCTGTCGGCCAATCGGGTTTTGTCGATGGAACGAATGTGTTCGCATCGAGCCACTGATCCACCTTTGAGCGCGACATTCAGAAACTCAATGGCTGGTGCCGAGGTCGAGAGTGGAACAACCACCACCGTTTTTCTTGCCTTGTTAAGTGGGTTGATGGAGAGAACAACAACAGGTCGGGTTTTTTGCAGCTCTGAGCCCACCGTCGGATCCAGTCTTGCCCAAAAGACTTCCCCCCGTTCGATTTCTTTTCTCACTTTTGGCATAAGGCAAGCAATTTGGCGTTGTCAAAAGTTTCGTTGGGGTCAAGACCGTCCATGAGGGTTGCGTCGAGCTCGCTCACTTCCTCTGGGTTAGCACGGTCAAACGCCTCTGCCTGAAGGGCGAGTTCATACATGTGGTCATCCACATTCGGAAGGTTTTCCTCCAGCAGCTTGCGCACAAATTCGCTTCGCTGACGAGCAGGGATGGCGTTGCGAAAACGTCTTGCAACCTCTGTGGGGAGTCGGATGAGAACTTGGGTGGTCATGGTGTTGGCTATTCAATATTGATATCAACTGCATTTTAGGTTGGGGGCTCGCACAGTCAAGTCCCAATTGCACCGCCCCGTCCATCTCTTCGTCCATCCCCGGCATACCGCAACCGGATTCATCGACCATGCCCTTGCAATAGTCCACCACATCCTCTGGTAGGCGCATGGTGACAGGGCTCAAAACGCCGAGCCTACCCACTTCACCAGTTCGGATTCGGTCTGACTGCCCACCACCTGCGACAAGGCTTGTCCGTCCTTGAACAAAATCAGGGTGGGGATACTGCGCACGCCGAAGGCGGATGCCAGCTCGGCGGCTTCGTCCACATTGATCTTGCGCACGGCCACAACACCCTCAAGGTTTTCGGCCAAGCGTTCCAGCGTGGGCGCCAAAGCGCGGCATGGGCCACACCAAGGTGCCCAGAAATCGATGACCACGGGGCCAGCCTGCTGGTTGATGAAGGTGTCGAATTCACTGGCTTGCAGCGGGGCGACTCGGGGGCTGATTGGCATGACGATTCCTTGTTGCTTCTGTGGCCGCCACAACATGTGAGGGCATGTAGAAAGTGTAGGAATCGCCAACGTTGCTGTGTGGCTTGAACGTCTCGGTTGTTGTGCTGAACGTATCAGCGCAAAAAATGGCCTAGCCTTGTTGGTGCAGCCTCAGTCCTGATTGGTGTGCGCTTGCAGCCAGGTAAGTGGCGGCATGCCGACGCGGTGGGTGAAAGCGCGGGTAAGCGCTACCGCGCTGGCGTAACCCACCATGGGCGCAATGGACTTGAGCGGCTTGCCCCGTTTGAGCAAACCCTTGGCTACTGTGATGCGCCAGGCCGTGAGGTAGTCGAGCGCCGTCAGGCCCGACACCTCTCGAAAGTGGTTGGCAAAGCGTGCGCGCGACATGCCTGCGGTTTCGGCCAACGATTCCAGCTTCCATGCATGGCCGGGCCGGTCGTGCATGGAAGTGACCGCTTTGGACAAACGTGGGTCGCCCAGCGCCGCCAGGATGCCGGTGGTAACCGATGAACTGTCGAGCAGGTGGCGCAGCAACAAGATGAGCAGGTATTCCATCAACAGGTCCAGCGCAGCTTGCCGGCCACACTTTTCGTCAAAGGCTTCCTGGAACAAAAGGTCCAACGCGGGTGAAAGACTGGACGACTGGTTCAGCGGAATCACCAGCACCTCGGGCATGGCAGAGATCAGCGCGCCACGGGCCTCGTCGCCCAGATCGACAGACGCACACACCAGGTCAACACCGTCGGCACCATCGGGCACCAGCCGGTGGGCAGAACTCTGCGGGAAAAACAACAAGCTGGGCTCTTCAACCCTGCTGGCGCGCCCATGCCGGTCGATCACGCTCATGGTGCCCCTGCGCAGCAAATGCACATGGCCCACATGCGCCTCGGCCTCAAAGGTGGAGATCTGGCACAGGTTGCCCGAATAGAACACGCGTGCGCTGGGCACAGAGCGGGCAAACAATGGTGAAAGTCGGTCCATGGCTTTGCTTGATACTTTGGGTATGTTTTTGTGTACTTTCAGTGATTATACGTATCGCACAATTCACTGGTGCATGTCGCACAGCCATTCAAAAAGAGAGTTTCACCATGACACGTATCGCACCTGTATCACTTGCCCAAGCCGACGCCTCCACCCAAGCCACCCTCAACGGCGTCAAGGCCAAGCTCGGCATGGTACCCAACCTGTTTGCCACCTTCGCCCAGGCTCCAGCCGCCCTGAACGGCTACCTGGCTTTCTCAGACGCGCTGAGCAAAGGCCGCTTGAGCGCCGCCCAGCGCGAGTTGATCGCATTGGCCGTGGGCCAAACCAACGCCTGCCAGTACTGCTTGTCTGCACACACCCTGATCGGCAAAGGCGCTGGTTTGTCGGAAGCAGCGATCCGCGCAGCCCGAAGCGGCACCGCCGAAGGCGCACAAGACAAGGCCTTGGTTGAGCTGGCCATCAAAATCGTCCGTCAGCGTGGCGTGCTGGCCGACAGCGATCTGGCCGATGCCGCAGCAGCGGGTGTGGACCACGGTCTGGTGATTGAAGTCACCGCCAACGTGGCCCTCAACGTGTTGACCAACTACACCAACCACATTGCCGACACCGACGTCGACTTTCCAGCGGTGCCAGTCGCCCTGTAAAGCCCAGCATCGCTGACAAGCGGGGAACGCCAACGGCCACCTCCTGGTGGTCGTTGGCGTAGGTGGCCGTGTTGCTGCTGTTGGCACACAGATGGCTTTCACCCCTGCCCCCATGCTCGCCCTCATCGACGGCAACAACTTCTATGTATCCTGCGAACGCGTCTTCCGGCCCTGGTTGCAAGGCCCTGAGCATCAAGTTGTTCGCGCCTTATTCCAGCTGCGCGAGTCACCCATCTCCTCGCCCATCCCCGGCATGCCCAACGGCAAACCAGCGGGCGTGCCCTGCGTGCAACTGGACGAACAACTGCGTTGTAAAAATTTTGGGGCCCTGAACGGCCTGCGGTGTGTGGGCAGATGCAGGCATCGGTGGAAATGTGTGCGCCATTAGCGCTCAGTTTGATTCAGTGGTCAGCCACCATCGCGTGTGCTTCGTTTCTTTTCTTCACGATGGCTTGCCGCCATCGTCTGTCGTTATTTGCCACCCAAATGCCGGCAATAGCTCGAACCGGAATAGATAGAAATAGACCCCACGCAAGTGACTCACCCAACTCACTGACCTCAATCACATCAAGGTAGCGCAAAACACCTTGTATTGCTGCCGCGATAGCTATACAAGAGAAAACCAACTTGCAGGCATTTTGAAAGCCATACCGCCACCACCAAATCGGAAAACCGTAGTAAAAAATCAGGGCAAAAACGAAACCCCAAACGTATGCTGGGCCTTGTGTGACGCAGTTTGCTGGAACTTGCTTTCTCGCGTTTTTATGTTTGCGCAAGCTCAGTACTGCAAGTATGAGATACAGCGCGGCACTGATCGCCGCCAAAATCAAGAGGATTTTCGTCATGGACGTCTACTTAATTCTGCGTTGCATAGCGAATGCAACGCATTGCACAAACATCACTGGAATGACAGATCAGGCTTGATGGTCTTTTCCGTTTTTCGCAAACCGCAGAACAAGCCTCTCGACGATCTTGGCCTCTTTTTCCGTGAAATGTGCCTCTTCCCCTGACGGGGTTGCCTGAAGCTTGCGCCGAAAGGCGTAATAGCGATACGCCCCATAAGTGATGCCTGTGCCTGCACCCGCGATAACGACCGGTACCCACACCGGTGTTGAAGCTATTAGCCCTGCGGACATGAGCACGCCGGTAACACCTGAAGCACCGATTGTTGTTCCGAAGATGCCCGCCCCCCCAACAACAGCAGCAGCAGCACCCGTAACAACTGCAGCGCCACTACCCAGTGCCGTAGCGCCACCAACCCAAAGGCCTGTGATTGCTGCAGTGCTCAAATAAGTGCCCGTCACGTATCCACCTGCCGATGTGACAATCATGCCGCCAGCGGCGTGCGGCACCAGTGAGCCGCCTGCTGCGAGTGCCGCTATGACTGGAATAAGTGGCAGTGGCATGGGTGGTCCCTGTAAGTCTTAATTTTAATGAAGTTGACAAATCATCTAATTAAAAAGTACCTTTTTGAGAAACAGGGCTCTGAAATGAGTAACAAATCGTTTTTCATTTGCCATGCTGCTCGCTCTTATGCAGAGAACATCTGCAATGACGTTAGTAAACGCCAGGCAGGGATTGGACGTTACTTGCCACCTATCGCCAGACGATGCTGATTTTCCAGCCGGTCGCCGAAACGACTGGTTGAAGCACGGTTTCTGCGTTCTTTCGTGCCGCAATCAAAAGATCGGGTTTTGCGCAAGCTGCTTCGATATCGCTCTGACCCTTCTGAAGGGCCAGATTCATCGCCTTTGTTTGGCCCTCTGTTCCTGGGATCAAAGACGCTATGCCTTTGTTGTCGACGGTATAGAAGACTGAGCCGCCGGTCTTGGGGTCATGATTGAGCCGAGCTGAAAACACTTTTGGACTTGGAAGAATCAGTGTCGCCGTCTTCGTGTCTGTCGAGAGGTGTTCATACTTTGCAGACTGCAGGTCTGTACCAATCAAACACTCGCCTCGCGCAATCAGCAAGACGCGAGTTCCACCGAATCGGAATTCCCATTGGGTCCACGGGATGTCCTGCGTTACTCGCTGGTCGAACTCGATGACATTGGCATAGTTGACTTTTAGTGTTGCCAGGGTTCCCATTTGCTGAACTGAAACCACCGGTGGTGCAGCTGGTGGCTGCTCCTTCTCGGGCTTTATCTTCCATGTCGCTATAACTGCGAGAGCGGCAACGAGAAGTGTGATGAGTATGTTTTGCATTGTTCGCGATCGGGACAAGGTCTGAATTGTGCCGTTTAGCACCATCATTATATTTTTTAATTAAAATATAATATCATTTTTCTGCCCTCATCGGCACTTTTGGCACTTTCTAAATTTTTAATTAATTCCAAGCAGTCGACATGATCCATCTGGTTAATAGACCTGCTTTGCCAATTAATTCTACTTTCGCCATGATCAGGAACAACAACAGTATTAAAAAAAATTATCAAGGACACAATGATAAATAACCTATGCCATCCATTCAAATTTATTTGAATCATTATATATAAATTACAAAGTATTATGTACGAGCCAACTTCATTATTGTTTTGGCAATGGTGATTGCAGTTTTAGCCGCACCACCAGAGGGTACAAGCACTGCGGCCTCCGCTGCACCTTCAGCTTTTTGTTTAAGAAGATCGAGCATTTGCTGATCCACTTCTTTATGAACCGTAGACTCAAGAACAACAGTATGCGGCTCAAAACAAGGAAACCCCTGCACAAATAGCTGGTACTTATATCCAACCTCAACCTTTGTAGATCGAATAAAAATCCCTTTATCTGCTTCAGTGTTAACAAATGGGTGTACCACAACGGACAAACCATTAGCTTTTACTTGGTCAACACGCTGCTCAGCCAATAATCGCTCATCTGTCCGTACCCGATCAATCATATCTTCTTGCCGACTCTCCATTTCTTTCCTCTGTAAATTCAATCTATTCTCTAGATCGATGGATCTTCGCCAAAGAGCGTAAGAAATCACAATAAATACTAGCAACAAGATCATCAACGCAATTGACAACCCAAAACCAAACAGATCCCAATTGATTTCAATATCATTGCTCATTTGTTAACAATCCCATTTTTAAATTATTTATGTTAAGCACTTTAAGATTATCCAATATTTATTGGACATTTTTGACCCTTAGTAAGGGTGGCATTACTAAAGCAAATGCTAGCAAGTAATTGCATCTTTTCATACCGCAGATTCTTCAGAGTCACTTTGGTTTGATTGATGGTCTCGTTCCTGCACCGCTTCTTCAGCGTTGGCCCGAATCGCTTCGGTATTTACATCCGAGGGCTCAGATCTGTCTTCTTTGATACGCGGCGCAGCGGGTTGCCATGCTTTGAGATGTTGGCCAACTTGCTCGTAAAAGTCGGCCAAGGTTTGCTCTAGTTCTGTTATGAAGTTTTTTCTTTGTGCAAATTTTGCACCAATATCACGGAAAAAAACCACTTCAAATGAAGACACAACTTTGTTAGCTTCTTCGGCAACTTCTGGGCGATCGCGCAGAACCGCAAGAGGGTGCTGCGTTGACTGACCGCGCCCTGGCCAAATAAACCGGATGTGGATGTCATCAGGTTTCGATTTTTGAAGTTGCTTTACGAGCCAGTTCAATCTAGCTTTTGTACTCTTACGGTCCGTGGGAGCTGCGACACGCATGGATGAAAAAACAGATCGCTTTCGCAAGTCTGCACAAATATCAATAACGCCAGCAGTGTTGGGTACATCGAATACAGCGCGAAGACAATTGTCAGAAGCCAGAGTTTGCAGATCGTCTTTCATGCGAAGTTCTGGATCGTGAACATGCGCACGGGAAACCTTAACGTTTACATCTTCGCCAAGTTGGCGACTTAAAATAAGTGAAAGATCCCGTGTTTCTTGATACCACGCACCGATGACTTCTTGCGCCTCATCTGATTTTACGGAGATCGCGCCGCCTGCTTGCACTGTGCCGGTCACGTTTGTCCATGCTGCAGGCATCTGGTCAAAACCTTTGACCCCAGCACTTGGGTGACTCAAAAATCGGACCATTTCGTTCAAAATGACACGTTGTTCACGGTCTTTAACTTCGTCGTTACCCATCTGTAGCGTAGCCTGCGTCAGCAAGTACATCCAAGACCAATGTGCAACTTTTGCTTTTTTAAGTGCCGCTGCACTGAGCTGAACTGGGTGGTGTGTTGGTAGCGGTGCAAATTGGTTTGAAATAGTGATAAGTGCATCGATACCGTTGAGTTTGGCTATCTCGAGATAATTTTCAAGTTGTTCGGTATTTAAATCCGAATTACCAACCTTGGCCTCAACCAATGCCGTCCAGGTTGTAGCGCCGGTCTTCACAACAATCAAACCATCTGGGCGAACGGATTTGTCACCGCCCTTTTTCAGAACTACCTCTGTGTATGTTTGGATTTGAGTCTTTGCACCAACTTTGACGCCAAGATCGGAAAGTAGTGACTTCCCAAAGTTGTCAACAGTTTCAAAGCATGCCAGCAAGATGGAGAGTGTTCGCCCTTCTTTCGAAGTTTCAGCGAGTACAGGAAAAAGACGTGCTCTTTCGCCGCTTACCAAAAGCTCTGATTTGTCACCCAAAATTTGCGAAGAAATGTTTGTCATCATCAATTGATTTTCTACTGCTGCACGTTAAAAAGGACACTGCAAAGTCGAGAAACCTTCGATTTGCTGCAAATAATTTTAAGTCATAATCTAACCCATAATTACTAGAATTTAATCAATAATTCACTTCAATGGCATCGAAGTCGAGGAGCCTGCCGAAACGCTCCAGGTTGCAGAAGGACCGCTTTACCCGTAAGCACCAGCGCCTATTTATGCGCGAGCTGATGAAATAGCGCTCGATGCATTCCCGGCCAGTCTCCAGCACCTGCAGCGTGCTGCGCGCCAGGCGCGAGACTTCTCAGTCACCAACAAGTCATCCCCCCACCCCGGTTGCCGCTAAGCTAAATCTCTTTTGCAGACCTGCGGAGCACAGCCATGGCGTTTGAGATTCTTTCCTTAAAAGACAGCGTTCACCCCGACGAATGGCAGCTGCGGCTGGACTTGGCCGCTTGTTACCGGCTGGTGGCGCTGTACGGGTGGAGCGATCTGGTGTTCACCCACATCAGCGCCAAGCTGCCCGAGTCGGTGGCGGGCAAAGACCATCAGTTTTTGATCAACCCCTACGGCCTGATGTTTGACGAGATCACCGCGTCCAGCCTGGTGAAGGTGGACATGCAGTGCAACAAGCTGCACGACAGCCCCTTCCCGGTCAACCCGGCGGGCTTTGTGATCCACAGCGCGGTGCACGAGGCGCGGCCGGATGCCGGCTGTGTGCTGCACACCCACACCCGCGCCGGGGTGGCCGTGAGCGCGCAGGCGCACGGCGTGCTGCCCATCAGCCAGCAAAGCACCTTTGTGCTGGCCTCGCTGGCCTACCATGGCTACGAGGGCGTGGCCATTCGCGACGAAGAAAAGCTGCGCCTGCAGGCCGATTTGGGCGAGGCCAATTACCTGATGCTGCGCAACCACGGCTTGCTCACCGTGGGCAAAACCATAGCCGATGCGTTCTTGTCGATGTACACCTTTGAGAACACCTGCCGCATCCAGGTCGATGCGCTGGCGGGGCAAGCCGGCCCCAAAGACTTGACGGCTGTGGACCCGCAAATTTTGAACGGCGTGGCCAACGCCATGCGGGTGCAAACCGGTGGCTTGGGCGGCGCGTTTGTTTGGCCTTCGCTGCTGCGCAAGCTGCAACGCGAAAGCCCCGATTACACCCATTAAGGACCCCATGCGCTCTTTGTTTGAACCCTGCCAGGTCGGCAGCATCGCTTTGGCCTCACGCATCGTGATGGCCCCGCTCACGCGCAACCGCGCACCTGGCTCGCTGGCCAACGCCCGCATGGCCACTTATTACCGCCAACGCGCCAACCCGGCCACGGGGGCAGGTCTGATCGTCACCGAGGCCACGGCCATCAGCCACCAGGGCCAGGGCTATGCCGATGTGCCCGGCATCTGGAGTGCCGAACAAGTCGCTTCTTGGAAGCAGGTCACCGATGCGGTGCACGCCGAAGGCGGCAAGATCGTGATGCAGCTGTGGCATGTGGGCCGTGTGTCGCACACCAGCTTGCAGCCCGGTGGCGCAGCGCCTGTGGCACCCTCGGCCCTCACGGCCGAAACCAAGACCGTGCTGCTGGTCGACGGCCAGGCCAAGTTTTTGCCCGTGTCCGCGCCGCGTGCGCTCGACGCGGCCGAGCTGCCGGGCATCGTGCAAGACTACCGCCGCGCTGCGGCCAACGCCATTGCCGCCGGGTTTGACGGTGTGGAAGTGCACGCGGCCAATGGCTACCTGATCGACCAGTTTTTGCGCAGCAGCAGCAACCACCGCAGCGACGCGTATGGCGGCTCGGTCGAAAACCGCGCCCGCTTTTTGCAAGAGGTGATGCAAGGCATCGTGGCCGAAATTGGTGGCCCGCGCACGGGCATCCGCCTGTCGCCCGTGACGCCCGCCAACGGCGTGAGCGACGACCAGCCCCAGCCGCTGTTTGAGCATGTGGTGCGTTTGTTGGCCCCCCTGGATTTGGCCTTCTTGCATGTGATTGAAGGCTCTACGGGCGCGGCCCGTGACCACCAGCAAGGCGAATTGCCGTTTGACTACGCCGCTTTGCGCCAGGCCTACACCCAAGCGGGCGGGCGGGGCGCGTGGATGCTCAACAACGGCTACGACCTGACCTTGGCCGCGCAGTCTTTGGCCAGCGGTGCAGACCTGATCGCCTTTGGTCGCCCCTTCATTGCCAACCCCGACCTGGGTGCACGGCTGCGCCAAGGCGGCCCCTTCAACACGCCCGACCGCGCCACTTTTTACGGCGGGGGCGATGCGGGGTACACCGACTACCCGCGCTTGTCAGAGGCTTGAATCTCTGGCACGGCCCTCAGCCCAAGCCAATGGGTGAGGGTGCGCGTGTAACGATCAGGCTGAAGAGTTTTTCGTAGGCCTCTGTGGGCGGGTAATGGCCCGTGAGCGGGTCGGCGTTTTCAGCAAATGCCTCGTTCAGCAAGAGCCAGTCTTCGTCTGAAAAGCAGCGCTCGGCTTCGGGCAGGATGACGTTTTCTTCCAGGGTCATGTGCTCCAGGTAAGCGTCGATGTAATGGCCCACGGCTTCTTCAAACGCGGTGCGTCTGCTGGGGCCTAACAGCTCCCACGCCAGCAGCAGGTGCTGCAGTTCGCGGGCGGCTTTTTCGCTGCGCATGTGGTCGCGTTCGAGCTTGTCCACAGCCCCCATGACTTTGGGGGCGAGCTTCACGACTTTGGGAAACAGCAGGTTCGACTCTTTGGGGTGGTGCAGGCGCTCCGGGAATTCGTCGATGTAAAACAGCATGCCGCGCAGCACGTCAAAGAATTGGCGTCGGTTGTCGGACGGCCCTTTTTGCACCATGAGCCGCATGGATTGCAGCATGGCGGCCAAACTCGCGTGCTCGTCGCGGATGGTCTGAAGGGCACTGTGGCGTTGCATGAAAACTCTCCGAAAAGTGAATGCTTTCACTTTGCGCTTTTGTGGCACGACCCGTCATGACGCACGTCAAGAAAATGCGCCTTCAGGGTTTCCAGCGCTTGAGCAGCAGGGCATTGGCCATGACACTGACCGAGCTGAGCGCCATGGCCGCGCCCGCCATCATGGGGTTGAGGTAACCCAAGGCGGCCAAAGGGATGCCGGCCACGTTGTAGGCAAAGGCCCAAAACAGGTTTTGCCGGATCTTGGCCACGGTACGGGCCGAGATGTCGAGTGCCGCGCCCACCAAAGCCACTTCGCCGCGCATGAGGGTAATGCCGGCCGCGTGCATGGCCACATCGGTGCCGTTGCCCATGGCCATGCCCACATCGGCGGCGGCCAAGGCAGGCGCGTCGTTTACCCCGTCGCCCACCATGGCCACCACCTGGCCACCCGCACGCAGTTTTTGGACCTGCGCCGACTTGTCGCCGGGCAGCACATTGGCCAGCACTTCTCCGGCTTCGGGGCGTAAGCCCAGGCGGCGGGCCATGGCTTCGGCGGCGGCTTGGTTGTCGCCCGAAATCATCACCAACTTCAGGCCGCGATCGCGCAGCGCGGTCAAGGCTTGTGCAGCGCCCGCTTTGGGTTCGTCGCCAAAACCCATGAGCAGCAGGGCGTGCAAACCTGCATCGGTGCGCTCGGCCAAGGCAGACAGACTCGCGCCTTGTCCCTGCAAGGCGTTGATGTCTGGTTGCCACATGCCGATGTCCAGACCTTCTTCTTGTAGCCAGCGCAAACTGCCCAGCATCAGCCGCCGTCCATCTACCTTGGCCAACACGCCCTTGCCGGGCACGGCCTGCAGGTCTTGCGCGGTGGGGCCTGACAGGCCCTGCTTTTCTGCGGCGCTGACCACCGCACGCGCCAAGGGGTGTTCACTGCCGCTTTGCACGCGTGCGGCCAGGGCCAAAGCCGTTAGCGCGTCGAGCCCGGGCGCGGGCACATGGGCCAGCAAGCGCGGTTGGCCCACGGTGAGCGTGCCGGTTTTGTCAAAGGCCACGGTTTGCACGCGGTGCGCCAATTCCAACGCCTGCACGTCTTTGATCAAGATGCCGTGTTTGGCCGCCACACCCGTACCCGCCATGATGGCCACAGGCGTGGCCAAGCCCAGGGCGCAAGGGCAGGCAATGACGAGCACGGCCACCGCGTGGATCAGGGCGGTTTCAAAATCGGCGCCCGTTGCCATCCACGCCCCCAAGGTGAGCAGGGCGATCACCAGCACCACGGGCACAAACACTTCGGCCACTTTGTCCACCAACCGCTGAATGGGCGCTTTGGCCGCTTGTGCGTCTTCGACCAAGCGGATGATGTGTGAGAGCACGGTTTCGTGGCCCACGGCCGTGACGCGCATGAGCACTCGCCCTTCGCCATTGATCGAGCCGCCCGTCAAGGCCGCACCCGGTACCTTGGCCACGGGCAAGGGCTCACCGGTCAGCATGGATTCGTCCACCTGGGTTTGGCCTTCGACCAGTTCGCCGTCCAGTGGAAAACGCTCGCCGGGCCGCACCACAATCTGGTCACCCACCAGGATTTCGTCCACAGGCACATCGACTTCGCCGTCGTCGCCCAACCAATGGGCTTTGTCCGGGCGCAAGGCATGCAAGGCCCGAATCGCCTCGGTGGTCTGGCGCTTGGCACGCGTCTCCAGCCATTTGCCGAGCAGCACCAAAGTGATGACCACGGCCGAGCCTTCAAAGTACAGGTGCGGCGCATGCCCCTCATGCGCCGTGAGCCACAACCACACCGACAAGGCCCAGCCTGCGGTGGTGCCCAAGGACACCAGCAAATCCATGTTGCCCGTGAGCGCCTTCACCGCATGCCAACCGGCTTTGTAAAAGCGTGCGCCCAACACAAACTGCACGGGCGTGGCCAGCGCAAACTGAACCCAAGCGGGCAGCATCCAGTGCTGGCCCCACAGCTCGGCCAGCATGGGCAGGACCAATGGCGTGGTCAGCAGCAGACCCACACCGACCGGCATGAAGCCTGCCCATGGTGATTCACGGCCTGCATCGGCTTGTGCTTCGGGTGTGCGGGGCTCGTACCCGGCGTCGCGCACCGCACGGCGCAGGCGTGCGTCGGTCACATCGCTTGATGCCACTTCGATGCTGGCCGATTCGGTGGCCAGGTTGACCGTGGCGCTGAGCACACCGGGCAATTTTTTCAGGGCTTTTTCGACGCGCGCCACACATGATGCGCAGGTCATGCCGCCGATGCCGATGTCGTAGGTGATGGGGGGTTCAATCTTGATCTGCGTCATGGCATGTAGTCCTGGATGGTCTATGCTCAGACCAGACCCTAACGGGTCGTGTTCAGTTCATTGGAGAGGATGCATCATGAACCAAATTTTCACCGTTGAAGGCATGACGTGTGGCCACTGCGAAAAAGCAGTCACCAAGGCTTTATTGTCTTTGGATGCACAGGCCAAGGTTGTGATCGACCGCACACACAACAGCGTGCAAGTGGATTCAGAAAAAAACCGCGAAGCTTTGGCCCAAGCCATTGCCGATGAAGGTTACCGCGTCAGCGCTTGAGTTTTTTAACCACCAGGGAGTTTCACATGACCAAAAATATTGGCAACATCGAACGCATCATCCGCATCGTGGGCGGTCTTGTCCTGATCGCACTGGCCGCCACAGGCACCGTGGGCGTTTGGGGCTGGCTGGGCCTGGTGCCTTTGGCCACAGGCTTGGTGGGGTGGTGCCCGCCTTACAGCTTGCTGGGCATCAACACCTGCAAGAATAAAAACACCTGATCTTTACAAATCAGCAGCATCCGGGCACAGCCCGGATACATGGGCGAATCACACTGCAGACATCCCATCAACCAAAGGATGTTTCCATGAAATCGATTCGCACCACTTTGATAGCCACGGCCTTGATGGCCGGTTTGACCGGTCTGGCCTTGGCCCAAAACACCACAGCGCCTGCCGACAACGCCCGTGCTGGCCGCATAGAGAAAATGCGCGAGCACAAAGCTGAGCGGCATACGCAACACTTGACTGAGCTCAAGTCCAAATTGAACTTGCAAGCGGCTCAAGAACCCGCGTGGAACACTTTCACCCAGTCCATGCAGCACCCTGCCCGCATGGCGCGGCCCGAACGTGCAACTTTTGAACAGATGACCACGCCCGAACGCCTGGACATGATGCAAGCCATGAAAGCCCAACGCGACGCGCACATGCAACAACGCGCCGATGCGACCAAGGCTTTTTACGCCACCTTGAGCGCTGACCAAAAGCAGGTGTTTGACCAGGAAACCGCCCGCATGATGAAAGGCTCTGGCATGCACGCCATGAAACACCAAGGCGGTCACGGCCACCACTGAGTCCACACCATCACCATCTGACCAAGTTCTGAGTGCTTGGTTTGAATCCAAAAGGCTGCTTGGCAGCCTTTTGCCATTTGATACAGGTCAAATTCTCAAATCGCCGGGTGGATAAGCTTGGTTGCATGACACACGCTTCCCCACCTCCACAACATTCCCCCAACTCAACGCCCGACTCGTCAACAAGGCGCGGGCGCTTGAATTTGCCCTGCGTTTTGCCCATTGACGGCAAGCAACCCCTGTATTGGCTTTATTTGGGTCTGAAAGACATTTGCCATTCACCGTGGCTGAGCCTGGCCCATGGCCTGCTCATGGCCATGGGTGGTGGGCTGATCACTTGGCTGGCGCACGACCGTTTTTGGTTGCTTGCCAGCGCGGTGTCGGGTTTTCTGGTTGTTGCTCCGGTGTTGGCGACCAGTTTGTATGCCATGAGCCGCGCCATCGAAAGAAACGAGGCCGTGAACCTGCGGCTTTTGTTCAAGACCTGGACGCAATGGCAGACGCTGCAGAACAACGAGCCTGTGAGTTACTGGTGTCTGGTGCGTTTTGGCTTGTTGCTGGGCCTGGCGGGCACGGGCTGGGTTTTGACGTCATCGGCCCTGATCACTTTGCTGGCCCCGGTGCCTGTCCACACCCCCATGGATTTCATTCGCCATGTGGTGCTGAGCCCGGACAGTTACCTGTTTGAGCTGTGGCTGGCGCTGGGCGGCCTGATGGCCGCGCCGGTTTTTGCTTCCAGCGTGGTGGCCATGCCTTTGCTGCTCGACCGCCAACTCAACACCCTCCAAGCCGTGCTGACCAGCTGGAAAGTGGTCCTGACCCATCCCATGCCCATGGTGCTGTGGGCATTTTTGATCATGGGTTTGAGCATGGTGGGCATTTTGAGTCTGTTCATTGGCCTGATCGTGATCGTGCCCATGCTGGGCCACGCGTCCTGGCATGCCTACCGCGATTTGGTGGACACCCATGATGTGCCCGAGCGCATGCCCCGGCAGGAGGCTGTGTGATGTGGAATTTCACAGAAGAGCAATTCGCCTGGTTCGGCCTGACCATTGGTGTGAGCGCTTTCATGCTCTACATGCTGTTCATCGTCTTGCAGCTGGCCTGGGAGTCCAAAGCCGGCAAATTCGGCACCTTTGTCATCTTTCTGGGCCTGGCTTTTGGCATGTTGGGTTTTGTGGCGAAGGGGGTCATTCAGTGGGTGATTGACAAGTGAGAAGCGACTCGGGACAAAGCTGTGGATAAAAATAGCGCAACCCATGACTTATCCACAGCTTGATCCGGTTTCGCAAAGTTGTTCATTTTGGCGTGACACCACAAAAGCAAGGTCACGCACATGCTTGAAAATCATCCAAGTCCTTGTCCGAATTGAAAAAAAACGCCTTGTCCACAACACAGGCCGAACCTTACTACTACGACTATTTAAAGATATAAAACCATAGAGAGATAACAAAAAACAAGTGCGCTGTTAAGATTTGCGTCTTTTTCCCCCTGACGGCAACATGGCGATCGCTTCAGAAGACCCTTCCAACCCCTGTTACGAGATCAAAAGCGCCGATTTGTCCTTGGTGGCTTTGCTGCTCAAAACCACCGACATCGCAGAGGTTGCACGGGCTTTGAAGCAACAAATGGCTGAAAGCCCTGGTTTTTTTGACCAAGATCCCGTGGTGATTGACGTCAGTGGTTTGGGCTTGGTGGACGACGAAACCATCGACCTCAAGGGTTTGATGGCTGTTTTGCGCGAACACGCGCTGGTGCCTTTGGCCATCAAAGGGGCGCCTGCGGCGCTTTTGAGCCTCGCCAAGGGGGCAGGCTTGGTGGATGCCACCGACGCCCGCATTCGGCGTTCTGTCCCCCTTGTAGAGGCACCAACACCCCAAGCTCCCCCGGTTGAACACATTGCACCGCCGCCCTCGCCTGTTGGTGCTATGCGCATTGACAAGCCGCTGCGTTCAGGTCAACAGATTTATGCCAAAGGGCGTGATCTGATCGTGATGGGCATGGTCAATGCAGGTGCTGAAGTGATTGCCGATGGCCATATCCATATTTATGGCACTTTGCGTGGCAAAGCAATCGCTGGTGCCCGGGGCAATGGCGATGCCCAAATTTTTGCCCAGGTGATGGAGCCAGAACTCATTTCCATTGCTGGCGTTTACCGCACCAGTGAAAATCCGTTGTCCAAAGACGTTTTGGGCAAACCGGCACAAGTTTCTTTGCAGTCAGGCCCAGACGGGGACAAACTGCTGATTACCCCTTTGAAAACCTGATTTTCATTTTTTTATTTTGTCCAAGAAAGTTCATCCATGGCAAAAATCGTTGTTGTGACCTCTGGCAAAGGCGGTGTGGGCAAAACCACGACCAGCGCCAGTTTCGCCACAGGCTTGGCCCTCAAGGGCTTCAAGACCGCTGTCATTGACTTTGATGTAGGCCTGCGCAATCTGGACCTGATCATGGGCTGCGAGCGCCGTGTGGTGTATGACCTGATCAATGTGATTCAGGGCGAAGCCAACCTGAACCAGGCCCTGATCAAGGACAAACAATGTGACAACCTGTTTGTGCTGGCCGCTTCCCAGACCCGTGACAAAGACGCTTTGTCTCAAGAAGGTGTCGAAAAGGTCTTGAACGACTTGAGCGGCATGGGTTTTGAGTACATCGTGTGTGACTCGCCCGCGGGCATTGAAACAGGTGCCTTGATGGCCATGCACTTTGCCGACGAGGCTTTGGTGGTGACCAACCCTGAGGTGTCTTCGGTGCGTGACTCTGACCGCATTTTGGGCATGTTGGGCAGCAAGACCAAGCGTGCGATTGAGGGCCTGGAGCCCATCAAGGAGCATTTGCTGATCACGCGCTACAACCCCGCCCGCGTGGAAGAAGGACAAATGCTGTCCTTGCAAGACATTCAGGACATCTTGCGCATCAAACTGCTGGGTGTGATTCCTGAAAGCGAAACCGTGTTGCAAGCGTCCAACCAAGGCACGCCCGCCATTCACATGGTCAGCAGCGATGTCTCTGAAGCCTACAAAGACGTGATTGCGCGCTTTTTGGGTGAAGACAAGCCGATGCGTTTCATTGAAGCGGAAAAGGCTGGTTTCTTCAAACGCCTGTTCGGAGGCAAATAAACCATGTCCTTTCTTTCCTTCCTCTTGGGCGAAAAGAAGCAGACCGCCAGTGTGGCCAAAGAGCGCCTGCAAATCATCCTGGCACACGAGCGCAGTGGCCGCAATGCTGCCGAGCCCGACTATTTGCCCGATTTGCAGCGTGAGTTGATTGCCGTGATCAGCAAGTACATCAAGATCAACCCGGATGACATCAAAGTCAATCTGGAGCGTCAGGACAACCTGGAAGTGCTGGAAGTCAAAATCGAATTGCCCGATGCCCGCTGAATGCGGCCATCTCTGACCAGCTGACCCATTGCCTCATAAAGGCAATGGGTTTTTTGCCTTCATGAGGCGCTGAGTGACGCCCACAAAGTGCGTGCAACCCGGATGTTGCGTTCCTTGACGTGGCCGTAGCCCTTGATGTTTTCTGGCACTTGCGCCACTTTGACTGCGTGGCTGTGGGTGTCTGCATTCAAAGTGTTCAAGACACGGTCCAGGTGCTGCATGTACTCGCGGATCAAGGCGCGTTCGGTTTGGCGTTCTTCGGTTTTGCCAAAGTAATCCAGCTTGGTGCCGCGCAGGCCTTTGAGTTTGGCCAGCAGTTTGAAGCCCGTCAGCATGATGGGGCCAAACTTGCGTTTGACCAATTCACCTTGGCTGTTGCGCTTGGACCAAAGGGGTGGGGCCAGGTGGTAGTGGACTTTGAAGTCGCCTTCAAAACTGTTTTGGATGCGTTCCATGAAACCGGTTTGGGTGTGCAGGCGGGCCACTTCGTATTCGTCTTTGTAGGCCATCAAGCGGTACAGCTGCCGGGCCACGGTGTCGCTCAACAGCGTTTTGCCCAGCGGAGCCTCGGCCGCTTGCACACGCGCGATGATGCCTTGGTAGAGCTCGGCATAAGCCTTGTCCTGGTAATCGGTCAGGCGCGTCATGCGGTCGGCGATCAGGTCTTCCAAGGATTCGCGCTTTTTGAACTGGATGACTTGTGAGGGTTGGATGGTTTTCATCAACGCATCGGGCTGGTGCGCGGCGTGGCGACCCCATTCAAAAGCAGCGAGGTTGTTTTTGACCTGCACGTCGTTGAGCTCGATGGCCCGCACCAAAGATTCGCGGCGCAAAGGCACCCAACCCTTTTGCCAGGCGTAGCCCAGGATCATGGGGTTGACGTAAATGGTGTCACCCATGAGTTGCTTGGCCAAGGCATCGGCGTCGAAAGCGCCCACGCCTTCCACACCCACTTGTGCGGTGATTTCGGCCACGCATTGTTCGGCCGGGTTTTGCCAGTTGCCGTTTTTCACAAAGGCGGCAGTGGGTGTGCTGTTGCTGTTCAGTGCCACATGGGTGCGGCCAGCGCGCATGCGCAAAGTGGTTTCTTTGGAAGCGCTCACGATCGGGTCACAACCGATGATCAGGTCGGCTGCTGCCATGCTCACGCGGGTGGTGCGGATCTCGTCCTGGCTGTTGGCCACCAGGATGTGGCTCCAGGTGGCACCGCCTTTTTGCGCCAGGCCTGCCGAGTCTTGCGTGACGATGCCTTTGCCTTCCATGTGCGCCGCCATGCCCAGCAGCTGCCCGATGGTGATGACGCCCGTGCCGCCCACGCCCGCCACCACCATGCCCCAGGGTTGGGTGATGAGGGGCAGTTCAGGTTCTGGCAAGGCACCCAAGCTGGCCGGGTTCAAGGCCGTGGTTGTGGATGTGGCTTTCTTTTTGAACGTGCCGCCTTCCACAGTGACAAAGCTGGGGCAAAAGCCTTTGAGGCAGCTGGTGTCCTTATTGCAGGTGCTTTGGTTGATGGTGCGTTTTCGGCCCAAAGGCGTCTCTAAAGGTTCCACCGACAGGCAGTTGGACTGCACACCGCAGTCGCCACAGCCTTCACAGACTTCTTCGTTGATCATCACGCGCACGGCAGGGTCGACCATGGTGCCGCGCTTGCGGCGGCGGCGTTTTTCGGTGGCGCAGGTCTGGTCGTAAATGATGACAGTGGTGCCTTTGATCTCTCGCATTTCGCGCTGGATGCGATCGAGCTCGTCGCGGTGGAACACACGCACGCCTTCGGCCAAAGCCACGCCTTCGTATTTTTCGGGTTCGTCGGTCACGACCACAATGCGCTGCGCGCCTTCGGCCTTCATGCTCATGGCGATCTGCACCACGCTGTGGCCCTCAGACCGTTCACCCACAGGCTGGCCACCCGTCATGGCGACGGCATCGTTGTACAAAATTTTGTAAGTGATGTTCACACCTGAGGCCACGCTCTGGCGCACGGCCAGGATGCCGCTGTGAAAGTAGGTGCCGTCACCGATGTTGGCAAAAATGTGCTGATCGGTGCAAAAGGGTTGCTGACCTGTCCAAGGCACGCCTTCGCCACCCATTTGGGTGAAGCCCGTGGTGCTGCGGTCCATCCAGAGGCTCATGAAATGGCAGCCAATGCCCGCCATGGCGCGTGAGCCTTCGGGCACCTTGGTGGAGGTGTTGTGCGGGCAGCCGGAGCAAAACCAGGGTGTGCGCTCGGCAGCGGCGCCCAGGGTCAGGGTTTGCAGGGATTTTTCTTTGGCGTCCAGCACGGCCAGGTGGGCATCGATGCGGGCGGTGGTGTCGGCATCCACACCCATTTTTTTCAAGCGTTTGGCAATGGCCCGCGCGATCAAGGCGGGTGTCAGATCGGCGTTGGCCCGTAGCAGCGTGCGCTGGCTGGGGTTGGGGATGGACCATTCACCACCAGACACATCGCCTTCGGCTTCGTCGAACTTGCCCAGGATGTTCGGGCGGACATCGTCGCGCCAGTTGTACAGCTCTTCCTTGAGTTGGTACTCGATGACCTGGCGCTTTTCTTCCACCACCAAAATCTCGCGCAGCCCAGTGGCGAATTCGCGGGTGGTTTGCGCTTCGAGGGGCCAGACCACACCCACCTTGTGTACCCGGATGCCCAGGCGTTGGCAGGTGGCGTCGTCCAGACCCAGATCCAGCAAGGCCTGGCGGGTGTCGTTGTAGGCCTTGCCGCTGGCGATCAAGCCAAAGCGGTCGTTCGGTCCCTGGATGACGTTGTGGTTGAGCTTGTTGGCGCGGATGTAAGCGAGCGCTGCATACCACTTGTAATCAAACAAACGCGCTTCTTGTTCCAGCGCCGTGTCTGGCCAGCGGATGTGCACGCCGCCGGGCGGCATGACAAATTCGGGCAGCACGATTTGCACGCGCTCGGGGTCGATGTGTGCGGTGGCACTGGACTCGACGATTTCCTGAATCGTCTTCATGCCCGACCAAATGCCCGCAAAGCGGCTCAAGGCCAAGGCGTGCAAGCCTTGGTCCAGGATGTCTTGCACGCTGGCCGGAAAAAACACGGGCAGGCCGCAAGCCTTGAAGATGTGGTCACTCTGGTGAGCTGCGGTGGAGCTTTTGGCCACATGGTCATCGCCCGCCACGGCCAGCACGCCGCCCCAAGGTGTGGTGCCGGCCATGTTGGCGTGTTTGAACACGTCCGAGCAGCGGTCCACGCCGGGGCCTTTGCCGTACCAGATGCCGAACACGCCATCAAACTTGTTGGTGCCGGGGGGCGCAAAGCCCAGTTGCTGTGTGCCCCACAAGGCAGTGGCGGCCAGCTCTTCGTTGACGCCGGGCTGGAACACGATGTGCTGGGCCTTCAGGTGGTTTTTGGCTTTCCACAGCGATTGGTCGTAACTGCCCAAGGGCGAGCCCCGGTAGCCGCTGATGAAGCCTGCTGTGTTTTTGCCCTGCAAGGCGTCGCGTTGGCGCTGCAGCATGGGCAGCTTGACCAGGGCCTGCACGCCGCTCATGAAAGCGCGGCCGACATCGAGGCTGTATTTGTCGTCCAAGGTCACCGTCTCTAAAGCCTGGCGAATCGATTCGGGCAAGGGGGCGTTCATGGTCTGTCCTGCGTCTGAAATGGATGGCACAGTGTAGGACGCTCCTGCAGACATGTGCTTGCTTTCGGTGACAGGATTTGCCCTATGATTTGAAAGAATCTTGCTCAAAGAGGCTTATTTTGGAAACACTGGACAAATTTGACTGGGCGATATTGAATGAATTGCAAACCAATGGCCGCCTGACCAATGCGGAGTTGGCGCAGCGGGTGGGTTTGTCGGCCGCGCCGTGTTGGCGGCGGGTGCGGGCGCTCGAAGAGTCTGGCGTCATCAAAGGCTATCGCGCTGACATTGACCGCCAGAAGGTGGGCTTGGATGTGTTGGCCTTTGTGCGGCTGGACGCCGAGCGCAACCGGGGCGACATCACGCGCCAACTGGAGGAAGCCATCCTCAAAATCCCCGAGGTGGTGTCTTGCCATTACATCAGCGGCACCGGCACCTTTGAGCTGCAGGTGGTGAGCAAGGACCTCAATACCTTCAGCCAGTTCGCCCGTGATGTGTTGATCAACCTGCCCAATGTGAAAGACCTGCACACCAGCTTTTCATTGGGCGAGGTCAAGGCCGCCGGGGCCTTGCCTTTGAGGACCTGAGGCAGCGGGGTGCTCAGCACGGCCCGGGCGAGCCCGGGTCTGTGATCAGTCGCCGCTTGTCAGGGGTACAAACCCCGCAGCTCACGCGCTTGCAAGATGCGCGTGCACGCCACAATGAACGTGGCGGTGCGCAGACTCACCCGGTGTTCGTCGGCCACTTGCCAGATGGCGGCGAAGGCCTCGCGCATGATGCGCACCAGGCGGGCGTTGATTTCGTCTTCGCTCCAGAAAAAGCTGGAGAAATCCTGCACCCATTCAAAGTAACTGACCGTGACGCCCCCGGCGTTGGCGATCACGTCGGGCACGACCAGGATGCCGCGTTCGTGCAGGATGTCGTCGGCTTCGGGGGTGGTGGGGCCGTTGGCGCCTTCGATCACCATGCGGGCCTGGATCAGGTGGGCATTGGCGGCGGTGATTTGCTGCTCCAGTGCGGCTGGAATCAGGATGTCGCAATCGACCCCCCAGAACGCTTCTTCGGGCAGGATCTCGGCATTCTCAAAACCTTGGACGCTGCCATGCGCGCTGACGTGGCGCAGCAGGGCAGGCACGTCCAGACCTGCAGCCTTGTAGACGGTGCCGCCGTGGTCCTGCACTGCGACCACCGTGGCCCCGGCCTGGGCAAACAGCTTGGCCGCGATGCCGCCCACATTGCCAAAGCCTTGCACGCCGATCCGGGCGTGGCCGATGTCCAGCCCGATGTGTTGCGCGGCCTCTTGGCCCACGGTGTACACGCCGCGCCCGGTGGCTTCGCGGCGGCCCAAAGAACCGCCCAAGGCAATGGGTTTGCCGGTTACCACGCCCGATGCGGTGGCGCCTTCGTTCATGGAATAGGTGTCCATCATCCAGGCCATGATCTGCTCATTGGTGTTCACATCAGGCGCGGGGATGTCTTTGGTGGGGCCGATGATGATGCCGATCTCGCTGGTGTAGCGGCGGGTCAGACGCTCCAGCTCGCCGCGTGACAGGGTTTTGGGGTCGACCCGGATGCCACCCTTGGCCCCGCCAAAAGGCAGGTTGACGGCGGCGTTTTTGACCGACATCCAGGCTGACAAGGCCATGACCTCGGACAGCGTCACGTCCTGGTGAAAGCGCACACCGCCTTTGCCCGGGCCTCGGCTGGTGTTGTGTTGCACACGGTAGCCCTCAAAGTGGGCCATGGTGCCGTTGTCCAACTCGATGGGCACGTCCACGATCAGGGCGCGTTTGGGGCGCTTGAGGGTTTCGACCCAGCGCGACAAGCCGCCCAGGTAGGGCGTGACGCGGTCAACTTGCTGCAGGTAAATGCCCCAAGGGCCGGGATGATCAGGGTTGAGATAAGAGGGCAAAGCATGCGGGCTTGTGGCCTTGGCGCTTGCGGCAGAGATGGACATGTGTTGTCGCCTTTCTTGAAACTGACGGCTTGTCAGTGCGGCGAATCTTAGGTTCTGGCCGTGTTGCCGTCCAAGGCTGCTTTGCTGTCACTTCATGCGCGCAATGCATAAAGTGCCCCGCTGGGTGGCCCGTGTTTTCCGGGCGTCTGGCCTGGTCGCCACGCCAAATGGCCTGCCTGTAAAATGAGCAGCTTCAGCCGACCCCGTGGCAGGGCGGCCCACGGCGCAGGCGGCGCCCATTTTTGGCCTTCATTCAAGGCGGACTTCTCATGCTTTACCCTCAAGAATTCGATGTGATCGTGGTCGGCGGCGGCCATGCCGGAACCGAAGCCGCGCTCGCGGCTGCCCGCATGGGCAGCAAAACACTCTTGCTCAGCCACAACATCGAGACGCTGGGGCAGATGAGCTGCAACCCGTCCATTGGTGGCATTGGCAAGGGCCACCTCGTCAAAGAGGTGGACGTTTTGGGCGGTGCCATGGCGCTGGCCACCGACGAGGGCGGTATCCAGTTCCGCATCCTGAACAGCTCCAAAGGCCCGGCCGTGCGCGCCACCCGCGCCCAGGCCGACCGCATTTTGTACAAAGCCGCCATTCGCCGCATGCTGGAGAACCAGCCCAATTTGTGGCTCTTTCAGCAAGCGGTGGATGACCTGATGGTCGAAGGTGACCGGGTGGTGGGCGCCGTGACGCAAGTGGGCATCCGTTTCCGTTCGCGCACCGTGGTGCTGACGGCGGGCACGTTCCTCGACGGCAAGATCCATGTGGGTTTGCAGAACTATGCAGCGGGCAGGGCAGGTGATCCACCCGCCGTGAGCCTGTCGGCGCGGCTCAAGGAACTGAAGCTGCCGCAAGGCCGCTTGAAGACCGGCACACCGCCGCGTCTGGATGGCCGCACCATCGACTTCAGCCAATGCACCGAGCAACCCGGCGACGGCGTGCCCGGCGGCATGAACCCCGAAGCTGGCGTGCCGGTGTTCAGCTTCATGGGCAAGGCCGAAATGCACCCGCAACAAGTGCCGTGCTGGATCACCCACACCAACGAGCGCACCCACGACATCATCCGCTCCGGCTTTGACCGCAGCCCCATGTTCACCGGCAAGATCGAGGGCGTGGGCCCGCGTTATTGCCCGAGTGTGGAAGACAAGATCAACCGCTTTGCCGACAAGGACAGCCACCAGATTTTTCTGGAGCCCGAGGGCCTGACGACGAACGAGTACTACCCCAACGGCATCTCGACCAGCTTGCCGTTTGACATCCAGTACGACCTGGTGCGCTCCATGAAGGGCCTGGAAAACTGCCACATCCTGCGCCCCGGCTACGCCATCGAATACGACTACTTTGACCCCCGCGCCCTGAAGAACAGCTTCGAGACGCGCCAGATCAATGGCCTGTTCTTTGCGGGGCAGATCAACGGCACGACCGGTTACGAAGAAGCTGCAGCCCAGGGTTTGTTTGCGGGCATCAATGCCGCGCTGCAATGCCGGGGCGAAGCCGCCTGGACCCCCGCACGCGACCAAGCTTATTTGGGTGTGCTGGTGGACGACCTGGTGACCCAGGGCGTGACCGAGCCTTACCGCATGTTCACCAGCCGGGCGGAGTTCCGCTTGCAGCTGCGCGAAGACAATGCCGATGCGCGCCTGACCGAAGTGGGGCGGCAAATGGGCTTGGTGGATGACGCCCGCTGGGATGCCTTCAGTCGCAAACGCGATGCTGTTTCACGTGAAACAGAGCGCCTGAAATCCACCTGGGTGAATCCGCGCAACCTGCCAGCGGCCGAGTCTGAGCGGGTGCTGGGCAAGGCCATTGAGCACGAGCACAACCTGTTTGATTTGTTGCGAAGACCGAATGTGAGCTACCCCGCGCTGATGACGCTGGACGGTGGGCGCATGGCCAGTGCCGATGTTTCACGTGAAACGCTGGGCGACTTGAGCCCGTCGGTGATCGAGCAGGTGGAGATTGCCGCCAAGTATTCCGGCTACATCGACCGCCAAAAAGGGGAGGTGGAGCGGGCTGCGTTTTACGAACATCTGCGCCTGCCCGAGACACTGGACTACATGCAGGTGTCGGCACTGTCCATTGAGGCGCGTCAAAAACTGGCCAAACACCGCCCCGAAACACTGGGCCAGGCGTCGCGCATTTCGGGCATCACACCTGCCAGCGTGTCCTTGCTTTTGATTCACCTGAAGAAGGGTGGGTTCAAAGGCTTCATGCAAACCGCAGAAGATCGTGTTGAGATGGGCGTGCAGGCATGAGCGTGAATCTGGAAGCGGGCCTGCGCTCGGGTGCGCAAGCTTTGGGTTTGGCTTTGTCGGATGCGCAAATTCAGCATTTGCTGGACTACGCGGCCCTGATCCAGAAATGGAACAAGGTCTACAACTTGACCGCGCTGCGTGACCCGGCGGACATGCTCACGCACCATTTGCTGGACAGCTTGACGGCCATTGCCCCTTTGCGCCGGCACACCCAAGGCCAGCCCATCAAGGTGCTGGATGTGGGTTCGGGCGGCGGTTTGCCGGGGGTGGTCTTGGCCATTTGCATGCCCGAGTTGAACGTGAGCTGCGTGGACACCGTGGCCAAAAAAGCCGCCTTTGTGCAGCAAGTGGCGGTGAGCCTGAAGCTGTCCAACTTGCGCGGCCTGCATGCGCGGGTCGAATCCCTGACCGATCCGTACCAGGTGATTTGCTCCCGGGCCTTTGCTTCTTTGCCCGACTTTGTGACCTGGTCCCGTTCGGCCCTGGCTGAAGGCGGGGTGTGGATGGCCATGAAGGGCAAACACCCACAGGGCGAAATCGACGCTTTACCTGCCGATGTGCGGGTGTTTCACGTGGAACCATTGACGGTGCCCGGCCTGGATGTCGAGCGCTGCATGGTGTGGATGAAGCCCGAAACCGTTTGAATCGGGGGTGTTTCACGTGAAACACCAAGGGGCCGCCGATCCAGTGTGCATCACTTACACTTGGATATTCCCCTGAAAGCGCGCACATGTTTGGTATCTCGGATTACGGTGCTTTTGCTGCGGCCTTTGTGCTGCTCTTGTTCTTGCCCGGCCCGGGCAATTTGGCCTTGATCAGTTCGGCCAGCAAAGGCGGCTTGGCCGGTGGTTTGGCATCGGTGCTGGGGCTGTTGTTGGGCGACCAGATTTTGCTGTGGCTCACGGTGGCGGGTGTGGCGGCCTTGCTCAAAACCTATCCACCCTTGTTCATGGCTTTGCAGTGGGCGGGTGCGGCGTACTTGGTTTGGTTGGGTGGCAAGATGCTCTTGGCCAAACCGGGTGAGGGGCCTGGTTTGCAAATCACGCCAGGCCATTATTTTCGGGAAACACTGTTGATCACCTTGCTCAACCCCAAAGCGATCATGTTTTACCTGGCGTTTTTTCCGCAGTTCATCGATCCGGTCCATCACCAAGGTTGGGTGACTTTTGCGGTGATGGCCGTGACGATTGCGCTATTGGGTTTTGTGTATTGTTGGGGCGTGGTGTGGGTCACGCACAGCATGGCCGAACGCATCCGCGCGCATCCCAAGTGGACATCGTGGCTGCAAAAGTTGGCTGGTGTGTGCCTGATTGGTTTTGGGCTCAGGATGGTGGTGGCCAAATAAGGCCCCCCTGAACCGTCTCGGTTATTCGGAAAGATACCCTTCACATGTTCTTTGGCATTTCTGATTACGGTGCATTTGTGGTCGCCATTGTGGTGTTCCTGGCCATTCCCGGCCCTGGCAACCTGGCCCTCATCACGTCCACCAGCAAGGGCGGGGTGGCGGGCGGACTCATGGCCACCTTGGGTGTGATCGCAGGCGATCAGGTCCTGATGTGGATGGCGGTGGCCGGTGTGGCCGCGGTGTTGACCACATACCCGGCGGCATTTGTGGCCATCCAATGGCTGGGGGCTGTGTACTTGGCCTGGCTGGGCTGGAAGATGTTGATCGCCAAACCTGGTGATGCGCCCGTGTTGAACATTCGGCCCCGGCAGTATTTTCAGCAAGCCTTGGCCATCACTTTGCTGAACCCCAAGGCCATCGTTTTTTACATGGCGTTTTTCCCGCTGTTTGTGGACCCTCAAACCCATCTGGGCTTGATCAGCTTTGGCATCATGGCCGCCACCATCGCGGCCTTGACCTTTTTGTATGGGCTGGGCATGACCTTGTTGACACACCACCTGGCCGAGCGCATGCGGGCCAACCCCAAGGTGGGGCAAGTGCTGGAAAAAGTGGCCGGCATTTTTCTTGTGGGCTTTGGCATCAAGCTGGCCATATCCAAATAAATCCGGGAGCACGACATGGCCAAAATTTTCTGCATCGCCAACCAAAAGGGCGGGGTGGGCAAAACCACCACCACGGTGAACCTGGCTGCAGGTTTGGCCAAGCTGGGCCAACGTGTGCTCTTGGTCGATCTGGACCCGCAGGGCAATGCCACCATGGGCTCGGGCATTGACAAGCGGCAGGTCGAATTGAGTGTGTACGACGTCTTGCTGGAGTCGGCAACGGTTGCCGAGGCGGCGGTGCTGGCGGACAAATGTGGCTATCAGGTGCTGAGCGCCAACCGTGAGCTGGCCGGAGCCGAGGTGGAGCTGGTGCAGCTGGAGCACCGCGACCAGCGCCTCAAAAATGCCCTGGCATCCGTGGATGCCGATTACGATTTTGTGCTGATCGATTGCCCGCCGTCCTTGTCCATGCTGACTTTGAACGGCCTGTGCTCGGCCCACGGCGTGATCGTGCCCATGCAGTGCGAGTACTTTGCGCTGGAGGGCCTGACCGACCTGGTCAACACCATCAAACAGGTGCACGCCAACCTGAACAAGGACCTGAAAATCATTGGCCTGCTGCGTGTCATGTTTGACCCGCGCATCACGCTGCAGATGCAGGTCAGCGACCAGCTCAAGGCCCATTTTGGCGACAAGGTGTTCGACACCGTGATCCCGCGCAATGTGCGCCTGGCCGAAGCGCCCAGCTATGGTTTGCCCGGTGTGGTGTTTGACCCCCACGCCAAGGGCAGCCAGGCCTATGTGGACTTCGCAGCCGAAATGATCAAACGGGCCCCGACGCTTTGAACCCCAACAACACGGCCATGACCGAATCCTTTGGCGCAGTCCAGGCTGAAGGGCCCGGCGCGGCCTTCGGCCAAGACCTGACGGTCTTGCTGTTGCCCGGTTGGCAAGGCAGCGGCCCAGACCACTGGCAAATGCGATGGGCAAAGGTGCACGGTTACAGCGTGGTCGAGCAAAACGACTGGATGCGGCCACGGCGGGGTGACTGGCTGGCGCGTCTGGACGAGGTGGTGATCGACGCGCCGGGGCCGGTGGTGCTGGTGGCGCACAGCCTGGGCTGCATTTTGGTGTCTGCTTGGGCGGTCTTTTCGCGACACACCGCCAAGGTGCGGGGCGCCCTGCTGGTCGCGCCGGGCGATGTGGCGTTGCCCGCCATGCAAGAAGCCCTGCCGGGCTGGTTGCCCATCGAAAGGCGGCCGCTGCCTTTTCGCAGCATCTTGGTGGGCAGTGACAACGACCCGTATTGCAGCGCCGAGCGTGCGCAGCAACTGGCCCGCGACTGGTCTGCCCGTTGGGTGGGCTTGGGCGCTGCCGGGCACATCAACGCCGATTCATCGCTGGGCGATTGGCCAGGCGGCCACGCACTGCTGCAAACATTACTCAAGGATTGAACATGGTTACCAAAAAACCCAAAGGTCTCGGCCGCGGACTGGAGGCCTTGTTGGGCCCCAAAGTGGAAGATGCGCCGGACACGGCTTCTTATGCCGAAAGCGGCTTGCCCAGCCAGCTCAAGCTCGACCAAATGGTCGCAGGCATGTACCAGCCTCGCACCCGCATGGACGAGGGCGCTTTGTACGAATTGGCCGAGTCCATCAAGGCGCAGGGCATCATGCAGCCGATTTTGGTGCGCCAGTTGCACGACGGCCCCAACGCGGGCAAATACGAAATCATCGCGGGCGAGCGGCGCTTCCGTGCTTCGCGCTTGGCGGGCTTGGATGCCGTGCCTGTTTTGGTGCGTGATGTGCCCAATGAGGCGGCTGCGGCCATGGCGCTCATCGAGAACATCCAGCGCGAAGACCTCAACCCGCTGGAAGAAGCCCAAGGCCTGCAACGCTTGATCAAAGAGTTTGGGCTCACTCACGAAACAGCGGCGCAGGCGGTTGGCCGCTCCCGCAGCGCAGCCAGCAACCTGCTGCGTTTGTTGAATCTGGCCGACCCGGTGCAAAGCATGCTCATGGCCGGTGACCTGGACATGGGCCACGCCCGTGCCCTGTTGTCGCTCGATAAAGCCGCCCAGATCACGGCGGCCAACCAAATTGCGGCCAAAAAGCTGTCGGTGCGCGAGGCCGAAAGCCTGGCCAAAAAGCTGGGGGCCGAGTTCAACCTGGTCACGCAAAAGCCCAAAAAAGAAAAGTCCCGCGACATCCGCCGGGTGGAAGAAGAGCTGTCGGACCTGCTCATGGCCGAGGTCGAGGTGCGCGTCAAAAAACGCGTCAAGCGCCTGGGAAAGATGGAAGAGATGGGCGAGCTGAGCATCCAGTTTGGTTCGCTCGATGAGCTCAATGGCCTGATTGACAAGTTGCGAGGCTGAGCGCTTGTTGGCACTGGCTCAAAAATGGTCCCGAACCGTTTGGCGAAGCCTGTTTCGCCCGGACGGTTTTTTGCGTCAGGAAATGCTCACCATCTATTTGATGCTGGTGAGCGTGACGACCTTTTTTGGCTATGTGTTCACGCCGCTTGAGCCGGTGGCGCAGGCCAATCTGGTGGTGTCGGTGTTGGCGCTGTGCTTGCTTGCCGTGGTCCGCATTCGGGTTATTTTTGAGCACCTTGTGCACGCCGTGACGGCGCTCACGGTGCTGCTGACGGTTTACACGGCCATGCACACGGGCGGCATCAACTCCACCGCCGTGGTGTGGCTCAACGTGTTGTCGGTGCCGGTTTTGTTGATGCTGGGGCGTGCGGCCACCCTGGTCTGGATTGGCATCATGCTGATGGCGATTCTGGGTTTGACCTTGATGACTTGGTGGGGTGTTGTGGACAGCCACGTCCGTGTGTCCTCGTCGGTCGTGACCTGGGCTTATTTGAACCATGTGTTGGCGCTTTTGAACCTGATGATGGGGGTGCGCATTTATGAGCATCTGCATAAGGTGCAGCTGCGCAAACTCAACCAGCGCAACGATGAACTCAAGGCCACGCACGAGGCCCTGATCCGGGCGCAGGCGCACAAGGATGAGTTTGTGGCCGCCGTTGGGCACGAGCTGCGCACGCCGATGAATGGGATTTTGGGCTTCAACGGCGTGCTGCGCCGGGAGTTGGCCGACGAGCCCGAACCCTTGGCGGTGGTCGGCCACATTCGCCGCTCGACCGAGCATTTGCTCCAGGTGGTCAACGACATCCTGGATTTTTCTCAGCTGCAGGCCGGCAAACTGCGCCTGAACCGGGTGGACTTTTCGCTGCAGACCCTGCAGGACAGGTTGCAGGAACGCCATGAAGAAAAATCACAACACAAAGGCTTGGCCTTGCATTTTGAGCGGGACGCCGACTTGCCTGCGCGGGTGCACGGAGACGAGAACCGGTTGCTGCAAATCCTGAACAACCTGGTCGACAACGCCGTTAAATTCACCCAACAGGGTTCGGTGACGGTGCGCATGATGGGCCGAGCAGGGACGATCCGTTTTGAGGTGCAGGACTCCGGACGCGGCATTCCCCGTGAACGGCAGGTTCATATTTTCCGGCGCTTCGAACACGCCGACGTGCAAACCAACCGAGCGTATGGCGGAACAGGCTTGGGTTTGACCTTGTGCGAAAAATTGGTGACGCTGCATGGCGGCCAGATCGGGGTGGACAGCCAGGAAGGGCGGGGCGCTTGTTTCTGGTTGGAGATCCCCTTGCAGGCCGCGCACAGCGCTGACCCACTTGCGGCTTTGACCGATGACAACTTGAGCGACGAAGCCCTGAGCATCCTGGTGGTGGACGACAACAAGGTCAACCTGATGGTGGCGCAGTTGCAATTGCAAAAATGCTGGCCGAAGGCGCAGATCACCACAGTGGACAGCGGTGCCCAAGCGCTGAGCCTGATCGACCAGCAATTGTTCGATGTGGCCCTGATTGACATGGTCATGCCGGACATGGACGGCATGCAGGTCACACGGCAAGTTCGCCAACAGTTTCCAGCCATCGCGGCCCGTATGCCCATCTTGGCGCTCACGGCCAACACCAACCCCGTGGACCGCGAGCGCTGCCTGGCCGCTGGCATGAACGAGGTGTTGCACAAGCCCATGGACACAGCGATGCTGGTACGCACGGTGGGTCAATACATTCGTTTGGCGCGGGAGGGCAAGCTGTGAAGAGCATGGCCTGGATTCGTGCTGCAATGCCGCGCATGGCCGCGCGTTTGCCCGAGCGCTTTCAGCAGGGCAAGATGCCCTATGTGTTCTTTTTTGTGGCGGTGGTGATCGCTGTGCTGTTGACCTACGCCGTGGTCAGCCCCTATCCGTACGCCAACGTGATGTTCAGCAGTTTTGCGTTTTGTCTGTTGGTGCTGCTGGTCTTGATCAACCAGGGTTTTTCCCTGAACTGGGCGACGCATTTGGGCACGGGCTTTGGGGCCTTGATTTTGTTCTACGCAGCCTGGGCCACCGGGGGCGTCCATTCACCACGGCTGGCCTGGATGCTGATTTTGCCCCTGACCCCTTTTTATGTGATTGGCCGCCGAGCCGGCATTTTCTGGCTCCTGGCCGTGATGCTGTTGCAACTCATCATGGTCGTGTCCAACCAGCTGGGCTGGATTCAATCCTTCGAGACGGGCATGGCGCATGTGCCCTCGTCTTTCTTGACCTACACCCTGGTGACGTGCGTGCTGATTGTGGTGCCCTTGATGTACGACCACATGTACCGCCAGGCCCTGGAAGAAAGCCGCAAGCACCAGCGCGAACTGGAGGCCCGGCGCGAGGAACTTGAACACACCTCGGCCATGCGCGAGCACTTCATCGCCACCGTGAGCCATGAGCTGCGCACGCCCATGAACGCCATTTTGGGCTTCAACGCCTTGTTGCTGGCCCAGGTGCAAGGCAAGCCCGAAGCGCTCAAGGTGCTCAACCACACCCGCCAGTCGGCCGACCACCTGATGACGGTGATCAACGACATCCTGGACTACTCGCAACTGCAGTCGGGTCAATTGGTCATCCAGCCCGAAACCTTCGAGCTGCGCCACACCGCCGAACATGCGTTTGAATTGTTCAAGCCCCGCGTGGAAAGCATGGCCCTGGATTACCGCCTGGTGCTGGATCCGGCCTTGCCCGTCTGGGTGCACACCGACCGCCATCGCCTGATGCAGGTGCTGGTCAATTTGCTCGGCAACGCGCTCAAGTTCACGCACCAGGGCTCGGTGGTCTTGCAAGTGCGCTGGACCGATCCTGGGGTGGAGTTTTCGGTGCAGGACACGGGCATCGGCATTGCCAAAGAGCGGCAAGACCAGATCTTCAAACGCTTCACCCAGGCCGAAAACGACACACAAACCTTGTACGGCGGCAATGGCCTGGGTTTGGCCATTTCACAGAAACTGGCCCAATTGCTCGGGGGTCAAATCGGTTTTGAAAGCGAGCCCGGTCAAGGATCGCGCTTTTGGTTGCACCTGCCTTTGGCCGCTGCGGCTGCGCCAGCCAAGTCGTCCGAGCAGCACCAGCACCAGCTGCAAAGCGCCAGCCGGGCCTGGACATTCCTGGTGGCCGACGACCACCCGGTCAACCGCTTGCTGCTCAAACAGGTGTTGCAAAACGCCTGGCCTCACAGCCAAGTGCTGGAGGCGGTGGACGGACAAAAGACCTTGGACGTTTTGCGCGAGCACGCGGTGGACCTGGTGTTCATGGACATGGTCATGCCGGTCATGGACGGCATCGACGCCACGCGGCTCATCCGACAGGACAGCACGGACCGTATCCGGCAGGTGCCCGTGCTGGGCCTGACCGCCAACGTCAACCCCTTGGACCTGGAGCGCTTCAAATCGGCGGGGCTGAGCGGCGTGATGCTCAAGCCGTTTGAATCTGCGCCATTGTGCGAGCGCATCGAGCAGTTGTTGGTGCGTTGAATCGGCAGATGTGAACCAGGGTCCTTGATTTCAAGGATGGGATAAACCCGCTTGGGATATGGCCCGGATCCCTTTCTAATCCACCCTCAAACCCACAAGTTCCCAAGGAGCAAGCATGTATCTCAGTGGAAAGCAAACGGTTTTGCTGGGCCAGATCATGCAGACACTGGCCGAGCCACATGAGGAAGCGGAGATACGTGAAATCATGGGCCACCTGGTCATTCAACTGCTCAATGCCCAGTTCTATGCGAGTTATGTCTGGCAAGAGGACAAGCAGAGTTTTGCGCGGCCAACACAAATCCATATGGATCCTGTGAACCTGCGCGCCTATGAAAGTTATTACCAGTTTCGCGACCCCATCACGCCCCACATGCAGCGCTACCAAGTTGCCGTGCGCGCAACGGACATATTGCCCCATGAAACCTTGAAAAAGACGGAATTCTTCAATGACTTTTTGAACAAGGACGGGCTGTATTGGGGGGTGAACCTTTACGCCTGGCACCAGGGGCAAAATCTTGGCGACATGCGCATCTGGCGCGACAAGCGGCATGAAAACTTTTCGCTGGATGAGTTGCGTTTGCTGGACATGCTCCAGCCCGCCTTCATCACGGCATTGGCCAGAGCCCAAAAAACCAACCATTCAGAGGGTCTTCACATGAACACCCTTTCGCAGCGCTTGACGGCCCGCGAGCAGGACACGGCACGCCTGGTGATGCTGGGTATGCCCGACAAGGAAATCGCGCGGGAGTTGCAGATTTCAACCACCACGGTGCGCACACATTTGGAAAACGCCTTCCGCAAAGTCGGCGTCAACAACCGCGCAGCACTGGTGCACAAATTGCGGGCTTGATCCTCCTGATTCTTGAGGATGGTGGCCTGCTGCGGGTCTTCCTAGCATGTCTAGAACGCCGATTCGGGCGTTGAAACATCCAAGGAGACCCTCATGACAACCCCTACATCACGTCGACAATTTTTCAAGAACACAGGTGCTGTTTCAGCTGCCGCCATGATGGGCGGCACGGGCTTGAGCGCCTGTGGCGGCAGCGGTGGCGTCGCGGCGTTGACCGCAGACGAGCAATTGGCGCTGACTGCGACACAGGCGCTGGCCGCTTACAAAGCGGGCAGCCTGACGGCCACGGCGTATGTCACCAATTTGATCAACCGGGCCAAATCCTTGTCGGACCTCAACGGCATGATCAGCATCGACGAAGCCGGTGCCCTGGCTGCGGCCAAACAGGTCGATGCCGACCGCGCTGCAGGCAAATCATTGGGCGTGTTGGCGGGTTTGCCGATTGTGGTCAAGGACAACATCAACACCAAAGGCATGAAAACCACGGGCGGCACCTCGTCGCTGCGCAACTTCCAGCCCAAAACCAACGCCCCTTCTGTTCAAAAACTGATTGACGCTGGCGCTATCGTCTTGGGCAAGTCCAACCTGCATGAGTGGGCCTTTGGCATCACCACCACGAACTTCACACTGGGCATTGACCCGATCACCAAAGAAGCCACCCGCCCGGGCAAAAATCCGTACGACACCAGCCGCATTCCCGGCGGTTCATCGGGTGGCACAGCCATTGCGGTTGCCGCACGCTTTGCGCCAGCAGGTTTGGGCACTGACACGGGGGGCTCGACACGCGTTCCGGCATCCTTTTGCGGCATTGCGGGTTTTCGCCCTTCGGTGGGCGATGGCGCTGGCCAAGGTCGCCGCTACCTGGACACTGCGACAGACGCCTTGCCGATCAGCACCACGCGAGACACCGTGGGCCCCATGGGCCGCACCGTTGCAGACATTGCCTTGCTCGATGCGGTCATTACGGGCAGCGCCGTCCCCACGGCCAAAGCACTGAAGGGTTTGAAAATGGGCATTCCCGCCGCCTTTTGGGCGGATCTGGAAGACAGCGTGAAGACGGTGGCTGAGGCCGCCAAGAAAAAGCTGGCAGATGCGGGCGTGGTGTTTGTCGAGGCCGACTTGACCGGCATCATGGCACTCAACGACACGGTCTCTTTCCCGATTGCATTGCACGAACCCGTTGCTGCGATTCCTGCCTATTTGAGCGCCAACAGTGCGCCCGTGACCACCGTTGCTCAAGTGCAGGCCGGTTTGGCCAGCCCTGACGTGCAAGGCGCTTTTGGCGCGATTGCGGGAGATGTGTTTGCCGCCGCTTATGACGCGGCCATGGTCCCCACGACAGGGGGCCGCGCGCAACTGCAAAAACTCTACAAAGACTACTTTGCTGCGGCTGGCGTGGAGTGTGTTTTGTTCCCAACGACCCTTTTGGCGGCGCCCAAGATCGATGCAGCCAAAGGTTCCAGCGAAGTCAGGTACACCGTCGGTGGCGTTGCGAAAACGGGCGACACCTTTGGCACTTGCATCCGCAACACCGACCCTTGCACCAACGCCGGCATTCCCAGCCTGTCGATCCCTGCGGGTCTGACGGCGGGCGGCTTGCCTGTGGGCATGGAGATCGATGGCCCCCTGGGCTCGGACAGCAATCTGCTGGCCATTGGCATGGGCATCGAGGCGGTTTGGGGCTCGATCAAGGCACCAGCGATCTGACCTCACGGGCAGGGGTTTGCCAGGCACGGGCCTCTTGGCGCAGCATTTGAAGCAGCTTTCGCGCTCGCCTTCAAACGTTGCGCCGCGCAGTGCCATACTCCACCGAAGCCCGCCTTGCCGCAGAACCCTGCGCCTGGCGGGCAGGCGCGCGAGGACAAAAAATCTTCGCGCCTGGAACAAGGCTCTCGGTGAGAAACCCCATGTTGAATAAATGGCTGCGCGATGTCTCGCTGTCCACGGTCGTTGCCGGCTTTGTGGCTGTGTTGGTGGGGTTCACCAGCTCGGCGGCCATTGTTTTTTCGGCCGCACAGGCCCTGGGTGCCAACGAAGCGCAAACGGCTTCCTGGATGTGGGCGCTGGGTTTGGGCATGGGCGGCACCAGCTTGGTGCTGAGTCTTTGGTACCGGCAACCGGTGTTGACGGCCTGGTCAACACCCGGTGCGGCGGTGTTGGCCGTGACGCAGGGTGTGACCCTGCCCGAGGCGACGGGGGCCTTCATCGTGAGTGCTTTGCTCATCATGGGGGTGGGTTACAGCGGTTTGTTTGAGCGGTGGATGGCACGCATTCCCCTGGCTTTGGCCAGTGCCTTGCTGGCGGGGGTTTTGGCCCGCTTTGCTTTGGATGCGGTGGGCGCTGTCGGGCAAGCGCCGTTTTTGGTGCTCAGCATGGCGGTCTCGTATCTGTTGGGTCGTCGCTTCTTTCCCCGTTGGGCCGTGCCTTGTGTGCTGGCAGTCGGCATGGCGGTGGCGGCCTTGCAGGGGCAATTGAATGCGGCCCAGATTGCCTGGGCTTGGGCCACGCCGGTGTGGGTGTCACCCGAGTGGCGTTGGGGCGCCATGGTCAGTGTGGCCTTGCCGCTGTTCATCGTGACCATGGCATCGCAAAACTTGCCCGGCGTGGCAGCGCAGCGCAGTGCGGGTTACAACACGCCCATCTCGCCCGTGATCGGGGCCACCGGATGCGTGACCTTGCTGTTGGCCCCTTTTGGCGGGTATGCGCTCAATTTGGCCGCCATCACGGCGGCCATTTGCATGGGCCGTGAAGCCCATGCCGATCCCGCACGCCGGTACACGGCCTCTGCGGCGGCCGGCATTTTTTACATTCTTTTGGGCTTGGCCGGCGCTTCCATTGTCAGTTTGCTGGCCGCCTTCCCCAAGGCACTGGTGTTGGCCGTTGCCGGATTGGCCTTGGTCAGTACCATCGCGTCGAGCCTGTCAACCGCCATGAAAGACGAGGGCCACCGCGATGCGGCTTTGCTGACTTTTCTGGTGACCCTTTCGGGCCTGAGCATTGCGGGGGTGGGGGCTGCTTTTTGGGGCCTGCTGGTGGGGATCGTGGCGCTGTGGGCCTTGTCTGCGCGCAAGGCCTGAAGCGGCTTTGCTGCGCGAAAAGTTCCGTGAAAGGCCCTTGGGCCTCACATCGAGAAAATCTTCCCTGGGTTCATGATGTTGTGCGGGTCCAGCGCTCGCTTGATGGTGCGCATCATGTCGACTGCGCCTTCGCCGGTTTCGGTGCGCAAGAAGTCCATCTTGTGCAGGCCGATGCCGTGCTCGCCGGTGCAGGTGCCGCCCAGGCGCAGGGCGCGGCTGACCAATTGCTGATTTAAAGCTTCAGCTGTTTCGCATTCCTGTGGGTTGTTCGGGTCGATCAGATAGCCGAAGTGGAAGTTGCCGTCGCCCACATGGCCGACCAAAAAGTAGGGGATGCCGCTGGCATCGGTTTCGGTGATGGAGTCGAGCAGGCAGTCGGCCAAGCGGCTGATGGGCACGCAGGTGTCGGTGCTGATGGCGCGGCAGCCGGGCTTGCTTTGGATGGCGGCAAAGTAGGCGTTGTGCCGTGCGGTCCACAGGCGGGTGCGCTCTTCGGGCGTGGTGGCCCATTCAAACGAATTGCCACCAAATTCGCTGGCGATCTCTTGCACCGTCTCGGCTTGCTCTTTCACGCCTGCGGGTGAGCCGTGGAACTCCATCAGCAGCATGGGCTCTTCGCGCAGGCCCAGTTTGGCGTAGGCGTTGACCATGCGAATGCTGTTGTGGTCCAGCAATTCCACCCGCGCGATCGGCACGCCCAGCTGGATGGTCTGGATGACGGTGCGCACCGCCGCCTCGATGCTGGGGAATGAGCAAATGGCGGCCGAGATGGCTTCGGGCAAGGGGTACAGGCGCACGGTGACTTCGGTGATCACGCCCAGCGTGCCTTCGCTGCCCACCATCAGGCGCGTCAGGTCGTAACCCGCGCTCGACTTTTTGGCGCGGGTGCCGGTGCGGATCACTTCACCATGGGCGGTCACAACTTCCATGGCCAGCACGTTCTCGCGCATGGTGCCATAGCGCACCGCGTTGGTGCCGCTGGCACGTGTGGCGCTCATGCCGCCAATGGTCGCGTCCGCGCCCGGGTCGATGGGGAAGAACAAGCCGGTCGACTTGATCTCTTCGTTGAGCTGCTTGCGTGTCACGCCCGGCTGCACCGTCACTGTCAGGTCCTCGGCGTTGATGGCCAGCACCTTGTTCATGCGCATCAGGTCAATGCTGATGCCGCCTTGCACCGCCAACAAATGGCCTTCGAGCGAAGAGCCCACACCAAACGGAATCACGGGCACCTTGTGCTCGGCGCACAGCTTGACCGCATCGGCCACATCCTGGGTGTTTTCGGCAAATACCACCGCAGCCGGTGGCGGCACATGGGTGAAGGCCGACTCGTCGCGGCCGTGCTGCTCGCGCACCACGAGGGCAGTAGAGCAGTTGCCGCCAAAGCGGGCTTTCAGGGCCGCCAAAAACGCTTCGGGCACCGCGCGTTGCGCAATTTCGGGGGCCAGGTGGGCGGCGGCAATAGGGGCGTTCATGGGTGTCTCCAGTGGCGGCGGGCCGGGCCCGCCAGACGTGCGAATTCGCAGTTTACGCCGCAAACAATGGCCTTGCTGTCCTTTGTCAGACAAGGGGCAGCCAGTTGGCCGACAATCATCCATCTTTGCAGGAACCCACCTTGGTGGGCGATTTCTTCAGACCCTGCACCTTAGAGTGAACAAAAAAGAGAGCAACACCATGGGCAACCGACTCACACAAATCGCCACCCGCACCGGGGACAACGGCACCACGGGCCTGGGCAACAACCAGCGCGTGTCCAAAAACAGCCTGCGCGTACACGCCATGGGTGAGGTGGACGAACTCAATTCCAACATCGGCGTCTTGTTGTGCGAAGACATGGCCGCTGACGTGCGCGAGGTGCTGGTGGAAGTACAGCACCAGCTGTTCAATCTGGGCGGGGAGCTGTCAATCCCCGGCTTTGAGCTGCTCAAAGAAGAGGCCGTGGCGGCTTTGGACGTGGCCCTTGAAAAGTACAACGCCCAGTTGCCCAAGCTCGAAGAATTCATCTTGCCCGCAGGCACCCGTGGCGCGGCGCAAGCCCATGTGTGCCGCACGGTGGCCAGGCGCGCCGAGCGCGCCTGCGTGGCCTTGGGCAACGAAGAGGCCATCAACGAAACCCCGCGCCAATACCTGAACCGCCTGTCCGACCTGATGTTTGTGCTGGCCCGCGTGCTCAACCGCATGAACGGCGGCGACGATGTGTACTGGAAAAGCCAGCGCATGAACAAAGACACGGCGGCCTGACACCATGCGCAAGTTTGTGGGTGCTGTGGCTTGGGCGGCCTTGTGCCTGGCCGCGCTGGGCCCCGCCGTGGCGGCACCTTCGTCGGTGGTGCTCAGTTGCGCCGTGGCCTACCTGCCGCAGCGCAGCACTTGGGTGCGCGAGGTGCGCATCGATTGGGACAAAAAAGCCATCCGCAGTTTGCGCATCGATGGCTTGGAGCCCCATGGTTTTTCACTCATTCCCCAAGGCGTGATGACGGCGCTCGACAACGAGCGCATTCAGATTGACCTGGTCGCGCGTCAATGGCAAAGCGATTTTCGGGGCCATGCCACCGGCCAGGGCCGCTGCGAAACGGTGCCCGGCTGAGCGCAGCCCGTCCTGTCACCTAGGTGCATGTTTCAGGGTTCTTGCGCGTGACAGCGCAGCGCAGGCGCTGCTACGCTGCAAACCATGAACAACGTGACCCGCTCCGCCATGCCCGCACCCCATCTGCCCCAAATTCGGCTCTACCAAAACTGGCTGCGCGACGAACGCGGCCTGAGTTTTGCCACCTACAACGACCTCTGGCGTTGGTCGGTGACCGAACTGGACGCCTTTTGGCAAAGCATTTGGGATTACTTCGACTTCCAGTCGCCTACGCCACACACCGCTGTGTTGGCGAACAACGTGATGCCCGGGGCCAAGTGGTTCCCCGGTGCCCAGACCAATTACGCGCACCAGGTGCTGCGCCATGTGCAGCCCGCGCACGAGGCGGGGTTCTTGGCGGTCGTCAGCTACAACGAAAAAGGCCTGCGCCGCGAGATGAGTTGGCCCGAGCTGCGCCGCCAGGTCGCCGCGATGGCGCTGCACTTGCAGGCCCAAGGTGTGCAGCCGGGGGATCGGGTGGCGGCCTACTTGCCCAATATTCCCGAATCCATGGTGGCGTTTTTGGCCACCGCCAGCGTGGGTGGTGTGTGGAGCATTTGTGCCCCCGACATGGGCACCAACGCCGTGCTCGACCGCTTCAAACAGATCGAGCCCAAGGTGCTGATCGCGGTGGACGGCGTGAGTTACGGCGGGCGCGACTTTGACCGCATGGGTGTGGTGCAGGAGCTGCGCGACGCGCTGCCCAGCGTGCAACACGTCATCGTGCACGACAACCTGGGCACACTCGATCTGGCCCATTGCGCCGTGGGTGCCAGCGTGCAGATGTCCAGCATCACCGCGCGCGACGACGCCCAGGTGCAAGCCTTCGAGCCGATGTGGCTGCCGTTCGACCACCCGCTGTGGATCGTTTATTCCAGCGGCACCACTGGCCTGCCCAAGCCCATCGTGCATGGCCACGGCGGCACGGTGATCGTGGCTTTGGCCAACAAGATTTTGCACAACGACATTGGCTGCAGCTACCAGCCCAACAGCTGGGGCGAGCGCTTTCACTGGTACAGCTCCACCGGCTGGGTGATGTGGAATGCGCAGGTTGCGGGCCTGCTCAATGGCGTGACCTGCGTGATCTACGACGGCAACCCCGGCGGCAGCAAAGACAACCCCGACTGGGGCATTTTGTGGCGCATGGCGGCGCAAGAGCGCGTCACGTTTTTTGGAGCGGGCGCGGCCTACTTTGCCAACTGCCACAAAGCCGGTTTGGACATTTCGCGTTGTGGCGATTTGTCGCGGGTGCGGGCCTTGGGCACCACCGGTTCGCCCTTGTCGGCCGACACACAAACCTGGGGTGTGGACCAGTTCAAGGCCATAGGCACCGACATCTGGTGGTGCAACATTTCGGGCGGCACCGACTTTGCGGGCGCCTTTGTGGGCGGCCACCGCGAGCTGCCGCAAGAGGCGGGTGTGATGCAGTGCCGCGAACTCGGCTGCGCGGTCGAGGCCTGGAACGAAGCGGGCGAGCCCGTGCTGGGCGAAGTGGGCGAGCTGGTTTGCACCCAGCCCATCCCGTCCATGCCGCTGTACTTTTGGGGTGACCAGAACAATGCCCGGTACCTGGCCAGCTATTTCGAGATGTACCCCGCAGGCCACGGCCGCCAACCCGGCGGTGGCGACGGCCCGGCCAGCATGGGCGGCGTCTGGCGGCATGGCGACTGGCTGCGCATCGGCAACGCGCAAGGCGAGGGCGAAGGCTGCGTGATCTTTGGCCGCAGCGACGCGACCATCAACCGTTATGGCTTGCGCATGGGCACGAGCGAGCTGTACAGCGCCGTCGAAGCCTTGCCCGAAGTCATGGACTCGATGGTGGTGGATCTGGAATATCTGGGCAAGGAAAGCTACATGCCGCTCTTTGTGGTGCTGCGCCCCGGCACCACGCTCGACGACGCGCTCAAGGCCAAGCTCAACAACGCCATCAAGGTGGCTCTCAGCCCGCGCTTCATCCCGAATGAAATTTTCCAGGTCGCCGAGATCCCGCGCACCCTGTCGGGCAAAAAGCAGGAATTGCCGATCAAGAAACTCATGCTGGGTCAGCCGCTGGAAAAGGTGGTCAACAAAGACGCCATGGCCAATCCGGGGTGCCTGGACTGGTACGTGGATCTGGCCAAGCGGCATTTGGCCAAAATCTGAGTTGGCGCGCGATTGAGCGCGCAGCGCCAAGTCCTCATTGGGGTGCACCACAGGCGTTTTATGCGACTTTTATTCAGTTAAATGAATAAAAGTCGCGACTTTTTTACAAAGTACCTTTAAAAAGTCGCAAAATCGTGGGTATGAAACGCTATCTTGATGACCGTGTGCAGGCCGATTTGGCCCAAAAAATGGTGTTCCTCACCGGGCCACGGCAGGTCGGTAAAACCACGCTCAGCCGCCAGTTGATCGCTCAGCAAGGTGGCCAATATCTGAACTACGACGTCCCGGCAGACCGAGCGATGATCATTCACCAACGCTGGAGCCCCCAAGCACCGCTGTTGGTGCTGGATGAAATCCACAAAATGCCAGACTGGAAAGCTTGGCTCAAAGGCGTGGTCGATGGCAAACCTGTTTCGCAGCAACTGCTGGTCACGGGCAGCGCCCGCATGGATACCTTCAGGCAAAGTGGCGAGTCCTTGGCGGGTCGCTTTTTTGGTTTGCGCTTGCACCCACTCTCCGTGCGCGAATGGTGTGAACAAACCGGGGCCACACCCGATGCCGCGCTGACCCATTTGCTGGAGCGCGGCGGCTTTCCCGAGCCCTGCCTCGCACCTGACAACGAACAGGCTGAGCGCTGGCGAAGACAATATTTTGATGGCTTGGTGCGCAACGACGTGCTCGAGTTCTCGCGCATCCAGGAGGTCAATGCGATCCGATTGTTTGCACAGTTGTTGCGCTCACGCGTTGGCTCACCCCTGTCCCTGGCCAGCATTGCGCGGGACTTGGGTGTGTCTCCTGTGACCCTTAAAAAATACCTCGACATTTTGGAGGCGCTTTACATCGTCTTTGTGGTCCGTCCGTTCCATGACAACATTGCCCGCGCGACACAGCAAAGCCCCAAGGTCTACTTTTACGACACGGGCCTGGTCGAAGGCGACGAAGGCCTGCGCTTCGAAAACCTGGTGGCCACCGCCCTGCTCAAGCATGTGCAATGGCAGCACGACGTGCAGGGCAAAGAGACCGGGTTGCATTACATCCGCACCAAAGACGGGGCCGATGTGGACTTTGCTTTGAGCGAAAAGAACCAGCTCACGCAGCTGGTCGAATGCAAGTTATCTGATGAAAAACCGCACCGAGCCTTGCAACGCTTTGCGTTGGAAAAAGCACCTGTACAGGCTGTGCAGCTGGTTCGCAATGCGCGGCACAGCTACACCTTGGGGGAAATTCAGATTGCAGTGGCGGCCGAGTACCTGTTTGGACTTGCCGCTTGAGTGAAAACAGCGTGCTGATTTAGCATGCACGCCGTTTTCTCTTGAATGGAACCCAAATCAGTTCTTGTGCAACTCAGCGTTCAACTCGCCCCAGCTCTTGTTGCGAGGAATCGCGTGCAGCGCGCCCGACTGTGAATCGCGGCGGAACAGGATGCCGTTTTTGCTGGACAGCTCTTTGGCCTTCATGACCGAGCCGTCGGGCATTTGCACGCGGCTGCCGCCGGTGATGTAGCAACCGGCTTCGACGATGCAGTCGTCGCCCAGCGAGATGCCGATGCCGGCGTTGGCACCCAGCAGGCAGCGTTTGCCCACTTTGATGACTTCTTTGCCGCCACCCGACAGCGTGCCCATGATGGACGCGCCGCCGCCGATGTCGCTGGCGTCATCGACCACCACGCCCGCGCTGATGCGGCCTTCGACCATGCTGGCACCCAGCGTACCCGCGTTGAAGTTGCAAAAGCCTTCGTGCATGACGGTGGTGCCGCTGGCCAGGTGTGCACCCAGGCGCACGCGGTCGGCGTTGGCAATGCGCACGCCCGACGGGATCACGTAGTCGGTCATTTGCGGGAACTTGTCCAGGCCCTTGATCTCGAGCACGCGGCCGGTGCCACGGGCCTTCAAGCGGGCGGCGGGCACATCGGCCAGCGCGCAGGGGCCAAAGTTGGTCCAAGCCACGTTGGGCAGCAGGCCAAAGATGCCGGTCACGTTCGCGCCGTGTGGCAACACCAGGCGGTGGCTCAGCAGGTGCAGACGCAGGTAAGCGTCGTGGGTGTCGGCGGGCGCATCGGCCAGGCTTTTGATTTCGGTGCGCACGGCCACCACGGTGGCGTTGCGCACGCTGCAGGCCACCAGGGCCTGGGCCACGTCAGCGCCCAAAGCGGCGACGGCCTCGGCTTCGGTCAGGCGGGTGCTGCCGCTGGCGGCGACATCGGCCGCCAGTTCGGGGGCGGGGAACCAGGTGTCCAGCACGGTGCCGTCAGCGGCAATGGTGGCCAGGCCCGTGGCGCGTGCGCCGGTGGTTATGTAGGTGGTCATGGGGTGTACTTTGCTGCAAGTGCTTGAAAACCGTTGATTATCGGGGAGGACATTTGTTCTGGCCAGTGGGGTGTTTTTCCGGGGGCTGTTGGCGAGGCACCAAACCTTGGTGACACTTGCGGCCACCACGTCCAGTGAGGGTGGCTTAGGATGACATCAGAGGAACCGATGGCAGAGCTCTATCGTTGGTCTTGGATTGTTCAGGTCCAGCGCAAGGTGCTTCGGAACCACGCGAGCTGGGCCCATCAACCCGGCGTCACCAGGCATTCATATCCAGAGGTGAACATGATCGACCGCCAATACATCGGCCACACCATGCCCGCGTTCGAGGTGCTGGTGGAAAAAGGCCGTCTGCGCTTTTTTGCCAAGGCCACAGGCCAGACCGACCCGGTTTATTCCGACGAGGCCGCCGCCCGCGCCGCCGGGCACCCGGCCTTGCCCGTGCCGCCCACGTTTTTGTTTTGCCTGGAGATGGAGTCGCCCGACCCGGCCGCGATCCGCAACCTGCTGGGCATGGACTACCGCAAGCTGCTGCACGGCGAGCAGGGTTTCACTTTTCACCGCATGGCCTATGCGGGCGATGTGCTGCGTTTTGAACAGCGCATCGAAGACATCTACGACAAAAAAGGCGGCGCGCTCGAATTCGTGGTGCGCCAGACCCGCGTGAGCAACCAGCGTGGCGAGCATGTGGCCGACCTGCGTGCGGTGACGGTTTTGCGCCACGGCGTCAGTGCTTAAGGACACCCCCATGACCCTCCCCTCTTTTGACGCCCTGCAAGTGGGCGACGCCATTCCTGCGCTGGAGCTGCCACCCGTTTCGCGCCTGACGTTGGCGCTGTACTGCGGCGCTTCGGGCGACCACAACCCGATTCACGTCGACACCGATTTTGCGCACAGCGCGGGCCTGCCCGACGTGATCGCGCACGGCATGTTGTCCATGGGCTGGCTGGCGCGCCTGCTCACCAACTGGGTGTCACAAACAGCGATTCGCGACTACAGCGTGCGCTTTGCCGCCATGACCCAGGTGCACGAAAAAATCACCTGCACGGGTCAGGTGACCGAGAAATTCGAAGTCAAAGGCGAGCGCCGCGTGCGCCTGTCGCTCACCACGGCCAATGCCGAAGGCCAGATCAAATTGTCCGGTGAAGCCGTGATTGCACTGACATGACCATGACCCACACATCCTTGCTCCAATTCGAGGTGAGCGAACAAGTCGCCACCCTGACTTTCAACAGCCCGAGCAAGCGCAACGCGCTGGAGCCGGCCATGCGCGACGAACTGGCGGTGGCCTTGCAGCAAATCCAGCAAGACCGCAGCATCCGCGCCGTGGTCCTGACGGGCGCGGGCGGGCATTTTTGTTCGGGCGGTGACCTGAAAAACATCGCGGCCGCCAACCTGGACAACGGCGGGTGGCTCCAGCGCATGCAGACCCTGCACGCGTGGTTGCAGGTCTTGCTCACGCTCGACCGCCCGGTGATCGCCGCCGTCGATGGCGCGGCCGCTGGTGCGGGCTTTAGCCTTGCCTTGGCCGCCGACTTTGTGCTGGCCACGCCGCGCGCCTGGTTCAACATGTCCTTCCTCAAAGTCGGCCTGGTGCCCGATGTGGGGGCGCTCTACACCCTGCCGCGTGTGGTGGGCGTGCAGCGCGCCAAAGAGATCATGCTGTCGGCCCGTGACCTCGACGCCCAAGAGGCCTTGCGTCTTGGCATCGTGATGGAGCTGCACGAGCCGGACCAGTTACTGCCCCGTGCGCAGGCCATGGCGCGCAGTTTTGTGGGTGCGTCGCCGGCGGCGGTGGCGCTCATCAAGCGCAGCCTGGGCAGCGCCCTGGGCGGCGGCCTGCAGGACATGTTGAGCGCCGAAGCGCAAGCCCAGGCCCTGGCCGCAGGCACCGCCGAGCACCGCGAAGCCGTGGGCCGATTTCTGAACAAGCAGCCGCCCTTGTTTGCCTGGCCAAGCCAAGACAAAAGGCCTTGAACCAAGGGGAATCCCGGGGTTAGGCAATTCAAAAGACCCGGTTCAGCAATCGCAGATTGTTGAGAATCCAGACACGACACAAGATACATCAACCCATGGTGTCGCAGGCGGTGCCCCGTCTCGCCACGAGACCATGACCCGAAGGAGAGCAAGCATGAGCAGTACAGGATTGGTCCAGGACAAGGTGGTCGTGGTCACCGGCGCGGGCGGCGGCATTGGCCGCGACATCGCGCTGGCCATGGCCCGCGAAGGGGCCAAAGTGGTCGTCAACGACATTGGCGCGTCTGTCTCGGGCGAAGGTCAGGACGCAGGCCCCGCCCAGCAAGTGGTCAACGAGATTGTGGCGATGGGCGGTCAGGCCGCGGCCAACACCGACAGCGTGTCTGACGCCGCAGGCGCGGCGCGCATCATTCAGACCGCCATCGACAGCTTTGGCCGCATCGACGTGGTGGTCAACAACGCAGGCATCTTGCGCGACCGCTTCTTCCACAAGATGAGCATGGACGAGTGGGACGCGGTGCTCAAGGTGCACCTGTATGGCGCTTTCTACGTCAGCCGCGCTGCTGCCCCGCACTTCAAGGAGCAGGAAAGCGGCAACTACATCCACATGACTTCGACCTCGGGCTTGGTGGGCAACTTCGGCCAGGCCAACTATTCGGCGGCCAAGCTGGGCGTGACGGCGCTGTCCAAGTCGATCGCGCTGGACATGCAAAAGTTCAACGTGCGCTCCAACTGCATTTCGCCCTTTGCCTGGAGCCGCATGATCGGCTCGATCCCGACCGAGACGCCCGAAGAACAGGCCCGTGTTGAACGCATCAAGCAGATGACGCCCGCCAAGATCGCGCCCATGGCGGTGGCCCTGGCCAGCGACGCCTCGGCCCATGTGAACGGCCAGGTCTTTGCCGTGCGCAACAACGAAATTTTCTTGATGAGCCAGCCGCGCCCCATACGCTCGGTGCACCGCAGCGAGGGCTGGACGCCGCAATCGGTGCTGGACCAAGCCATGCCCGCGCTCAAGTCGAGCTTCTTTGACCTGGACCGCTCGGGCGACGTGTTCAGCTGGGACCCGATCTGAGGCGATGACCATGACTGCAGAGAACCAACAGACCGGTGTGCTCGCCCAACACCAGGCCGCCCTCGCCGAAGGCCGCTTCCTGATTCAGCAATGCACTGGTTGCGGCCAACACATTTACTTCCCGCGTGAGGTCTGCCCGCACTGCGGCAGCAATGACCTGAGCCTGGTGCCCCCCTCGGGCCTGGGCACGGTGTATTCGGTGACCACGGTGCGCCGCAAACCCGACGCGGGCGGCGACTACAACGTCTGCCTGATTGACCTGGACGAAGGCGTGCGTTTGATGAGCCGCGTGGAGATCAGCCCGGTCGATGCGGTGCAGGTGGGCCAGCGTGTGCAGGCCCGTGTGGTGGTCGACAAGGGCCAAGGCATGGTGGTGTTTGACCCGGTCGATACCGCGGCTGCATCGGTCAAACCGGTTCCCCGTGGCCCGGCCGCATCGGCGGCGGTGCACACCTCGTCGGGCCTGAAGGCCTTGCGCGGCAGCGCGGCGATTGCGGGTGTGGCCACCTTTGGTTGCGGCGAGGCCACGGGCTTTTCCGAGATGGAAGTGCTCGCCCGCGCCGCGCACGCCGCGGTGGCCGATGCCGGTTTGAAGATGAGCGACATCGACGGCCTGTGCACCGCCAGTGTGCTGTCCACCATGTGGCCCATGCCCGTGACCGAATATTTGGGTATCAACCCACGCTACACCAACGGCACCATGCTCGGCGGCTCCAGCTTTGTGGCGCACCTCTTGCCCGCCATGATGGCTTTGCAGTCGGGCCAGTGCAACGCGGTGCTGGTGTGCTACGGCAGCACGCAGCGCACCTCCACCTTTGGCCGCGCCGAGATCGCCCAGGCCCGCCGCGTGATGGATCCGCAGCCTTACGAAACCCCCTACGCCCCGATACAACCGCTGAGCGCCTACGCGCTGGCCACGCAGCGACACATGCACCAGTACGGAACCACCCGCCGCCAGCTGGCCGAAGTGGCCGTAGCCGCACGCGCCTGGGCGCAGCGCAACCCCGAAGCCTTCATGCGCGAGCCGCTGTCCATTGACGACGTGCTCAAGGCCCGCATGGTGTCCGACCCCTTGTCGGTGCGCGACTGCTGCCTGGTCACCGACGGTGGCGGTGCCTTTGTGTTGGTGCGCGCCGACCGTGCGCGTGACCTGCCAAAGAAACCGGTGTACGTGCTGGGCAACGCCACCGCCAACTGGAACCGCCAGATCTCGGCCATGCACGACCTCACCGTCACATCGGCCAGCCAGTCCGGCCGCGAGGCTTTTGCTATGGCCGGCATGAAGCCGAGTGACATGGGCGTGGTGCAGCTGTACGACGCCTTCACCATCAACACCTTGCTCTTCCTGGAAGATCTGGGCTTTTGCAAAAAAGGCGAAGCCGGTGCCTTCGTGGAAGGCGGCGGCATCGCGCCCGGTGGCCACCTACCGGTCAACACCAACGGCGGCGGCCTGTCGTGCACGCACCCGGGCATGTACGGCATCTTCACCGTGATCGAAGCTGTGCGCCAGTTGCGCGGCGAAGGCGGCGAGCGCCAAGTGCCCGGCGTGCAGACCGCGCTGGCCCACGGCAACGGCGGCACGCTGTCGAGCCAGTCCACGGCCATCCTCGGCACTTTTGAGACTTTGTAAATTCATCACCCACAAGCCATGATCCGAGATACCGAAACCTTTGAAGCCCTGCTCGACTCCGTTCGTCGTTTTGTGCGCGAGCGCCTGGTACCTGCCGAAAACGAAGTCGCCCAGACCGACGAGATCCCCGAAGCCATCGTGCAGGAGATGCGCGAGATGGGCATGTTTGGCCTCACCATCCCCGAGGCCTATGGCGGCCTGGAGCTGACCATGGAAGAAGAGGCGCGCCTCTTGTTTGAGCTGTGCAAAACCTCGCCCGCCTTCCGCTCGGTGATTGGCACCACGGTGGGCATTGGCTCGCAGGGCATCCTGATGGACGGCACCGAAGAACAAAAAGCCTATTACCTGCCCAAGCTGGCCACGGGCGAGTTGTCGGCCTCGTTTGCGCTGACCGAACCCGACGCGGGATCGGACGCCGCATCGCTGCGCACCACCGCCATCAAGGACGGTGACCACTACGTGGTCAACGGCACCAAGCGCTACATCACCAACGCACCGCATTCCAAAATCTTCACGCTCATGGCGCGCACCAACCCGGCCGACAAGGGCGCGGGCGGTGTGTCGGCCTTCATCGTCGACGCCCAATCGCCCGGCATCAGCCTGGGCAAGAACGACCAGAAGATGGGCCAAAAAGGCGCACACACCTGCGACGTGATCTTTGACAACGTGCGTGTGCCCGCTGCCAACCTGATCGGCGGCCAAGAAGGCCAGGGCTTCAAGACCGCGATGAAGGTGCTTGAAAAAGGCCGGATCCATTTGGCCGCCGTGTGTGTAGGCGTGGCCCAGCGCATCTTGGACGATGCGCTGCGCTACGCCATTGACCGCAAACAGTTTGGCCAGCCGATCGCCGAGTTCCAACTGGTGCAGGCCATGCTGGCCGACAGCAAGGCCGAGCTGTACGCGGCCGAGTGCATGGTGATCGATGCCGCACGCAAGCGCGACGAAGGCCGAAGCGTGTCGACCGAAGCTTCGTGCTGCAAGATGTTCGCGTCCGAAATGTGCGGCCGTGTGGCCGACCGTGCGGTGCAAATTTTGGGGGGCGCGGGCTACCTGTCCGAGTACGGCATCGAGCGCTTTTACCGCGATGTGCGTTTGTTCCGCCTGTATGAGGGCACCACGCAGATCCAGCAAATCATCATTGGCCGCAACATGGTGCGCGAGGCACGCGGCTGAGCCAACCCGATTCTTTTTTCAACACAAAACCACAGAGGAGACAAGACATGAAAAAAACATTCACCCGCCGCATGGCCCTGGCTACGCTCAGCAGTTTGGCCGTGATGGGCGCAGGCAGCGCCCTGGCCCAGGCCCAGACGGCTTACCCGAGCCAGCCCATCAAGTTCATCGTGCCCTACCCCGCAGGTGGGGCCACCGATGTGCTGGCGCGCATGGTGGCGCAAAAAATGCAGGACAGCTGGCAACAAACCGTGGTGGTGGAAAACAAGCCTGGCGCAGGCGGCACCATTGGCAACAACCTGGTGGCCAAGGCCCCGGCCGATGGCCACACGGTGTTGTTTGGCATTGTGGCCCTGGTACAGCAAATGACCTTGATGAAGCTGCCCTATGACCCGATCAAGGACTTCGCGCCGATCAGCCGCGTGGCCATCAGCCCCAGCGTGCTGGCCGCAGCGCCGAACTTGCCCATCAACAACTTGCCTGAGTTCATCAAGCTGGTGAAGACCGAGCCGGGCAAACACAGCATTGGCTCGTATGGCCCGGGCACCTCGGCCCATTTGCAAGGCGCTTTGCTCAATCTGCAGTCGGGTCTGGATTTGACGCATGTGCCCTACCAGGGCGGTGCGCCCCTGGTCACGGCCATGATGGGCGGTCAGCTGTCCTCGGCATTCTTTGATGCAGGCTCGTCGAAACAGCATTTGCCCAAGTTCAAGCTGCTGGGCGTGACCGGCACTGAGCGCCTGTCCTGGCTGCCCAATGTGCCCACACTCAAGGAGCAAGGCCTCAACTCCTACGAGCCCATGGGCTGGTTCGGTTTGTTTTTGCCAGGGGCCACGCCCAAGCCAGTGGTCGACAAATTCTCGGCAGAAACCCAGCGCATCCTCAAGCTGCCCGATGTGCGCGAGAAGATCGAAGCCATGGGTCTGATTCCGGGCGGTGAAACCACGGACAGCTTTGCCAAGGTCGTGAAAAGCGATGCCGACGTGTACGCCCGCATCATCCGCGACGCCAAGATCACGCTGAATTGATGCCTGCATGAAAACCCGCGTCACCGAGCTGCTGGGCATCCGCTACCCCATCATCCAGGGCGGCATGCAGTGGGTGGGCAAGGCCGAGCTGGTCTCGGCCGTGTCGAATGCTGGCGGTTTGGGCGTGCTCACGGCGCTCACCCAGCCCACGCCGCAAGCGCTGGCGCACGAGATTGCCCGCACCCGCGCGCTGACCGACCAGCCCTTTGGTGTGAACCTCACGATCTTGCCCTCGATCAACCCGCCGCCCTACGGCGAATACTTGCAGGTCATCATCGACAGCGGTGTGAAGATCGTGGAGACGGCAGGCAACAGCCCTAAAGCGTTCATCGGTCGCATGAAGGACGCGGGCATCACCATCGTGCACAAATGCACCTCGGTGCGTCACGCCCTGAGCGCCGAGCGCAATGGGGTGGACATGATCAGCATCGATGGCTTTGAATGCGCGGGTCACCCCGGTGAGGACGATGTGCCCGGCCTGGTGCTGATTCCCCTGGCTTGTCAGGCGCTGCGCGTGCCGGTCATCGCCTCGGGCGGCATTGCCGACGGGCGCGGCATGGCGGCGGCCCTGGCGCTGGGTGCCGAGGGCGTGAACATGGGCACGCGCTTTCTGGTCACGCAGGAAGCGCCGGTGCACCACAACATCAAGCAGGCCCTGGTGGGTGCGAGCGAGCGCGACACGAAGCTCATGTTCCGCACGATGCGCAACACCACCCGCGCCTGGAGCAATGCCATTTCGCAAGAAGTGGTGGCCACTGAAAACCGCCCGGGCGGCTGCAGCTTTGAAGACATCCGCCACCTGGTGGCCGGCCAACGCGGCAACCAGGCCCTGCAGTCGGGTGATGTGGACGGCGGTGTGGTCGCTGCCGGGCAGGTGATTGGCCTGATCGACGATGTGCCCACTTGCGCCGAATTGATCGAGCGCATGGTGGCCGATTGCCGCGCCGCTTTGGCGCGTGCGCAGGCCTGGTCTGCACCAGGCTGAACATTTTTAAAGCCATGACCATGTCCTTCACCGACACAGACACCTGCAGCCCGGCGCCCCCCGAAGCGGACGCGCCAGCGCGCACCCCGGAGGGCATCGACGCCGTGTCACACGCGGGCGCCAGCGACACCTCGCGCCTGTATGCACAAGTGGGCTTCAACCATCTGCTGAATCTGCGCCGCGAGATGGCCCGTGACGGTGTATCGCGTCTGGTGCTCGACACCCGCCCTGACCTGACCAACAACTTCCACAACGCACACGGCGGCGTGCTCATGACCATGCTCGACGGGGCCATGTCCAGCGCCGCGCTGTCGAGCACCAACTTCCAGCGCGCCGTGGTCACGGTGGACATGTCCACCCAGTTTTTCAAACCCGGCCGGGGCCGCCTGGTGGCCCACGGCCGCGCCAGTGGCGGCGGGCGCAGCGTCTGCTTTTGCGAGGCGCACATCACCGACGACAGCGGCGATGTGGTGGCCCGCGCCATGGGCGCCTTCAAATTTGTCGATCCCCAACGCTGACCATTGGGGTCGGCCCATTCCCCCCCGAAGAGACACACCATGACACCACAAGCATCCACCGTTTCAACACACACGCCGCGCCGACGCCTGCTGGGCACGGCCCTGGGGATCGCGCTGGGCGCGGTTTGCGCCGCGTCGGCCCCGCAGGCCTGGGCACAGGCCAGCAACAGCCCGGTCAAACTCATCGTGGGCTATGCCGCAGGCGGGCCCGTGGACGCTTCAGCACGCGTGTTTGCACCCGTGCTCAGCCGCGAACTGGGCCAGCCCGTGATCGTGGAAAACCGGCCCGGCGCAGGCGGTGCGGTGGCGGGTAACACCGTGGTCAAGTCGGCGCCCAATAGCCTGGAAATTTTTTATGCCGCCAGCCCCACCATGACCATCAGCCCCCATGTCCTCAAGGCCATGGCTTTTGACCCGCTCAAGGACATGACCCCGCTGGCCACCATCCTGAGCTACGCCAACGTGCTGGTCATCAACCAGAACCAGCCCTTCAAAACCTTGCCCGAGTTGGTGGCTTTTGGCAAAGCCAACCCCGGCAAACTGGCCTACGGCTCGGCCGGCATGGGCGCATCGAACCACCTGAGCGGCGAGCTGTTTGCGCGCCGTGCGGGCATCAACATGACCCATGTGCCCTACAAAGGCAATGCCCCTGCCATGACCGACGTGATGGGCGGGCAGATCCAGATGATGTTTGACATCGTGGGCGGGGCCAAAGCCCACATCGACGGCGGCAAGGTGCGGCCCCTGGCCGTGACCTCCAAAGAGCGCAACCCGGCCCTGCCGCAACTGCCCAGCATGACCGAGTTGGGCATTCGTGATTACGACGTGGGCGGCTGGTACGGCCTGTATGGCCCGCTGGGCATGAGCGCCGAACTCAGCCAGAAGATCACCGCCGCCACGGCCCGCGCGCTGCAAGACCCCGAGCTGAACAAGCGCTGGGTGGACCAGGGCTATGTGATCTGGAACGCCAAACCCGCCGACATGGCCGATCGCATGCGCCGCGAACACGCGCTGTGGGCCGAAGTCACCAAAGGCATGACCTTCGAATAAAACATGGCTTTGCAATTGACCTCACCCCACACGCGCATTTATCAGCTGTTTGACGAACGCGCCGCGCAGGCACCTGCGCACCCCTTTTTGTATTTGGCGCAAGGGGTGATGACGCTGGGCCAGTTGGCCCAGCAGGTGGACCTGCTGGAGGCGGAGCTCCGCGATGCCGGTGTGCATTTGGGTGACCGCGTGTTGGTGGCCGCCGAAAACTGCCCCGAGCATGTGGCCTTGGTGCTGGCTTGCAGCCGTGTGGGCGCTTGGGCCTGCGGTGTCAATGCGCGCATGACCGCGTCCGAAGTGGCGGCCTTTGCCGACAAGGCCGATGCGCGTGTGCTGTATTTCACGGTGGGCGTGTCCGAAGCGGCGCGCCAACACGCTTCGCTGCACGGCACCCAGGCCAGCGTGCTGCCCGGCTTGCAGCGCACCCCCATCAAACCACAGGCCACAGCGCAAACGGGTGAATTGGCCGAACAGGTCGCCGCGATCATCTTCACCTCGGGCACCACTGGCCAGCCCAAGGGCGTGATGCTCACGCACGCGGGGCTGCTGCAGTTTGCACGCGTCTCGGCGCAGTCGCGTCAGCTCGGGCCTTCGGACCGGTCTTACGCCTATTTGCCCATGACGCACATCTTCGGTCTGGGCACGGTGCTCATGGCGTCGCTGCACGCGGGCTCGGGCCTGCTCATGCGCAGCCAGTTCGACCCGGCCGATGTGTTCGACGCGCTGGCCCACCAAGGCCTCACGCAGCTGCAAGGCCCGCCCGCCATGTTCACCCGCTTGTTGGCTTGGCTGGACAGTCAAGGCATAAGGCAGCCGGTCGCCCCGGATTTGCGCTACGTCTACACCGGCGCTGCACCGCTCGACCTGAGCGTCAAGCAAGCCATCGAAGGGCGCTTTGGAAAACCCTTGCACCACGGCTACGGCCTGTCGGAATACGCCGGCGCTTTGACACTGTGCCGACTGAACGAACAGCGCGCCGACACCAGCGCGGGTTACCTGGTCGAAGGCGCCGAGCTGCGCATCATGGGCCCCGATGGGCGCGACCTGCCACCAGGCGAGACGGGCGAGATCTGGATGCGCGGCGTGGGCCTGATGCCAGGTTATTTCCGCGACCCCGAGATCACCGCGCAAGTCATGAAGCCCGGTGGCTGGTACGCCAGTGGCGACCTGGGCCGACAAGATGCCGACGGTGCGCTGCAGGTGGTCGGACGCCTCAAGGAAATGATCATCCGCTCGGGCTTCAACGTGTACCCCGGCGAGGTCGAGGCGGTGTTCCTGGCCTGGCCCGGTGTGCAAAAAGCGGCGGTGGTCGGGCGGAAGATGGCCGATGGCAACGAGGACATCCTGGCCTTCATTGAAGCCAAGCCCGGCGTGCAGCTGGACCTGCAGGCCCTCAAGGCCCATGCCCATGAACACCTGTCGCCCTACAAGCGGCCCTCGGCGCTGGTGTTGGTGCCCGAGATGCCCATGACCCTGAGCGGCAAAGTGCTCAAGCGCGAATTGGTGGCGCAGTGGAGCGCCGCGCAAACCGGTAGCGCCTGAGCGCGCTTCATGACTGACAAAGGCGGACTTTCACAAACACAGACGGCCCCTTGGCCCTGACTCGGCGAAGATTGACCCCATGAACACCCTCACCACCTTAGACGCCGACCAGGTTGCGCACCTGCGCAGCTGGGAAGGCCGCAGCGAAACGCTGACCGACGAGATCGTGGCTGCGCCACTGCGCGGTCAAAGTGCCTTGCTCGACCGCGAAGACGCCCGCCAAGCCGCAGGCAGCGATGTGCCGCCCTTGTGGCACTGGCTGTACTTTTTGCCGCAGGCCCCACAAAGCCAGATCGGGCCCGACGGGCACCCGCTGCGCGGTGGCTTTTTGCCGCCCGTGCCCCTGCCGCGACGCATGTGGGCCGGTGGCCGCTTGCAGTGGCACACCGATAATCCGCTGCGTGTGGGCGACGACGCGCAAAAGCATTCGCGCATCGCCTCGGTCAAACACAAATCGGGTCGCACGGGCGACCTGTTGTTTGTCGAAGTCGAGCACGCCTTCCACAACGCCCAAGGCCTGTGCCTGACCGAAACCCACGACATCGTTTACCGCGCTGCCGCGGTGCCGGGTGCGCCCGAAGTGCCCCCCACGGCGGCCGAAACCGGCGCGCCCTGGCAGCGCGAGTTTGTGCCCGACCCGGTGTCGCTGTTTCGCTACTCGGCGCTCACCTTCAACGGCCACCGCATCCACTACGACCGCAGCTACGTCACGCAAGAGGAAGGCTACCCCGGCCTCATCGTGCACGGCCCGCTCATTGCCACCTTGCTGGTGGACCTGGTGCGCAGGCAAGTGTCCGGTGCGAGCCTGGCATCGTTCCAGTTCCGCGCCGTGCGCCCCACGTTTGACCTGCACCCCTTCCGGCTGAACGGACGGCCATCTGCCGATGGCAAGACGATTGAGCTGTGGGCCTGCGACCACGAAGGCTGGCTCACCATGCAAGCGCAAGCTACCTTGGCCTGATTTTTTTGGCCTGAAACTTTTCACCGACACCAACACCATGCACACCTCACCCGACCAGTACCAAGACATCCGCGACGCTGTGCGTGCCCTGTGCGCCCAGTTCCCTGACGAGTACCACCGCAAGGTCGACGAAAAACGCGGCTATCCCGAAGAGTTTGTCGACGCCCTGACCAAAGCCGGCTGGATGGCCGCGCTGATTCCGCAGGAATACGGCGGCTCGGGCCTGTCCATGGCCGAGGCCTCGGTCATCATGGAAGAGATCAACCGCTCGGGTGGCAATTCGGGCGCGTGCCACGGCCAGATGTACGTGATGAATTCCATCGTGCGCAGCGGGTCTGATGCGCAGAAAAACACCCTCTTGCCCAAGATCGCCACAGGCGAGTTGCGCATCCAGTCCATGGGCGTGACCGAGCCCACCACGGGCAGCGACACGACCAAGCTCAAAACCACCGCCGTCAGGAAGGACGGCCGCTGGGTCATCAACGGCCAAAAGGTCTGGATCTCGCGCATCCAGCACAGCGACCTGATGATCTTGCTGGCCCGCACCACGCCTGCCGACCAGGTGACCAAGCGCTCCGAAGGTTTGTCCTGCTTCTTGATCGACCTGAAGCAGGCCATCGGCAATGGCCTGACCGTGCGGCCGATTTTGAACATGGTCAACCACGAGACCAACGAGCTGTTTTTTGACAACTTGGAGATCCCCGAAGACGCGCTCTTGGGCGAAGAGGGCAAGGGCTTCAAGACCTTGCTTGACGGCCTGAACGCCGAGCGTGTGCTGATCGCCGCCGAGTGCATTGGCGATGGTTACTGGTTCATCGACCGCGCTACCAAATACGCCAAAGACCGCGTGGTGTTCGGCCGCCCCATCGGCCAAAACCAGGGAGTTCAGTTCCCGATTGCCGACGCTTTCATCGAACTCGAAGCCGCCAACCTGATGCGCTGGAAAGCCTGCGAAAAAATCGATGCGATGCAAAACGCCGGGGCCGAAGCCAACATGGCCAAGTACCTCGCGGCCAAGGCCAGCTGGGAAGCGGCTAACGTCTGCCTGCAAACGCACGGCGGCTTTGGTTTTGCGTGTGAATACGACATCGAGCGCAAGTTCCGCGAAACGCGCTTGTACCAGGTGGCCCCGGTCTCGACCAACATGATCTTCAGCTACGTGGCCGAGCACATCCTCGGGCTGCCCCGTTCGTTCTGACATCCGTTCTGACATGACATCGCCAAGACCCCTGGACGGCATCACCGTCGTCTCTCTCGAACACGCGATTGCCGCGCCGTTCTGCACCCGCCAACTGGCGGACCTGGGCGCCCGCGTCATCAAAATCGAACGCCCCGGTGCGGGCGACTTTGCGCGGGCCTACGACACGCGGGTGAGCGGCCAGTCTTCGCACTTTGTGTGGACCAACCGCTCCAAGGAAAGCCTGACGCTGGACCTGAAAAACCCCGACGCCATGGCCGTGCTCAGCAGCTTGCTGCAAAGCGCCGACGTGCTGGTGCAAAACCTCGCGCCTGGTGCCGCCGCACGCATGGGTTTGTCGTTCGAGGCGCTCAGCCCCAAGCACCCGAAGTTGATCGTGTGCGACATCTCGGGCTACGGCGAAGACGGCCCCTACCGCGACAAAAAAGCCTACGACCTCTTGATTCAGAGCGAGGCGGGCATGTTGTCCATCACCGGCACGCCCGAAGACCCGTCCAAAACCGGCAACTCGATCGCCGACATCGCGGCCGGCATGTACGCCTACACCAACATCCTGTCGGCCCTGCTGCTGCGCGGCAAGACCGGTCAGGGCAGCCACATCGACGTGTCCATGCTCGAAGCGCTGTCCGAGTGGATGGGCTATCCGCTGTACTACGCCTACGACGGCGCCACCCCGCCGCCGCGCAGCGCCGCCTCGCACGCCAGCATCTACCCTTATGGCCCCTTTGTGGCAGGCGACGGTGGCACGGTGATGCTGGGCCTGCAAAACGAGCGCGAATGGAAAGTGTTTTGCGAAGTGGTGCTGGGCGATGCGGCCTTGGCCAACGATCCGCGTTTTTGCACCAACGCATTGCGCAACGAGAACCGAGCCCTGCTCAAGCAGCTCATTGTGGGCGTGTTCGCCCGCATGACCACGCCCGAGGTCGAGGCGCGGCTGGACCAGGCGCAAATTGCCAATGCCCGCATGAACGACATGGCCGGAGTCTGGGCGCACCCACAGCTCAAGGCGCGCGAGCGCTGGCACAAGGTGGGCTCGCCTGCGGGCGACATCCCCGCCCTGCTGCCGCCCGGGCGCAACAACCGCTACGACTACCGCATGGACGCCGTGCCTGCTGTGGGCGAGCACACCGAGGCCATCCTGCGCGAGCTGGGCCTGGACGATGCGGCGGTGCAAGCCCTGCGCAACAGTCAAGCCATTTGATACAGAACACATGGAGACAGTCATGACAAACAACACGACATCCAACACCGCACAACTCGCCGCCTTTGCCGCAGGCCTTCGTTTCGAGGACATTCCCGAGCCGGTGGTCCGCAAGATCGAAGACCTGTTGGTCGACTGGTTCGGCTCTGCTGTGGCCGGGCACGGCTCGCGCCCGGTGGAGAGCATCACCCGCTTTGCGCAGGCCATGGGACCAACCCAAGGCCCCTCTGAAGTGATCATCAACCGCGCACGCACCACACCGTATTTGGCGGCCATGGCCAACGCCGCTGCCTCGCATGTGGCCGAGCAAGACGATGTGCACAACGGCTCGGTGTTCCACCCGGCCACGGTGGTGTTTTCGCCTGCCGTTGCGGTGGCACAAGCCCTGGGCGCGAGTGGCCAGCAATTGTTGGCCGCCTCGGTGGTGGGCTACGAAGTCGGCATCCGTGTGGGTGAATTTTTGGGGCGCTCGCACTACCGCGTGTTCCACACTACCGGCACCGCAGGCACCTTGGCAGCGGCCGCTGCTGTGGGCCATTTGTTGGGTCTGAACGCGCAGCAAATGCAGCACGCCTTCGGCTCGGCCGGCACGCAGTCGGCAGGCCTGTGGGAGTTCTTGCGCACCGCCGCCGACAGCAAGCAGCTGCACACCGCGCACGCTGCTGGGGCGGGTCTCATGTCGGCTTACTTGGCCAAAGACGGCTTCACGGGCGCGGCCGAAATTCTGGAAGGCCCACAAGGCATGGCCGTGGGCATGTCGAGCGACGCCGACCCGAGCCGACTGGTGGACGGCCTGGGCACGCGCTGGGCCACGGCCGAGACCTCTTTCAAGTACCACGCCAGCTGCCGCCACACCCACCCGGCGGCCGATGCGCTGCTGCACGTCATGCAGACGAATGGCTTGAAGCTCGATGACCTGGCCCAAGTGGTGACCCATGTGCACCAAGGTGCCATCGACGTGCTCGGCCCGGTGGTGCGGCCCGTCACGGTGCACCAGAGCAAGTTCTCCATGGGCACGGTGCTGGCGCTGGTGGCGCAGCACGGCCACGCCGGCCTGACCGAATTCGACCGCGACTTTTTGAGTGCACACACCCAGTCCCTGCGCGACAAAGTCAGCATGGTGCTGGACGCGGAAGTGGACAGCGCCTACCCCAAGCGCTGGATCGGCAAAGTCACGGTGACCACCACCGACGGCCGCGTGCTGCACGGCCGCGTGGACGAGCCCAAGGGCGACCCGGGCAACACCCTCTCGCGTCAGGAAATCACCGACAAAGCCCTGCGCCTGGCCGCCTTCAGCGGCGGTGCCACGCCTGAGGCCATGCGTCAAAGCGTGGATGCGCTTTGGCAAGTGGCCAGCTGGCCCAAGGTGGGTGCGCTGCTGTCATGAGCCTGCCTTCACGGCCTTCACGGCCATCGCGCCTTGGGCTAGCGCGCAGCTTTTTGTTCGTGCCCGGCAACCGCCCCGAGCGCTTTGCCAAGGCCCTGGCCAGCGGTGCCGACGCGGTCATCATCGACTTGGAAGACGCGGTGCCGCTGGACGCCAAAGACTCGGCGCGCGACGCGCTGTTTGCCGCTTGGTCTGGCCTGGACGCAGCCGAGCGCGCGCGCCTGTTGGTGCGTGTGAACCCGGCGGGCACACCCTGGCACGCAGCCGACTTGGCCGCAGTGGCCAGCCTGAAGGGTCTGGGCGCGCTCATGCTGCCCAAGGCCGAAAACGCACAACAGGTCGAGCAGGCTTTTCGCACCAGCAGCATGCTGGTTTTGCCTTTGATCGAAAGCGCCGAAGGTGTGGGGCAAATCGACGCCATAGCCCGTGCAGCAGGCACCTTACGCCTGGGTCTGGGCCACATCGACCTGCAGGCCGATCTGGGCATGCGCTGCGGCCCCGATGAAGCCGAACTGGCCCCGGTGCGCCTGGCACTGGTTGTGGCCTCGCGCCGTGCGGGCCTGCCCGCGCCGGTGGACGGCGTGACCACTGCCACAACCGACGCGCAGGTGCTGGCGCAAGACGCGCAGCGCAGCCGCCGCTTCGGCTTCGGGGCCAAGCTGTGCATCCACCCCGCACAAGTGGCGGGCGTGCACCAGGCCCTGGCCCCCACCGAAGCCGAATGCGACTGGGCCCGCCGCGTGCTGGCCGCCGAAGTGGCGGCGGGCGGCGGCGCGTTCAGTGTGGACGGCAAGATGGTCGACCCGCCGGTGTTGTTGCTGGCGCGTCAGATTTTGCTGGCCCCTTAGGAGCCCACCCCGTGGGCGATGGGCGTCGCACACGCCCTTTTAGAAACAATCGCGCACGGGGTGCGCTCCTACCCAAACCCCCAACCGCGCCGCCGCTGACCCTCGACCCGCTGGCACAATCCCCCCATGTCTGTTCATTTCGATCTGGTGGATTTGCGCCTCATGGTGCGGGTGGCCGAAGCCAACAGCCTCACCAAAGGGGCCGAAGCTTCGTTCATCTCGCTGCCTGCGGCCAGCACGCGCATCAAGAACCTTGAAGAAAGCATCGGCGCCAAACTGCTCAACCGCCACAGCCAGGGCGTGACCCTCACACCGCCCGGCCAGGCCTTTGTGCACCGGGCGCGTCTGGTGCTGGGCCAGATTGAACACCTGCGCGGTGACCTGCAGGAATACGCCAGCGGCATCAAAGGCCACCTGCGTGTGTACGCCAACACCACGGCCCTGGGCGAGTTCTTGCCCGAAGTGCTCAAGCGCTACCTGGCCACGCACCCCGATGTGAACATCGACCTGCAGGAAAAACTGTCGAATGAAATCGTGCGCGCCGTGATGGACGGCAAGACCGACATCGGCATCGTGGCCGGTTCGGTGCGCACCGAAAACCTGCAAACCCTGCCTTACCGCTCCGACAGCCTGGTGCTGGTGGTGCCCGACGGCCACCCCGTGGCTGACTTGCCCAGCATGCCGCTGATCGACGCGCTGGAGTTTGACCATGTGGGCCTGCACGAAGCCAGCGCGCTGCATGGGTTCTTGAACCGCGAATGCGAGCAGCTCAACAAGCCGCTCAAGGTGCGCATCCAGGTCAGCAGCTTCGAGTCGGCCTGCCGCATGATCGAAGCCGGTGTGGGTGTGGGCGTGCTGCCCGAATCGGCTGCCCGCCGCCACGCCCGCAGCATGGCCATCCGCCTGGTGCCCCTGTCTGACGCCTGGGCCTTGCGGTCCATGCAAATTTGTGTGCGCAACTTCGACGAGCTGCCCAACTTTGCGCGGGACTTGATTGATTTGTTGTCAGAGGATGCGCGGCAGGCGCAGCCCGCATGAGCACCACCCTCACCGCCAAAGGACAGATCACCATCCCCAGACCCATCCGTGATGCCATGGGTTTACACCTGGCACCGTGATCGACTTTGCCGTGAACCACAATGCCGAAGTGGTGCTGCACAAAGCCGACAGTGGCCAAGCCAGCCGCAAAGCACGCACCCGGCGGTGTTGGGTTTGTGGGTCGGCAAAGACCTGGGCCATGTTGATGAACGCTCCCGCATCGTCCCTGAAGCAGACGCATGCGGTCTTGTTGGCCTGTGCTTCTTTAGTCAACCAATATCTCAGCTCATCAGTTTCAAAGGGCTGCGGCCCAGGACCTTCCTAGGGGCTTTCGGGTCTGCCACCTTGGCCAGTGCCTCATCATCTAACAGGTGATCCAAGTTCGGCAGGCTCCAGGTTTTTTGCAGACGAAGGCTGTTCATGCCTTCGTTCCAGGCTCTCAGCATGCGCACGCCTACCTCGGTGAAGTGCTTGTTGTCACGCGTGGCGCGCAACACTTCTGGTGATACCTCCACGATGGCCTCGCACACGCGCTCCACTTTGCCATGGACCTTAGCCAAACCGATGCCACAGTAGTGCTGCAAGAACAGGGGCAGTGCCTTACCCGGGTTCCAGGTCTGGCGGCCTTGGATGGACATGCCTGGCGGATTGTTGCAATAGTCGTCGTAGACGGTGATGCTGAGCATGTCGTAGACGGGTGCCAGTCGCACATCCTGCTTGCTCGTATAGAGCAGGGCGATGTTCTTGGTGTGGCAGTCCGCGTTGCGCAGCGCATAGGTCAGCAGCAAAAGGTTGCCCAAGTCCGAGAGTGCAGCAGCCTGTTGTCCAACTGGTGTCACGTCCTTGATGCGATTGGCCACGCGCTCCCAGGTGGCGTCGTATTTCTGTTCTGGGCGCAATGAAAGCAGGCTGCAAAGATCTTCCATGCCCAAACGTGTCTGGCCGTCTTCTTCGTAATCAAAGCGGTGTACGACCAGAGCCTGTGCGTCGTCGGAGACCTCGGTTTTTGCGGCATTGCCAAAGGCGCGCTGCGCCACTTGCATGCAGAAATGCTCGTTCAGGGCCACCCCGGGCAGGGAAGCGGGCGTGCCTTTGACGATGAATTTTTCGGTGGCCAGTGTGGTCTTGCCGGGCAGCTTGTTGGCATCCTGGCCCGCAGCAGCCGGCGCAAGGAACTTGGGCACCACGCCGCTGACCCCGCTGACGGCGAACTCCCGCACCAGGCCCATGAAGGCCTGCTCCGAGTTGTCACCGCGCAAGATGTGTCGTACCTCGAAGGCCATCGGTGGCGACTTGGGGTCCGCTCCCTCAGGTGCGACCTTCACGCGTCCGATGGCATTGCGTCCGACCACGCTCAACAGGTTCAGGGGTGAAGCGCCGACATGGGGCCCCAGGCGCTCCTGCAGCACCGAGAGCAGGAAGCCCTCTGGCAGGTTCATTCGAAAGAGCGGGTGCAGCTCCGGGTAGTTGTAGGACTGGGTGCGCACGGGCATGAGCAAGGAGGTGAATTGCTCGGGCTTGGCCGTAGGGTAGTAGGAGAGCACATGCCCAAAACCATCGGGTGAGTCCAGCGTGGCCACGGCTGTGTCATGGACAAAGACGGTCAGTCTCATGGTTATCCCCTGGCCCGTTGAGTCAGCGGGTGTTGTGCTTCAAATTCAACTTGTGCTCGGCGCTCGGCCAGCGCGTCATCCAGGGTAAAACTGGCCCCTGACCCACGCAATGGGGTGACGCTCAGGCCCGCCCCCAGCACCTCCAGCAAACGCAGGAGTTTTCGGGAGCCAAATTCGCTGAGTTGGCCTGTCTCCAGCCGAGCCAGCGTGGACTGGGCCAGGCCAGAAAGCTTGCCCAACTCGCGTTGGGAGAGGCCCTGATCACGTCGCAGGCGCGCAACCTCCAATCCCAGCTCGGGCAAGTTCGACAGGTGCATAGACATGGGTGCTCCTCCAGGGCGGTTCAGCAGACGGCAAATTATGCTTTATTTGTTATCGATTGAGGGGATTCATCGAAGGGTTTAGCCCCATCAGTTCAGCCAATCAGACGGCAAATATATCATCATGTAAAAGATCACTGTTGTGACCGATAGCGTTACTTTTAGCTTTAAATTCAATGTATTAAGAGATTATTGAGCACTGGGCAGGAATTTTTTTGATCGACTCATTCGAACAATTAATGTTGAATACAGCATCACGTATTGGATCATTCCATCACCTATTTGATGATAAATAAAGCATCAAAATAAACATAAGCTGTTGAACACCCCATCTCCCCCTCAAAC
>NZ_JAFEIF010000066.1 GCF_017848645.1 Limnohabitans sp. | reverse complement strand
GGGGCGGGGGCAGGGGCTGGGGCAGTTAAGGGGTTTGCCTGCCGTAGGTGTCTTCGAAGCGGACGATGTCGTCCTCGCCCAGGTAGCTGCCGGATTGGACTTCGATGATTTCGAGCGGGATGCTGCCGGGGTTGGACAGGCGGTGCACCGGACGACGAAATTGTGCTCAGATCCCGATTTTTTTCAGAAGTTGGTAGGACGCTTTGCTGTTCACCAGCCATAGCCAACACGGCACTGACTAAAGTGGGGGCCATGAAAATTTGACTTTGTGCAATCTGGTCCAACCGTGGCTTAACTTGATCAATCAGGCCTGCTTTTTTGGCCTGGATAAGAACACCTAGCGAGCCAACAACTTTGATTTGGTTAATCTGAGCAACTTTACGGCCGCGCTTGTCGTCAATCAAAAGGTAGTCAGCATTGACGGCTTTGTAAAGAACCATGGCTTGTGTCTCGCCGGCGTCGGCATAGGCGTCAAGATAGACATAACCATTCATGTCAACTTGACGCACTTTGCCATCTAAGTAAGCTCTCAATCGAAGGGACTGAGATTTGTCGGAAATGGCTACTTCGGAGAACACCGTTTCGGGTACAAGAACTTCACCGAAGAGTTTTTCGAGCCATAAAAGCCCATCACACGTTGCAAGCGCTATGAGTGCGGAGGCGTCAGCAACCAGAATCATGCTGTTTTAAGTTCGGACAATTCTTGCGCTAAATCTTCAGGACTGATGTCCAGCGTTGGCACTTGGTTTGCCTTGCAAACGCTCATGAATTCATAAATGTCAACGCTAGCAATCTGGGCAGCTTTGGCCAGCGTGACGCGGCTTTGCTGATACAACCACAGTGCATAAGAAATGCGGATTTCCTTTTGAACTTGGCTAGCTCCCAGAAAAGAGACAAAGTCATTAGGCAGTTCTATGGCTATTTGCATGTTGTGCTCCTGCTGGCTATTCGGGCCAGAGCGGCGGCAGTGCCGGCTGGTCGAGGTCCGAGTTTATCGCGCCGCATGGTTGTTCGGGACTTTTTCATTGTCTTGGTGCGGCTGTTCGTTGTGCGGTATTGCGCAGAGGCTGTTGCTTTGGCACGGCCCAACAATTGAAATGACATGGTAGTTGTGGCGCACGGGTCTTAGGGGGTTTGCCGACCGTAGGTGTCTTCAAAGCGGACGATGTCGTCTTCGCCCAGGTAACTGCCGGATTGGACTTCGATGATTTCGAGCGGGATGCTGCCGGGGTTGGACAGGCGGTGCACGGTGCCCAATGGAATATAGGTGGATTGGTTTTCAGTGAGGATGAGGACTTGTTCGCCGTTGGTAATTTCGGCGGTGCCCCTGACGACGATCCAGTGTTCGGCGCGGTGGTGGTGTTTTTGCAGGCTGAGGCTGGCTTTGGGCTGGACCAGGATGCGTTTGACTTTGAAGCGTTCGCCTTCGTCGATGCTGTCGTACCAGCCCCAGGGGCGGTGGACTTTGCGGTGCAGGTTGTGTTCTTCGCGCTGTTCTTGGTTGAGGCGCTGGACGATGTGTTTGACGTCTTGGCTGCGCGATTGGTCGGCCACGAGCACGGCGTCGGCGGTTTCGATGATGACCAGGTCGCTCACGCCCACCAGGGTAACAAGGCGGTGGCTGGCGTGGACGAGGTTGTGGTGGCTGTCGGTGGCCAGCACGTCGCCCACATGCGCATTGCCTTGTGGGTCTTTGGCGAGCACGTTCCAGACGGCGTCCCAGGCGCCGAGGTCGCTCCAGCCTGCGTTCAAAGGGACCATGAAGATAGGGTGGGCGCTGCCGGGGCCGTGTTCGAGCACGGCGTAGTCGACCGATTCGGCGGGGACTTGGGCAAAGAGGGTTTTGTCGGGGCGCACAAAGGTGGCGCTGGCATAGGTGTCGGTGCTGCGTTGCTGCCAGGCGGCTTGGGTGGCGTGCAGGATGTCGGGCCGAAATTGCGCGAGGGCCTGGAGCCATGTGCTGGCTTTGAGGACGAACATGCCGGCGTTCCAGAAGTAGTGGCCTTCTTGCAGGTATTTTTGAGCAGTGGCGAGGTCGGGTTTTTCGACGAAGGCTTGGACGGGGATGGGGTGAGGGTTGGCCTGGTCTCCGCGCTCTGGGTCGTGGATGGGGGCGTGGATGTAGCCGTAGCCGGTTTCGGGCTTGTCGGGGGTGACGCCGAGGATGACGATGTGGCCTTGGGCCGCGTGGGTGATGGCTTGCTGCACCGCTTGGGTGTAGGCGGCAGGGTGGGTGATGGTTTGGTCGGCCGGGGTGATAACGAGCACGGGGTCTTGGCCGTTGGCGGTGGCGGCCAGTGCGGCCAGGGTGACGGCCGGGGCGGTGTTACGGCCCACGGGTTCGAGCAGGGCGGTGGCCAGGGGGTGACCGATTTCGCGCAGTTGTTCAGCGGCCAGGAAGCGGTGTTCTTCGCCGCAGACGATGAGGGGGGCGGCCAGGCTGATGCCGCTGTGCGCCAGTGCGCCCAGACGTTGCGCGGCTTGCTGGAACAGGCTGTGTTCGCCAGTCAGGCACAGGAATTGTTTGGGGAAACCGGTGCGCGACAGCGGCCACAGGCGGGTGCCGGAGCCGCCGCAGAGGATGACGGGGGTGACTTGGATCATGCGTGGCGCTGGGGTGATGTGTCGGGAGGTGGCCCGATTGTCGCCTCAATGGTCGCCTCAATGTTCGTATCAGTGGGGCAGGCGCCCACCCCGTGGGCGCAGGGGTCAGGCGCTTGTGGGGGTGCGGCGTTGCATGAGCAGGGGCCAGACGGCCCAGGCCAGGGCCAGCAGCAGGCCCAAAAACAGGCCAATGGCGGCGGCAGGGATCATGCCAAAGGTTTTGCGCACGCTGGGAGCCAGGCGCGATTCGAGGCCTTTGCTGAAGAAGGTTTTGGTGCTGATGAGCTGAGCCTGGAGGGTGTTGAGCGCTTGCTGGGCGTTGCTGTCTTCGGCGGGGGCTTTTTTGCGCAGGTCGGCTTCGATGGCCAGGAGTTGGTCGACCAGGGCCAGGCCGTTGAATTCTTTGGCCACCAGGGGCAGGGCGGGGGTGACGAAGTCGCGGGTGACTTGGATGCGGGCCAATTGGTCTTGCATGCGGGTGAGCTGCTCTTCGTTGGCGTTGATGTCGGACTGCACGGCCACGAGTTGGGTGCTGATGGGCATGTATTTGGCGTTGGAGTCGGCCAAATCGACGACTTGCTGCGAGCCCACGGCGCTGTTGCCCGGAAAGCGGCGTTGCAGGTTTTCGAGGTTTTTGGCGCGTTCTTGCAAAAACTTGAGCTCGATGCGCACTTGGGTGATGCGTGCACGCAGCTCGGATTCGGTGTTGAGCACTTGGGCTTCGTAGTTGCTGACCATGTTTTGCAGCGAGAGGTAGGCCACGCCTTGCTGCATGAAGCGGGTGGCAATGGCCACGTCTTGTTCGGCGCGGTCTTTGCTGGAGGCGGTGGCGCTGACGACAAAGTTGACGATGTTGTCGCTGCCGTTGTCGGTCATGGCTTTGCTGACAGAGGCCAGGTCTTTGGTGTCGGCTTTGGACAGCAGCAGGGTGGGTTTGACGTTTTGTGACCACCACTGGGTTTGCACCATGCGCTCGATTTGGTTTTTTTCGTCGGGCTTGAATTGCTCGGCTTGCAGTACCTGGCCAGCAAGCAGGGGCAGGCTTTGGGTATAGGACTTCCAGCCAACAAAGCTGATGGCGCCTTGGTTGACGAGAACGACCTGGGCCTGGTAGTTGACCAGGGCAAACCAGCCGAGCACGGCCACAACGAGGCCACCCCCAGCGCCCATGGCCAATTGTTTCCAGCGTTGGGTCAGAAAGTCAAAAATGGCAAGCAGGTCGATGCTGTCGTCGTTGTCTGGGGTGGTTTGTGTTTGCATATCGGTGGGGGCGCTCTTTTTCATCATTAAAACTATTTTTAATATTGTAGTTTGTGTATGCCAGCGAACATTGAGGGATTGAGAAAAGACGTAATCTTTGAATGAGCTCTATGGTATTGGTTTTTTGGCCTGATTAGCCCTTGAGGAGACGGCCTCAACACCATTATTGGGGTGCGCAGGTCTTTGGGGGACGGCTGTCCTGAGGCAGCTGTTACAGTTCGTAACTTTTTGCAAAAACAGGCTTCCATGGGCAGTTTGATGGGAGAGTTGGCGAGCAATGAACAATACAAATTCTGATGATCTGATGGACAACGACGAGTGGGCTTTCAGCTTGGCTGATGTGGTCGACTTTTTTCAGGAGGCCTGGAAGACGCTGCTTGGCGGTGCCCTGGCAGGTCTGGCTTTGGCTGTGCTGGGCTGGTTGGCGGTGGGCAAGTACACGGCCGAGTCGGTGATGGTGAACAACAAGGTGAGCGGCAATGCGATCACTGTCGGTGGCAAACCTGTGATCGATTCGAGCCGGGCGATTGACCTGATCAGTTGGCGCAGTTTGAGCCAGAGCCTGCCCAATTTGGCCACTGAGTTGCTGGACAAGGATGTGCTGCCCGATGAGCAGCGGGGGCAAATCAAGGCCATGTCCGACCCGGCTTGGTGGGGGGCCTCGGTCAAGCCGACGTTTTCATTGTCCAAGGCCGATGCCAAGGAGTTGGCGGTGATCAGCCAGGAGATGCAGGAGTCGGGCAGCGCCGATATCTTGAACCTGGTGGTCAAGACGCGGGGCAGCTCGGAGGCGGCGGCGGCGGCCAATGCCAAGGTGGCGACCGATTTCATCATGCAGGGCGGTGCTTATTTGTCGGTGCGGGATGCGATCAACCGCTACGAGTCGCAGGTCTTGACGGTGGACTCGGATTTGCAAAAGAAGATCACCGACCGCGAGGTGGAGCTGAAGTTCATGCGCGAGCGTGCCAAGCAGCTGGAGGATTTGCGCACGCGCTTCCCGGCCAATGTGGTGGTGGGCTCGCAGCAGGTGGTGGATTTGAAGGATTCGAACGCCAAGTACATGCCCATCAGCACGCAGATTGTGGCGGTGCAGTCGGACATCAATGCGGCGCAGGAGGATTTGGCACGGATGCGTGACAAGCTGGCGCAGTCGGCTTTGTTGCGCTCTTTTGTGGCCAAGGCGCAAGAGGAGACGGGCAAGCTGCACAATGGTTTTGCCTTGATCGACCAGTTGCTGAAAATCGTGGATGGCTTGCGCACAGCGGCCAGCCAGGACGATGTGAATGCGCAGTTGGTGTTGAACACTTTGCAGGCCGATTTGGTGAAGGCCAGGACCTTTTTTACCAAGGGTCTGGAAATTCGCCTGGCCCCTTCGGTGAAGCCGCCTGCCTTGGCTTTGCCTTTGGTGGGGGGCTTGTTGCTGGGTGGGTTTGCAATGCTGGTGTTTTTGTTGCTGCGCAACGCGCTCAAGGCGCTTCGCGCCAAGCAAGCTTTGGCCCAGGCCCCAGCCGCCTGAGGCCCCTGGTTTCGCGACCCGCCGCCACGGCTTGATGCGTGGCGGGTCGACCCGGGTTGGGCCCGGGGTTCATGTCTGCTTTCCCCTTTGTTTTTGAGTGTGCCCACACTGGGGCATGGGTGCGCTTTCGCGTGGCTTGCCGTCTTGGCTGGGTGACAATGCGGGTTGCGGTGGTTTTCAAGGGCTGATGTGGTCAAACTGGGTGGTGCGGTGTTGGTGCAGGGCGCGGGCGCGGTGTTTTGCGCAGGGGTGTCTTTTGCCTTGACCTTGTGGTTGGCCCGCGTGTTGGGCACGGCGGGCTTTGGCGCGTATGTGGCATTGTTGAGTGTGGCCACCTTGGCGTTGATGTTGCAAGAGGGAGGCTGGCCGGCCTGGCTGTACCGGGAGCGGGCTCGCGCCGACGCAGACGCAGACGCAGACGCAGACGCAGACGCAGACGCAGACGCAGACGCAGACGCAGTTGCGCGCCTGGGTGATGGGGTGTCGCGGGCGATCATGGGGCGGTTTTTGGTGCATGTGGGCGCGGTGTCGCTGGTGTTGTGTGTGGGGGCTTGGTGGTGGTCGGGTGGGGATGCGGCCATGGCTTTGCTGGCCATGGCTTGTGTGGCGGTGATGAATGGGGTGTCGGCCGGTTTGCGGGGGGCGGCTTGGTTTGCGCGCGATGCGGCTTGGCAAAGCGCGGGGCGGGTGGTGTCTGCCGTGGCTGTGGCCGGGGTGTTGGGTTGGGGCTTGGGCTCTGGCTCTGGCTCTGGCTCGGTGTCTTTGGCGGCGGTGTTTGGGGCTTGGGCTGCGGGGCTGGGCCTGGTGCTGCTGGTGGGCGGTTGGTGGTGGCACCGGCAAGCCCAGCAAGGCCATTCAGGGCAGGGGGCTGTGGTGGGGTGGC
>NZ_JAFEIF010000040.1 GCF_017848645.1 Limnohabitans sp. | reverse complement strand
GGTCAATCCCCACCAATGTAGCCTGATGCTGGCCCGATTCGACCAACGAGCCCGAATCACAGGCGCTTGCCCCCACTTGGCGCGTCACGCAGATGACAGCCTGGGGCCTGGTGCAAAGGGTTTTCACCATGCACGGGGCTGACCACGCGACCTAAAGTGAAAACCCCAAGGAGACACAACATGCCCATCAACCCGTTCCGCTCTCGCATCACCTCGACCCGCGCCCCTCTGGCCTCGCCGCTCAAACGGCAAGTTGGTCTCAGCCTCTTGCTGCTGAGCCTGGGGGCCTTCAGTGCCACCAGCGCTGTGGCCCAGGCCTTTCCCACCAAGCCTTTGCGCCTGGTGGTGACCTTTCCTTCGGGCGGTGCGCCCGACATCCTGGCGCGGCTGTTCAGCGAAAAAGCGCAGCTGGGCTTTCCGGTGGTGGTAGACAACCGACCCGGCGCGGGCGGCAACATCGGCGCGGACAACGTGGCCAAGTCGCCTGGCGACGGCCACACCATCGTGATGGGCACCGTGGGCACCCATTCCATCAACGGGGCACTCTACGAAAAAATGCCCTACGACATGGTCAAGGACTTCAGCCCCATCTCGCTGATCGCCTCGGCCCCGAACCTGCTGGTGGTGAACAACGCCCTGCCCGTGAAAAACGTGCCCGAGCTGATCGCCTACATGAAGGCCAACCCCAACAAACTCTCGTTTGGCTCCCCGGGCATCGGCACCTCGGTGCACGTCTCGGGCGAACTGTTCAAGTCCCTCACCGGCACCACCATGGAGCATGTGCCCTACAAGGGCCGTCAGTTCGCCATCCCCGACCTGATCGGCGGCAGCATCCAGGTCATGTTTGACAACATGCCCTCGGCCTTGCCCATGGCCAAGGAGGGCAAGATCCGGGCTTTGGCACAAACCACCGCCACCCGCTCACCAGCCGCCCCAGATGTGCCCACCGTGGCCGAATCGGTGCCCGGCTTTGAGGCCACCACCTGGTTTGCCATGTTTGCCCCGGCCAATGTGCCCCGCCCCGTGATCGACAAGCTCAACGCCGAGGTGCTGCGCGTATTCAAACTGCCTGAAGTGCAAGAGCGCTTGAAGACCCTGGGCCTGGACCCTGTGCTGTCCAGCCCCGCAGAGTTGGCCCGCTACCAGGCCAGCGAAATCACCAAATGGGCCAAAGTGGTGAAGGACTCGGGCGCCAAAGCGCAGTGATGCGGCCTGCTGTCTCCCGCTGACATCACTCAGACCAGCTCAGAGATCTCGATCAGGTTCAGGTCGGGGTCTCTGAGAGGAGATGCCAGCGCACCGACACCAAAAACGCCACTTCAACATCACCGCGCCGACAAACCCTTCAAGTAGCGGCTCATGTGATCGCGCCAGACGGTGGGCTCGTTGTGCAGCATGTGGCCGTTTCGTCCCGGTGGCGGCTCGATGGCTAAAAACTCACCCAGTCCACCGCTGACGACAAAGGCCTCGTGATTGGCACGGCTGTGGCTCAATTTGTAATAGGGATCACGGTTTCCATAAAGCCAAACCATCGGTTGTTTGAAACGGCCCCCTTGTCGCATCAAAGAGGCGTTGATGACACTCGCCTCCGGGCAGGCATCGCCCACCCAGCCCCCGACAAAGTTCACCACACCTCTAAACAGCTCAGGATGTCGACCCGCATAGGCCACAGACAAGATGCCCCCGCGAGACACGCCTCCAATCAGCATCCGCTGCGCGTCCACATCGGGCCGCTGCAAAACGTGCGTCATGACGGCGTCCAGATCCTCGACGGCGCGTTCAAAGCCCTTCAAAGCCGGCTCAGCGTTGCACGAGTAACCTTGGGTACGGTCTGCTGAAAAGCCCTCGTCGTACACGCCATCGGACTGCCCTCGCCCCCGGCGCTGCGGTAACAAAACCAGCCAGCCCTGATTTGCAAAATACTGCGCCACATCAGGACTGGCCCAAGTCAACTTGAACCATGATGCTTGATCGCCTCTGCCCGTGGAGCCATGGTTGAAGACCAGAACGGGGTAAGGCCCCTGACCATGAGGACGGTAGACGACCATCTCAAGCGTTTGGGGCACGCCGCCCTCTTTCCATGGCGTTGGGACTCGCTCAACACTTCGTGTGTAAGGCGATGCGGACATTTTTTGTGTCAAAACACCGGCAGAAAGCAGCTTTTTTTCGGGCTTCCAGTAAGAAAACTCCATGTCATCGTCAGCGCGCCGTCTCAAAACCAGACGCGCGCCGCTGCCAAGGGGCACGTGCAACTCATCGCCCACAAACTGCCCGATCGCACGCTCAGTCAAAGGGATATCGAGCGGGCTCACCATCGCAAAAGCCAGCGTCGCTTGCGTTTGCGACACTTGCTCAACCGCGATGCGCACATCACACACACGATTGCCACAAGCCCACCCCGTCCATAGACCGTGCCAGCTCGCCCGCTGCGGGGGCAAAGCCGGGTCGGGCAAGACAGAAACACCGCCCCCGGGCAACACAGCGGCGACAGGACTTTCCGATGCTGCCGCCTGGAGCCGAGGCATGAACGCTGGCCAAGCGGTTTGCGCACCCGCTTGAATGACCGAAAGGCCAGCAACGATAACCAATGCGGAACTTTTGAAGTTCATATTAAGCTCCCCCCTTTTTGATCGAAAACGTGGTGCGCTTGCACCAGTGGATTTTGAAGCTTTGTTCTATTGATAAATAGCCTTGGACTTGCACCCCATCAAACCCAGCCCTAATCGGGGCACCGCCAAGCCCCTCGCTGAGGCCGCTCAGACCAGCTCAGAGATCTCGATCAGGTTCAGGTCGGGGTCTCTGAGGTAGATGGAGCGGATTTTTTGGGTGGCTCCGGTGCGCATGACCGGGCCTTCCACGATGGGCCAATCGGCCTGGGTCACACGGGCCATGACCTCAACGAGGGGCACGCTGGCGATGAAACACAGGTCCAAGGCCCCTGGCACCGGCAAATGGGCTTTGGGCTCAAACTCCCGGCCGCGCACATGCAGGTTGATTTTCTGCTGGCCAAACTTGAAGGCCTGGCGCTGCACCGGGGGCGTGCCACCCACAAAGCTTTCGAGCTGCATGCCCAGCACGCGGGTGTAAAAGTCGATGCAAGCGGCCTCGTCGCAGGTGGTCAGCACCAGATGGTCCAGGTGGTCGATCATTGAAAAACTCCTCTGTCAATTCGGCGTCAGCAACAGCGCTCAGGCCACGATGCCCTGCTCGCGCAGCGCCTGGATTTGCGTGGCACTCAGGCCCATGCCACTGAGCACCGTGTCGCTGTCCTGACCGATGCCAGGTGCGTTGCGGCGGTGGCCGCCGGGCGTGCGCGAGAGCTTGGGCACGATGCCGGGCACCATCAAATCGCTGCCGTCGGGCATGCGCACGGTTTGCAGCATGTCACGCGCCAGGTAGTGCGGGTCTTGCGCGATGTCGGCCACGGTGTAGATGCGCCCGGCCGGCACACTGGCGCGGTCCAGTGCTGCCAGCACCTCGTCCACCGTGTGCTGCGCCGTCCACTGGCCAATCACGCCGTCGATTTCGGCCACGCGGGCCACACGGCCCGTGTTGTCTTTCAGGCCCGGGTCTTGGGCCAGGTCGTCGCGGCCGATCTCGGCCATCAGGCGCTTGAAGATGCTGTCGCCGTTGCCCGCAATCAGGGCGTAGCCGCCGTCCTTGCACAGGTAGGCGTTGCTCGGCGCAATGCCCGGCAAGGCGCTGCCCGCGGGTCCGCGCACCGCGCCAAAGGCGCTGTACTCGGGCAGCAGGCTTTCCATGCAGTTGAACATGGCCTCGTACAAAGCCACGTCGATCACCTGCCCCCGGCCCGAGGTCCGGCGCTCGTGCAAGGCCAGCAAAATGCCAATCACGCCATGCAAAGCCGCCAGCGTGTCGCCCAGGCTGATGCCCACACGCACCGGCACGCGGCCTGGCTCGGCCGTCAAGTGGCGAATACCGCCCATGGCCTCGCCCACCACGCCAAAACCCGGGCGGTCCCGGTAAGGGCCGGTCTGACCGTAGCCGCTCACCCGCAACATGATCAGACGCGGATTGAGCGCCAACAAATCGTCAGGCCCCAAGCCCCAGCCTTCCATCGCGCCGGGACGGAAATTTTCAATCAGCACATCGCTCTCGGCGGCCAGCTGGCGCACGATGTCCTGCGCTGCGGGCTGCTTGAGGTCCAGGGCCAAAGACTGTTTGTTGCGCGACTGCACCTGCCACCAAACCGAGGTGCCATCTTTCATCAAGCGCCACTGGCGCAAAGGGTCGCCAGCGCCAGGCGGCTCGATCTTGACCACATCGGCCCCGAAATCGCCCAGGGTTTTGGCCGCAAAAGGCCCGGCGATCAACTGGCCCAATTCGAGGACCTTGAGTCCGGCCAAGGGGCCGGTGGCGGGTGAAAAAGCTTTGTCTGCGTTCATGGCCTCAAGTGTAGGCAATCGGGCACCCCGCGTGGCGGGCGGACGCTTGCAGGCTCAATCCCGGTAAATCGCGATCTGCGGCGGGCCATTGCCTTGCACCAGGCCCCGGTACATGCCTTCGGTGTTGAAGGCCAACTGGTAGTGGCCTTGCCGGTCCAGTGCGATCACGCCACCACGCCCGCCGGTGGCGTCGAGTTTGTCGCGCACCGTGGCCTCGGTGGCCTGGGCCAGGCTCAAGCCGCCATAGGCCATGCGGGCGGCGATGTCGTGCGCCACCACCCCGCGCATGAAAAATTCGCCCGCACCGGTGGCCGACACGGCCGCCGTGGCGTCGCAGGCATAGGTGCCCGCGCCAATCAGGGGCGAATCGCCCACGCGGCCAAACATCTTATTGGTCATGCCGCCTGTGGACGTGGCCGCAGCCAAGTGGCCGTGTGCGTCCAGCGCCACGGCCCCCACGGTGCCGAACTTGCGGTCAATCGGTTTGGATTGATCTGGTTGACGCTGCCCGTCGTGGTCCAGCATCACCTGGTTTTGGGCCAATGCGGCTTGCAGCTGCTGCCAGCGGTGCGCCGTGTGAAAGTACTCAGGCCCCTCCATGGCCAAGCCTTGCGACTGGGCAAAGGCCTCGGCCCCTTGGCCGATCAGCAGCACATGGCCGCTGCGCTGCATGACAGACTGCGCCGCCAACACAGGATTGCGCACCGACACCACGCCCGCCACCGCACCGGCTTGGCCCGTGGCACCGTCCATGACGGCGGCGTCCATTTCGTTGCGGCCCTCGTGGGTAAAGACCGAGCCCTTGCCTGCGTTGAACAGGGGGCAGTCTTCCAGCACGCTCACCGCCGCCACCACCGCATCAACAGCCGAAGCTCCCCGCAGCAGCAGTGACTGCCCTGCCCTCAAAGCCTGGCCCAAGGCATCGCGGTACTCCAGTTCTTGCGCCGGGCTCAGGTCTGCACGTGTCAAGGTGCCTGCACCGCCATGCACCAACAAAGTCACCGGGGCTGACATGGTCATCCGATCAATCGTTCAGATGGCAAGCCGCCTGGTGCAGCGTGCCCACGTTTTTGAGCACGGGTTCCTCCACCTTGCAGCGCTCGGTGGCTTTGGGGCAGCGGGGGTGAAAGTGGCAACCCGTGGGTCGGTTGACCGGGTTGGGCACATCGCCCGTGAGCACAATGCGCTGCTTCTTGGCCTTGGGGTCCGGAATGGGCACGGCCGAGAGCAAAGCCTCGGTGTAGGGGTGTTTGGGGCGGGTGTACAAATCGCGCGAAGGCGCGATCTCGACCACACGGCCCAGGTACATCACGGCCACCCGGTTGCTGATGTGTTCGACCACCGACAAATCGTGCGCAATGAACAAATAGGTCAAGCCCATTTTGGCCTGCAGGTCTTCCAGCAGGTTGATGACCTGCGCCTGAATCGACACATCGAGGGCCGACACCGGCTCGTCACACACAATCAACTTGGGCGACACGGCCAAAGCACGGGCGATGCCGATGCGCTGGCGTTGCCCGCCAGAAAATTCGTGTGGAAAGCGCCGCATGTGGTCGGCGTTCAGGCCCACGGTTTCCAGCAAATCCACCACCCGGGCCTGGTATTCAGAGGGCGACTTGGTGAGCTTGTGGATGGTCAGGGCTTCGCCAATGATGGCTTCGACCGACATGCGCGGGTTGAGCGAGGCAAAGGGGTCCTGAAAAATGATCTGCATGTCACGCCGCACCTGGCGCAGCGCCTGCGGGTTCATGGCGGTGACGTCCTGGCCATTGAAGCGGACCTCACCCGCGCTGGGCTCGATCAGCCGCAAAATGCAGCGTCCGGTGGTGGACTTTCCGCAACCGGACTCGCCCACCATGCCCAGGGTCTCCCCCGCCGCAATGCTGAGCGACACGCCATCGACAGCGTGCACACGGCCCACTTCACGGCTGAGCAGACCGCCCTTGATCGGGAAGTATTTGGTCAGGCCCTTGACCTGCAAGAGGTCGGGGGCTTGGTCGGGGGCTTGGTCGGGCGCTTGGTCGGGCGCTTGGCTGGCCGCACCGGATGCGTGCGCAGCGGGGGACAAGGAAGCAGTGTCTGGGGTCATGTCGCTAAGTGGCAAGCCACGCGGTGTCCGGGGGTCAATTCGCGCAACTCGGGCATCTCGGACGCGCAACGGGCGTTGGCGTGCGGGCACCGGGGCGCAAAGCGGCAGCCGGGGGGTGGAAGGATCAACTTGGGCACCGAGCCGGGGATGGCGTGCAAGCGCTGCTTGTGCGCGCTGTCCAGGTCCAGGCGGGGAATGGAGCGGATCAGGCCTTGGGTGTAGGGG
>NZ_JAFEIF010000025.1 GCF_017848645.1 Limnohabitans sp. | reverse complement strand
CCGTCGTTCAGCGTCACGCCCCGAGCCAAGGCGGTCAGCGCTTGGTCGGTCACGATGCCCTCCACCTGCACCAGATAGGTTTTTTCCATCTTGAAACGCGGGTCGGCAATGCGGGCCTGCTCCTTCCCGTCGTTGGTGAGCAGCAGCAGGCCTTCGCTGTCGGCATCCAACCGCCCAGCCACGTAAACGCCCGGCAAGTCGATGTGGTCGATCAGCCCGGTCCAGCGCCCCTCGGGGGTGAACTGGCTGAGCACGCCATAGGGCTTGTTGAAACGGATCAGCATGGTCTAGCAGGTCTTGTCATCGAGCGCTGAGCGTATCAGGTCGCAGGGGCGCGTTCGAGCCGCGCCGCCCGTGGGTTAGCATCGACCGCATGAGCACCCAATACGAATGCCTGAAAAGCCCTGATCTGTACGCCGAGGCCTTTGGCATCGCCCCGCCCGCCGCCCTGCTGGGCAAAGAGGTCTGGCCGCGCCAGCCGGGTTTTTTCATCCGCAAAGCGGTTGTGGCGGCAGAGGCCGCTTTGCCTGCAGCACCCGAGTTGGGCGCAGACGCTGAAGCCGCCACGGCCCCTGTTCAGGCCCCCGCCAGCCCACTGGTGATGGAGTTGGCCCAAGGCCAGTTTGGTCTGGTGCCCACCTGGGTCAAGTCGGCGTCCGACGCCAAACTGCGCTCCACCAAGTTGGCCGTCACGCGCTACGAAACCATGAGCACTGCCACGGCCACGCGCGAGACCTGGCTCAAAGGCCAGCGCTGCATCATCCCCATGCAGGCCTTTTTGGAAGACGACTGGCGCAGCCGCAAAGCCGTGCCCACGCGCATTGCCCGCGTGGACGGCCAGCCCATGGGTGTGGCCGGTTTGTGGGAGTGCTGGACCCAAGGCGAGGAAGAAATCGTCAGCTTCACCCTGCTCACGGTGAACGCCAACAGCCACGCCCTGATGAACCGCTACGGCCAAAACGGCAACGAAAAACGTATGCCTGCCATCTTGAACGAAGGCGCTTATGGCGCTTGGCTCAACGCCCCCATCGACAAAGCCCGCGAGTTCATGCGGGCCTACCCGGCCCAGTTGCTGCTGGCCAATCCGGTGCAAAAACGCTGAGCCATTGCGCTGCCGGCAAATGCCTTAATATGGCAATCTTTGGCATCAAAGGGGAAGCAAATGGCGCTCAATGTATCTTTGCCCATGGAGCTCGAGGCCCGGGTTCGCCAGCATGTTGCTTCGGGCATGTATGGTTCCGCCAGCGAAGTCATTCGAGAGGCGCTCAGGCTCTTTGAAGCGTATCAGTCTGTTCAGCAGTCCAGTCTGGTGGCCCTCAAATCTGACATTGAGCGTGGCATGGAGGACGTCAAAGCAGGACGCGTCAAGCCGATGGACATGGCCACCATCAAGGCGCGAGGTCGTGCCGCTCAAAAGATGCCCTGATGTCCACGGTATCGTTTGCGCAAAGCGCAAAGCGCAGAGACACCTCAGCCCAGGCGGCTGCGGTGGCGTGCGATTTGTCGGCGCACCTGCTCAGGCGCGGTGCCGCCCAAGGTATTGCGGGCGTTCATTGAGCCTTGCAGGCTGAGTGGCCCGAACACATCGGCTTCGATGCGGCTGTCGAACTTTTGCAGGGTTTCCAGCGGCAGCTCTGACAAATCCACGCCCTGGCCTTGTGCGGTTTTGACCGCGTGGGCCACCACTTCGTGGGCATCGCGGAAAGGCAGGCCCTTTTTAACCAAGTAGTCGGCCAAGTCGGTGGCCGTGGCGTAGCCTTTTTTCACAGCGGCTTCCATGGCCGCAGCATTGACGGTGATGCCGCCTTCTTTATTGCCCGTGGCCGGGTTGACTTGACCACCCACCATCTCGCTGAAGATGCGCAGCGTGTCCTTGAGCGTGTCCACCGTGTCGAACAGCGGCTCTTTGTCTTCCTGGTTGTCTTTGTTGTAGGCCAGGGGCTGGCCCTTCATCAGGGTGATCAGGCCCATCAGGTGGCCGACCACACGGCCGGTTTTTCCGCGTGCCAATTCGGGCACGTCGGGGTTTTTCTTCTGCGGCATGATGCTCGAGCCGGTGGTGAAACGGTCGGCAATGCGCACAAAGCCGAAGTTCTGGCTCATCCACAAGATCAGCTCTTCCGAGAAGCGGCTGATGTGCACCATGCACAGGCTGGCGGCGGCGGTGAACTCGATCGCGAAGTCGCGGTCGCTCACGCCGTCCAGGCTGTTTTGGCAGACTTGTGGGTTGCCCGCCTCATCGACCATGCCCAGCGTGCGGGCCACGCGCTCGCGGTCCAGCGGGTAGGTGGTGCCGGCCAAGGCGGCGCTGCCCAGCGGCAGGCGGTTGGTGCGGCGGCGCACGTCGACCATGCGCTCGGCATCCCGACTGAACATCTCCACATAGGCCAGCAGGTGGTGCGCAAAGCTCACGGGCTGCGCCACTTGCAGGTGGGTGAAGCCGGGCATGATGACCTCGACGTTGCGCTCGGCCACATCAACCAGCGACTTTTGCAGATCGGCCAGCAACTCGATGATCAGGTCCATCTCGCTGCGCAGCCACAGGCGCACATCGGTGGCCACTTGGTCGTTGCGGCTGCGGCCGGTGTGCAGGCGCTTGCCAGCGTCGCCCACCAATTGGGTCAGGCGCGCCTCGATGTTCAGGTGCACATCTTCCAGATCCAGCTTCCATTCAAATGCGCCGGATTCGATCTCTTGCGTGATCTGCGCCATGCCGCGCTGGATGTCGGCCAGGTCTTGGGTCGCGATGATCTTTTGCGCCGCCAACATGTCGGCATGGGCCAGCGAGCCCTGGATGTCGGCTTGCCACAGTCGCTTGTCAAAGAACACGCTGGCGGTGTAGCGCTTGACCAACTCGCTCATGGGTTCAGAAAAGAGGGCGGACCAGGCTTGGGATTTTTTGTCGAGTTGGTTTGTCATAAGCCCGCAATTTTATCGGGCTTCGATCCGCTTGGGCTTTCCAGCCTTCGGCCCTTATCGGTCAGCCAGCAAGGCGAGCGCCAAGGCGTGGTGAGCGGGCAGGGTGTGCGGGTCCTTGGCGATGTTGGCCGCCACCGGGTGCGAGGCGTAGCGGGCAATGACCATCTGTGCGTACCAACATATCCCCCCGCAGGATTTCAAGCCGTTACAGATGGGCGTGGCACAGCTGCCTTAGCGCGTCCAGGCATACACCGCCCAACCCAGCCACTCGTGCAGCGCCGTTTGCCACAGCAACAAACTGCGGACCAGCGAATAGTCGGTCCAGGCCGTGCTCGCGCCGGTTCTGAAGTCGACCGGGTAGGGCGTGACGCGGCAGCCCACCGATTCAAATTCCGCCATGGCGCGCGGCATGTGCCAAGCCGAAGTCACCAGCAACCAAGGCTCCTGGCAGCGCGGCCCCAGCAAAACCGCCACCTGGCGTGCGTTTTCCCGGGTGGTGCGCGAACCCGCCTCCAGCGTCACTCGCGCCAAGTCCAGGCCTTGCTCCTGGTAAAACGCCCGCGCCAAATCCGCCTCGGTCACGCCCGTGGCCCGCAAGCGCCCTTCACCCCCCGAAAACACCAAAGCCAGCTGCGGATGCTGCCGCAGCAAACCCACCGGCACCGTCATGCGCTCGGCAGCCTCGCCCAAAGGCACCTGCGCATGCGCCTGGTAACTGCGCGGGTGCTGCGTGGCACCCCCCAACACCACCACGCCCACCTGCCGATCCACCAGTGCCGCAGACGGCACCGGGTACTGGTTCTCCAGCGGGCGCAACAAGGCATGGGGCAAAGCCTCAAAACCGAGCAGCCCCAACACCGCCAAGCCCGACCAAAGCATGCCCAAGGCAGCCCCCCGCCAGCGGCCGATCACCAGCAAGGCCACCGCCCACCACAGCGCCAACCAAAACACAGGCTGGGTGATGGCCGACATCAGTTGGGACAACACAAACATAAAGACCTTTTGCAAAACACAGCCACAACAAAAAAGAGCCTAACGGCTCTTTCAGTATGTCGCATCTCAAGGGCTGGGGACCGGGCCCAAGATCAGGGGCGAGGAGAAAGAATGGGGATCTGGCCCCAATTTATGCCATGTATGATCTGGCCCCAATTGATGATCCCCCTACCTCATGCGGTTGAAATTCCTACCCGCTGCGCGACCCCAAAAATGAATAACCCATGAACTCCAGGCTGATCCAAATTGACGCACTGCGCGGTTTGGCCGCTGTGTTGGTGGTGGTGGCGCATTCAAGCGAATACTTCACCTCTCGTGCCCTGGCCCTTGGGCATGGCGCGGGTTTTGACACGCTGGTGCGCACCTTTGATTTTGGACGCATCGGGGTGGTGCTCTTCTTCATGGTCAGTGGCTTTGTGGTGGCCAACTCGCTCAGTGCACCTGGCACACAAATTCGGCATTTTCTGGCACGCCGGTTTTTCCGGCTTTACCCGCTCTACTGGTTTTCGATGCTGCTGGCCTATTTTTTCTGGACCAGTCCGCTGCCGGATGCCGCCATGATCATGGCGAACCTCACCATGTTCCCCAGCTTGTGGAGCGCCAAAGCCATGCTGGGCTTGTATTGGACGCTCGAGGTAGAGCTCGTCTTTTACCTCCTCGCTGTTTTGTTGGTCTTGCGTGGCGTCCTGTTCCAGCCCGTGGTGCTGGCGGGGGCGATGCTGGTGCTGTGGACCGTTTTTGCTGCGGTGATGTTTGGTCTGCTGCCATCACCGGTCACGCTCGAGTGGAAGTCCTTCCCCTACAACCTGATGTACATGCTCTTTGGTGTGCTCTGGTTCAACACGAGTCGCCAGAGCGGCCAAGCCTCAGGCTGGGGGCGTGTTGCGTTTTGGGGGGCGCTGCTGCTGCTGATGGCACCGCCCATGTTTTCACTGCTCAGGTACGCCAGCAGCCACAGTGCTGACGACCTGCGTTTGGGCTTGTCTTACCCATTGGCCGTCGCGCTATTTGCGGCCATGTTCAACGCCAAGACCATGTGGTTGGGTGCCTTGGCCAAACTGGGTGTGATCAGCTACTCCATGTATTTGATGCACCTCTTTGTGCTGGTGTTTGCTGCCCGTTATGTCACACCCGAAGTTGTGCCGCAGGCATGGTTGACATTACCCAGCTACGTGGTGCTCTCCTTGGGCTTGACGGTGCTCTTTTCCACCTTGACCTACAACCTCGTTGAACGCCCTTGGATTGGATTTGCCAAGAGGTTCAAGTGATGGGTTAGGGGCATGCCGTTGACCCCGCAACATTCATTTCAAGCCAACGCCCAGTGCTGATCACGGGCAATAGCCGACATCTGTCAGACATCGGTCAAGTTGCAGCAGGGGCCCACCCTGTGGACGATGAGCTTTCAATGAATTGGGATCTGACCCCAATCTTTCCCGGCTCATATTCGTCTGCGCAGACCGAACCAATCACGTTCTGGTGTTTTGAAACTGCTGCTCGACAACAAGCCAACTATTGAGTCGGCATTGGAAGTAGAAGGTAAAGCCTCGATTAAGTTGATCGCTTAGCTTCAATAGCTAACCACAAATAAATCGGGATCTGACCCCAATTTACACTCGGCCGTTAAAACGCAAAAAGCCTGGGTCTCCCAGGCTTTCCATTGGAGGGCAGGAAATGAGCGGTGTTAGGCGAGCACGCCCAAGCCATGTTTGTGGACAATATCTAGTAGCTTGAGAGCCATGCCACTTGGTTTCTTGGTTCCGGCTTCCCACTTTTGAACCGTCGATTCACTGGTGTTCAAGTACATAGCAAAGATTGGTTGACTAACTTTTGCGCTTTCCCTGATTTTTTTGATTTCCACAGCCTTATAGTCTGGTGTTTTAACGAGGCAAGATGCATCAAATTTACGCATCGTCGCCTTGTCTATTGCACCGACCCTGAGCAAGGCAGCAGCAGATTCATGAATGGCCTCAAAGGCATCGCTTTTAAATTTCTTTTTCGTCGTCATGACAAATCTCCAAGAGATGCTTCTCTTCAATCAATTTCGTTAATTGAGATTTCCTCAACCCCTGATACCCCTTTGCCAGCAATCGAAACATTTCCAACTCTGCGTCATCGATGTTGTCACGATCATTCTTGGCAAACATATACTCGTAAATCCAATACTCGCCACCTTTGGCCAAGATGATTGAGCGGTGTTGGTTCTTGTTGAGCCTCTTCTTGTAAACACCTCCACCCAAGTCCACAGCCTGGCCCGCCATAACATCCTTGATCGCATCACAAAGATCGGCGTCTGTGATGGAAGCGGATTTGGCGTTTTTGCTGAATTTTCTGGTCTTGAACGCTCTTGACTTGGTTGCATGAGGCATGGGAAATGGTAGCACTGGGTGCTACAAACGTCAATCCACCATAAGATCACTCGACTTCTGCGACAAAGTACGTGTGAATGCAGCACCGTGACATCAACACCATCAGCCCCTTTTACGCAACACAGCCACGATGTTGGCAGCGCTGTAGTCAATGGGCGCACCGCCCAGAAAGAAGACGCTGACCCACAGGTTGAGCAAGGTGCGCACGGGCCAGACGGCCAGGCGCTAGAGGGTGGGCACGGGGCATACGCCCCACGGCGGTTGCGGTGTTTGTCAACAAAGTTGTCCGCTTTTCTAAACGGCTATCGCCATTTTTTCTGGCAACTTCAGATTCTCCCTTGGCGGATTCAGCCACACCTCTTTGATGTGCTCCCAGTTGCGCGTTTGCCTTGACTTCCATCGCCCCGGATTGCTGCACTTGGCCGCTTCGTAAACTGCTTTGCGCTTGAGCAAAATCTCGTTGTCTTGGCCCGCATGCCTTTGCGCAGGCGTCACAAACTGAATCCCGCTATGCCGATGCTGCGTGTTGTACCAAGTCACGAATGCGTGCACCCACGCACGGGCTTGTTCCAAATCCTCAAACCGCTTTCGCGGATAGGCTGGCGTGAACTTGAGCGTGCGAAACAAGGCCTCCGAGTACGGGTTGTCATCGCTCACGCTGGGCCTGCTGAATGAGGGCACCACGCCCAGCTTTTGCAGCGTCGCCAGCATCGTTGCCCCCTTCATCGGGCTGCCGTTGTCCGAGTGCAGAGCCAATTGATCTGGCCTGATGCCTTGGCTCAGGCAGGCCTTGCCGATCAACGTCGATGCGTTTTCAGCCGACTCCTGCCAATGCACCTCCCAGCCCACAATCATCCGGCTGAACACGTCCAGCACCATGTACAGGCGCATGAACTGCCCTTTGATCGTGCTGGGCAAGTACGTGATGTCCCAGCTCCAAACTTGATTGGCCCCATAGGCCACCCACGCTTGGGGCGCGGCCACTTTCTTGGGCGGCTGCGCTTTGCCTCTGCGGTTGACCTGTCCGTGCTCTTTGAGCACCCTGTAAAAGCTCGACTCAGAGGCCAGGTACTGCCCCTGGTCCGCCAAGCGGGGCACGATTTGCGAAGGCGGCAAACTGGCGTGTTCAGGGGTGTTGCACACGTTCACAATCGCCTGCTTTTCTTCTGGCGTGAGGGCTTGCGGGTGGATGCGCCCACGGGCAACTTGCCCGCGCCGGTCACTGAGCTCGCGGGCAGGCTCGCTCCAGCGGCGCAAGGTGCGGCAGCTGATGCCAAGCACACCACACGCTTTGTGGCTGCGTGCGCCACAGGCCACCGCCTCGGTGATCAATTGGATGGCCATCTGTTTCATCTTCAGAGGAATCAGTCTTCCTCTTTGGTGCCCCAGATGGCCTGGGCTTTTTTTGACAGCACCAGCAAGGCGGCCGCTTCGGCCAATGCCTTGTCCTTTCTGAGGATCTCTTTTTCCAATTGCTTGAGCTTCTTGCGATGCTGAGCCAAGTCGGCCTTGCTGGCAGGCGCTGAATCAGGCTCAAGCGATTCAAAAGCAGCCTTCCAAGCGTCCAGTTGTTCGGGGTACAGGCCGTGTTGCCGGCAGTATTCAGAGCGTTGGGCCTCGTTCAGAGCGGCCGTTTGAATGATGGCGGCCAACTTGGCTTTGGAATCCCAGTCATCTGGGCGTGAAGACTTTGCTGGCACGACGAATCCTTGGTTGCGAAAGAGTTTTTTCCAAGAATACAAGGTCGGCATGCTTGACGTCAACTATCCTAACCGCTCGGCGACAACTATCCTGGCCGGTGGAAGCGGGGAATAAACTGAACGGGTTACTTGCTTGAGCTGACCTT
>NZ_JAFEIF010000016.1 GCF_017848645.1 Limnohabitans sp. | reverse complement strand
CCCGCCCGCTGCGAGCAGCGCAAGGAACCCGAAGGGCCCTGACTGTGGCTCGCCTTTCTTTGCTTACTTTCTTTGGCGAAGCAAAGAAAGTGAGTGCGCCGCCGGGCGCAATCCCGGCCAACGGCGCTCAAAAAGACTCAGCTTTCAATCGGGATCTGAAAGGGACAGAAAGGAACAGGGCGAGCAAAGCAATCCCCCGCATGGACTCCCTGCCGTTCTGGCAGGGCTGAGCAGCGCAGCAGTGGGCGGATCAGGGCGGGTGCTTGTTTGAGCGAAGCGAGTTTGCACCCGACCCCGCCCGCTGCGAGCAGCGCAAGGAACCCGAAGGGCCCTGACTGTGGCTCGCCTTTCTTTGCTTACTTTCTTTGGCGAAGCAAAGAAAGTGAGTGCGCTGCCGGGCGCAATCCCGGCCAACGGCGCTCAAAAAAGACTCAGCTTTCAATCGGGATCTGACCCCAATGAAATCAATGCCCCAGGATCTTGGACAAAAAGTCCTGTGCCCGATCGGTTTGCGGCGCGTCAAAGAACTGCTGCGGCGGTGCTTGTTCAACCACCTGGCCCTGGTCCATGAAGATGACGCGGTCGGCCACCGCCTTGGCAAAACCCATTTCGTGCGTCACGCACAGCATGGTCATGCCTTGGCTGGTCAGCTCGATCATCACGTCCAGCACTTCCTTGATCATCTCGGGGTCGAGCGCCGAAGTGGGCTCATCGAACAGCATGATCTTGGGCGTCAGGCACAGCGCACGCGCAATCGCCACGCGCTGCTGTTGACCGCCGGACAGTTGCAAGGGGTATTTGTTCGCGTGCTCGGAAATGCGCACGCGCTCGAGCTGCACCATGGCTTTGTCCACGGCTTCCTTGCGCGGCATCTTGGCCACCCAGGTGGGCGACAAGATCAGATTTTCCAGCACCGTCAGATGCGGAAACAGGTTGAACTGCTGGAACACCATGCCGACTTCGCGGCGCACTTTGTCGATGCCTTTGAGGTCGTCGCCCAGCACGGTGCCGTCCACCGTGAGCGTGCCTTCCTGGTATTCCTCCAGGGCGTTGATGCAGCGGATCAGGGTGGACTTGCCCGAGCCCGAGGGGCCGCAGATGACGACTTTTTCGCCTTTGGCGAACTGCAGGTTCACATCGCGCAGCACGTGGTAGCCATTGCTGGCGTACCACTTGTTCACGCCTTTGAACTCGATGAGGGGGGTAGCGTTGGAGGTCATAGGGGGTCTTTCGTTCAGCGGACTTTGCTCACGGCCGTGCGCTCTTCAATCCACAGGCTGTAGCGCGACATGGCAAAGCAGAACGCGAAATAAATGAAGGTGATGAAGAGGTAGGCTTCGATCTTGAAGGGGCGCCAGTCGGCGTCAGAGTTGAGCGCCAGGCCCAAAGCGCCGGTCAGCTCATACAAGGACACGATGGTCACCAGCGAGGTGTCCTTGAACAGGCCAATGAAGGTGTTCATGATGGACGGCACCACGGTGGCCAGGGCTTGGGGCAAAACGATCATGCGCTGTGTCTGCCAGTAGCTCAGGCCCAAGGTGGCGGCCGCTTCGGTCTGGCCCTTGGGCAAGGCCTGCAGGCCACCGCGGATCACCTCGGCCATGTAGGCCCCAGAAAACAGCGTGATGCCCACCACCACGCGCACCAGCACGTCAATCTTCACGCCCTCGGGCATGAACAGCGGCAACATGAACGAGGCCATGAACAGCACCGTGATCAGCGGCACGCCGCGCACCAGCTCCACATAGAGCGTGCACAGGGTCTTGATGGCGGGCATGTTGGAGCGTCGGCCCAGCGCCACGAAGATGGCCAGCGGAAAGGCCAGCGTCATGGAGATCACGGTGAGCATGACCGTGAGCGGCAAACCGCCCCATTGGTCGGTGTCGACCTCGGTCAGGCCGAAAAAGCCGCCCTTCATGAGCACGAAGTACACAGCCAGCATGACCAGCCAGACCAAAGGCAAGGCCTTGTTCCAAAAACGCGGCATGCAGCTGATGACCACCACACCCAACATCAAGGCGGTAGCGATCACCGGACGCCAGTGCTCTGTTTCGGGGTAACGGCCCATCACGATCAAGCGGCCTTTTTCGGAGATCACGCCCCAGCAGGCCCCCACGCCGCGCACGTCGTTGCAGGCCTGCAAGTTGCTGCCAAAGACCGCTTGCAAAACAGCCCAGTCGAGCGAGGAGACCAGCGCCCACAGGCACACAGCCAGCAGCGCCAGCGACATCAGGCTGTTGCCCGGGGTGGAGAAAAGGTTGCTGCGCAACCAGGCCACAGGGCCTGAGCTGCGCCCGGGCATGGGCCGGGCTTCAGTGGATTTGAAAACGTTCATGTCAGCGCTCCTGGATGGCGGCACTGGCGTTGAACCAGTTCATGAGGGCCGAGGTGAGAAGGGACAGGGTGAGGTACACCAGCATGACAATCGACAAGGCCTCAATGGCGCGGCCCGTCTGATTGAGCGTGGTGTTGGCGATCGAGACCAGTTCGGGGTAGCCAATGGCCACAGCCAAGGACGAGTTCTTGGTCAGGTTCAGGTACTGACTGGTCAGCGGCGGAATGATCACCCGCAAGGCCTGGGGCAGCACCACCAGGCGCATGGATTGGCTTTTGCTCAGGCCCAAAGAGGCCGAGGCCTCGTGCTGGCCCAGCGACACCGAAGCGATGCCCGAGCGCACGACTTCGGCAATGAAGGACGCGGTATAAAAAACCAGGCCACACAGCAGGGCCATGAATTCGGGGCTGAACGCGCCGCCGTCTTCGATCTGGAAGTCGCCCTTTTTGGGCAAGTCCCATTCGTTGGGGGCACCACCCAGCAACCAGCCGAGCACCGCCAGCACCAGGGTGACCGCCAAGGACACCACCCACACCGGGCGGGTCAGGCCTGTACGGTCGAAATGCGCCCGCGCCATGCGGCGATAGACCACCGCAAAGAGCAGACCCAAGCCCACACCGACCAAGGCCAGGGTTTGACCCAACTGCCACACGGGCCAAGGGAAGGAGACCCCGTTTTTGCTCAAAAAGAAATGGCCTGCCTGCCAAGCCTGATCCAGGTCGGGCAGCATCTCGGTGAAGACCAGATACCAGATGAGCAACTGCAGATAAACCGGCACGTTGCGGAAAAATTCGACGTAGGCGTAGCAGATTTTGCGCACCAGAAAGTTGGCCGAAAACCGCCCGACACCCACCAGCACGCCCAAAATGGTGGCCAGCACGATGCCGATCACCGCCACCTTGAGTGTGTTGAGCATGCCAATGGCAAAAGCGACAAAGTAAGAACTGTTGTGCGCGTACTCGATCACCGTTTCGCTGATGTCAAAGCCAAACGGTTGGAACAAAAAGTCGTAGCCGCTCTGGATGCCGCGCAGGCGCATGTTGGTGAGCGTGTTGCGCACCAGCAAGGCCACCAGGGCCAGCGCTGAGAGGATGGCGACGATCTGGTAAATGACCGAACGCCCTTCGCGGCTGCGCCACGAAATCGATCGGGTTTTCTTGCCGGGCAAGGGCCTGGCCTCGATCATGGAAAAGTGGGACATGGGAACTGCCTGAAAAATGACGGGGTGGTAAAAAATACGCCCCGTGAGGGGCGTATCCAGAACCTTCAAAAAAGGCAGGCGATCAACGCAGTGGTGCGGCGTACATCAGGCCGCCCTTGTTCCACTGGTTGTTCAGGCCACGTGGCAGGTTGATGGAGGTCTTGGGGCCGACGTTGCGCTCGAACATTTCGCCGTAGTTACCGGTCGTCTTGATGGCGCGGGCCAACCATTCCTTGTCCAGGCCCAGGTGCTTGCCCAGATCTTCAGTGGCGCCCAGCAAACGGCCCACTTGGGGGTTGTCGCTGGTTTTCATCTGGTCCACATTGGCCTGGGTGATGCCATACTCTTCGGCTTCGATCAGGCCGGCCAGCACCCATTTGTTGATGGCAAACCACTCGTCGTCACCACGGCGCACCATCGGGCCCAAGGGCTCTTTGGAGATCAGGTCGGACAAGATGACGTGGGCCGCAGGGTCTTTGGCTTCCTTGGCACGCACCGAGGCCAGGCCCGATGCGTCGGTGGTGTAGGCCTGGCAACGGCCTGAGAAGTAAGCGCCAGTAGCGGCCTCGACTTTTTCAAACACGACAGGCTTCAAGTTGAGCTTGTTGGCGCGGGAGAAGTCGGTCAAGTTTTTCTCGGTGGTCGTGCCCGATTGCACGCACACGGTGGCACCCTTGAGCTGCTTGGCGCTGGTGATCTTGCCTTTGGGCACCATGAAGCCTTGGCCGTCATAGTAGTTGGCACCGATGAAGTGCAGACCCAAGGAGCCGTCACGGTTCAAGGTGTTGGTGGTGTTGCGGGCCAGCACGTCGACTTCGCCAGACTGCAGGGCAGTGAAGCGCTGCTGTGCGGTCAGGGGGACGTATTTGACTTTGGTCGCATCGCTCAGCACGGCAGCGGCCACGGCACGGCAGTGGTCCACATCCAGACCCGACCAGTTGCCGCTGGAGTCAGCGGCTGAAAAACCGGCCAGACCGGTGTTGACACCGCAGACGATTTGACCGCGCTGCTTGATCTGGTCCAGGGTTTTGCCCGCCATGGCGGATGTGGCCGCCAGCAAGCCGGCCGTGGCCAGCACCGAGCCGATCAAGGTTTGTGTCATTTTCTTCATGGTTTGAATCCTCTTGTGAAATGGAGAGTAGCGAATTGCCACCCGCAGATTAAATGCCAAATTCAACAGTGAACCGCATAGGAGCTTCCCTAAGCCCAAATCGAACTGGGGAAATCTTGAGTCTCACATCCCCTTGGTGCACCGCAGCTTCAGCAGCTGGTGCACTTGCACAAAATGTGCCTCCACGCCAGCGTGTGCTGAATATAGTCAGTTTGTAGTCAGCCCTCATCAGGGTGTACCCCCAAACTCCATGCAAAATATGCATAAGCCAATACATGCCACGACAAAAGCAGCTGGGCGACGCTTTAACGGGAGGAATGCACCGAAGAAGTGCTCTGGGTCAGGTGCAGCCACAACTGATGGGCCGAGCTTTTGAAACAAGGCTTGGCCCCGGATTTTTCGCGGTAGGCCCGCACCTCCATGCTCAGCGCCAGGGTCTGCCCGTCGGGCAAGCCCACTTCGACCAGCGTGCCCGCCTGGATTTCTTTTTTGACCGCACTGCGCGGCAAGAACGCAATGCCATGGCCTTCCAGGGCCATCACTTTCAAACCCTCGGCCATGTCGGTTTCATAGACCCGCTCCAGATGCACGGGCACACCCGCCTGTTTCAAAATCCAGTCGGTCACACCGCCCAAATAAGCCCCGGGGGCGTAGCCCAGATACGGCAGTGGCCGTGCGGCATGGCCGGGCAAACTGAACAGCGGCCGACCATCGGGTGTGCTTTGTACATAGGGTGCAATGACCTCATGTCCCAACACCACCATGTCGTACCGCTCAGGGTCAATTTGCAGGGGCTGCGAGGGGTGGTGGTAAGCGATCAACACGTCGCAGCCGCCCTCCACCAGACGCATCGCCGCGTCGTGCACGTTCAGCGCCATGAGTCGGCTTTTCATGGGTCCAAAGGTTTCGCGCAGGCTGGCCACCCAGGGCGGAAAAAACGTGAACGCCAGGGTGTGCGGCACGGCAAACTGAATGATGTCCTGACCCGCCGCATTGTGGCCACGCAGCATGGCCCGGGTGTTTTGCAGCGACTGCAGCATCTCCAGCGCCTGGGCATACAAAGTCTCACCCGCAGGGGTGAGCCGGGTCGGGTAGGAGCTGCGGTCGACCAAGTCCGCGCCGGCCCAGGCCTCCAGCGACTGGATGCGCCGGGAAAACGCCGGTTGCGTGACGTGCCGTAGCTGCGCGGAGCGGCTGAAACTGCGCGTTTCGGCCAAACTCACAAAATCTTCAAGCCATTTGGTTTCCATGCGCGCATTATCGGTTCAGCACCAGGCCAAGCTGCCAGCGCCATGATCCACCTGCCTGCCGACGCACAGTCCGCTTCAGAACTTCTCACCAAAGGATTTGGGGGGCGTGACACCCAAATGCCGGAACGCTGCCAAGGTGGCCATGCGCCCGCGCGGGGTGCGCTGCAAATAGCCTTGCTGAATCAAATACGGCTCGATCACGTCTTCGATCGTGTCGCGCTCTTCGCCGATGCTGGCAGCGATGTTGTCCAGCCCGACCGGGCCGCCGTCAAAGCGGTGGATCACGGCTTCGAGCAATTTGCGGTCCATCAGGTCAAAGCCTTCCGGGTCCACGTCCAGCATGACCAGGGCTTTTTGCGCGATGCCTTTGTGGATGGTGCCGTCGCCCTTGACGTCGGCATAGTCACGCACCCGGCGCAGCAAGCGGTTGGCAATGCGCGGCGTGCCGCGTGAGCGGCGGGCGATCTCGAACGAGCCTTCGGGGTCAATCGGCGCTTTGAGCAGGCCGGCACTGCGCGTGACGATGCGGGTCAGCTCCTCAGGCGTGTAAAACTCCAAGCGCGACACGATGCCAAAGCGGTCGCGCAAGGGGTTGGTGAGCATGCCCGCCCGGGTGGTCGCGCCCACCAGCGTGAAAGGCTGCAGGTCGAGCTTGATGCTGCGGGCCGCCGGGCCTTCGCCGATCATGATGTCGATCTGGTAGTCCTCGAGCGCGGGGTACAAAATCTCTTCGACCACAGGCGAGAGGCGGTGGATCTCGTCGATGAAGAGCACATCGTTGCGCTCCAAGTTGGTGAGCAGCGCCGCCAAATCCTTGGGTTTTTCGAGCACCGGGCCGCTGGTCTGGCGCAGGTTCACGCCCAGTTCGGCCGCGATGATGTGACTCAGCGTGGTCTTGCCCAAACCGGGCGGGCCGAACAGCAGCACATGGTCCAGCGGCTCTTCGCGCATCTTGGCCGCGCTGATGAAAATTTCCAGCTGCTCACGCACCTTGACCTGGCCGACGTATTCGTCGAGCAGCTTGGGGCGCAGGGCGCGCTCAATCGCTTCTTCCTGGTGGGACACGGGGGCCGCAGAAATGACCCGGGGTTCGGGCTGGGGGGCGAAGTCGTCGGTGCGGATGCTCATGGCTCAGATCGCTTTATTTGTTCAAGGCTTTGAGCGCCAGCTTGATGCCCTCGCTCACACCCACGTCAACGGGCAAACTCTTGAGGGCCGCGGCGGCTTCCTTGTCGCTGTAGCCCAGCGCCAGCAAGGCTTGCTGGATGTCGCTTTGTGCGTCGCTGGTGTTGACGGCAAACAAGCCGCCGATGTCGCCGCCCAGTTTGCCTTTGAGCTCCAGCAGCAAACGCTCGGCGGTTTTTTTGCCGATGCCGGGCACCTTGACCAAGCGCCCGACTTCTTGCGTGGTGATGGCCTGCGCCAAATCGGTCACGCTCATGCCCGACAACACGCTCAGGGCCGTGCGGGGGCCGACGCCAGAAATCTTGATCAGCTGGCGAAAGGCTTCGCGCTCGCTCAGGGTGGCAAAGCCGTAGAGAATTTGTGCGTCTTCGCGCACCACAAAGTGCGTGACCAAACTGACTTTTTCGCCCGTGGCAGGCAAGTTGTAGAACGTGCTCATGGGCACATTGACTTCATAACCTACGCCGTGGCAGTCCACCACCACCTCGGGGGGGTTCTTGTCGCTCAGGATGCCGGTGAGTTTGCCAATCATGGGGGGTGACGCCTTAAATGCCTGCGATGGGAGAAAATGCGCTTTCGTCCGGTCGATCCGGGCTACAAACCGCGCACAGCTAGGATTATCAACTTGATCGTCAGACACACCTTCACGCCGCACAACAACACCCGCCTGTCGCACCTGTGCGGCCCCATGGATGCGCACCTGCGCACCATCGAGGCGGGCCTGCAGGTGAGCATCGCGCACCGCCACGAGCAGTTCAAGGTGGACGGCCCCAAGGCCGTGGCCATGCGGGCCATGGTGATTTTGCAGGCGATTTATGAACGCGCCGACCGCCCGATTGCGCCCGACATGGTGCAACTCATGCTGGTGGGCGACATCGGGGGCGAAGAGGCCAACTTGCCCGCCCTGCAAACCCGCCGCGCTGACCTGAAGGCGCGCACTCCGGTGCAGGCCGCCTATCTGGAGAGCATCGCCAACCACGACATCACTTTCGGCATCGGCCCGGCCGGCACGGGCAAGACCTACCTGGCCGTGGCCTGCGCGGTGGACGCGCTGGAGCGCGCCAGCGTGCAGCGCATTGTGCTCACGCGCCCGGCGGTGGAAGCGGGCGAGCGGCTGGGCTTTTTGCCGGGTGACCTGTCTCAAAAGGTGGACCCGTATTTGCGCCCGCTGTACGACGCGCTGTATGACCTGATGGGCTACGACAAGGTGCAAAAGGCCTTTGAGCGCAACGCCATCGAGATCGCGCCGCTGGCCTTCATGCGCGGGCGCACGCTGAACAACGCGTTTGTGATCCTGGACGAGGCTCAAAACACCAGCACCGAGCAGATGAAGATGTTTTTGACGCGCATTGGCTTTGGCGCCAAAGCCGTGGTCACGGGCGATGTGAGCCAGATTGACTTGCCCAAAGGCCAGCTTAGCGGGCTGATTGACGCCGAGCGGGTCTTGAAGCGCGTCAAGGGCATTGCTTTCACACGCTTTTCAAGTGCCGACGTGGTGCGCCACCCGCTGGTGGCGCGCATTGTGGACGCCTATGACGCGCAAGGCAGCGCCGCCATGCGGGCGGGCGTCACCACCCGCCGCAAGCCTTTGCCCACCGACGATTGAATACACTCTAGAACCCCATGCCCCTGCAACAACTCCAGCTGTCCCTGCAATTTGGCGACATTCCCTATGCAGCCCGCCACCGCGCTGCCCTGCCCCGCCATGCGGTCATCCGCGCCATCCGTCATGCCTTGGCCGATGACGCCGAAATCACGGTGCGCATCGTGGGCGAAGAAGAAGGTCGGGCGCTGAACCTGAGCTACCGCAAAAAAGACTACGCCACCAACGTGCTGACCTTTGATTACGAGCAGGATCCGGTGGTGATGGCCGATTTGGTGCTGTGCGCGCCGGTGGTGGCGCGTGAAGCCAAGGAGCAAGGCAAGACGCTGGCGGCGCATTACGCGCATTTACTGGTGCACGGCACTTTGCACGCCCAGGGCTGGGACCATGAGACCAGTACTGCCGACGCCGAAGAGATGGAGGCCTATGAGGTGGCCATTTTGGCGGGCCTGGGGTTGAAGAACCCTTACCTCTAGTTTTTGCTACTGAGGTTCGCATGGACTTGTGAGCTCTCGGATGGTTTGCGCGGGGGAGGCCTCGAATGGGGTGGGGCCGGGTTCCTCATAACGGGGTACCGTAAATCGTCACCCGGCCCCACCCCATTCGAGGCCGTGGTGCGGTTTCAAACCCGCTGCGCGCAGAGTCATGTCAATCCTGAGGCAAAGGCTTGAACCGAAGACCACTCGTTAGCAGCTAGTCTCTCGCCCAAATAACCACCCAGGTGTGTGAGGGGATGCGGCGGGTGACGATTCACGGTACCCCGTCATGAGGAACCCGCCGCATCCCCTCACACACCTGGGTGGTTATTTGGG
>NZ_JAFEIF010000009.1 GCF_017848645.1 Limnohabitans sp. | reverse complement strand
GGATGGGGGCGTGGCCGGGGCGAGTGGCGCCGATGGCATCGCGCATCGCTTCAAACACGCTGATGGCCAGCATGAAGGGCGGCTCGCCCACGGCTTTGCTGCCGCCCACAGTGTCCTCGCGGTTGGCCTCGTGCCACAAATCGATGTTGAGCTGCGCGGGCATGTCGGCGGCGGTGGGGATCTTGTAAGTGCTCGCGCCTTTGGTGAGCAGCTCGCCCTTGGCGTTCCAGACCAACTCTTCGGTGGTGAGCCAGCCCAGGCCTTGTGCAAAACCGCCTTCGATCTGGCCGATGTCGATCTCGGGGTGCAGCGAATGGCCCACGTCGTGCAGGATGTCGGTGCGCAGCACGCGGTATTCGCCGGTTAGTGTGTCGATGGCCACTTCGCTGCAGGCCGCGCCGTAGGCGAAGTAAAAAAACGGCCGCCCGCTCAGGGTGGTGCGGTCGTAGTGGATTTTGGGCGTGGCGTAAAAGCCGTCGCTCCACAGCTGCACCCGCTGGCCATAGGCGTGTTGCACAGCCTCGGTGAAGCTGCGCTGGCGCGTGGGGCTGATGACTTGGCCGCCTTCAAAACGCACGTCGTCTGCCGAGCAGGCATCGGCTTTGGCGATGCAGCCCGCGATGTTCTGGCGCACCTGCAAGGCGGCGTTTTCGGCGGCGCGGCCATTGAGGTCGGTGCCGCTGGACGCCGCCGTGGCGCTGGCGTTGGCCACTTGGTCGGTGTCGCTGGCGCTGGCTTGCACCTGTGTGGCGGGTAAGCCCAACACACGGGCCACCAGTCCACACACCTTGGTGTGCAGGCCCTGGCCCATTTCGGTGCCGCCGTGGTTCACCCTCACGCTGCCGTCTGTGTAGACCGAGACCACCGCTCCCGCTTGGTTGAATTGCGTGGCGGTGAAGCTGATGCCGAACTTGACTGGCGTGAGCGCCAGGCCTTTTTTGATGACCGTGTTCTGGGCGTTCCAGTCGCTGATGGCGCGGCGGCGGACGCGGTAGTCGCACTGCTCGGCCAGCTGTGTCATCAGCGGGTGCAGGATGTTGTCTTCGACCTTCATACCGTAGGGCGTGGTGTTGCGTTCATCCACGCCATACAGGTTGGCCAGTCGCACATCGAGCGCGTCCACGCCGAGGTGACGGGCAATGTCGCCCATCACGGTTTCGATCAGCAGCACGCCCTGTGGCCCACCAAAACCGCGGAACGCGGTGTGGCTTTGGGTGTGGGTTTTGCAGCGATGAGAGGTGATGTGCAGGTCGCTTAAAAAGTAAGCGTTATCGGTGTGGAAGATCGCGCGGTCGGCCACCGGGCCGCTCAGGTCGGCGCTGTGGCCGCAATGCACCAGCTGCACCGAATCGAGCCCCAGCACGCGGCCACGCGCATCAAAGCCCACTTGCCAGTCGTGGCTGAAGGGGTGGCGCTTGCCGGTGATCAGGATGTCGTCGCCCCGGTCCAGCCGCAGCTTCACGGGCCGGCCAAACTTGTGCGCGGCCAGCGCCGCCCACACGGCCAAATGCCCGGCCTGCGTCTCTTTACCGCCAAACCCACCGCCCATGCGCCGGCACACCACCCGCACCTGCGACAGCGGGATGTGCAGCGCGTGCGCCACCCAGTGCTGCACCTCGCCCGGGTGCTGCGTGCCGCTGTGGATCAGCCAGTGGCCGTTGTCTTGCGGAATCGCGTAAGCGATCTGGCTTTCCAAATAAAAGTGCTCTTGCCCGCCGATCTCCAGCGAGCCTTGCAAGCGGTGCGGCGCTTGCGCCAGCCCCTGCGCCGCATCGCCGCGCTGCACCGTGACCTGCGGCAGCACAAAGCTGCCCGCTTGCAGGGCCTCGCGGGCGTGCAGCAGGGGCGGTTCTTGTGTGGTTTGCAGCCGCAGGTGGCGGGCGGCCTGCCGCGCTTGGGTGTGGCTGTGGCCCAGCACCAAGCCCATGACCTGTCCCACGTGCATGAGCTGCGGCCCGGCAAAAATGGGCTCGTCGTGCACAAAGGTGGCCAGCAGCGGGTCACCCGGGATGTCTTGCGCGGTGACCGTGCCCACCACGCCGGGCGCGGCCAGCACCGCCTCCAGGTTCATGGCGATCAGTTGGGCGTTGGCCAAGGGGCTCATCAGCGGCGCGGCGTGCAGCGTGCCTTCGATCAGCGGCAGATCGTCGATGTAGCTGGCGCGGCCTTGCACCTGCGCGGTGGCGCTTTCGTGGAAGCGGTGGGTGCTGCTGCTGGTTGTGTTGGATGGCGTGTTCATGCGAGTGCCTCCAGTCGAATGGTGCTGTGCCCGGTGCTCTCCAGCCAAGCGCGGCGCAGCAGTTGGCCCAGAATCTGGCGGCGGTAATCGGCGCTGGCACGCAAATCGCTGAGTGGTGAAAACTCTTGTGCGATGGCTTGTTGTGCCGTTGCTAAAGTGGCTTCGTTCCACGGCTGGCCGATGAGCGTGGCCTCGGTCTTCACGGCGCGTGCGGGCGTGGCGGCCACGCCGCCCGCACCGATGCGTGCTGCGGTGATGTGCCCATCTTGCACATGCAGTTGCACCGCCAGGCACACTGCCGAGATGTCGTCCTCTTGCCGCTTGGACACCTTGTAAGCGCCCAGCCATTCGCCGGGGGCAGGGCGGGGCACCACCACCCAGGCCAGCACCTCGTCCGGGGCCAGCAGGCTTTGGCGGTAGCCGGTGTAAAAGCGGTCCAGCGGCACATGGCGGTGCACGGTGCGGCCCTTTCCTTTGATGTTGCGCCAGGCCATCAGTACCACCTGCGCGCCTAGCGCGATCAAGAGCGGCATGCTGTCGCCGATCGGCGAGCCGTTGGCCACGTTGCCGCCCAGCGTGCCCGACTGGCGCACCGGCCAGCCCGCAAAGCGTTCGCCAAAGGGCGCGATCACCGGCCGATCGACGGCCAGCGCCTCAAACGCGTCTTGCAAATTGACGGCCGCACCAATCGCGATGTGCTGCGGGTAACGCTCCACCCGGCGCAGCTCGGCCACGCGCGTCAGGTCGATGATCTGCGGCAGGCGGCGCAGGCCTTGGGTGATCCACAGCCCGGCATCCGTCGCCCCTGCGATCAGCTGTGCTTGGGGGTGTTGGGCGCGGGCTTGCAGCAAAGCGCTCAGGTTGCTGGGGCGCAGGTAAGCGCCGCCGGTTTTTTCGATGGCCGCGAGCTTTTGCAGCGCCGCCACGATGGGCTGTTCATCCACGGCCTGCGCGGCATCGGCCTGCAAGCTGCACGCGGCCTGCACGATGGGCCGGTAGCCGGTGCAGCGGCACAGGTTGCCCGACAAAGCTTCATGGGCGCGGTGGCTGTCTACGGCCTGGCCTTGCGCCACGGTGCGCTGGTAGAGCGCAAACAAGCTCATCACAAAACCCGGTGTGCAAAAGCCGCATTGCGAGCCGTGGCACTCGACCATGGCTTGCTGCACCGGGTGCAGCGTGCCGTCAGGTCGAGCCAAGTCGGCAGCGGTCCACAGCGCCAGGCCGTCGATTGACTGTGCCGGTTTGATACAGCTGTTGACAGCGCGGTACTGCAACAGCCCGTTCACGGTCTCTGCCACCACCACGGTGCAGGCTCCGCAGTCACCAGCGGCGCAGCCCTCTTTGGTGGCCGTCAGGCGCAGGTCCTCGCGCAGCAGGTCCAGCAGGGTGCGGTCTGGGGGAACGTGATGGCGCTCAACCACCGCGTTGCGGTGCCAAAAGCGCAGGGGGGCTTCGGTAACAGGGTGAAGAGTTGGTTTCATGGGCATCGTCTAAGGCGTGCTTCATGCTAGTCCAAAGCCCTATGGGTGATATGCAAAATTTGAGATACCCCATATGGGACTGCAAGCATGGTTTCTGTCGCTTGCCGCCCGTCGCTCGCCATAAACGACGGGGTGTTGAGTGTGTGCTTACGCCATGTGTTTTTCTGCCTGAGCAGGTGCCTCACTGAAAGTGCTTGTCAATTTGGCTGGACCCACCCTTATGTTGTTTCATCCGGCTTGACTTCTTGTACAAGTCCCCTAAGATGTCCATGTTAGCTAACATGTCCAGGATGTGACCATGAAAACCCTTTCATCTGCAGAAGTTCAAAACCGATTCGGATCGATTGCCAACATCGTCAAAGGTGGTGAGCCTGTGGCTGTGACCCAATACGGCACGCCCACCATGATGATTCTTCCCTATGCCATGGCCACTGAAGCCCTGCGCGATTACAAGGCTCGGCAATGGGTTCAATTCATGGATGCCATGCCTTCTGCCAGCCCAGAGGCCCCTGAGCTCACACCCGAACAGCTGAACGAACTCGTCCATGAGCTCCGTCCGTAAAAGAATCGTTTTTGACACGAGTTCGCTCATTCCCGCTTGCTTGAATCCAGACCGAGAGCCTGCACAAATTTTGCGCCGCGCCGTGTTGGAGCATGATGTCTTTGTCTCGGCGGACACTTTCAACGAGTTGGTCGCCGTGCTCGCCAGAGAAAAATTCAACGCCTGGCGACCTCTTGATCAACGGATGGTGTGGGTCCGACTTTTCCGCGAAGCCGTGATGTGGGTGGATCCCCTTTCCTCGATCACCGAATGCCGCGACCCCAAGGACAACAAGTTCCTGGAATTGGCCGTGGCGGCTCAGGCGGATTACTTGGTCTCAAGTGATGTGCATTTGCTTGAAATGCACCCTTTTCGCGGTACTCAAATCCTTCAGTTGACCCACTTCAAGTCATTGGTTTTTGAAGGGCATGTCGGATCTGGGGCCTCACCCTGGAAATCGTGAAACGGTCAATGCAACTCAGCCGCTGAGCCACAGCATTTTTTGAACTTCTTGCCACTGCCGCAAGGGCAGGGCTCGTTGCGGCCGACCTTGGTGCGCAAGCGTTGGGACGTTTCGCGCTCGTATATGGCCTGGCGCAGCGGCAGCCAAAAGGCGTGGATGTTGACCAAGCTGTTTTCAATTTGCTGGGCCAGTTTTTCGCGCTGCGGGGGTGTTTTGGTCAGCTCGTCCTGTTCGGCAGAAAATGCCTCTTCACCCAGCAAGCCAATGGGCCTGTACCACTGCTGGCCTTGCGCGGTGTCAAACAAGGGCTTCCATGCGGCGCGGTTCAGCGCCACGCCTTCTGTAAAACCGTAGGCCCAGCCTTCCGCATTCTCAAACTCGCCGATGTTGTATTCGTAAGTGTCCCAGTAGGGCACCACAAATGGTGGCTTTTGCTCAAATCCAGAAATGATGCTGTTGTAGTGCCGCATGACCAGGCCCATGATGTGGTTGAGCTGCTCCATGTTGTCCGTGGGCGGCATCATGGCGCTGTCTTCGCCCCAGACTTTGGGCAGCCACTGACTGGGCATGATGGTTTGCGGCCCAATGGCGATGGCGTGCAAATACCCGTCCAGTCTGTCCAGCGTCATGGCTTCGTCGTTGTCCACGCCATAAAGCAAGAACCGATCGAGTTCTTCAAGCTCCGCGTCGGACAGTGGCGCCATCATGTCTTGCACTTCGTGGGCTGTGGGTTGAATTTTTCCCTGTGCCAGTGCTTTCAGCATCTCCGGTTCTGCGGCCTTGGCCTCCTTGTGGGCCTTGCTGATGAAGCTGTCAATGCCTTCGGACTCAATGGCCATGAAGGCTTCTTCCAGCGCTTGCTTGTCCGTTTCAAACAGGTCATCCCACACGGTGGAGGTGCCACTTTCGTCCACCACTTCAAGCAGCCACAAGCTGTCGGGGCTGCGGTAGATCTGGATGCGCAAGCTGTGGCCGTCAGCGCTGTAGGTCTGCGACAGCGGGGAGTGGATGTTTTCGATGTCTTCGGTCATGCGGCAGATCATAGGAGGAACGCTGCCAAATGGTGTGAGGGGCCAGTCAGAATTTTTGGCAGGTATCGTCCGCTGGCTTGGATCTTCAAGCGCATCGCGTCAAGCCATGGCGATTCGATGGCAAGCGGTCAAGCCCATTTTTAAGTTTAGATTCGTAACAATCGCTGGTGTTACATTCGCCTGCATTCCATCAAAGTTCCGGGTTGACCACGGGGCAGACCAGCACAGAGAAAACACAGAGACAAAGGCATGGGCGTGATCGGTTCATTAGCACGTATGGCATTTAAAAGTTTCGGGGTTAACCCTGAAAAGAGCCTGCGCCCAGCCATAACGATCATCTGGATTCCGATATGAAGCAGCCGCATCTTTTCGACAAGATCGACCTCCAACTCATTCGGACCCTTCACACCTTGCTCATCGAACGCAGTGTCTCCAAAACCGCCATGCGCCTGGGCCAGCAGCAACCGGCCGTGTCGGTGGCGCTCAAACGCCTGCGCGAGCTGACGGGCGACCCGATTTTGGTGCGCTCGGGCACCGGCATGGTGCCCACCGATGTGGGCCTGCAGATGTTGGGGCCGGTGTCGCAGATTTTGCAATCGGCCGAAAGCCTGTTCTCTCCAGCCCGGTCGTTTGACCCGGCTGAGGCCCGCGAGACTTTTCGCATCGCAGCCAGCGACACGCTGGACCCTTTGTTCCTGCCGTCCGTCATGGCCCGCGTCAAGTCGTTGGCGCCTCACTGCCGGGTCGAGGTGCATGCCCTGTCGGCCCAAGCCCAATATGCGCACGAACTCGGCCAGGGCCTGATCGACGTGGTGATTGGCAACTGGGCCCAGCCCAGCGAAGAACTGCACCGCGCCCAGCTCTTTGAAGACGAGGTGGCCTGCCTGGTCAGCAGCAAGCACCCGGCGGTGCGCCGGGGCTGGACGCAGGACGACTGGCTGGCCTGCGACCACATCGCACCCACTGCCGCTTACCCGGGTTGGCGCGGTGTGATTGACGAGCACCTGGACCAGTTGGGGCTGGTGCGCAACATTTCGGCGCGTTGCGCCCACTTTGGCTTGATGCCGCGCATGGTGGCATCGAGCTTGCTTGTGTTGACCACGGGCCGCCAGTATTGCCAGCGCTTTTTACAAGGCCCCGATGCGCAGCGCGGCTTGAGCTTGCTGCCCTGTCCGGTTGTCTTTCCCAAGATGGTTTATTACCAACTTTGGCATGAGCGCAGCCATGCTTCGGCAGCGGCCCGGTGGCTGCGCGAACAGGTGAAAATCAGCGCGGCCCAGTTACCTCATCCGAACCCTTTGAATCCGACATGACCACACCCCTTCTGTCTTTGCAAGGCATCACCAAGCGCTACCCGGGCGTGGTGGCCAACCAGGACGTGTCGCTGACCGTGATGCCCGGCCAGGCCCATGCCGTGCTGGGCGAAAACGGCGCGGGCAAGTCCACCCTGATGAAAATCATCTACGGCTCGGTCAAGCCCGATGAGGGCCAGGTGGTGTTCAACGGCCAGCCCGTGCAGATCCGTAACCCGCAGGAAGCGCGCAAGCTGGGCATCAGCATGGTGTTCCAGCACTTCAGCCTGTTTGACACACTCACGGTGGCCGAAAACGTCTGGCTGGGGCTGGACAAGTCGCTCAGCCTGGCCGAGGTGACCGAGCGCATTGTGGCCAAGGCCAGCGAATACGGCCTGGACCTGGAGCCTGAGCGCCCGGTGCACACCCTGAGCGTGGGGGAGATGCAGCGGGTGGAGATCATCCGCGCCTTGTTGACCGAGCCCAAGCTCTTGATTTTGGATGAGCCGACTTCGGTGCTGACGCCGCAGGCGGTGGAGAAGTTGTTTGTGGTGCTGCACAAATTGGTCAGTCAGGGCGTCAGTATTTTGTACATCTCGCACAAGCTGCACGAAATCCGGGCGTTGTGCAGTGCCTGCACGGTGCTGCGCGGCGGCAAGCTCACGGGCGTGTGCGACCCGCGTGAAGAAACGAACGCTTCGCTCAGCCGCTTGATGATTGGCGCGGAGCCCCCGGCTTTGCAGCATGTGGCGCGTTCGCCGGGCGAGGTGGTCTTGTCGGTCAAAGGCCTGAGCCTCACTCGGCAAGACCCGTTTGGCGTGGACCTGGACAGCATCAGCCTGCAGGTGCGTGCGGGCGAGGTGGTGGGGTTGGCCGGCGTGTCGGGCAATGGCCAGAAAGAGTTGATGTGGGCTTTGTCGGGTGAAGACACCCGGGCGGGCGTGCAGTGCGGCGCGGCCAGTGTGAGCCTGGCCGGTCAGCCGGTCGCGTCTTTGGGGCCGGTGCCGCGCAGGCAAATGGGCCTGCATTTTGTGCCCGAGGAGCGCCTGGGTCGGGGCGCTGTGCCGTCGTTGAGCCTGTCGCAAAACCTGCTGCTGACCCGCAGCGAGGCCGTGGGTGCGGGCGGCTGGGTGCGCATGGGGGCATTGGCCGACCAAGCGCGCAGCATCATCGACCGCTTCAAAGTCAAGGCCTCCGGGCCGGATGCGGCAGCGCAGTCGCTGTCGGGCGGCAATTTGCAAAAGTTCATTGTGGGGCGCGAAATCAGCGCGGCGCCCAAGCTGCTGATCGTGTCGCAACCCACCTGGGGCGTGGACGTGGGCGCGGCGGCGCAAATTCGCGCCGAGATTTTGGCGCTGCGCGACGCGGGTTGTGCGGTGCTGGTGGTGAGTGAGGAGCTGGAAGAATTGTTCGAGTTGTCTGACCGATTGCATGTGATCGCCAAGGGGCGCTTGTCGCCTCCGGTGGCGCGGACCGAGGCCACGGTAGAGCGCATTGGCGAGTGGATGAGCGGCTTGTGGCCCGATGCCGCTTCTGCCGCGCCTGCCCAACAAGGAGTCCAACATGCTGCGGCTTGAACCCCGTCCCCAGGCTTCGCGCCTGTGGACTTATGCCTCGCCCCTGCTGGCGCTGGTGCTCACGGTGCTGTTGGGTGTGGCGCTGTTCATGGCGCTGGGCAAAGACCCGGTGCGCGGATTGCAAATGTTTTTCTGGGAGCCCGTCAAAACCGGCTATGCCCTGGGTGAGTTGATGGTCAAGGCCACACCGCTTCTGGTGATCGCCTTGGGCTTGTCGGTGTGTTTCCGTTCCAACGTCTGGAACATCGGGGCCGAAGGGCAGTTTGTCATCGGTGCCGTGTGTGCGGCGGGCGTGGCGCTGCTGGCGGACAAGGACACGGGCCGCTGGATCGTGTTGGCCGTGCTCTTGGCGGGTGTGCTGGGTGGCATGCTGTGGGCGGGCATCACGGCGCTGCTGCGCGACCGCTTCAACGCCAGTGAGATTCTGGTCAGCCTGATGCTGGTGTACGTGGCCGATATGGTGCTGAGCTATCTGGTTTATGGACCCTGGAAAGACCCAGCCGGATTCAATTTTCCGCAGTCCAAAACTTTCGAGACGGTCACGCAGATCCCGCGTTTGATGACGGGCTCGCGTGTGAGCGTGGGCTTGCTCTTGGCACTGGTGGGCGCAGGCTTGCTGTGGGTGTTTTTGTTCCGCACCCGGGCGGGCTTTGCCCAACAAGTGGGCGGTCTGGCCCCCGATGCGGCGCGCTACGCAGGCTTTTCTTCGCGCAAGGCGCTGTGGGTGGCGCTCTTGGTCTCGGGCGGCGCAGCGGGTTTGGCGGGCGCTTTGGAGGTGGCTGGGCCCATCGGGCAGCTGACGCCTTATGTGCCTGCGGGCTACGGCTTTGCCGCGATCATCGTGGCCTTTGTCGGGCGCTTGCACCCGGCGGGCATGGTGTTGTCGGCGGTGCTGATGAGCATGTTCTACATTGGCGGCGAACTCGCGCAATCGCGCCTGGGCCTGCCCAAGTCGATCACGGGCGTGTTCCAGGGTTTGTTGTTGTTTTGCCTGCTGGCGTGTGACACGCTGGTGGCTTACCGCCTGCGCTGGGTGGCCAAGAAAATGGGGAGTGTGTGATGGAGTCGTATGCATTGCTGATCGCCGCGACCCTGAACGCGGGGACGGTGCTGGCCATTGCCGCTTTGGGTTTGCTGATCAATGAAAAAGCCGGCGTGGTGAACCTGGGGGCAGAGGGCATGATGCTGTGTGCGGCCATCGCAGGCTTTGCCGCCGTGGTGCACACCGGCAACGATTGGCTGGGCTTTGCGGCGGGCATGGGCGCCGGGGCGTTGCTGGCCGCTATTTTTGGGGTGCTGGTGATTTGGCTGAACACCAACCAGTACGCCACAGGGCTGGCGCTGAGCCTGTTTGGCGTGGGTTTTTCGGCTTTTGTGGGCATTGGCTATGTGAAAGAAAAGTTGCCCGAGCGGCCACAGTTCGAGATTCCCGGCCTGTCCGATATCCCCTTGCTGGGCCCCGCCTTGTTCAAACAGCATCCGCTGGTGTACCTGGCCATGCTGCTGGTGCTGGCCCTGATCTGGTTTTTGTACCGCAGCCGCACCGGTTTGGTGCTGCGCGCCGTGGGTGAATCGCCCGCATCGGCGCACGCATTGGGCTACCCGGTGCGTCGCATCCGCCTGGCGGCGGCGGTGGCCGGGGGCGCTTTGTGCGGTCTGGCTGGGGCTTACATCTCGGTGATCTATACCCCGCTGTGGGTCGAGGGCATGGTGGCG
>NZ_JAFEIF010000043.1 GCF_017848645.1 Limnohabitans sp. | reverse complement strand
ATGTTTGAATGAACACCCTCCACGCGCGCAGGATTTTTATAATGCCAAGTGTCCGGTAATCCGCTGGCCGCACCCACCCCAAGCCCTATGCCCCAACAAGACACTGCACCGGACACCCCCCAAAAATCGAAAACCAAACCCCCCGCTTCCGGCGCATGGGCATGGGTGGTCAAGCTGGCCTTATGGGCCGTGGCCTTGCTGGCTGCAGGTTTGTTTTGTTTGCTGATGGTCGTGGGCGTGGCCATGGTGACGGCTTACCCCAACTTGCCCGACATCTCGGACCTGGCCGACTACAAACCCAAGCTGCCGCTGCGCGTGTTCACCGCCGATGGCCAATTGATGGGCGAATTTGGCGAGGAGCGCCGCAATCTCACGCCCATCAAGGAGATTCCGCAAATCATGAAAGACGCGGTGCTCTCCATCGAGGACAACCGCTTTTATGACCATGGTGGCGTTGATTATTTAGGCATTCTGCGTGCGGGCATTGCCAACATCGGGCGCTTGAAAAGCCAAGGCGCATCCACCATCACCATGCAGGTGGCGCGCAATGTCTACCTGTCTTCCGAAAAAACCTACACCCGCAAGATTTACGAAATCCTGCTGACCTACAAACTGGAACACCTGTTGACCAAGGACCAGATTCTTGAGATCTACATGAACCAGATCTTCCTGGGCAACCGGGCCTATGGTTTTGCTTCGGCCGCTGAAACCTACTTTGGCAAATCACTCAAAAACATCACGATTGCAGAAGCCGCCATGCTGGCTGGGCTGCCCAAAGCGCCCTCGGCCTTCAACCCCATCGCCAACCCCAAACGTGCCCGTTCACGCCAGCTCTACATCATCGAGCGCATGGAAGAAAACGGCTACATCACCGCCCAACAAGCTGCACAAGCCAAAGCCGAGCCTTTGGCTTTGAAATCATCTGGCAACAAGAAGACCCTGCACGCCGAGTTTGTGGCCGAAACCGTCCGGCAAATGGTTTTTGCCCAATATGGGCAAGACACCTACACCCGTGGACTGAATGTGTACACCACCATTCAGTCTCAGGACCAAATGGCGGCCTACCAGGCTTTGCGCCAAGGCCTGATGGACTACGAGCGTCGCCAGGTTTACCGTGGACCTGAAAAATTCATCGCCCTGCCCAACGACCCCAAACTGGCCGAAGACCTCATCGATGAGACCTTGGAGGAGCACCCGGACAACGGCGACGTGATGTCGGCGGTCGTGCTGGAGGCTTCCAGCAAAAAGGTGGTGGTGGTCCGCCAAAACAGCGAACAAATCACCATCACCGGGACGGGCCTCAGCCCGGTCGAATCGGGCCTGTCGGACAAGGCCCCAGCGGCCAAACGGATTCGCAAAGGCGCTGTGGTCCGCATTGTTCAACTGCCCAAAGGCCAATGGGAGCTCACCCAGCTGCCTGAGGTTGAAGGTGCCTTTGTGGCCTTGACCCCTCAAACCGGCGCCATTCGAGCCCTGGTTGGCGGCTTTGACTTTGCCAAAAACAAGTTCAACCACGTCACCCAGGCTTGGCGACAGCCTGGCTCCAGCTTCAAGCCTTTCATCTACTCGGCTGCCCTGGAAAAAGGCATGTCACCTGCCACCATGGTCAACGATGCGCCCTTGTTTTTTGATGGCGGTGTGACGGGCGGCCAGCCGTGGGAGCCCAAAAACTACGACGGTAAATTTGATGGCCCGATGAGTTTGCGCACCGGCTTGGCCAAGTCCAAAAACATGGTCTCGATTCGCGTGCTGCAATCGGTAGGCGCCCGCACGGCGCAAGAATGGGTCACCCGCTTTGGCTTTGACGCGGACAAGCACCCGCCCTACTTGACCATGGCCTTGGGTGCAGGCTCGGTCACCGTGATGCAAATGGCCACAGGCTATTCGGTGTTTGCCAATGGTGGCTACCGGGTCAGCCCCCACTTGATCAACCGCATCACCGACTACAAGGACCGCCTGTTGGTCGACAGCCCGCCCCCTGAAATCAACGAGGCATCACAACGCGCGATCCCCCAGCGCAACGCTTTCGTCATGACCAGCCTGATGCAGGAAGTCACCCGCTCAGGCACGGCTGCCCGCGCGCAAGCGAGCCTCAAACGGCCTGACATCTATGGCAAAACTGGCACCACCAACGATGCGATGGACGCCTGGTTTGCGGGCTACCACCCCCAACTCACCGCCGTGGTCTGGATCGGTTATGACACGCCACGCAAACTCGGCGACCGCGAAACCGGGGGCGGGCTGAGCTTGCCTGTCTGGATCAAGTACATGGAAACCGCCTTGCGCAACCTGCCGATTTCCGAGCCTACAGCTGCCGAGGGCTTGGTGCAGATGGGTGGAGACTGGTTTTATTCGGAATTTTCAGGCGGCAGCGGGATCAGCTCACTGGGTGGTCAAAACGACACCAAAGGCCAAGCAGACGCCATGCCCCCCGAAGAAGAACGCAAGCGGATACTTGATCTGTTCAGAAATTGAGCCGGCAAGAACCGGCGAACAGGGCCGCTGACCTGGCGAACTCAGGGCTTGAAGATCAAGCTTTGACCGGATTGCTCCGAGGCATAACGCGACAAGCTCTGCCAAAACTCGCCCTGGCCTTTGGTGTCTTGCCAGTGCGTGCCGTCGAACTTGTAATGAAAGCCGCCGCAGCGCGCCGCCAGCCACACTTCGTGCAGGGGCTTTTGCAGATTGATCACGATCTGGCTGCGGTTGGGAAACGTCAAAGTGATCATGCCGCCCACCCGCTGGTTGTCCACATCGGCGTCGGTGTCGTCGTTCAGGCGATCGCAGCTGATCTCTACGCCCGCCAGCAGTCGTTCAGCTTGGTCCAGAAATTCAAGGTCGGTCATTACAATCGCAGCATGTTGAAGGTGATGAAGATTCTAGTCATGCTGCATGCCCTTGTTGGCGGTGCGGCCGTATTGAGCGCTTGTGGTCAACGGGGCCCCTTGGTCCTGCCCACCACACCCGCTTCGGCCGAGCGGGCCACCTTGCCTCAATCACTGAACCCGCTGCACTCGCCTCCCAAGGCCTCGCACATCGCGCCTGCGCCATCTGGCCAGGCCACCACACCGCAACCGATTCCTGATGCAACACCTCGATAACGAGCACAGACCTCAGGTCAAGCCCCGTTGACACTTGCCTACTTTATATCCCTTTTTACCCCGAGCCTTCTTAACCCATGACCTCTAACACCGCACTCCCAGGACAACCCCACATCGCCTATGCGGGCGACCAGCTGCATGTGGAGGGCGTGGCGCTGTCACAACTGGCCCGCGAACACGGCACGCCCTTGTTCGTCTACTCCAAAGCCGCCATGCTGTCGGCCTTGGCCGCTTACCAGCGCGGCTTTGCTGGACGCCAAGCGCAAATTTGCTACGCCATGAAGGCCAACTCCAGCCTGGCCATCCTGCAGGTGTTTGCCGAGGCCGGTTGCGGCTTTGACATCGTCTCGGGCGGCGAGCTGGCCCGCGTGCTGGCTGCGGGCGGCGACCCGGCCAAGGTGATTTTTTCGGGTGTGGGCAAGACGCGGGCTGAAATGAAACAAGCCCTTCAAGTGGGCATTGCTTGCTTCAACGTGGAAAGTGAAGCGGAACTCGATGTGCTGAGCGAAGTGGCCATGGGTCTGGGCAAACAAGCCCCGGTCAGCCTGCGCGTGAACCCCAATGTGGATCCCAAGACGCACCCCTATATCTCGACCGGGCTGAAGGGCAACAAATTTGGCATCGCCCACGAAAGTGCTGTTCAGGTCTACCAGCACGCCGCCAGCCTGCCCGGCCTGAAGGTCGTGGGCATCGACTTTCACATCGGTTCTCAAATCACAGACTCAACACCCTATATGGATGCGGTTGACCGAATGCTTGACTTAGTGGAAGAAGTCGAAAAGTCCGGCGTCCCAATTCACCATCTCGATTTCGGTGGCGGTTTGGGCATCAACTACAACGGAGAGACACCGCCACTGGCTGATGTGCTGTGCGAGAAATTGCTGGCCAAGCTGGACGCACGTGGCTACGGCCAGCGAAAAATCATGGTCGAGCCCGGCCGCTCACTGGTGGGCAACGCGGGTGTGTGCCTGACCGAGGTGCTGTACCTCAAACCCGGCGAGCAAAAGAATTTCTGCATCATCGACGCCGCCATGAACGACCTGCCCCGCCCGGCCATGTACCAGGCTTTCCACCAGATCGTGCCCGTGACACCCCACTCAGGCGATGGTGTCGTGTACGACGTGGTCGGCCCGGTGTGCGAAAGCGGCGACTGGATTGGCCGCGACCGCCAGCTGCTGGTACAAGCCGGTGACGTGCTCGCCGTGCTGTCGGCAGGCGCTTACTGCATGAGCATGGCCAGCAACTACAACACCCGCGGCCGCGCCGCAGAAATCCTGGTCGATGGCACCCAAGCCCACCTGATCCGCCAGCGCGAATCGGCGTTCGACACCTTTGCGCTGGAGCAGCTCGTCTGAAACGCCCTGTGCAGCCTGAAGAGGCTGCACAGCGACTGATGGCGCGCTCAGCGTCTCCGTACAAAACGCATCACGCGCCAGCCCAGCAAACCCGCCAAGATGCCCGCGTACACCAGCACCTCGGCAAAGTCCTGCTTGCCCGCGCGCATCCACCAAAAGTGCAACACGGCCAACACGGCCACCCCATAAACGCCCCGGTGGAGCAGTTGCCAGCGCCGGCCGCCCAACCAGCGCACGGCCGGGTTGAAAGAGGTGGCTGCCAGCGCCAGCAAGATCACAAAAGCACTGAAGCCCAGCCAGATGAAAGGGCGCTTGATGAGGTCTTTCAGCGTGTCGGCCAGGTCAAAGCCCATGTCAAACCAGGCGTAGCACAGCAGGTGCAAACTGGCGTAAGCAAACACCAGCAAACCCAGCATGCGCCGAAAACGCAGCAGTTCTGGCCAGCCCAGCCAGGTGCGCAAAGGGCTCACGGCAAGCACCACGCAGAGGCTGCGCAGGGTCCAGTCGCCTGTGGCGCGGATCAGGGCTTCGGCGGGGTTGGGGCCCAGCTGGTCCCCCAGGGTTTGCGCCAGCAACCAGACCCAGGGCAGGCAGCCAAGCCCCAGCAGGGCCCACCAAGCAGCAGGATGCCGCAGCGCCGCCCTCATGCCCTCAAGACCTTGACCCGCAGCGGCATCAGAAGAACTTTTTCAGGTCCATCCCGGCGTACAGCTGGCCCACCTGGGCTTCATAGCCGTTGAACATCAGCGTCTTGCGCTTTTTGGCCAGCAAACCGTCTTCGCCGATGCGCCGCTCGGTGGCCTGGCTCCAGCGCGGGTGGTCCACATTCGGGTTCACGTTGGAATAAAAACCATACTCTTGCGGGGCAGATTTCTCCCAGGATGTGACCGGCTGCTTGTCCGTGAAACGGATCTTGACCAGGCTCTTGCCGCTCTTGAAGCCGTATTTCCACGGCACGACCAGTCGCAGGGGTGCACCGTTTTGCTTGGGCATCACCTCGCCATACATGCCAAAAGCCAGCAAGGTCAGCGGGTGCATGGCTTCGTCCATGCGCAAGCCTTCGACATAAGGCCAATCGATCACACTCGAGCGCAGTCCCGGCATGGTCTTGGGGTCAGCCTGGGTCACGAACTCCACAAACTTGGCACCCGGCAGGGGCTCCACGCGCCGGATCAGATCGGCCATGGAATAGCCCACCCATGGGATCACCATCGACCAGCCCTCCACACAGCGCAGGCGGTAGATGCGCTCTTCCATGGCCCCCCACTGCATGAGGTCCTCCAGGTTCACGCGGGCAGGCTTCTTCACCAAGCCCTCGATCTCCACACTCCAGGGATCGGTCTTGAGGGTGTGGGCCCGCTTGACCGGATCGGCCTTGTCGGTGCCGAACTCGTAGAAGTTGTTGTACGTGGTGGCATCTTTGTAAGGTGTGGGCTTGTCCAGAACCATGGCGCCGGCCAGCTTGGAGGGCACCGAGGCCAGCGGCGGCAGCTGCCCGGGCCGGGCCATTTGGGCTTGGGCGTCGCGCAGGCCCCAGCCGGCCAAGGCCAGGCCTGCCGAGCCCGCAGCCAGCTGACGCATCAGGTCTCGACGGGATTGGTAAGCCGCCTGGCTCGTGATGTCGCTGGGCACAGGATGCAAAAATCCCGAGGAAGAAGTGCGGATGATCATGGTGCGGCCCCAGTTGAGAAATACCTTGCAAAGATTGTGAACGGTCCCAATCACTTTTGCACACAGGGGCCAAACGCCCTGCAACAAAATGCGAGCCATGCCAGACGCTTGGTGGACGCACCGACGCATTTGAAGCCTCCTGTCAGCGGCCTGCTTTTGCGTCTGACCACGCGCTAAGGCCCTTCATCTGTCGTTAAAATGAAATTTCATCTTGTTTTTATAAAACCCCATGTCGAACCCAGCCCTGATCGAAGTCGTCGATGACGATGCAGACATCCGGCGCATGCTGCAGCTGGTTTTGGAGGCGCGTGGCTTCAAGGTCCGCACCCATGATGGTGCCCACGCTTATCTGGCCGCCGCGCCCATGACCGAGCGGCGCGTGATGTTGCTCGATGTGCGCATGCCCAAAATGACCGGCGTTGAACTGCAGGCCTTGATGGTCAAAACAGGGGACCGCATCCCGGTGATTTTCATGAGCGGCGAGAGCCTGCCCCATGAAACGCTGGCGGCGCAGCAATCGAATGCGGTCACTTTCTTGTGGAAGCCCTTCAGAACCGAAGCCCTGCTCAACGCGGTGAGCAATGGTCTGGCGCTGTACGACCAGCTGACAGACTGAGGGGCCAGGTCCTTTGTGGACCGCAGGACCATGGCCCTTGCGGTTACAGCGTGCCGTAGCTGTGCAAACCGCTCAGGAACATGTTGACCCCCAGGAAGGCGAAGGTCGTGATGCCCAGACCCACCAGCGCCCACCAAGCGGCCACGGTGCCGCGCAAGCCCTTCATGAGGCGCATGTGCAGCCAGGCGGCGTAGTTCAACCACACAATCAGGGCCCAGGTTTCTTTCGGGTCCCAGCTCCAGTAGCCGCCCCAGGCTTCGGCCGCCCACAGGGCGCCCAGCACAGTGGCGATGGTGAAGAAAGCAAAACCCACGGCGATGGATTTGTACATCACATCGTCCAGGATTTCGAACGAGGGCAAACGCTCGGCAATGCGGCGACGGCCCATCAAAATGCCCGCCACGATGAAAGCCGACACACCAAAGTAAACCATCCAGTAGCTGCTGGTCTGGTCGTTGGCCGATTGGCGGAAAACCACCGGCTCGAAGCACAACACAATGCCCAGCAACCACAAGGGCGCCAGCTTGTACCAACGGGTCTCGGTCGCTTGCTGCTTGATCAGGTAGGCGAAGGCCACCATGGCGGCCAGGGCAAAGGTGCCGTAACCGATGAAGTTGGCCGGGACGTGGACTTTCATCCACCAGCTCTTGAGGGCGGGCACCAAAGGCTGAATCTCGTGGGCCTCACGCACCAGCGTGTACCAGAGCAAAAAGCCCACAGCAGCGCTGACCACCAACATCACAAACGCCCCCAAGGCGCGGGTCTTGTACTGCGCTTCGTAGTACAGGTAAAACGCCGTCGTCATCCAGCAGAACATGACGAAAACCTCGTACAGGTTGCTCACCGGGATGTGGCCGATGTCCGGGCCCAACTGGTGGCTTTCGTACCAACGCACCAAGGTGCCAATCAGGGCCAGACCCACCGCCACCCAGGCCATGCGCGAGCCCAACGACTCCATCGCATCGGCCTGACCGCGGATGAATATGCCCGCCCAATAAAAAACGGTGCTGATGAAAAACAGCATGCTCATCCACAGGATGGCCGACTGGCTGGACAAGAAATACTTCAACAGGAACACCTGCTCGGACCGGGCCAGGTCACCCTGATAAAGGTAAATGGCCAACAGCGACAGGCCCGTGACCACCAACATCAAGGTGCGCAGCGGCCGCCAGAACCACGCCAGCCAAATCACGGCCGGCAAGCTGCCGATCAGGATGGCCTGCTCGTACACGTCCATCGCGTGCTGGTAACGGGTGAAGGCGAACACCGTGCCCAGCAGTGCCAGCAGGGCAAAGCCCCAATCGATGGCCGTGCGGCTGGAAAAATAGCCCGGATTCAAAGTGACAGTCGTCATGGTGTTTTCTCGGAGCGGCCCAGCAAGCGGGCACTCAGTTGGTCAAATTCACGGTCCACGTCCATGGTCTTGCGGTTGGACGACAAGGCCACGCTCGCCTGGGCACCTTCGCCCTGCGGCGACAGCCAGATCCACAAGCGACGGTCCCGAACATACAGCATTGCAAAAATACCCAGGATCAAAAGGGCACAGCCCAAGTACACGATGGACTGGCCCGGGGCCCTGGCCACCTGAAAAACACTGGCTTGCACCTGCTTGAAGTCTTTCAGCAAAAACGTCATGGGCGCAGGGTAAAAAGGCGCATCCGACAGGGCCAGCACGGCCTGCGACATGAAGCCCTGCACCTTGTCTGTAGGCAGTGGCTTGGCACCGGCTTGTTCACGAGCCACCGCGTCCAGCTCGAACAAAGCGCCGTTCAAAATGCGCACAAACATCTCGCCTGCCCGGGGCCTCTCAGCCTCGGGCACATTGGTTTCCAGAAAATCAGCCAACGCCTGCAGGCCCGACACCGGCTTGCCCTTCACCTGCTCCAGGCCCGCAAACAGACCCAGCGAGCGCGCTGCAGAATCGGCCAGCTGCTGTGTCAACTCGGGCCGCTGCGGGTCGACTGCTTTGCGGGCGTAACGCTGCACCGCACGCTCGCGCAGCGCAGGGGTCTCCAGGGCGGCGCGCAGGCGTATGAAGCCGGTCAACTCGCCGTTTTCATCGGCCGGGGGGCGCAGGTAGCGGTAGGGCTCGCTGGGCGTCTCGCGCATGCCCAGCAAAAACACCGGCACGCCGTCGCCCGCATCCACGGGCAGCATGTAGTTGTTGTACTCACGCGCCTGGCCGGCCGCATCACGCAGCTTGTAGCTCACGCTCGGGCCCACATTGCGCAATTCTTTGGCATGCGTGGTCTTGTTGCCCGCACCCAAACGCTGGTCGATGGCGCTGCGCAAATCCACCTTGCGCACATCCACGGCCGTGCCTTGGGCTCCATCACCACCGGACATGTTTTCCACGTTGATCACGCGCAGCCCGGTGAACTCCAGGCTCATTTTTTCGTTGCCATTGGTCAGGTCGGTGCTGCCGCCAATGGTGCCTTCCACCTCAAACGATTGGGTGGCTGCCGACATGGGCACGGCCTGCAACTTCACGCTGGAGCCACCGTCGTCAAAGCTGGACTGGTAAATGTTGATGCCCTTGAAGCTGGCCGGGTGGTTCACCTCGACACGCGCTTCGCGCTTCTCGCCCGTGGCCTTGTCGTGGATGATGATGTCGCTGGCAAAGAGCTTGGGCATGCCAGTCGAGTAGTACTCGACGATGAACTTTTTGAGTTCAATGACAAAGGGCAGGTCCTGCAGCAAGATGCCGTTGGACTGGTTCAGGATGGCCGTGCCCGAGGCCGTGTCTTCGGCCACCAGCAAATTGCCCCGGAAGGCCGGGTTGCGCTCGGACAGGCGGTGCTGGGCGGGCACATCGGCGATCAGGCCGCCACCGTTGTAAATCTCCTTGCCACCAAACCACATCTGGGCGCGCACCGCCAGGTCACCGTCGAGCAAACCGCCCACACACACCAGCACGATGGCCGAGTGCGCCGCGATGTAGCCGATCTTGTTCGCCGCTCCCGCCTTGGCCGCCAGCATCCAGCCTTTGCCCGCCGGGGTGTCGCGCTCTTGCAGCTTGACTTTCCAGCCGCCTGTGGCCAGCAGAGCCCCCAGGCGCTTGGCGGCGGCCTCGGGCGCTTCGTTCAAATGGCCCTCGGCCTTGTGGTGGAAAGCCTTGAGGCTTTGTTCGCGGATGTTTTCCTTGTAGTTCTTCAGGTCCACCAGGATCTTGGGCGTGTTGCGGGCGATGCACAAACTGGTGCTGACCACCAGGAACGCCAGAATCAACAAGAACCACCAGGCGCTGTAGACGGTGTTGAGTTTGAGGGTGGCAAACAACTCGGCCCAAAACGGCCCGAACTGGTTGATGTAGTTGTTGCTGGGCTCGTTTTGCTTGAGCACCGTGCCGATCACCGAGGCGATGCAGATGATCGTCAACAAGGAGATGGCAAACCGCATGGACGACAGCAACTCGATCACGGCCTGCCCTCGGGGCGAGCTGCGCTCGGAATCAGGGCTGGATGCAACAGTCGTCATGGGGTGTACAAAAAGGAAGCAGACAAGGAAATGGCGGGACAGTGCCCGCCACAAACGTTCAAGGCCGGAAAACCGGCCTTGGAGCATGTCATATCAGCCGGTTCTTAATTGTGCCCCAGGGCAGCGTTGCAGGCCTTAAAACCCCCTGAAGTCCACAGGGCAAAACCCACAAGCAACCGAGTCACCACCCGGCCAGACGATCAGCGCAGACCCGCAATGTAGTCCGACACCGCCTTGATTTCGCGGTCGTTCATTTTGGCGGCGACCTGCGTCATTTGCAGGTTGTTCTTGCGCACGCCTTCACGGAACTGAATCAACTGCGCAGCAGTGTATTCAGCGTGCTGACCGGACAAACGGGGGTACTGCGAAGGCATGCCCGCGCCGTTGGGCGAATGGCAGCTGGCGCATGCAGCGATCTGGCGGTCAGGAATGCCACCGCGGTAGATGCGCTCGCCCCAGGCCACGGTGTCTTTTTCCTTGGCAAAACCAGGTTTGGCTTGCTTGGACGCCAACCAAAAAGCGATGTTGCGCATGTCGTCATCGCTCAAGGCAGCGACCATGCCGCTCATCACGGCGTTGGCACGTTTGCCCGATTTGTACTCCTGCAATTGCTTGAGCAGGTATTCAGGGTGCTGCTGGGCCAACTTGGGGTTGGCCGGTGTGCTGGAGTTGCCATCGGCTGCATGGCAGGCCACGCAAGCTTGGCTGAAAATGGCTTCGCCTTTGGCCAAGTCGGGTTTGGCGGCCTTGGGGGCAGGGCCCGCGGCCAAGGCAGAACCGGCCACCAAAGCGGCCGACAGAGCAGTGATCAAGAGAGAGGAAATCGACTTCATGGCGTGATCCAGGAGTTGGCGCAAAACCTAAGGATTCTACAATGAGGTCCGCGTCAGTTTCCTGACGACCCAAGGTATCCCTGATTTATGAG
>NZ_JAFEIF010000002.1 GCF_017848645.1 Limnohabitans sp. | reverse complement strand
GACGGCAACACCACAGCGCCTGGCGTCGGCTCGGTGGGCGCCTTGGCTGGCGCCGCTGCGGGCGACACGGTGGCCTTTGCCGGATCGCTGGCCTTCACCGACAAAAACGCGGGCACGGGCAAAACCGTCACGGTGACCGGGGTGCGCCTGGTGGACGCCAGCAACACCGATGTGAGCGGCAATTACGCCATCACCTACGTCAACAGCCAAAACGGCACCATCGACCGGGCCAACGCCAGCATCGCGGCGCAGGACAACAACACGGTCTACAACGGCGCTGTCCAGACGCAAACGGGCTTGACGTACAGCGGCTTTGTGGCGGGCGACGATGTGCAGGCCACAGGTCTGGCCAGCGGGCGCAATGCGGGCAGCTACCTCTCCAGCCTGAGCGCGTCAGGCGCTGATGCTGGCAACTACAACATCACTTTCAACAACGCATCTCTGAACATCAGCAGACGCCCGGCCAGCTTGTCTGCGCTGGGGCAAACCGTGGTTTACAACGGCCAGACCCAAAGCCTCAATGGCACACAAGGCACGGGCTTTGTGGCAGGCGACGCCTTGAGCTTTGGCGGCCTGCCCAGCGGACGCAATGTGGGCCAATACACCTCGGCCATGACGGTCTCGGGGGCGGACGCTGCCAACTACGACATCACCCTGGGCAATGCGACCTTGACCATCACGCCCAAGAGCGCCAGCGTCACCGCCCGGCCCGAGCGCGTGACCTACAACGGCCAAACGCAGCAGCAATCGGCTGCGGTGCTGGAGGGCTTTGTGGCCGGTGACGACATCCGGGTCTCGGGCCTGGCCTCGGGGCGCAATGCGGGGGTGTACGGCTCGAACGTGCTGGCCTCGGGCCAGGACGCGGGCAACTACAGCATCACGTACCAGCAAGGCGCGTTGACCATCGACAAGGCCCCGCTGCAGTTTGTGGGCACGTCGGCGGCCAACAAGGTGTATGACGGCAACACCCTGGCGAGTGTGACAGCTGGCACCATCACGGGCCTGGTGGGCTCGGAGACGCTGAACATTGACACGGTGCAGGGCCAATTTGACAGCGCAGAGATGGGCACGGCCAAACCGGTGACGGTGGTCTACGGCCTGAGCGATGGGGCCAACGGCGGACTGGTGGCCAATTACCAATGGTCACCTGTCACCGTCAAAGCCAGCATCACTGGCGACACCTCAGTGCAAGCACCTTCCCCTGAAGTGATTCGGGATGCCAAACCCATCAGCCGCTTGTCTTTCCTCGGATTTGGCGGCTTGGTGCGCATGGGTGCCACCACCGGGCAGTTGTTTTATGCGCTCCAAGCCAAGGACACCCGCACCTGCTCACCCTTGCAACTCGAAGGCTGCATCTGTGAGCAACCCAAAGGGCAGTCGCTGGAAGTTTGCTACCCCGCCGAGATGGCGCAACAAGCGGTCCAGTTGCCCTGAACCAACCCCTGCCCCCTCGCCGTCCTGCGCGTCGGCCAAGGGTTCAGGGTTGGAGGTCCAGTGGCACCTGCGCGTCGGCGGCAGCTTTGGCCCAGCGCCGGTCTTCGGCGGCGCGTTCGGCGTAGCGGTTGAAGCGCCAGGAGTTGCCCTCCATGGTGATGCGGTGCCAGATGCTGCGTTTTTCGCCGGGGCTCATCTCAATCCACAACTGCACCTCTTCAAAACTGCGCCCGCAGCCTTTGCAGGTTTCGTCGCCTTGGCTGGTGGAACAGATGGCAATGCATGGCGTGTCGGGGGTGGTGGCGTACCAGTCTTGCCAGGCCTCGGCCGCAGCCAGGGGCAGGCTGAATTCGTCGGCCAAGTCCTGTTTGTAATACACCATGAGCCCATACACCTCGGCCAACGCACGCAGTGGCGGCGTGAGCGAGACGCCGTCGGGCGAGGGGCTCTTGGCGCGCCAGTGGTTGATGGCGGCTTCGATGTCGGTGATGTGGATTCCGGCCATGGTGTGTGTGGTGCAGGGAGGGCGATCATAGCCCCTGAATGCTGCTGGCGCGAGACCCACCCGCAACAGGCTCAGCGGGGCACGGTTGATGGCTGCTGCAAGGCCCGCAACTGGGCCTGCACTTCGCGCAAGCGGGTGTCCACGATCGAGGCTTCAATGTGCTCACCCGCTTGCAGGCGGCTGCGCTTGGCCAGATCTTGTGCCGCCCGAAAGCGGTCGAGTGCGCCTTCCCAGTCGAGTCGGGCCACCTGGGCCTCGGCTTCGGCCCGCAAACCCGCCAAGGCTTGCCCCTGCGCAGCCAGCAAACCTGCCAGCAGGTTCCAGGCCTGGGCATCATGGGGGGCGACAAACACCCGCTGGCGCAATTGCCGGGTGATCTCGGCCTGCAGCGCATGGCCAGGCAAGCGCTGCACGGCTTGCGCAGCGGCCATCAGCTCGGGACGCGCCAAGTCAGGCACAGCCCCACCGGGCAGCAGCTGCTGCAGTGCGGCTTCAAATCGGTCTTGCTTCATGGCCACTTCGGCCGACAACAGGCGCAGCCAACGATCCACCGACAGCGCCACCGGTGAAGCCAACGCCTGGGTAACTTTGGAGTCTGTGGGCACTGACTTTTTCACCAACTCTTGCAATTTCTGGAGACTTTGCTCGGCTGCAAGCATGTTTCTTTGCTGCAAATGAGCCAAGGTGCCAGCATAAAGCTTGCCCGCACGTTGGGCCGGGCCGTCCTGCGGCGATGGCTGCTCGGCTTCCAGGGTCCAGGCCTTGAGCGCATCGGGGGTGTTTTGTGACAAGACCCGCGCCCGCCCCGACATCAGGGCTTGGGCCATGTCGGCAACAGGCACGGCGGCGGGCGTGTTCAGCTGCTGGCGGGCCTGCATGTCGGCGATGCGCTCGCTGGTCAGGGGGTGGCTGCGCAAATACGGAAAGGCGCCGTTGTCGTTCAAGCCCGCCGCTTGCTGCAGCTTGCCGAACATGCCCACAAAGCCTCGGGGGTCGTAGCCTGCGTCGACCAAAATGCCGTAGCCCACACGATCGGCTTCGCGCTCCATGTCGCGCGAATAGCTCAGCTGGGACTGCAAAGCTGCGGCCTGCCCGCCCACGATCAGGGCCTGCGCGCTTTGCGGACTTTTGCTGGCGGCCAAGGCCCCCAAAATCATGGCCCCAACCAACCAGGGTGTCATGCGACTTTGCTCGCTCATGCCGCGGGCAATGTGGCGCTGGCTGACGTGGCTCAATTCGTGGGCCAGCACCGAGGCCAACTCGTCGTGCGAGCCCACCACCGCGATCAGGCCAAGGTGCACCCCCAGGTATCCCCCCGGCAAGGCAAAGGCGTTGACCGACCGGTCGCGCCCGAGCAGGATGCGCCAGGCAAAACGCTCTTGCAATTCGGCCGACAATTCGCCCCGGGCCGCTGCTGCCCGCACCAAGGGGGCCCACAGCAGCTGGATGTACTCGTCGAGCACCGGGTCTTCAATGTAGTCGGGGTCGCGGTAAAGTTCGCGGGCGATGCGGTCGCCCAGTTGCCGCTCGGCGCTGAGCGAAATGCTCTCGCCATCCCCCAGTCCGGGTAAACCCGCAGGCTGCGCCTGCACAGGCGGACAAACCAGCGCCGCAGCCAGCAGCCAAGGTAAAAGGCGATCACGGTATTTGTGTTTCAAAGCTGTCCTTGCCCGGTTCAAGCCTCGTATGATGCCCGCATCTTGTGAACTTTCTGTAAACCCTTTTGATCCTGACTGCCATGAGCCAGAGCCAGAACCCAGCCACACTGACCCACTTTGACGCCCAAGGCCAGGCCCACATGGTTGACGTGGGTGGCAAGGCCAGCACCCGGCGCGTGGCGGTGGCCACCGGCCGCATCGAGATGCTGCCCACCACCTTGGCTTTGATCGCCTCAGGCACAGCCAAAAAAGGCGATGTCTTGGGCATTGCCCGCATTGCGGGCATTCAGGGGGCCAAAAAAACGAGCGACCTGATCCCTTTGTGCCACCCGATTGCCTTGACGCGGGTGGCGGTCGAGTTTGAGGTGCAAACGGACCTCTCTTGTGTGGTGTGCACCGCCACTGCCGAAGTGCATGGCCAAACGGGCGTCGAAATGGAAGCCCTCACGGCCGTACAGGTGGCCTTGCTCACCATCTACGACATGTGCAAAGCGGTGGACCGGGGCATGACCATCAACGGCGTCAAGCTGCTGGAAAAGCATGGCGGCAAATCGGGCAGCTTTGTCGCAGTCGCCTGATGTGATGGTCTGCTGACCCCCGCGCACACCAGGACACAGTCAAGCCATGACGCCCTTGCATTTGCCCACGGCCTATTTCATCGCCGGCATTTTGTACCTGACCATGCCGGTGGCGGTGTGGCTGATGCTGCGCAAGCAGCACGCGCCCAGCAACACGCTGTGGTGCCTGGGTGGCCTGTCCTTTGGCCTGAGTCTGATCTTTTTGGGCATGCGAGACACATGGCCTGAAGCCTTGACCTACGGTGTCGCCATTTGGTTGCTGGTCTTGGGGCCCTTGTTGCGCGTGAATGCTTTGCGCCACGAATTACAAAAGCCGATCCCTTTGACTTGGTTGTTGATCCTGTCTTTGGTGTTCATCGCGGTGTATGGTGTGTTCCATGGGGTGTTGAACAACGCCAGTATGCGTTTCATCTGGTCATCCTTAGGAGCAGCAGCAGCTTTCGGGTGGCTCGCTTTTTTGGCCAGAGAGGTCTACCGTCGCGACCAAAGCATCAGCGCACGGTGGATTTTCATGTTTTACCTGGCTTTGGCGGTGGTGCTGGCCCTGCGCGTCCCCAGCGTTTTGCTGGGCTTGAGCGAGCCCACAGCCATGACCTCGGACCCCTTGTCGACCTTGCTGATTTTTATGGGTGTGGTCACCTCCATCGTGGGGAACATCGGCTTCTTGGGCATGTTCATTGAGCGGATGAACCGCGAGGCCTTGGAATCTGCCAAAGTGCAGGCCCGTCAGGAAGAGGCGACGCGTTTGAGTGATCAAATCGCCCAACTCGACCGCCGCCGCAGTGTGGGAGAAATTGCGGCTTCTTTGGCGCACGAATTGAGCCAGCCGCTGACCAACATTTACCTGATCGCAGACCGAATGGAGCTGACACTTCAGCAGCGCCAGGACGAATCGCTCAACAAGTACTTTGCAGACCTCAACCGCAACACCCAAAAAGCAGGCGACATCCTGGGACGCATACGCACCTTCATCCAGTCCAAGAACACCCTTTTTGAGCGTGTTGAACTCAGCCAGGTGATCACTGATGTGAGCGCCCTGATCCACGACCTGGCTTACAACGAATCGGTGGACCTCCAAGTCTCCTTGCCACCTCAGGGCTTGGCCGTATGGGCCGACCCGGTTCAGCTGTCGCAAATTTTCATGAACGTGCTGCGCAACGCCATCCAGGCCACTCAGGGTCAGGCATCACGGCGCTTGCTGATTCGCGTCTGGCGCGAAGGGGAGATGGCGCACATCACCCTCACCGACAACGGGCCGGGCCTGCCTGCTGAAGCCTTGAGCCAGGTGGGCACCGCTTTTTTCACCACCAAAACAGAAGGCTTGGGCGTGGGCTTGTCCATTTCCAAATCGATTGCCCAGCAGCACGGGGGCAGCCTGAGCATTGGCAACAGCCCCTCGGGCGGTGCCGTGGTCGAATTGCAGTTGCCGGTGGTGGACTGAAGCTTATGGACTAATGGCTAAATGGGTGGCGTAGGCCTTGCGGCCTCGCACCCACAAGCCTCTGAGCCAGGTCTCAATCTGACGGGTCCTCATCCAGGCCATCGCCTTTGACCACACGCCGCACCACCTCGGCGTTGAAACCCCGGGTGATCAGGAAACGCATGTGCTTGGCGCGCGCCTGTGGGTCTTGCGCGGGGGTGCCGAACTTCTTGCGCCAGACCTCTTGCGCCCGGCTGAACTCGGTGTCTTTGAGGCTCTCCAGCGCCTCGGCCACCGCCTCGCCCGACAAGCCCTTGGTGGCCAGCTCTTGTTTAATCCTGGCACTGCCGAGCTTGCCCGCACGGCGGTTGACCAGTGAATCCACTGCCCGGCCGTCGTTGATGAAGTCCCGCGCCTGCAGCTCGTCGAGCGCCTTGGCCAGCTCGCCAGGCACTTCCTCGTGTGCGGCCAGCTTGCGCTCCAGCTCGGCACGCGAGTGTTCACGCTGGCTCAAGAGCCGCAGGGCGCGGCCTTTGAGCGAGGGCTGAAAGCCGGGCTTGTTCACGCTTTGCCGCCTCCCAGTGGACTTTTATTCGCCTTTGGGCACGGCAATGGCCGATTCCAGCAAGCGGATGCCCAGCGATTCGCGCACCTTGTTTTCGATCTCGCGGGCCAGGGCCGGGTTTTCGCGCAAAAACTCCCGGGCGTTGTCGCGGCCTTGGCCGATTTTTTCGCCCTGGTAGGCGTACCACGCGCCCGATTTGTCGACGATCTTGGCGGTCACGCCCATGTCGATGACCTCGCCTTCTCGGCTGATGCCCTCGCCAAACAGGATGTCGAACTCGGCCGTCTTGAAGGGCGGCGCGACTTTGTTCTTGACCACTTTGACTTTGGTCTCGTTGCCTATCGCGTCGTCACCCTTCTTGATGGTGCCGGTGCGGCGGATGTCCAGACGCACCGAGGCGTAAAACTTGAGCGCATTGCCGCCGGTGGTGGTTTCGGGGCTGCCGAACATGACGCCGATCTTCATGCGGATCTGGTTGATGAAGATGACGGTGCAGTTGGTCTTTTTGATGGTGGCGGTCAGCTTGCGCAGGGCCTGGCTCATCAAACGCGCTTGCAGGCCGGGCAGGCTGTCGCCCATGTCGCCTTCAATTTCGGCCTTGGGCGTGAGGGCGGCGACCGAGTCGATGACGACCAGATCGACCGCGCCGGAGCGCACCAAGCTGTCCACAATTTCCAGAGCCTGCTCGCCGGTGTCGGGCTGGCTGACCAGCAGCTCTTGCAGGTTGACGCCCAGGTTCTGGGCGTATTGCACGTCCAGGGCGTGCTCGGCGTCCACAAAGGCGCAGGTGCCGCCCAGGCGCTGCATTTCGGAGATGACTTGCAAAGTGAGGGTGGTTTTGCCCGAAGACTCTGGGCCGTAAATTTCAATCACGCGGCCACGGGGCAGACCGCCCACGCCCAACGCGATGTCCAGGCCCAAAGAGCCGGTGGAGACCACCTGGATGTCGGCGATCACTTCGCCTTCACCCAAGCGCATGATGGTGCCTTTGCCGAATTGTTTTTCAATCTGGGCCAGGGCGGCTTGCAGGGCTTTGGACTTTTCGCTGTTGTCGTCGCTCATGGGAATCTCCTTGAATATCAATGGGTTGGGGCACCGGGTTCTGCAGCGCCGTGCTGTTGACTGGATGCTTGAACAGTACTGTAAACGAGCTGTACAAAGCTGTAAACGATATTTTTGGTCAGTTTGCCTTATCATTTGGCCATGTCCGATCTCCACGATTTCAGCCCCCAGGCCAGCCCCCTGTTGCAAGACGATCGCTGGCGAGAGACCCATTTGGGCCGTTTGCTGGGCCACGCGATGCGGCGTTTTGACGAGCGCGTGTTGCACCTGATGGCGGGCAATGAGGGCGTGCCGCTGGCTTTGGCCAATCTGGCGGCGCGCGACCAGATCAGCGCCGCGCATGTGCACATCACGCGGCATCTGGCGCTGGAGGGCTCGCGCCTGACGGATCTGGCGCGGGCTGCGGGCATGAGCAAACAGGCCATGGGCGACCTGGTCGACCAATGCGCTGCGTGGGGCCTGGTCCAGCGCGAGGCCGACCCGCTGGACGCCCGCGCCCGGCGCGTGGTGTTCACGCCAGTGGGCCTGGCCTGGTTGCAGGCCTTCCAGGACGCCGTGGCCCAGGCCGAGGCCGAGTTTCGCGAGGCGGTGGGCAAGGATGTAGCCACCGTGGTGGCCTTGGGGCTGGAGGCTTATGCCCATTGAGCCAGGACGCCTTGAGTCGGTCAGAAAACCATGCACCCCCCTGCAAGCGGCCTGTTACAGGCCCTGTAGACACTAGAATCGACCAAGGTCTGCAGCGCCAGCCCGCTCAGACGCCCCCAAAAACAACAGGAGACAGCCATGCGCATTCTGATAGCCGAAGATGACCAAGTGCTTGCCGATGGTTTGTTGCGCACCTTGCGCAGCGCGGGGGCAGCCGTGGACCATGTGGCCAGCGGCAGCGAGGCCGATGCGGCCCTGATGACGAACAACGAGTTCGATTTGCTGATCCTGGACCTGGGCCTGCCCAGAATGCATGGCCTGGACGTGCTCAAGCGCTTGCGCGCGCGCGGCTCGACTTTGCCCGTGCTGATCCTCACGGCGGCCGACAGCGTGGAAGAACGCGTCAAAGGCCTGGATTACGGCGCAGACGACTACATGGCCAAGCCCTTCAGCTTGCAGGAGCTCGAAGCCCGCGTGCGCGCCCTCACCCGCCGGGGCATGGGCGGTGCCACTTCGCAGATCAAGCACGGCCCCTTGGTGTACGACCAGTCCGGCCGCGTGGCCACGATCGACGGCAAGATGGTCGAGTTGTCGGCCCGTGAGTTGGGCTTGCTCGAGGTGCTGCTGCAGCGCGCCGGCCGCCTGGTCAGCAAGGACCAGCTGGTCGAACGCCTGTGCGAATGGGGCGAAGAGGTCAGCAACAACGCGATCGAGGTGTACATCCACCGCTTGCGCAAAAAGATCGAAAAAGGCCCGATCCGCATTGCCACCGTGCGGGGCCTGGGTTACTGCCTCGAAAAAATCCCGGGCTAAAGGCCGCGCACCCCATGCTGCAGTCCCCTTAAGCCATGAAATCCAAGGGCTGGAACATGCGGGTTTTCAAACGCGAACAGCGTTCGTTGTTTGGCGAAATTCTGGACTGGATGCTCACGCCACTGCTCTTGCTGTGGCCCATCAGTCTGGCGCTGACTTGGCTGGTGGCGCAAGGTTTGGCCAACAAGCCTTTTGACCGGGCGCTGGTCTACAACGTGCAAGCCTTGGCTCAACAGGTCAGGTTGGGGCCTGACAAACTGGTTCAGTTCAGCCTGCCACAGCCAGCCAGCGAACTGCTGCGCGCCGACGAAGCTGATCTGGTGTATTACCAGGTGACCGGCAGTCTGGGCGAGCACCTGAGCGGTGACCGCGAGCTGCCCTTGCCACAAGCCAATGAGCCCCACGGCAGCAGTTACGAAGTACACATCCGCGACGATGAAATGCGCGGCCTGGAAGTGCGGGTGGCCTACACCTGGATCCGGCTCGATGCTGAGGGCAAGCGCCCCGCCCTGGTGCAGGTGGCCGAGACCCGCGAAAAGCGCTCGGTGCTGGCCGCCGAAATCATCAAGGGCGTGATGCTGCCCCAGTTTGCCTTGCTTCCGCTGGCGGTGCTGCTGGTGTGGCTGGCGCTGGTGCGTGGCATCAAACCACTGTCGCAACTGGAAGAGCGCATCCGCGAGCGCAAACCCGATGATCTGAGCCCCCTGGACGACAAGGCGGTGCCCATGGAGGTGGCCCCCTTGGTGGTGTCGGTGAACGACTTGCTCGAGCGCCTGAAAGACTCCATCGTCACGCAAAAGCGCTTTCTGGCCGATGCCGCGCACCAGCTCAAAACCCCCTTGGCGGGCTTGCGCATGCAGGCCGATCTGGCGCAGCGCTCGGGCTCCAGCGAAGAAGACCTGAAAAAGTCCTTGCAGCAAATTGGCCGCGCCAGCGTGCAGGCCACACACACTGTCAACCAGCTGCTGTCACTGGCACGCGCCGAGGGCGGTGGGGCCAACTTGCCCTTGCAGTCGTGCAACATGGTGACGCTGGCGAGCGAAGTGCTGCAAGACAGCCTGCCACGCGCCATGGACAAAGGGCTGGACCTGGGCTTTGAGGGCGTGGACGCTGGCACACCCGGAGCGCAGGTGCAAGGCAACCCCACGCTGCTCAAGGAGATGCTGCGCAACCTGGTGGAAAACGCGATCCACTACACGCCCAGCACCCCCGAGCGCCAGGGTGTGATCACGCTGCGGGTGCTGGTGGACCCCTACAGCCGGGCCTTGGTCATCCAGGTGGAAGACAACGGCCCTGGCATCCCTTTGCCCGAGCGCGAGCTGGTGTTCCAGCCCTTTTACCGCGCGCTGGGCACCAACGTGGATGGCTCCGGCCTGGGCCTGCCCATCGTCAAGGAAATCGCGCAACAGCACAGAGCCACAGTCAGCATCGATGCCACCCACCCGGGCCAGACACCACCGGGGGCCTGCTTCACTTTGCGCTTTCGGGTGAGCTGAGTCACCCTGCACCCAGGCCCCTCGATCAGGCTGGCGCGCCCATGTTCAGCTGCAAGCGCTCACGCGCCATCACGCGGGCCACGGCAGGCTCGGCAGCCACCTTCTGCACAAAGTCCCACAAGTCAGGGTGAGCCTCGGGCGTGATGCCCGCGATGGTGCCCCAGCGGGTGAGCGTGAGGCTGTAGGCGTCAAGCGGGCCAAAGCGTTCACCGCTGAGCCAGGGTCGGCCTTGGGTCGCGGCCGCCTGGACCAAGCCTTGCAACTCGCCCAGCATGCCGCGAAACAGCTGCGTGTTGTAGGGCTTGAGCGCTGCTTGAACCTCGGGCTGGTCCGAGAACTTTTGCGGCATGAAGATGTGCGTGAAGGTGGGGTGCACCGTGTTGTTCATCCAGGCCAGGGTGGACAGCGCCTGGGCGCGGGCCAAGGGCTCGGTGGGCAAAAAGCCCATCTGCGGGAAGATTTGATCAAGGTGCAGCACGATGGCCAAAATTTGCGTAATCGGCTGACCGGCATTGACCAACACTGGCACCTGAGCGCGCGGGTTGATGGCCTGGTATTCGGCGCTGTTTTGCTCGCCCTTGTGCAGCTTGACCATGCTGGGCTCGAACACGGCACCGCTCATCTCCAGCAGCACATGGGGCACAAAGGAGCAAGCACCTGGGGCAAAGTAAAGTTTCAGACTCATAGGGATCATCTCCGTGGCAAAAAATCATCGAGGCGCAGCGGGCGGGGCTGCTGAGGTGGGAGCGGAGGGTGCGACCGAGGTTGGGTCCTGGGCGGCTCCATCCGGGGCACTGGCATCCGGAGGCAAGGCGCTGGCTGGGTCACTGGCCTGCACGGCGGCGGGCTCGGCCGTGCTTGAAGCGGGCGGCATGACCACGAACTTCAGGGCTTCGGGGCTCACCTGCTGCTGCAAGCGCTCGGGTTCGCGCTCTTGGTTGGGGCCATGGCCCCAGCGCGCAAAAGCGTCCCATTGCCACGCCAGCACAGCGGCATTGAGCACCAGCAAAATGGCCAACCAGTATTTCATCTTGCACAGTTCCGTCAGGTCTTGGGGCGTACGCTGATCTCGGCGCTGTGGATGTCCTGCACGCCAAGCTCTGTCTGCAATCGTAACGCACCCCCAGGGCCCACCCCCAGCGACACGCCTTGCTGCCCATCGCTGGTGTAAACGGCACGGCCTTGCAGCACGTCACGCGCGGCAAAGCGCTTTTGCAGCGGCGCGAAACCCTGGGCTTCAAAAGCCTTCAGGGTCTGGATCAGAGGCCATGCCACTGCCCCCAAGGCAGCGGGGGCCGTGAGCTCGGGCAACAACTCGGTCAGGGCCGCTGGCGGCGTATTCAGCCCGTCTGAGGCCCGGGGGCGAATGTTCAGGCCCACGCCCACCACCACCTGGCTGCGCCCGCCCATGCTGGCCGCCTCGACCAGGATGCCACCGAGCTTGCGGTCCTGAAACCACAGATCGTTGGGCCACTTCAGGCCCACGTCGGGGTGCAGACTTTCGGCCAGGCTCAGGCCCACGGCCAGCGACAGACCCGACCAGTCTTGCGGCGTCAGCGGGAGGCTGAGCGAAAACGTGAGGGAGTCGCCGGGCTGGCTTTGCCAGACACGCCCCATGCGGCCCCGGCCTGCCGTTTGGCGCTCGGCCACCAACAAGGTCGGCTCGTGCTGGCCTGCGCGGGCGCGGCGCATCAGCTCGCTGTTGCTCGAGTCGATCTCGGGCAACACCTCGACGGTGAAATCGGGCAACAGGGAGTAGACCTGCTCCCATATCGTTTCAGCGGGCCAGGCGGTAGGCGTGATCATGGGGCAAGGTGGATGCAAACATGCGTGGTTGAGGCGGGTCTTTGTATGGACCCCAGCTTTGGGGAGATGACTCCTGTCGTCGTGACTTCCATCGCCCACAGGGATGGGCTCCTACAAAGAGGCGAAACCCACTGGGGGTACGCCAGCCGCCGTCGGGGTTCAGCGTCTTTTCTGACCAGGGATTTTGGGCGTCGCCGGGCGGCGCTTGGGAGCCAGCAGGGTGCCCCGGCAATTGGCACTGCCGCACCAGCAGGGGTATTCGGCCTTGAGCTTCTTGGTGTAGGGCTCATCGATGATCAGGCCGTAGTCGTAATTGAGCTCTTCACCTGCTGCAATGTTGCGGATGGCTTTGATGAAGATGCGGTCATTGTCTTCGTCGGCCTCGCAGTTGGGGTCGCAGCTGTGGTTGATCCAACGCGAAGAATTGCCGCCGTACAAGGCATCGATCACCCGGTCTTCGTTCACATGGAAGTAAAACGTGTGGTTCGGATCTTCGGGGTCGTGCGGGTGGCGGTCTTGTGCCTCGTCCCAGCTGATGACCTCGCCCACGTACTCAATCAGGGTCTCGCCTTCGGCGATGTCTTGCAGCGCGAACACGCCCTTGCCGTGCACGCCGGAGCGGCGAACCTGGATGCGTTTGCCGGATGCGCTCGGCTTGGCGCGGCTGGGGGATGAAACAGGTGTTTTGGCCACGGCGTTAAAAATTTGTTATGGTGAATCCATGTGGGCGTGCGCGTGAGCGTGTGCCCGGGCGCGTGCGCACACGCGAGACAACGGATTGTAATGACATGAAGACACTGGTAATTGCAGAGAAGCCTTCGGTGGCTCAAGACATCGTCAAAGCCTTGACGCCGACCTCGGGCAAGTTCGAGAAACACGACGACCATTTCGAAAACGACCGCTATGTGGTCACCAGCGCCGTGGGCCACTTGGTGGAGATCCAGGCCCCCGAGCAATACGACGTCAAACGCGGCAAGTGGAGCTTTGCCAATTTGCCGGTGATTCCGCCGCACTTTGACTTGAAGCCGGTGGACAAAACCAAGAGCCGCTTGACGGCCGTGGTCAGGCAAGCCAAGCGCAAGGACGTGAACGCCCTCATCAACGCCTGCGACGCCGGCCGCGAGGGCGAGTTGATCTTCCGCCTGATCGAGCAGTACGCAGGCGGCACCAAGGCGCTGGACAAGCCAGTGCAACGCCTGTGGCTGCAGTCCATGACGCCCCAAGCCATCCGCGATGGCTTTGACAACCTGCGCACCAACACCCAGATGCAGGGCCTGGCCGACGCCGCCCGCAGCCGCTCGGAGGCCGATTGGCTGGTGGGCATCAACGGCACCCGCGCCATGACCGCGTTCAATTCGCGCGATGGCGGCTTCTTTTTGACCACCGTGGGCCGGGTGCAAACACCCACGCTGGCCGTGGTGGTCGAGCGCGAGGAGCAGATCCGCAAATTCATCAGCCGTGACTATTGGGAAATCCACGCCGAGTTCGCCGCCGCTGCAGGCACCTACCCGGGCAAGTGGTTTGACCCCGCATGGAAAAAGGACGAGGACGCCGAAAAGAAAGCCGACCGCAAGTGGACGGCTGCCGAAGCCCAAGCCATTGTTGAGGCTGTGCGCGGCAAGACGGCCAACGTGACCGAAGAGGCCACACCCACCACACAAGCGAGCCCCGGTTTGTTTGACCTGACGAGTTTGCAGCGCGAGGCCAACGGCAAGTTCGGCTTCTCGGCCAAGACGACGCTGGCGCTGGCCCAAAGCCTCTACGAGCGCCACAAGGCCCTGACCTACCCCCGTACCGACTCGCGCCACCTGCCCGAGGACTACGTGCCCGTGGCCAAACAAACCTTTGAAATGCTGGCCGACAGTGGCATGCGCCACCTGGCCCCGCACGCGCTCACGGCCCTGAACAACAACTACGTGCGCAAGATCCCACGGGTGTTTGACAACAAAAAGGTCTCGGACCACTTCGCCATCATCCCCACGCTGCAAGCGCCCAGCGGCTTGTCTGAGGCGGAACAAAAGCTGTACGACTTGGTGGTGCGCCGCTTCATGGCGGTGTTCTTCCCCAGCGCCGAGTACCAAGTCACCACCCGCATCAGCGTGGCCGCAGGCCACAGCTTCAAGACCGTGGGCAAGGTGCTGGTCAAGCCGGGTTGGCTGGCGATTTACGGCAAGGAAGCCGCCGCCGAAGTGGAAGACGCCAAAGACGGTGACAAAGGCCAGAACCTGGTGCCGGTGCAGCCTGGCGAGCAAGTCGGTGTCGAGTCGGTCGAGGCCAAGGGCCTGAAGACCCGGCCGCCCGCCCGCTATTCAGAAGCCACCCTGCTGGGTGCCATGGAAGGCGCAGGCAAATTGGTGGACGACGACGAACTGCGCGAAGCCATGCAGGAAAAAGGCCTGGGCACACCCGCCACGCGTGCGGCCATCATCGAGGGCCTGCTGAACGAAAAATACATGCTGCGCGAAGGCCGCGAGATCATCCCCACGGCCAAGGCCTTCCAGCTCATGACGCTGCTGCGCGGCTTGCAGGTCGAAGAACTCTCGCGCCCCGAACTCACGGGCGAGTGGGAATACAAGCTCGCGCAAATGGAGCAAGGCAAATTGAGCCGCGCCACCTTCATGGCCGAGATCGCGGCCATGACCGAGCACATCGTCAAAAAAGCCAAAGAGTACGACCGCGACACCGTGCCGGGTGACTACACCACACTGAGCACGCCTTGCCCCAATTGCGGCGGTGTGGTCAAAGAAAACTACCGCAGGTACACCTGCACCGGGGCCGATGGCGCGAGCGACGGCTGTGGCTTCTCGTTTGGCAAGTCGCCTGCGGGCCGCACCTTTGAACAAGCCGAAGTCGAGCAGTTCATGCGCGACAAAAAAATCGGCCCGCTGGACGGCTTCCGCTCCAAGGCGGGTTGGCCTTTTGTGGCCGAGATGGCGCTCAAATACAACGAAGAAGAAAAGAACTGGAAGCTCGAATTCGACTTTGGTGACGACAAGAAGAACGAAGAGAGTGGCGAGATCGTCGAGTTCACCGACGAGTCTCTGGGCTCATGCCCTAAGTGCGGCAGCCCGGTGCACGAGCACGGCAGCAACTACCTGTGCAGCAAAGCCGTGCCCACCCACTCACAGCCCACACCGAGTTGCGACTTCAAGACCGGCAAACTCATCTTGCAGCAACCCATCGAGCGTGAGCAGGTCGTCAAACTGCTGACCAACGGCAAAACCGATGTGCTCGACAAGTTCGTCAGCAACCGCACCCGCCGCAGCTTCAAGGCCATGCTGGCCTGGAACCCCGAAGAGGGCAAGGTGACGTTCGAATTCGAGCCGCGTGAAGGCGGCAAGAAATACCCACCGCGCAAAACGGCTGCGACCAAAACACCGTTTGGCAAAGCGGCGGCCAAGAAAACCACAGCCAAGACGGCGGCCGCCAAAACCGCCAAGGCCCCAGCCGCCAAAAAAGCCGCCAAACCTGCCGCCGAAAAAGCCCCGCGCAAAGCCGCCGTGGGCACCCTCAAACCCAGCCCGGCCCTGATGGCCGTGATTGGCGACGGCACCTTTGCGCGCACCGAAGTGGTCAAAAAAATCTGGGACTACATCAAGGCCAACAACCTGCAGGACCCGGCAGACAAGCGCTCCATCAAAGCCGATGGCAAGTTGCAAGCGGTGTTTGGCAAAGACCAGGCCACCATGTTCGAGCTGGCAGGGATCATTGGCAAGCACCTGAGCTGAGTCCGCAAGCCGAACCCCAAAAAACGCCACGCCCGTCGTGGCGTTTTTGTGGGCCATGCGCAAGCCGCTCAGACCCTCAAGGTGCGTGCAACACCAGCTTCACGGGCAAAGCGTCCAGCAGGGGTTTGAGCGTGTTCCAAGCAGCGGCAGGCGTGGCGCGGGCGTCCACCGCCACCATGGCATCGCCTGTGGCCAGCACCTGTGGCCATTGCGCGGGCTCAAGCGGCAAGGGTGACATCGCGTTGTGGATCAGTTTCTGCACCACCGCCGCAGTGGCCAGGGTGCGCAATTCGGGTTTGTAAATTTTGCCCACGTTGGTCACCGGCATGGCGCTCAGCACCGTGACCGATTTGGGTTTGGCAGGGCCTTCGTCCACACCCTCGGCCGTGAAGGCAAGCAACTCGGCTTCGGTCACCTGGCTGCCGGGTTTGAGGGTGGCAAAGGCCACAGGCAATTCGCCCGCGTAGGCGTCTGGCGCACCGACTGCCGCGCACAAGGCCACCGCCGGATGCGCGCCCAGTGCGTCTTCGATCACTTTGGGGTCGATGTTGTGGCCGCTGCGGATGATCAGGTCCTTGGCCCGGCCCGACAGGTGCAGGCGGCCTTGTGTGTCGATGAAGCCCACATCGCCCGTGATGAGCCAGCCGTCGGGCGTGAAACTGCGCGCTGTCTCCGCGGCATCCAGGTAGCCAGAAAACAAATTCGGCCCTTGGTAGAGCACCATGCCTTTGTCGCCTGCGGGCAGGGCGTGCGTTGTGGCCTGGTCATCGCTGTTCAGCGCGACGATGCGCACACGCGCATGCGGCAATGGCCAACCGACGCAGCCTGCGGGCGCACTCAAGCCCGGCGGGGCCACGGTGCTCAGACCGGCGGTTTCGGTCATGCCCAGGCTCTCGTTGATGTGCAAACCGAAGGCTTGTTCAAAGCGCTGCGCCAGCTCAGGCGGCAGCGGCGCTGCGCCCGTGCGCACGGCACGCAGGGTGGAGATGTCGGCCCCCTGCAGCGGCACGCCCGCCAATGCAGCCAGCACCGTGGGCACGCCCGACATCAGCGTGCAGCGGTGGTGCGCCACCAGCCGCCAATAGTTTTTCACCACCTCGCGGTTGCGAAACAAGGCCTCGGTCGGAATGATCACATGCATGCCCACCGCCAGCGAGCACAAAGCCCCGGGCAACACGCCCGCCACATGGAACAGCGGGTAGCCATTGATCGTCACATCGCTGGCCTGAAAGCCCTGCATCGTGGCATTGGCCCAAGCGGTGAAGACCTGCGCGCCATGGCTGTGCCGCGCCAGTTTGGGCGCGCCGGTGGTGCCGCCTGTGTGAAAGTAAGCCGCGATGTCCGTGGGCTGAAAAGTCCGTTGGCTGAGCAGGTGGTCGGCCACTTGCGTAGCCCGCAAGGCGTGGAAGTCTTGCGCACCTGCAGGCAGCGCGTCACCATCTTGAAGTGGGCCTCCATCTGGATTGACCAGCAACACCGTCTTCAAACTGGGCAATTGCGCTTGCAGCCGCAAGGCTTTGGACCGCAACTGGCTGTCGTCTTCAGCGCCATGCGCGATCAGCACTTTGGCGTTGCTGGCCCGCAGCAGCGACAGCAGTTTTTCATCGCTGAGCAGCGGGTTGAGCGGCTGCACAATGCCCGCCGCCTCGCCGCCCCACAGCGCCAGGTGGTAAGCCAGGCCGCCGGGCAACAAAACCCCCATGGCGTCTTGAGGACCTACACCCAGCTGGTGCAACAAATTGGCGGTTTGGTGGATGCCTTGCAGCAAGCGGCGGTAGGTCCAGGTGGTGACCGTACCGCCGGGCAGGCCCGTGTGCAAAAAGCTCAGCGCAGGCTGCTCGGCATGAACCAAGGCGCTGGCTCGGATCAGCGCATAGGTGTTGGTCCAAGGCGCGGCCTCGGCCAGTGGCGTGGCCTCGATGCGGTGGATGTCGGCCAGGCTTTGAACGGGGGATGAAACAGTCAGGTGCATGACCCATGTTAGCCAGCACCTGAGGCTGACTTTGTCTCGCAAGTGGCAAGCGGGTGCTTTTCAATCCGCCAGTCATGTCACCATGTCCACTTTGCAAGCTTTCAGGGATCCCCCATGCACGATGCCAGCACCCTACCCACTTTTGACGACGTCCTGGCCGCTGCCGCGCGGCTGCAAGGGCATGCCCACCGCACGCCGGTGCTGCAGTCGCGCACGCTCAACGCGCAGTTGGGCGCGCAGGCGTTTATCAAATGCGAAAACTTCCAGCGAATGGGGGCCTTCAAGTTCCGCGGCGGCTTCAATGCCCTGTCGCGGCTGACACCTGCCGAGCGCCGCGCCGGGGTGGTGGCTTACTCGTCGGGCAACCACGCACAGGCCGTGGCTTTGTCGGCGCAGATTCTGGACATCCCGGCCACCATCGTCATGCCGCACGACGCCTCGCCTGCCAAGTTGGCCGCTACCCGGGGCTACGGCGCGCAGGTGGTGGGCTATGACCGTTACAAGGACGATGCACTGGCCATTGCGCAGGGCATTGCCGCCGCACAGGGCAGGCGCTTCATTCCACCGTTTGACCACCCGGATGTGCTCAGTGGCCAGGGCACAGCCGCGCTGGAGTTGTTTCAGGAAGTGGGCGAGCTCGACGCCTTGTTCGTGTGCCTGGGCGGCGGCGGCCTGCTCAGCGGCAGCGCCTTGGCGGCCAAGGCGCTGTCGCCAAACTGCAAAATTTACGGCGTCGAGCCCGAAGCGGGCAACGATGTGCAGCAGTCCTTGCAACAGGGCCAGCGGGTGCGCATTGCCACCCCGGTGACGATTGCCGACGGTGCGCAAACGCCCATGGTCGGCGAAATCACCTTCGAGATCATCCGTCGCCTGGTGGACGACGTGCACACCGTGACCGATGCGCAACTGATTGAGGCAATGCGCTTTTACGTCGAACGCATGAAGATGGTGGTCGAGCCCACGGGTTGTTTGTCGCTGGCGGCCGCCCTTCAAGCGACCGGGCAATTGCAAGGCCAGCGCGTGGGCATCATTGTCAGCGGCGGCAATGTGGACCTGGCCCGCTTTGCGCAGCTGCTGGGACAGGGCTGAAATCGGGGCCATCGGGCCGCTCCGCACCACAGCCACACCACCACAGCCAAAGACTGCTATGGCACTGCGACAAGCCTGTTCGGCTCAAGCCTCCAGTGTCATCAAACTGGCGTTGCCCCCCGCAGCGGCGGTGTTGGTGCTGATGCTGCGCTCGCTCACCAGGCGTGTCAGCGGCACGGCGGCATCGCCCGGGCGCAAGGCCGTGAGCGTGACGATGGCCCCCGGCCCCTGCGCCAGCTGCGCTTGCCAGAGCAAAGTGGTGGCTGCGTCGCCGTGCAGCAAGGCTGCGTCTACCGGGTGGCCGTTGGCAATCTCTTCCAGCATCACCTGGCTTTGCACCGCAGCAGGCAGCTGCGCGTGCTGCGCCTGCGCAGACAGCGGCCACACGGCGTGGCTGCCCACGGCCAGCACGGCAGCCAGTTGGGTCAGGCGATCGGCATTGGCACCGGGCTGCTCGCCCGTCAGGCACAGCACCCTTGCACGGGCTTGCACACGGTAGACGTTGCGCTCGCCGGTGGGCCCGCTCAGGGTGGCTTGCAGACCTGCCGGGCTGGCCGCGGCAAATTGCGCACACACATGCGCGAGCGGCAAACGGCCTTGGGCCACCGCCCATTCGTGCAGGGCTTGCAGCGCAGGGGTGGCCTGAGGCAGCGCTGCCGCACCGCTGGCCTGCACGCTGCGCAAGGCGGCGTCCTGCGGGCAACGTGCCAACAATCGCAAAAGGTAAAGCGGACCACCCGCTTTGGGGCCGGTGCCCGAGAGGCCTTCACCACCAAAGGGCTGCACGCCCACCACCGCGCCCACCATGTTGCGGTTCACATAGACGTTGCCCGCGTGGCTGTGGTCAATGACCTGCGCGATGGTCTCTTCGATGCGCGAATGCACGCCCAGCGTGAGGGCGTAGCCGGTGGCGTGGATGCTTTGCAGCAGCTGAGGCAATTCACTGCGGGCATAGCGCACGATGTGCAGCACCGGGCCGAACACTTCTCGCTTCAGTTGGGCGATGCTGTCGATCTGGATCAGCGTGGCTTGCACATAGGTGCCTGCGGGCAAGGTGTCTGGCGCTTTGGCGCGGTGGATTTGGCAGCCGCGTTGCGCCATGGCGCTCACATGCGCCTCGATGCCTGTGCGTGCCCGCTCGTCGATCACCGGCCCCACGTCCACGGCCAGATGCGCGGGCGCACCCATGCGGATTTCGGCCATCGCGCCTTGCAGCATTTCGATCAGGCGGTCGGCCACATCGTCCTGCACACACAGCACGCGCAGGGCCGAGCAGCGCTGACCGGCCGCCTCAAAGGCCGAGGCCACGGCATCGGTCACCACCTGCTCCAGCAAGGCCGACGAATCCACCACCATGCAGTTTTGCCCGCCGGTCTCGGCGATCAGCGGCACGGGCTGACCATGCGCGTTCAGACGCTCGGCCAGCGCGGCTTGCAGTACGCGGGCGGTCTCGGTGGAGCCGGTGAACAGTACGCCTTGCACGCGGGCATCGCGCACCAGCTGCATGCCCACCTCGCGGCCCTGGCCTTGCAGCAGTTGCACAGCAGCCTGGGGCACGCCGGCTTGCCACAAGGTCTGCACGGCCAGCGCGGCAATGGCGGGCGTGGACTCGGCCGGTTTGCCCAGCACCGTGTTGCCTGAAGCCAGCGCGGCGGCCACCTGCCCCACAAAAATCGCCAACGGAAAATTCCACGGGCTGATGCAGACCACCGGGCCCAGCGGCATGTGGGTGTTGTTGTCAAAGTCGCGGCGCACCTGTGCGGCGTAATAACGCAAAAAGTCCACCGCCTCACGCAGTTCGGCCACGGCGTGGCCCCAGGTCTTGCCCGCTTCGCGCACCAGCAGGGCCATCACGCGGGGCGCATCGGCTTGCAGCAGATCGGCGGCCTGCTCCAGCATCGCAGCGCGTTGTGCGGGTGGCGTGGCGGCCCAACTGAGTGCGGCTTCGCTGGCCGTTTGCAGGGCAGCCTCCACATCGGCCGCACTGGCGTATTGCACTGTGCCCAGCACATCGCTGTGGTCGGCGGGGTTGCGCAGGTTGATGCGTTCAGCGCCCACAAAAGGCGTGGCCATCAGAGGTGTCACCGCCACCGTTTGCACCTGCGCTTGCATGTCGGCGGCCAGCTGGCGCAGTGTGGGTTCGTGCGCCAGATCCGGGCCGCTGGAGTTGCGGCGGGCCGCGCCATACAGCTGCGCGGGCAGCGCGATTTGCGGATGAGGCTGCCCAGGGCTGCTGTCTTCACGCTGGGCATCTTCTTCGGTGCGCACCACCGGGTCCTGCACCAGATCGTCAACCGACACACTGGCGTCGGCCATACGGTTGACGAACGAGCTGTTGGCCCCGTTTTCGAGCAGGCGGCGCACCAGGTAGGCCAGCAGGGTTTCGTGCGTGCCCACGGGCGCGTAGATGCGGCAGGGCCGCTGCAGTGGACCCACCACCTGCCGGAACAGCGGCTCGCCCATGCCGTGCAGGCACTGGAACTCGTATTGGCCCGGCGCGTAGTCGCCGTGCATGTCCTGTGCCATGTGCACGATGGCCGCCAGCGTGTGCGCGTTGTGGGTGGCGAATTGCGGGTACACCGCATCCGGCGCGGCCAGCAGTTTTTGGGCGCAGGCCAGGTAAGACACGTCGGTGTGGTGTTTGCGGGTGAAGACCGGGTAGTCACTTTGCCCGTCGAGCTGGGCGCGTTTGATTTCGCTGTCCCAATACGCGCCTTTGACCAGGCGCACCATCAGCCGGTGGCCTGTGCGGCGTGCCAAGTCCACCACAAAATCGATCACCAAGGGGCAGCGCTTTTGGTAGGCCTGGATCACAAAGCCGATGCCGTGCCAGCCTTGCAGGCTGGGGGCCAGGCACAGGGCCTCGAGCAGGTCGAGCGAGATGTCCAGGCGGTCCACCTCTTCGGCGTCGATGTTCAGGCCAATATCGTAATGTTTCGCCAACTCGGTGAGCTTCAACACACGCGGCAACAGTTCATCCATCACGCGCTGGTGCTGGGCGCGGCTGTAGCGTGGGTGCAGGGCCGACAGCTTGATCGAGATGCCCGGGCCTTGAATGACGCCCTGCCCGTTCGATGCTTTGCCAATGGCGTGGATGGCGTTTTCATAAGAGCGGAAATAGCGCTGCGCATCGGCTTCGGTGAGCGCGGCTTCGCCCAGCATGTCGTAGGAGTAGCAAAAGCCTTGCGCCTCCAGGGTGCGGGCGCGGTGCAGTGCCTCGTCAATCGTCTCGCCTGTGACGAACTGTTCGCCCAGCATCTGCATGGCCAGTTGCACGCCCTGGCGGATCAGCGGTTGGCCGCTCTTGCCGATCAGCCGGGTGAGCGAGGCCAGCATCGCGCCCTCGCTGTGCGTGGCCACCAGTTTGCCTGTGAGCAGCAGGCCCCACGACGCCGCATTCACAAACAGCGAGGGGCTGCGGCCCACATGCTGGTGCCAGTCGCCCTGGCCGATCTTGTCGCGGATCAGCGCGTCGCGTGTGGCCGCATCGGGGATGCGCAGCAGCGCCTCGGCTAGGCACATCAGGGCCACGCCCTCTTCGCTCGACAGCGCATATTCCTGCATCAGACTTTGCACGCGACCGGCACGACCGCCCTGCTGTGGGCCTTCGCGCATGCCCGTCACCAGTTGGCGGGCCAGCGCGTCGGTGCGTTCGGCTTGGGGGCCGCTCACGCGGGCGGCGGCCAGCAAGGGGGCCAGGGCCTGCGCTTCAGGCAGGCGGGTGGCGCGGGCGATGGCTTCGCGCAGGGCGCTGCGCTCGGGCAAGGGGCCGCCGGGGGTGAAGTGGGCGCCCGTGGGCAGGGTGTTTGGGGTCATGGGTGCGTTCATGGTGGTGGCCTTGCAAATGCCATTGGTGTGGTTCTGCGGTCATGTCGGGGCTGAAGCCGCCGACCTACAGAGACAGGTTCTTGTAGGTCGGTGGCTTCAGCCCCGACAATGACCTTTAAGCGACATGAATCGCTATCATCCGGATATGCGCATGAATGTTTCACCAAAATTCACGACATGTAACGAATAAAAATCCAGATGAACCCCTCAAGCCCAGACATTGACCGCACCGACCGCCGCATCCTAGACCTGCTGCAACGCGATGGCCGCATCAGCAACCTCAAGCTCGCCGAAGGCGTGGCGCTGTCGCCCACGGCGGTGTTGGCGCGGGTGCAGCGCCTCACGCGCGAGGGCTTCATCCTGGGCTACGAGGCGCGGCTGAACCCGCTCAAACTGGGCGCGGGGATGATGGTGTTTGTGGAAATCCTGCTCGACCGCACCAGCCCCAATGTGTTTGAACAGTTCAAGGCGGCGGTGCAGGTGCGCCCAGAGATCCTGGAGTGCCACATGGTGGCCGGGGGTTTTGACTACCTGCTCAAGACCCGCGCTGCCGACATGAACGCCTACCGCGAATTTGCGGGCACCGTGCTGTGGCAACTGCCCGGCGTGCGCGAGACGCGCACCTACGCGGTGATGGAAGAGGTCAAGAACACGACAGCGCTGGCTTTATAGAGATGGCCCCAAAGGCTGTGCACACCAAGGCAACCTCAACAGTCTCGCCCTCCCCGCAATTCGGTGCTTGGGGTTCACACAGGCGACAGCGCCTGACTGCAGCCCATTCCAGAATGGACACCTCCTTTCACCCCATACCAGAGACTCACATGCAACACATCGGATTTGTCGGCGCTTCGGGTTTGATGGGCCATGGCATGGCCAAGAACATCCGGGCCAAGGGGTTTGACTTGTCGATTTCGGTGCACCAGCGCACCGCGCCCGTGCAGGACCTGTTGGCCGCAGGTGCCCGCCAGGTGGACAGTTATGCCGACTTGGCGGCATGCGACGCGGTGCTCATTTGTGTGACCGGCTCGCCCCAGGTCGAGGCGGTGGTGGCCGGGCCGGGCGGCATTTTGTCCCAGGCACGCGCGGGCCTGATCGTCATCGACACCTCCACCAGCGAGCCCGAATCCACCCGCCGCTTGGCCGCGTTGTGCGCCGAGCAGGGCGTGATTTATGTGGACGCGCCGCTCACACGCACGCCCATTGAGGCCGAGGCGGGCAAGCTCAACTCCATGGTGGGCGCAACGCCTGGGGTGTTCGCCCGCATCGAGCCAGTGATTCGGGCCTACAGCGAAAACGTGTTCCATGTGGGCGAGATGGGCGCAGGCCACGTCATCAAATTGCTCAACAATTTTGTGGCGCAGGCCATTTGCACCGCCACAGCAGAGGCCTTTGCGGTGGGGGCCAAGGCGGGCGTGGACCTTGACCAACTGGTGCAGGTCATCTCGGCCGGGGGCGTCAATTCGGGCCTGTTCCAGCTGATGAGCAAAACCCTGCAGGGCGACTACGGCGCGATGAAGTTCGAGCTGAACAACGCGGCCAAGGATTTGCGTTATTACTCACACCTGACCGAGAGCGTGAAGGTGCCCTCCATCATCGGCACCAGCGTGCACCAAGCCCTGAACACGGCCGTGGCTTTGGGCTACGGCAGTGAGATGGTGCCCTCGCTGGTCAAGGCGCAGGCCCAGCTCAACCAGGTCACGATCGTCAAGGCTTGAAGGTTTGTCCACCCGGCGTTGAAGGACGCCGCTGTCGATTCACTTCAGATGGCCCGACAGAAATTGCTGCAGGCGTTCGCTGCTGGGCTGCAGCAGGATGTCGCGGGGTGCACCTTGCTCCTCGACACGGCCTTGGTGCAAAAACATCACCTCGCTGGAGACCTCGCGGGCAAAGCCCATTTCGTGGGTCACCACCACCATGGTCCGGCCTTCTTGGGCGAGGGCTTGCATCACGCGCAGCACTTCACCCACCAATTCAGGGTCGAGGGCCGAAGTGGGTTCGTCAAACAACATCACCTCCGGCTCCATGGCCAAGGCACGGGCAATGGCCACACGCTGCTGCATGCCGCCCGAAATGTGGGCTGGATAAAGCTGCATGGCTTGCGGCTTCAGGCCCACTTTATCCAGGTAGTTCTGGGCTCGCTCACGGGCCTGGGCGCGGCTCAAACCCAGCACTTGTATGGGTGCCTCCATGACGTTTTCCAGCACCGTCATGTGGCTCCACAAATTGAAATGCTGAAACACCATGCCCAAGCGGGTGCGCAAACGTTCCAGCTGGCGTGGCTGTGTGGCTTGCAGCAGGCCATCGGCACCTTGGCTGAGTGACAGCGCTTCGCCAGCCACACTGATGCTGCCACTGTTGGGGCGCTCGAGCAGGTTGATGCAGCGCAAAAAAGTGCTTTTGCCCGAACCACTGGAGCCAATGATGCTGATGACATCGCCAGCTTGGGCCGTGAGCGAGACGCCTTTGAGCACCTCGTGCGTGCCAAAGCGTTTGTGGATGTCATGGACTTGGAGCTTGGTGCTCATGGGGTGTGCTCCAGAACTAATCGGATGGTCGTGGCCGCAGATGGGCCAGCCAGCGCTTTTCGGCAAGACGGAACAACTGAACCAAGACCAGAGTGAGTGACAAATAGATCAGGCCTGCGCTGATGAAGGCCTCAAACGGCAGGTAAAAATCGGCATAGATCGAGCGTGCCGCGCCCGTGATGTCGAGCAAAGCCGGTACAGCGCTGGCCAGCGATGTGCTGTGCAGCATCATGATCACTTCATTGGCGTAGCCGGGCAAACTGCGGCGCAGGGCCGATGGCAAGACAATGCGGCGCAAACAAGCCCATTCGCTCAGGCCGCACGCGCGTGCGGCCTCGATTTCACCCGGTGGCACATGGCGCATGGCCCCGGCCAGCAGCTCGGTGGTGTAGGCGCAGGTGTTCAGGGAAAACGCCAGCGCGGCGCAGAAAAAAGGCTCTTTGAAGCCGCGCCAGAAAAACGAATCGTCCCAGCGTGCCTGGATGTATTCCATCTGCCCCAGGCCGTAATAAATCAGGTACACCTGAATCAGCAAGGGTGTGCCGCGCACCACATAGGTGAATAGCCAGGCGGGCCCGCGCAACCAGACTCGCTTGGACACCCGGGCCAGCGCCATGGGCAAGGACAGCAAGCCGCCCACGAGCAATGACACCAGCAGCAGCGACAGCGTGTTGAGGCTGCCCTCCCAGAACAAACGCAAGTTTTCCGGGCGCAAGATGACATCAAATTCCATCTAGCCTTGCTCCTGCCGAACGCCCATGCTGTATTTTTTCTCCAGCCAACCCAGCACGAGCATCGAGACCGAGGTCATGGCCAGATACAGCAAGGCGGCAAAGGCCAGAAACAGCAGTGGCGCGTTGGCGATTTCTCCACGCGCTGCGGCCCCAGCTTGTTTGGCCAGATAGGTCATGTCATGCAAACCCAGCAAAGACACCAAGGCGGTGGACTTCATCAGCACCAACCAGTTGTTGGTGAAACCGGGCAAGGCCAGTCGGACCATTTGCGGCAAGGTGATGCGCCAGAACACCAGCCAAGGCCGCATGCCAAAGGCCATGCCCGCTTCCATCTGGCCTTTGGGGATGGCCAAAATGGCCCCACGAAAGGTCTCTGTCATGTAGGCGCCATAAATGAAGCCGATGGTCAGCACGCCTGCGGTGAAGGGGTCGATCTCGATGGGGTCCCAATCGACCACTTCCAGCAGCGCGTTCAGCCCGATCTGCCCCCCGTAAAACAGCAGCAGCATCAGCACCAGATCGGGGATGCCCCGGATCACGGTGGCATAGACATTGGCGACCCAGACTGCCATTGGTCGGCCTGAAATTTTGGCCACGGCCCCGGCCATGCCGAGCACCATTGCCACCAACAAGGACGCCAGCCCGACCTGAAGGACGAGCAGCGAGCCTTCAAGGATGCTCAGGAGGTAAGGGGTCATGCCAGCGACTGTGCTGCCGATGCGGGGTCATTCGCCCCAAAGGTCAACGCCTGGCACAAATTCATCGGCGATCTTTTTCCAGGTGCCATCGGCCCGGATGTCCGTGATGGCTTTGTCCAAAGCGCTTTTGAGCTCTTTGTCCCCCTTGCGCATGGCCACGCCCACGCCTTCGCCAAAATACTTGCTCATCCTGAGCGAGGGGCCCACAAACACATGGTTTTTGCCATCGGGTGTGCTCAAAAATCCGCCTTGGACTTCGACCACATCGGCCACGGTGCCGTCGAGGCGACCAGCTTTGATGTCGAGGTAAACCTGATCCTGCGCGTCATAAGCGACCACACTCACGCCCGCTGGGGCGAGTTCGCCCTTGGCGTACTTTTCCTGGGTCGAACCCTTGAGCACGCCAATCTTCTTGCCTTTCAGGCTGGCAGGGGTGCCATCGGTCTTGATGTCCTTGCGCACCACAATTTTGGAGGGTGTGTTGTAGTACTTGCCCGTGAACGCTACCTGACGCAAGCGCTCCTGTGTCACCGACATCGAGGAAATGATGGTGTCGTATTTCTTGGCCATCAGGCCCGGAATCATCGCGTCCCATTGTTGCTCGACAAACACGCACTTGGCTTTGACCTTGTCACACAAGGCCTGTGCAATCTTCACGTCAAAGCCCGTGGGCTTGCCATCGGGCGTCTTGAAGGTAAAGGGCTTGTAGGTCGGGTCAATAGCGACGCGGATTTCCTTCCACTCTTTGGCTGACACAGACCCGCTAACGGCCATGAGCATGGCACCCCAAAGCAAGGATTTTTTGAACATGAAAACAATCTCCATTGTGGTGACTCAAGTTCTTTAAAAGATATTAAAGAACACAAATTTGTATTTTTTAAATACTTTAGAAATGACTACAAGCATAGCATCAGCTTGCCGGGAAAAACACCACAACGTCCAAAGCGGCCGTCAGTCCTTTGCCGACGTCTTGGTCGTCCTGATCTCCATCCTGGATCAGGCTTTGACGAGCAAGACGAAGCGGATCAAAGCCCTGGCCCAACCCAGCCCGTTGCGTCTCTCCCGGACCTGAGGCTTTGGAGGGCCTGAGCCACTTCGATGGCGCACGGCCTCAGACTCGGCTGCGCTGACAGGCAGTCACGGGCCAATGCCTGTAGGGCCTGGACTGCCGGGTGGGCCGCGGGTGCCTGCACGGCAGTACCCAACTCTTGCAGCAAACACCCCAAGGCACGCACCTCCAGCGCCAACAGGCTTTGGCACAGTTCGGGCTGATCGGTCGGCAGCCGCGTGGCCGCTCCAAAATCGCCCAGCTGGGCCTGACCGTGCACCGGGTCGATCAGGATATTGTGCGCGTACAAGTCGCCGTGCATCACGCCGCGCTGGTGCAGGTGTGCCACGGCACCGGCCACATCACTGGCGATGCGCAAGGCCAAAGCGGCTGAGAGCTGAAAGCCCGGTGGGTACACGTCACGGGTGCAGCTTTGCAGGCTGGGCGGCCCCGCCAGATTGACATGTGCAGCCGGGATCAGCGGCATGAGCAAACCCTGCGCCTGTCCGGGGTGGCCTGTGAGCCGCGCCACGGGCGTGGTGAGTGCCGGGTGTTGCCCCGCTGCCAAACACGCCGCCAGTTCGTCTTCGGGCAGGCCGTCGCTGGTCACCTCGCCTTTGAACAGCTTGAGCGCCAAGGGCTGCGGCCAAGCCGAGGCTTGGACTTGGTAGATATGACCCGAAGCCCCTTCGCCCAGCAGCGGACCGTGCGACAAATCGGACCAAGCCATGCCCGGCAGCTCGGGCCCTGCGGGACAAACCCAGCCCATGGCATTGCCCGCCAGTGCCAACCAAGCCAGGCGCGGCAGTTCGGTCAGCCAGCCGGGCACGCGCTCCATGCGGTTGGCCGACACGCGCAGCAGTTCCAAGCGCTGAGCGTTTTGCAGGCTCTCGGGCAAGGCCTGCAGCCGGTTGCCTGCCAGCATCAGCTTTTGCAAAGCGGGGCGTTGGCCCAGTTCGGAGGGCAAATGGCCGATGGCGTTGTCCGTCAAGGTCAGCCAGCGCAAGGCGGGCGGCAGCGCGGCAGCGGGAACATCCGCAATGCGATTGGCCTTGAAGCCGACCATTTGCAAAGCAGGACATTCACCCAGCACTTCGGGCACCGCGGAGAAGTCGTTGTCCGAGGCAAACAGCACCTGCAACTTGTGCAGACGGCCCAGTTGGTGTGGCAAATCGCGCAGGCGGTTGCCACTCAGATTGAGCACTTCCAGCGTGTCGGCCAGGTCAAAAATTTCGTGCGGCAGTTCGGTCAGGCCGCAGGCCAGGTCCAGGCGACGCGTGCCCGCCAGTGCGCCGCTGCGCAGTTGTTCAAGGGTGTGCATGGGGCCTTGCGCTCAGCGGTAGGACGTCAAATGGATGTTGGTTTCGGTGCTGCGGATGCCGCTGATCAGGCGGATGCGCTCCAGCACCTCAGACAGCTCTTTCATCGACGAGGCCTCGATTTCGGCCAGCAGATCCCAGCGGCCATTGGTGTCGTGCAGCGTCACCACACCCGGCTCGCCCAACAAACTCGCAATCACCTGCCGGGTGGTGTTGCCCTCCACCAGCACGCCCATCCAGGCCTTGATGCGCTCGGGCTCGGCTTCGGGCCGCAGCTTGACGGTGAAGCCCACGATGACTTGGCTGTCTTCGAGCTTGCGCAGGCGGTTGTTCACGGTGCCACGCGAGACGCCCAGCTTGTGGGCCAAGTCGGCGATGTTCAGGCGGGCGTTTTGCCGCAGCAGGCCAATCAGGCCTTGGTCGATGTCATCCATGCGTCAAATTGTCAGTCAAGGCTGCCATTATGGCAACCAATACAGCAAAACAGTATATTTTTGCCGATTTACATTGACAGTCGCCTCCGGGAGACTGCAGGCATCAACAACCCGGTCTGAACGACCAGAAACAGCCTGCAGATGAACCGACTGAGCAAAGCCCTCCACTCCCCCATGACAACGGCCCCTTTGGCCACCCAACCCCTGTACCTCAGCGCCCCCGATGCCGTGACCCTGGTGCGCCGCCTGGGCCTTCAACATTGCATCGCAGGCATCGCCCAGCACATCCGTGCCGACTTTTTGCGCTGGCCGGACTTTGACAAATCGGCCCGTGTGGCCAACCACTCGCCAAACGGCGTAATCGAGTTGATGCCGATTTCGGACGACACGGCGTACAGCTTCAAATACGTCAACGGCCACCCCCAAAACACCGCCATCGGTTTGCCCACGGTGATGGCCTTTGGCGTGCTGGCCGATGTGGCCACAGGCTTGCCCACTTTGGTGAGCGAGCTGACGCTGACCACCGCCTTGCGCACCGCTGCCACCTCGGCGCTGGCCGCCCAAACCCTGGCCCGCCCGAACAGCCGCGTGATGGCGCTGATCGGCAACGGCGCTCAGAGCGAGTTCCAGGCCATCGCCTTCCAGCATCTGCTGGGCATCGACACCCTGCGTCTGTTTGACATCGACCCACATGCCACCGCCAAACTGGTGGCCAACCTGAGTGGCAGCGGCCTGACGCTGCAGGTCTGCACCAGCACCGCAGAGGCTGTGCAAGGCGCTGACATCGTGACCACCGTCACGGCGGACAAGGCCTGTGCCACCATCGTCACAGCCGACATGTTGGTGCCCGGCATGCACATCAATGCCGTGGGCGGCGACTGCCCCGGCAAGACCGAATTGGCCGCTGCCGTTTTGGACAGGGCCAAGGTGTTTGTGGAGTTCACACCCCAAACCCGCATCGAAGGCGACATCCAGCAGATGCCCGCTGACTTTGCTGTGACCGAGTTGTGGGAGGTGCTCCGTGGCACCCGCACCGGCCGCGACCACAACGACCAGATCACGGTGTTTGATTCGGTGGGCTTTGCCTTGGAAGACTTTGCAGCCCTGCGCTTCATGCATGAAGCGGCGCTGACATTGGGTTTGGGCCAGCGCCTGGCGCTGATCCCGCACATGGCCGACCCCAAGAACCTGTTTGGCACCTTGCTCGGTGGTGCACATCTTGCAGCCATCGAACCGCTCGAATGCATGACCGCCTGAAATTGAATATGACCTTGAAAGAAACCCCTATGCGATATGCCGTTCAAGCCCCAAGTGCAGTGGTCATGATTCGTCCACATGCTTTTGAATCCAACCCCGAGACGCAAGCAGACAACGCGTTTCAAAAATCCAGCGAGGCCACAGACCGGACCATCGTGGCCAAGCAGGCTTTTGAAGAAGTCACGCAGGCGGCCCAAAGCTTGGTGCAGGCGGGTGTCCGGGTGCACCTTTTTGAAGACGATGGCCAACAAAAAACGCCCGATTCGGTCTTTCCGAACAACTGGTTTTCTACGCATGCCGGTGGGCACCTTGCGGTGTACCCGATGTATTCGCCCAACCGCCGCCGCGAACGGCGTCAGGACGTGATCGATGCGCTCAAAGCCGATTACCGGGTGCAAGACGTCATTGATTACTCCGGCCTGGAGCCCGACGGCTTGTTTCTCGAAGGGACCGGGGCGATGGTGCTGGATCACATCAGCCGCGTGGCCTATGTCTGCCAGTCGCAGCGGGCGCACCCGATCGTGCTGGAGCGGTTTGCCACCCATTTCAATTTTGAGCCCATGGCCTTTGATGCGGTGGATCTGCACGGCCGGGCGATTTACCACACCAATGTGCTGATGTGCATCGGAACCGATTTCGCGCTGGTGGGGCTGGACCTGATCCCGGACGTGAAACGACGCGCCCAAGTGCAAGATCGCCTGGCCGAAACCGGACGCGAAGTGATCGCCTTGACCGCCGCCCAAATTGCTGAGTTTTGTGGCAACGCCATCGAGCTGCAAACCCCAACAGGTCGGGTGGTGGCCTTGTCAACTCGGGCCATGGCCGCTTTGCAGCCGTGGCAGATCGAAGCCATCGAGCGCAGCGCCCGTCTGTTGCCACTGCACATTCCGACCATTGAGCTGGCGGGAGGCTCGGTGCGCTGCATGTTGGCGGGGGTGCATCTTTCAGCGAGGTGGCCGACGAACCATCTCACAAAAAATGCCGTCAGCCTCGGAGAATGAAGCCCATGCCGAGCGCAGTCATATCAGACTTTACAGGGGCCATGAACCTAGGCTCAGGGACAGGGGCCCGCCTGCATGCCATCCCGGTTGGGGCCATCAGAGTGCCCGATTGACTGAATCCGACCGGCCCCGCGCCGCAATGGCATCGGTCAGGCAGCGCGCCAGATAGGCCGCCGCAGGCGTGAGCGGGACCTCGGGTGGAGACAACAACACCAGCTCGATGTCGGGCGGGCGCATGCTGCGCAGCGACAACTCCACCAGACCATGCCCCTCGGGCTGGGCCAGCAAAGGCGCGGGCATCACGCTCATGGCATCGGTTTGCCGAATCAAGGCCATCGCGGCCATCGCGTCGCAACGTGTGATCTGCTGCGGTGGTGGTACGCCCGCCTGCGCAAACATGGCCAGCAAGCCCTCGTCCAGCCCTTGTGAAAAAGGCCCGGGCATGACCCACTCCAGCGCGGCCAGCTTGGCCGCAGTGGGCTGGCGCAGCACTGGGTGCCCGGCGCGCACCACCAGTTTTTGCTCGTCTTTTTGCAGCCGTGTGCACTGAAACTCCTGGGGCGTGACATCGCCGCTGTCGGCCACGATGGCAAAGTCCACCGTGCCATCGCGCAAGCCCGGCAACACACGGGCCACCAGGCCTTCAATCAGGCGCAACTCGATGCGCGGGTAGCGTTTGCGAAACCACAAAAACGCCTCACCCAGCACGGTGAGCATCAGGTAGGGCGTGAGCGCCACACGCACCGTTCCGGCCTCGTCGCCCTGGGCTTGCTGCAACTCGTCTTGTGCCAGCGCCAGTTGGCGCATCACCAGCAGCGCCCGGGCGTGCAAGCGTAGGCCTGCCTCGGTCAGTCCCACCCCACGCGATTTGCGCACCAGCAGGGCCACCCCCGCCTCCTCTTCCAGTTGGCGCAAGGACTTGGTCAGGGCCGCCTGGGTCAGGTGCAGTTCTCGGGCAGCGGCGCGGATGCTGCCGTGCTCGACGGCGGCCACCAGGGCCTGGAGTTGGTGCAGTTTCATGCTGAAGCAGTGTAAAGCAGTGACTACCCAAAGTTGTCATGAAGAAAATTGACAGTCTTTCAGTTGTCCCCTCGCAGGACTAGCATGGGGCCATCTTTTTGACGATGGAGAACCCCATGAAACTGATCAACACCTTGGGCCTGTTGCTGGGCGCTGCCCTGGCCGTGCATGCCCCCGTGCAAGCGCAAAGCTATCCCAACAAGCCCATCAACCTGATGGTGCCCTACCCGGCTGGTGGCCTGTCGGACATCATCGCGCGCAAAATCAACGTGCCCCTGGCGGCCGAGCTCAAGCAGCCCGTCATCATCGAAAACCTGGGCGGCGCAGGCGGGGCCATCGCGGCGCAAAAAGTGCTCAACGCCCCCGCAGACGGCTACTACCTGTTCCAGGGTTCGCCCAACGAACTCATCCTCGCCCCCTTGGCCATGAAGGCCGTCAAGCACAAGCCCGATGACTTTCGCCTGATCCAGCGCATGGCCATGGCCCCCATGGCCATCGTCGCCAGCAAGAACTTCCCGGGCAACACCCCACAAGAGATGGTGGCCGAGATCGTCAAACGCGCCAAAGCGGGCAAACCGGTCAATTACGCCAGTGTGGGCATCGGCAGCTTCTACCATTTGCTGGGTGAAGAAATGGCCAAGAAGATCGGCGCTGAAATGCTGCATGTGCCCTACAAAGGCGGTGGCCCCATCACGCAGGATTTGATGGGTGGCCAGATTGACCTGTTCATCACCCCTTACGGCGCACCGCATGTGCACATGGCCAAAGAAGGCAAGATCAAATTCATTGCCGCCTTGTCAACCCAGCCGCAGCGCCTGATTCCGGATGTGCCTTCGATCGACCAGGCCAAAGAGTTGAAGGGCTTTCATTACACGATTGGCAGCGGCTACTACGTGAAAAAAGGCACGCCTGAGCCCGTCGTCGAAGCCTTGCACCGCGCGCTGACCAAGGTCATGTTCGACGCCGACTTCCGCAACACCATGACCGCCATGGGCCAGGAAGTGGGTGAAGCTTTGCGTCTGGACCAAACCGAGCAGGTCTATGCCGATGAGGTCAAGCTGTACCAGGGCATCGCCAAATCGATCAAGCTCGAAGCCCAATGAGCGTGCTGCATGCCCTGCAAACGCGCGCCGCGCCCTTTGTGGCGCTGCGCCACGATTTGCACCGCCACCCCGAGCTAGGCCTGAAAGAGTTCCGCACCTCTGAGTTGTTGGCCCAGCAGTTGCAAAGCTGGGGCTACAACGTCACACGCGGCCTGGCTACTACCGGGTTGGTGGCGCAACTGCGGCGCGGCAGCGGGAGCAAACGCCTGGGCCTGCGGGCCGACATGGACGCACTGCCGATCCACGAAGTCAATGCGTTTGAGCACCGCAGCGTTCACGAAGGCGTGATGCACGCCTGTGGCCACGACGGGCACACCGCCATGCTGATGGCGGCGGCGCAATACCTTGCACAAGAGGTCGAGTTTTCGGGCACGCTGAACCTGATTTTTCAGCCCGCCGAAGAGCACCCGGGCGGCGCGAAGATCATGATCGAGGAAGGCCTGTTTGAGCGCTTTCCATGTGATGCGATTTTTGCTGCGCACAACATGCCCGGCGTGCCTGCCGGGCAGCTGGTGTTCATCGAGGGCCCGGCCATGGCCTCCAGCGACGATGTGACCATCACGCTGACGGGTGTGGGTGGGCATGGCGCCATGCCGCACCGCGCACAAGACCCGATCGTGGCGGCAGCCGCCATCGTCATGACGCTGCAAACCATCGTGTCGCGCAATGTGGACCCGCAGCACACCGCCGTGATCACCGTGGGATCGCTCGTGGCAGGCAAGGCCAACAACGTGATCCCCGCCAGCGCCCGCTTGGAGCTGAGCGTGCGCTCGCTCGACCGCGAGGTGCGCGACCTGCTGCAAGAACGAATCACCCAGCTGGTCACAGCGCAAGCCCAAAGCCTGGGCGTGCAAGCGCAAATCGACTACAAGCGCGACTACCCCGTGTTGGTGAACACCGCCGCTGAGACCGAGCTGGCCCGCCAAGTGGGCACCGAGCTGCTGGGGGCAGAACGCGTCACGCGCCAAGGCCGACCCCTCACGGGCAGCGAAGACTTTGCCTTCATGCTGGAGCACTGCCCGGGCAGTTATTTCATGATTGGCAACGGTGCGGGCGAAGGCACGGGTGAAGGCACAGGTGACAGCGCGGCCGCCCAAGCCTGCATGGTGCACAACCCGGGTTACGACTTCAACGACGACATCCTGCCCGTGGGCGCGGCCTTCTGGGCCTTGCTCACACAACGCTATTTGAAAGACTGAACACCATGGCCACCGAACTTTGGCAACTGAGCGCCACCGAATTGGCTGCTCGCATCGCCCGCCGCGAAACCACCGCACGCGCCGCCACCGAAAGCGTGTTGGCCCGCATTGCCGAGGCCAACCCGCAGGTCAACGCCTTGGCCAGCGTCACGCCCGAGAAAGCTTTGCAAGCCGCCGATGCAGCCGACGCCGCGCAGGCCCGGGGCGATGCTCTGGGGCCACTGCACGGCGTGCCGGTCACCATCAAGATCAACATCGACGTGCAGGGCGAGGCCACCGACGAAGGCGTGCACGACTTCAAGCACAACATCGCCAGCAGCGACTCACCCCTGGTGCAGTCCATGCGCGAGGCGGGAGCCATTGTGGTGGGCCGCAACAACGCGCCCGCCTTTTCGCTGCGCTGGTTCACCGACAACGCCTTGCATGGCCGCACGCTCAACCCGTTTGACGTGGGCGTCACCCCCGGCGGCTCCAGCGGCGGTGCAGCCGTGGCCACCGCTTTGGGCATGGGCGCGATCGCGCACGGCAACGACTACGGCGGCTCGATCCGCTACCCGGCTTGGGCCTGTGGCGTGGTGGGCTTACGCACCACCGTGGGCCGGGTGCCGTCTTACAAGGCCAGCGCCCCCAACCGCATCATCAGCAACCAGCAAATGTCGGTGCAAGGCCCGCTCACCCGCACGGTGTCCGATGCGCGGCTGGCGCTGCAGGTGATGTCGAAAGGCACACCGCTGGACCCACAATGGGTGCCCGCCCCGCTTGAATTTGCCGATGCCAAGCAACCCACCCGCGTGGCGGTGTTTCGCAGCTGGGCGCATTCGGCCGTCGACCCGACTGTGAGCGCAGCGGTGGACCAAGCGGCACACTGGCTGGAAGCGGCGGGCTACACCGTCGAAGAAGCCGAGCCACCCCACTTTGCCGAGGTTTCGGCCATGCAGTTCCACATGGTCATGAACGACATGCGCCGGGGCGGCGAGCCCTTCATGCGGGAGCATGGCGACGACGCTTTGCGCACCGCATTGAGCCACTACATGGCCATCAACCCGGTGTGGGACCGCGATCAATATCTGGAAGCGATGACCCGGCGCTTCAACATCGCCCGCGACTGGGCGGTGTTTTTGGAGCGTTACCCGGTGCTGCTCATGCCCAACTCGTGGGAGCGGCAGTTCCCGATCGACGACGACCAGCAATCACCTGAGCGCACTGCACAAATCCTGCTGGCACAAGCCCCTATGCTCAGCACTGCAACCCTCGGTTTGCCCGGCCTGTCGGTGCCCACAGGCGTGGTGAATGGCTTACCTGTGGGCGTACAAATCGTCAGCACCAAATTCCGCGAAGACCGCATGTTGGCGGCGGGCGAGGTAATCGAGCGGGCCGCACATTTTTCGGCGCTGGCTTATTTGAGGGGCCGGGGCTGAGAAAAGGGATCGGCACCCCACCCGCACACCGGACAATGTGCAGGCAGTGGTGCCGATCAGCGCAGCATCAGCGCCAGGTCAGAGCCCGTTTCAGCGCAAGTGGTGCACGGGCGCAGGCTTGTACACCGGCGTGTCCAGGCCTTCGTAACGCGCTTTCAGTTGCAGCGACAGGAACTGCGAGTAGTGGCGGCTTTGGTGCAGGTTGCCGCCATGGATCCACAGCTGCTTTTGCTGCGTGGGTTTCCACATGTTGCGCAACTCGCCTTCCCAAGGGCCAGGATCTTTGGTGGTGCCCGAACCCAAGCCCCAGACCTTGCCCACGCGGTCAGCCACCTCTGGAGAGATCAGGTCGGCCAGCCAGTGGTTCATCGAGCCATAACCCGTGGCGTACACCAGCAAATCGGCCTCCAGCTCGGTGCCATCGGTCAGGGTCACGCTCTTGGGGTTGATGCGCTCGATGTTGTTGTGGCTTTTGAGCTTCACACTGCCGTTGGCCACCAGCTCGCTCGCGCCCACGTCGATGTAATAACCCGAGCCCCGGCGCAGGTACTTCATGAACAAGCCTGAGCCATCGTCGCCAAAGTCCAGCATGAAGCCCGCCTTCTCCAGCCGTCCATACAGGTCGGCATCGCGCTTTTTCATCTCGTCGTACACCGGAATGTGGAAGGTGTGCATGATCTGATAGGGCACGCTGGCAAACACCAAATCGGCCTTGTGGTGATCGATGCCGCTTTGCACCGCCTCTTCGCTGTAGAGCCCGCCCAGGGCCAGCTCCATGAGGGACTCCGAAGGCGCGATGTGTGTGCTGCTGCGCTGCACCATGGTCACATCAACGCCGTTCTCCCACAGGGCGGCGCAGATGTCGTGGGCCGAGTTGTTGGAGCCCAACACCACCGCTTTTTTGCCTTTGTAGTCTTCTGGGCCAGGGTGCTTGCTGGAATGGTGCTGGTCGCCCAAAAAGCTGTCAGCGCCCGCAATCTTGGGCACGTTGGCATAACCCGACACGCCCAGCGCAAACACCAACTCTTTGGGGCGCAGCACCACCTCTTGGCCAGCGCGGTCCACCACGACTTCCCATTCGCCTTGGGCCTCGTTGAAGGTGGCCTTTTTGGCCGTGGTCGATCCCCAGTAGTTGATCTCCATGACCTTGGTGTACATCTCCAGCCAGTCACCGACCTTGTCCTTGGGGGCAAACACCGGCCAGTCGTCGGGGAAAGGCATGTAGGGCAGGTGGTCATACCAGACCGGGTCGTGCAGGCACAGGGTTTTGTAGCGCTTGCGCCAGCTGTCACCGGCTTTTTCATTGCGCTCGACCACGATGGTCGGCACACCCAGACGCCGCAGCCGGGCCGCCAGCATGATGCCCCCCTGCCCGCCCCCGACGATCAACACATGCGGCTGCTCGTCGTAGCCCAAGCGGGCCTCTTCATCCTGGCGTCGCTCCAGCCAGCTTTTGCGGCCCACTTGTGCGCCGTGTTCGGCCCCTTTGATGCGGCGGCTGCCCTTTTTTTCTTCAAAGCCTTTGAGCTCGGTCATGGTGGTCAACAGCGTCCAGGCCCGATCGCCTTGGGCCGTGGCCTTGAGCCTCAGGTGACCACGCCCGCGCGAGACACCGGTTTCAAAGGTGAACCAGGCATCGACCACGCCATCGGCCTCGGTGGCCTCGCCTTCGAGCGCAAAGTTCGAGGGCTGCACATCGGCCAGCCGCGCTTGCAGCATGGCCTCAATGGCATCTTGGCCTTCCTGGGTGCAAATGTTCCAAGTGAACGACACCAAATCCCGCCAGTAGCAGTCGGTGTCAAACAGGGCGGTGGCTTGCGCCGTCTGGCCTTGGCTCAGGGCATTCTCAAAGCCCGACAGCCAATCTTGCGCCCTCTGCGAGGGGGTCTTGTCACTCATGGGTTTCTCTCCTGGTTGTGCCGCACACGACATGGCGCGGTCTGTGGGTCAATCAAGTGCCGTGCCAGCCCGTTCAGCACACGCAAGTCCTTGTCAGAGCTCAACAATCCCAGATGGCACGGGGGTCTTCCCGGATGTCACAGCGCGTCAGGTGTCACACCCACCCTGTGACAGGTGTCACAGACTCGCCCCATCACCCACCGATCCGTCAGCTTGCCGATGCGGTGCCACGATGCCTGAACGCTTCATGCGCCGGTACAGCGTCATGCGCGACAGCTTCAACTCGCGGGCCACGGCGCTCACGTTCCACTGCGCTTGGCGCAGCGCGTGCAACAAAGCGGCGTCATCGCCTGCTGGCAAAGGCTGCGCGGTACCAAGGGACACAACCGGCTTGATCACTTCGCTGCCCAGCAGCTCCGGCAAGTCCTCCAGCCCGATCGGGTCATGACGCCCCATGCTGCTGGCGTAATCGAGCACATTGCGCAGTTCACGCAGGTTGCCTGGCCAGCGGTGCTGCAAGAGGCGCTGCCGAGCTTCGGGGGCCAGCGTTCGCCCCTGCAGCAGACGGTCAATCATGGCGCTCAGATCGGATCGCTCACGCAAGGGCGGCAGCGTGATGTGCGCCCCATTCAGGCGGTAATACAGGTCGTCCCGAAAACGCCCGGCCCGCACCCAGGTCTCCAGAGGCGCATGGGTGGCCGCGATCACCCGCACATTGACCGGCACCGCCCGCGTGGCCCCCACGGGCAAGACTTCGCGCTCGGACAGCACACGCAGCAGCCGGGCCTGCAAGGCCAGCGGCATGTCCCCGATTTCGTCCAGAAACAAGGTGCCCCCATCGGCCTCTGGAATGAGCCCCCGTTTGCCCTTGGGCGAAGCGCCCGAGAAGCTGCCGGGCAAATGCCCGAACAGCTCGCTCTCGATCAGGGTCTCGGGAATCGCGGCGCAGTTGACCGCCACAAAGGGCCGCTGCCTGCGCTCGCTGCTGGCATGCACGGCCTTGGCAAAGTATTCCTTGCCCGAGCCGGTCTCACCCGTGATCAGCAAGCTGATGGGCGAGTTGACCAGCCGCGCCACGCGCTCGATTTGCCGATCCAAGGACGGGTCTCCTGCAGACAGGGCCGCCAAGGCGGGTGGTACCGCTGTCTCGCGCAGGCTCTGGCTGGCGGGCTGTTTGGGCGGCGGGGTGGCTGACAAAAACAGCAATTGCCGCCCGCCAGCGTGCAATACCGCGCGCTGGTCCGAGGGGCGCGTTTGCACATAACGCCCCAAATCGGCAAAGGGCAATTCAAACAATCGCTCAAAACGCGTCCCGAGCAGGGGCTGCATCGGGTCAGTTTGCAAACCCAGCTGAGCGCGGCGGTTGTGACCCACCACGCGGCCCTGCGTGTCCAGCGCCAGCAGGTACTCGGGCTGCACATCCAGAAACTGCGGCGCACTGGACAAGCGCAAAATCCAGTCGCGGCGATGTCGGTACAAAAAAGCGGCGTTCTCGATGTCGTGCGCGTACATCTGCACCAGCTGCAAGGCCAGGTGCTGGCTCGCCTTGGGCTGGGCCGAGCTCAGTTGCGAGATGTCCAGCACGGCGCTGAGCTGGCCGCGGCTGTCATACACGGGCGCCGAGGTGCAGGTCAGTGGAATGTGCGTGGCATCGAAGTGGTCGTCCAAATGCACCGTGAGCGCCTGCCCGGTGTTGATGCAAGTGCCCACGCCACAAGTGCCTGCATGCTGCTCGCTCCAGTCGGCCCCCAGGTACAGCCCCGCCTTGCGCAAGCTGGGCTCGAACACCAGATCGCCCAGAAAATCCACCGTCACGCCCTTGGCATCGGTGAGCAACACCACATAACCGAGGCCCGCGACTTTGGCATAGAGCGACTCCAGGCCATGCCGCGCGATGTGCAAAAACGCTTCCATCTGGTCCTGGTGCTCACGCAAGCGCGTGTGCGGCAAGATGATGGCTTCCTGCATGCGGGTGGGGTCCAGCTGGTGCTCGTGCACACAGCGAAACCAGGAGTCGCGTATCAGCTGCTCATGGCGCGGTGCCGCAGCGTTTGTGCCGTAGGTGGCGACATGGACCACTTGGGCAATGTGTTCGTGCTGAGAGGTGTTCATGGGCAGGCGAGCCTTCAAAAGAACAGCCGCCCACTTTGTGCGGGGCGCACCAAGCTGTCAAGACAGCATTTACCCGCTTGCCTCCATGCCCATGAGCTTGCTCAGCGCCCCACCACCCGCGCCATCTCCAGGCACTTGTTCGAGTAGCCCCACTCGTTGTCGTACCAAGCCATCACCTTGACGAAGGTGCTGTCGAGGGCCATGCCTGCCTCTGCGTCGAACACGCTGGTACACACCTCGCCCCGGAAATCGGTCGACACCACCTTGGCCTCGGTGTAGCCCAACACCCCCTTGAGCGCCCCTTGACTTTGCGCCTTCATCTCGGCGCAGATTTCGGCATAGGTGGCTGGGTTGTTCAGTTCGGCCGTCAAATCCACCAGCGACACATCGCTGGTGGGCACGCGCACCGCCACGCCTGTGAGCCGGCCCTTGATCTCGGGGATCACCACGCCCACCGCCTTGGCTGCGCCCGTGCTGCTGGGGATGATGTTTTCCAGAATGCCGCGCCCCCCGCGCCAGTCTTTGTTGCTCGGGCCGTCCACGGTTTTTTGGGTCGCGGTGGTGGCGTGCACGGTGGTCATCAGGCCGCGCTTGATGCCCCATTTGTCGTTCAGTACTTTGGTGATGGGGGCCAGCGCGTTGGTGGTGCAGCTGGCGTTGCTGATGATGGCCTGGCCCGCGTAGGACGCATGGTTCACCCCATACACAAACATCGGCGTGTCGTCTTTCGACGGCGCCGACATCACCACCTTTTTGGCGCCTGCGCTCAGGTGTTTGCCCGCGCTGTCCTTGTCCAGAAACAAGCCTGTCGCTTCGATCACCACGTCCGCGCCCACCTCGTTCCACTTCAGGTTGGCCGGGTCGCGCTCTTGTGTGAGGCGAATGCGTTGGCCGTTCACGATCAGGGTGCTGCCCTCGACCGACAGCGTGCCCTGGAAGCGGCCATGCACGCTGTCGTACTCCAGCATATAGGCCAGGTACTCGGGCTCCAGCAGGTCGTTGATGCCGACGATCTCGACATCCTTGAAGTTTTGCACCGCTGCACGCAGCACCATGCGGCCGATGCGGCCAAATCCGTTGATGCCGATTTTGGTGGTCATGGGGGTCTCACTTTCGTTGGGGATTTGAGCAATGGCCACACTCAACGCGTGGCCCTTGTATGTAACCATCCTATGCGATATCGTGAAATTTTGTTACCAAATCCGTAGGCTGGTTGAATTGTTCTGGTTTTGTAACCTTGGACAGGAAGAATAAGATGGGTTTGCAGACAGGCGAAAAAAAACCCCTCAAGAGGGGTTTTTGCGCAGAGCCAAGAAAAATTACTTCTTGACGCAAGCGGGGTTCTTCTCGTTTTCTTTTTTCGAGCAGTCAACTTTTTTGTCGTCCATTTTGCCGCCGCCATGGCTGCCTGCGAAGGCGGGAGCGGACATCAGCATGAAAGCAGAAACAAGAGCCGTCATCACGATTTTCATAGAAACACCTTCTGGGAATGAGGTTGTCGAAAAGATTCAGAATCAAGTGTCTGCGGTTTCAGACACACCTCCATGCTAGTCACATTCCTTGAAAGCTCTCCCAAGATGGACAAAACCCCTTTGCTTGGGTCGCCTTTTCAATCTGCACCGTTTTCCAATGACTGGCGTGACTGCCGCCACATCGCAATGGCCGCCTCGCTCGTGTTGACAGGCTTGAGCGCCACCGCGCAGGAGCGTTTTTTGCCTCAACCTTCGGCGGTTGTTTTGGCCGCTTCGGTGCACACGGCGGGGGGCAGCGCCAGTTCGCTGCGTGCTCTGGACCAGGCTTGGCGAGCTCAACCGCAAGACTTGCAGGCAGCACTGGCCTATGCCCGGGCCGTGTTCAGCTTGGGCTTCAATGAGGGCGATTTGCGCTGGTTTGGTTCGGCCAAGGCGGCTTTGATGCCTTGGTGGCAGACATCTGATCTGCCCGCCGATGGTTTTTTCATGCGGGGTTTGGTCAAGCAGGGTTTCCACGACTTCGATGGTGGCTTGAAAGACATCAACCAGGCCATCGCCCTGAACCCCGAGCGTACAGAGTTCTGGTCGTGGCGCTTTGCCCTGCATTTGCTCCAAGCCAACATGAGCGCTGCCCGCCAAGACGCCGAAGACATAGCGCGACGCTTTGGCCCGAGAGAAGGCGAGATTTACCGCGCTGTTTTGCTTTACCGAACCGGACAAGCCTTGACTGCCGTGCAATTGCTGAGCGCGTCGATGCGCTCGCCCGATCACCAAGATGCCGCCTCGCAAGTCTGGATCGGCTTTCATCTGGGCGAGGCGCACCGCGTGGCCCATCAGCCCGATCGGGCCATCGCCGTCTGGCAGCGGCTGCTGCAGGCCCACCCCCAGTCGCATTTGCTCAGGCTGTCCTTGGCGGATTTGCTCAACCAGCAGGGGCAGTTTCAGCAGGCCAAAGCCGTCGCCACGGCCAACTCGGCCAAGCTCAACGCCAACTTGACCGATGCCTTGTTGATGCAGGCCCTGATGGCCAGTCGCGGGCTGAAAGCGCCGGATGAAGCGGCCTTGGCCGGGCAGATGGGGGCGCGCCTGCAATCGCAAGCGCTGCGCCAGGAATCACTGATCGAACGGCCCAAACTGATTTACCAAATTGCGTATGGGCAAGATCTGGCGGCCGGCCTGGCCTTGTCCATCGAGAACTGGCAAATGCAAAAGGAACCACCTGACGCACTGCTGTTCGCCCAGGCCGCGCTCGCGCTCCAGCAGGCACGGGCGGCCGAACCGGTGGTCCAGTGGGCGCAAACTACGAGCTACACCGACCCGCAATTGGCCCCGCTCCTGTTACAGCTGAAGGCTCACCCGAGCTGGTCCAAGGAGCGCCCATGACCCGCCAACCCATGCGCCAGCACTGGCGTGCCTTGCTCGGTGTGTTGACCTTTGTGGCTGCTGTGCTGTGGTCGGGCGCGGCTCTGGCGCATTCCAGCAGCAACAGTTATCTCACGCTCAGCGCGCCAGAGGGGCGGCTGACCTTGCGTGCCGACCTGCATCTGCGCGATGTGGACCTGATCTTCGATCTGGATGCCGACCGCGATGGCCAAGTCAGCTGGGGCGAGACCCAGATGCGCAGCGCTGAACTGGGCCGTTGGCTCGATCAGGGTTTGCAGCTGAGTGCGGCGGGCCAAAAATGCCAGTTGGGCGTGGCCGATCTGCAAGCCAGCGAACACGCCGACGGGACTTATCTGAGTGCGCAGTGGACACCCGATTGCCCCGGCATCTCGGATCTTTCGAGTGCCCCTCTGACCTTGCGCTATGGCCTGATGTTTGATCAAGACAGCTTGCACCGTGGCCTGTTGAAGGTGGATTTGCCGGGCTTTCAGAGCAGCGCCTTGCTCAGCCCCGAGCGCCCCGAGGCGCAGCTGAGCCAGGCCGACAGCAGCGCTTGGCGGGTGTTCGGCCGCTACATCGTCGAAGGGGTGTGGCACATCTGGATCGGCATTGACCACATTGTTTTTTTGCTCAGCCTGTTGGTGCTGGCACCCTTGCAGCCCTCGCGCCAACGGATCACGCAGTGGCCCGCAGCGCAGCAGGCCAGACCTGTGCTGATCGATGTGCTGGCCGTGGTCACGGCTTTCACGGTGGCGCACTCCATCACACTGGGCTTGACCATCCTGGGGTGGCTCACGCCCCCGCCCGATCTGGTGGAGCCGGCCATCGCCTTGTCGGTGGTGCTGGCCGCCTTGAACAATCTGCTGGGCATCAACTCGCTCAAGCGCTGGCGCTTGGCCTTCGTGTTTGGCTTGGTTCACGGCTTTGGCTTTGCCAGCGTGCTGCTGGATCTGGGCTTGCCCGCCAGCGCCCTGGTCGCAGCCCTGGGCGGATTCAATGTGGGCGTAGAACTGGGCCAGCTGGCCATCGTTTTGGTGTTCTTGCCCATCGCCTGGCTGTTGCGCCGCACCCGTTTTTACCGCTGGGTGGTCGTGGCAGGCGGTTCGACAGCCATCGTGGTGTTGGGTCTTGTCTGGACTTTGGAGCGCGTGGGCTGGCTGGCTTGAGGGGGCTAGCCGCCTTGCTTCAAGCTCCCCAGCGCGTATGGAACTTGCCCGCACGGTCCGTGCGCTGGTAGGTGTGGGCTCCAAAATAATCGCGCTGGGCTTGCAGCAAGTTGGCGGGCAAACGCGCTGAGCGGTAGGCGTCGTAATAACCCAGGGCGCTCATGAAAGCGGGCATGGGCACGCCATGCAGCGCAGCTTGGGCCACGACTTCACGCAGGTCTTGCTGGCTGTCGGCCATGACGCGGGCGAAGTGCGGGTCCACCAGCAAATTGGGCAAATCGGCCTGATGTTGATAGGCGCGGCGGATGTCTTCGAGCAGGTGGGCGCGGATGATGCAACCGGCCCGCCAGACTTGGGCCACCTGGGCCATGGGCAGCTGCCACTGGTGTTCGCGGTCAGCGGCCCGCAACAGGGCAAAGCCCTGGGCGTAGGCGCAGACCTTGGCGGCCATCAGGGCGCTGCGCAGCTGGGCCAACACCGCACTGCGCTCAGGCCAGGGCGAATCATCAGGCCCGTGCAAGACCTGGGCGGCTGCCACGCGCTCGGTCTTGATGGCGCTCAGGGTGCGGGCGAACACGGCCTCTGCAATGGTGGGCGCAGGCACGCCCAAATCCAGCGCCACCTGGCTGGTCCATTTGCCCGTGCCTTTTTGTTCGGCGGTGTCCAGAATCATGTCGACCAAAGGCGCACCGGTCTCGGGGTCGGTGCGTCGAAGGATTTGCGCGGTGATGTCGATCAAGTAGCTGCCCAGCTCACCCTCGTTCCAGGTGGCGAACACCTCGCTCATTTCTGCCGCCGACAAGCCCAGCTTGTGCATGAAGGCATAGGTCTCACAAATCATCTGCATGTCGGCGTATTCGATGCCGTTGTGCACCATCTTCACAAAATGGCCTGCGCCATCTGGCCCCATCCACTCGCAGCAGGGCTGACCGTCTTCGGCATGGGCGGCAATGGCCTGCAGCAAGGGCTTGACCAGTTGCCAGGCCTCGGGCGAGCCGCCGGGCATGAGGGCCGGGCCCCGCAAAGCGCCCTCCTCGCCGCCACTGACCCCCGCGCCTACATACAAGATGCCCGATGCACGCAGGGCCTCGATGCGCCGCTGGGTGTCGGTGAAGAGCGTGTTGCCGCCATCGATCAGCACATCACCAGAGGACATGAGGGGCGTGAGCTGCGCCAGCACCTGGTCAACGGCCGCGCCAGCGGGCACCATCAGCCAGACGCGCCGGGGCACCGACAGACTGGCCACCAAATCGGCCAAGCTGGCGCAGACCTGTGCCTGGAGGCCTTGGGTGCGTTGTGTAAAGTTGTCGCGCTTGAGGGCATCGAGGTCAAAGCCCGCAACCGAAAAGCCATTGCGCTCCAGGTTCAGCGCGAGGTTTTCCCCCATCACGCCCAGGCCCACAAGGCCGATGTCCATCGCATGTATCGTTGTCATTGATTTGAATCCTTATGCCAGTCTTCCAGACGAAGACGCACGGTTCGGGATTGTCCAATCAAAATCCGGAGCATCCTGTCGCATGGATGCCCACAAGCTGCAGGATGCGGTGGTGAGTCTAAGGCGCTAAGTCAAATGCATCGTCAAAGAACAAGTGATGCATTGAATGAGCCAAAGACAGGGTCTAAAAAAGTGACCTAAGAGGAAATAGTGAAACAACAATAAAAAAACATGGCAAATGCAAGGCCTGAATTTCAGACATTGCATTCGCCATGGTCAAAGGTCTAACACTTGGATGAAACTACTAACCGATCAGAAACTGTAATTGATGCCAACACCAATGGCATTGGTGGAAGAAAGTGTCTTGAATGATTTGCTACCCGCACTCACGTACACATTGGTTTGGTTATCGATGAAGTATTGGGCACCCACACCCATCATTTTTGTGGATTGCGCGTCATCGATCTGACCCACACTGCCCATGAAACGGTATTTGCCCATGCCGTAGCTCACGCCAGCCGTTTTGGCCGTGTTGGTCGACACCGTGGTGCCGTTGTAAGAGGTACGGTCGATCGCACCCATCAACTCCAGCGTTCCAATGGTGTACTTGCCACCCAGAAATGTCTCTTTGTCACCACTGGTGTTTTTGCTGTTGCCCAGCATCAAGGAAATGGGGCCCTTGTTGTAGGTCACAGCAGCGCCCAAATTGTTCTCTGTACCCGAACCTTGCACTTTGGGGCTCTTTTCAAAAGAGCCACTCACGTGCAGCTTGAAGCCATTGAAGTCGGGCGAATCATAAAAAATACCGTTGTTCAGTCGACCGTACTCACCGGCAGGTTTGCCCGTGGCTTTGCTCGTGTTGCTGGTGCGGTCCGTGGTGTAGTTCCATGACCAAAGATGCCAGGCCGAAGAGGCAATGGAGTCAAAGTTGTAGAACGGGTCATAAGCCCAGTTGTTGTTACCCAACACATCCAGTGCACGACCCAACTTGATGCTACCGAGCTTGTCGTTTTTCAGACCCACCGTGGCTTCACCGTGGAAAAAAGGCTTTTTGGTATCACCAGGATCGTTGGCATCGCCAGAAGAAGGGTCCAGACGAACACTCAGCTTGAAGTTGGCTTTGTTGCCATTGCCAAGATCACGTTCGCCTGAGAGCGCCACGTTGCTTCTGGAGATGGGGCCCACGTTGTTGGTGCCATCGAAGTCACGGAAAATGCCAAGATCCAGCGTGCCAGAAAACTTGTAGCTGTTGGCATTGGTTTCAGCGGCAAAGCTCAGATTGGATGCACACAAAGCCACCAAAGGTAAGGCGCGGAAAACAGTTGATTTTTTCATAAGTCTTTCTTTCATCTTTTGCCGATCCGGATTGATCTGCAACCAAGCAGTCACACACTGCTTTGAATAAATCTTATGTGCCGATTTACTGGCATGCAATCCGTTCAATTTGAGTATTTGCCTTGTTGGTTTTCCCCAATTTCATCCAACTTGGATGTCAGTCATGCCATGGATAAAAAAATAAAACGCACTGCAAAATTGACCCTCTGAGGTTCTGACAGAGCAGCCAGACCGCATAATCATTGAGCCCAATCAAGCGGCTATTGCGCGACAAACCATCACACCAAGCACTGCCGAATCAAGGAATTCGTTGAACATGTATTGATTGTCAGTTTTGTTCATTCATCTTGAAGCCCCCATGAAAAGACTCCCCCCCCTCAACGCGCTGAGGGCATTTGCAACCGCAGCACAAACAGGCAGCTTCACCAAAGCAGGCGAGCTGCTGCATGTCACGCAAGGCGCCATCAGTCGACAGGTGAAAATGCTCGAGCAACATTTGGATACACGCTTGTTTGAAAGGGCGCATCAATCGGTCAGCTTGACGCCTGCTGGTCAAGCGCTGTCGGACGCACTGCTGAACGCTTTTGGACAAATAGAAGAAGCCGTGGAAAAAGCGCGCCAAACGCCCGCAAGGCAAATGCTGAACATCAATGCGCCGCCTACATTTGCCACGCGGTGGTTGGCGCCCCGATTGTCAGACTTCAGGAGCCAATACCCGTTCATCGATTTGTCCATCACCACAGACAGGATTCAAACGCTCAAAAGCGCGCGCCAACACGATTGCCTGGTGTTCTTTGACCAAGCACCTTGGCCGGACCTCGCCTGCCAGAGGCTGATGCAGGAACACCACATCATGGCCTGCAGCCCATCACTGTGGCACGGCAACCAACCGCCGAAGCTGGTCAAAGCAACCCTGTTGCACATCTTGGATGGTGACAAACGCTTACCGGTTTGGGAGCAATGGGATCTCCACTTCGGCTTGAGTGGCGTGGATACACAGGGGGGACTGCATTTCAGTACTTTGGATCAAGCCATCAATGCCTCCATTGCCGGGGCAGGCATTTTGGTGGTTGACCAGACCATGATCATCCAGGAGCTTCAGTCGGGTCTTCTCAAACGATTTGATGACCGGGAACTCATGGGGCCACAAGCTTATTGGTTTGCAGAGATCACCCAAAATAGCCAGCAAAAAGAACTGGTCACAACATTTCGGACCTGGTTGATGAAACAACTCTCCTTGTCCGATACGCGTGCGATGGAACTGGATGAACTCAGCTTGTCACCCGATTAGCCAACACCTTGTCCAGCCAATCGGTTCGCATTTCTGGCACCGATGAAATCAATGACTGGGTGTAAGGATGGAAGGGTGGCGAAAAAACCGTTTGGGTAGGACCTTCCACCACCAACTCACCTTTGAGCATGACAGCCGTGTTGTGCGCAATGCGCCGAACAACCCCCAAGTCGTGCGTGATGAAGAGATAAGCCAGTCCCATGTCGTCCTGCAATTTTTTGAGAAGCTTCAAAATTTCATCTGCGACCAAGGGGTCCAGCGCCGAAGTAGGTTCATCACAAATGATCACATCGGGCTTGGCTGCCAAGGCTCTGGCAATGCACACGCGCTGCTTCTGACCACCTGACAGTGCACTGGTCAACCGATGCGCATAGTCTTTGGGCAAGCCCACTTGCGTCAACAGTTCTTGCACCCTGCGCCGAACTTCATCGCCCTTCAAGCCAAAATAAAATTCGAGCGGCCTGCCAATGGTGTCCCCGACGGTATGCCGAGGATTGAGCGCCACATCGGGCAATTGAAAAATCAATTGCAAGCGACGCAACTGCTCTTTGGTTCGGTTGGCATACGAGGGCGCCAGCGATTCACCACTGAGTTGGATGTCTCCGCTTCTGCGGGTCAACAAGCCGGCAACCAATCTTGCCAAAGAGCTTTTACCCGAACCGGACTCACCCACAACGGCCATGGTTTGACCGCGTCGAATTCGAATGGAGACATCACGAACAATCACGGCATCGCCATAGGCCCCGACTGCATGTGTCACGGTCAACACGTCTTCGGCTGCATCGTCCAGCGTATTGGAGGACATTTTCTCGGATGCACTGCGCTCCGCCACCAAGGCAGCGGTGTAGGCTTGTTGGGGTTGGTGAAGTATTTGTTCGGTTGAGCCCAATTCAACTTGTTGCCCCTGCCTCAACACCATGATGCGATCCGCAATTTGCGCAACCACCGCCAGGTCATGCGTGATGTACAAGGCAGCCATGTTGTGCTCACGAATGAGTTTTTTGAGCAAGGCCAGCACTTCAATTTGTGTGGTCACATCCAGCGCGGTGGTTGGCTCATCCAGAACCAAGACATCCGGACGGCAAGACATGGCCATGGCCGCCATGGCCCGCTGAAGTTGACCGCCTGAAACCTGGTGCGGGTATCTTTCACCGAAATTTTCCGGATCGGGCAAATCCAGCGCCTTGAACAACTCAATCGCCCATTGCCTCGCTTCCTGCCTGCTCATCAGCTTGTGCTGCAGAGGCATTTCACACACTTGATCCATCAATGTGTGGGCGGGGTTGAACGATGCAGCAGCACTTTGTGCGATGTAGGCGATCTTGACACCCCGAACCCCTCTGCGCTGATCGGCATCGAGATCTCTGATGGAGCGGCCTTCAACCAGCACATGTCCACTGTGGATGTGGCAGCCCCCTCTGGCATACACCATGGAAGCCAACCCAATCGTGGATTTACCAGCGCCGCTTTCTCCAATCAGGCCAAGCACCTCACCCCGTCGAAGGGTCAATGAAATGCCGTCGACCAGGACTTGACCGGCAATGCTTTCAATCCTCAAGTCCTTGATTTCCAGATAGTTATCGCTCATGGATCACAACTCCGCCGACGCACCAGATGGGCGCGAATTGATTGAAAGCACCCAGTCCACGACAAGGTTGATACCGATGGTCATCAAGGCAATGGCCAAGGCTGGCCACATGGGCGCCATCAGACCAAAAGAGATGGCTTGAGCGTTGTCCCGCACCATGCCGCCCCAGTCCGCCAAGGGTGGCTGAATGCCCAAACCCAGAAAACTCAGGCCAGCGACAAACAAAAAGTTAAAACAAAAACGCAAACCGAATTCTGCAATCATGGGGGGGGCCGCGTTGGGCAATACCTCACGCCGGATGATCCACCACAGACCTTCACCCCGCAATCTCGCCACTTCCACAAACTCGGTGACCGAAATATTCATCGCCACCGCTCTGGCCAATCTGAAAACGCGCGTGGCATCGAGGATCGCAATGGTGAGGATCAAAACGGGAATGGACGAGCCAAAAACAGACAGGATGATCAGCGCAAAGATGAGCAGCGGAATGCTCAGCATCACATCCACAATTCTTGACAAAGTCAGATCAATCCACTTGCCACCCACAGCCGCCAGAAAACCCGTCACAGTGCCGAAAACAAAAGACAAAAGTGTCGTTGCCAGCGCCACGGCCACCGTCATTCTGGCTCCATAGATCAAACGTGAAAAAATATCCCGACCGATGTTGTCTGTGCCCAGCCAATGTTGTGCGGAGGGTGGATCCCACGTACCGGCCAAGGTTTCAGATTCGCCATAGGGTGCAAGCCAAGGGGCAAATATGGCCAAGCTCAGAAAGATGAAAATGATGGAAAGGCCCATCTTTGCAGAGGGGGTCGGAGTTTGTCCAAACAAGCGCATTTTTTAGTTCTTTGAATTGATTTATCGTGGCTTGCGCAACCGGGGATTGACCAAGATGGCCAGCACATCGGCCAAGGTGTTGAGCACCACAAATGCACCAGCAAAAATGAGGCCACACGCCTGAACAACTGGCAGATCGCGTTTAGACACCGCATCCACCATCAGTTGCCCAATGCCTGGGTACACAAAAACCACTTCAATGACCACCACCCCAACAATCAAATAAGCCAAATTGAGTGCGACCACAGCAATGATCGGTGCCGCAGCATTGGGCAGTGCATGGCGGATCACGATGCGTGACCGTGTCAAACCCTTGAGAAAGGCCATCTCTATGTAGGGCTGGGACATGATGGACAAAACCGATGCCCTGGTCATGCGCAACATGTGCGCAGTCACCAACAGTGTCAAGGTGATGGCCGGCAAGGCCGTCACATACAGGCGCTCGCCCAAGGCCATGTCCGGAAATACCGTCGCCAGTGAAGGCAGCCAATCGAGTTGCACGGAAAACACCATGATCAACAGGTAGGCAATGAAGAACTCGGGCACCGAGATGGTCATCAATGACAAGACATTGGACGCACGGTCAACCGACTTTCCTTCATTGATCGCAGACACAATCCCCAAGCCAACGGCCAAAGGAATGGCAATCAATGCCGCAAAAAACGCCAGGAACAAGGTGTTCAGAAAGCGTGGCGCAATTTCTTCCAAAATGGGTCTTTGGTTGGTCATGGACACACCCAGGTCACCACTGAGTGCCCCTGTTAGCCAGTTCATGTACCGCGTTGTCGCCGGCAGGTCCAAGCCCAATTCCTTGCGGAATACCGCCAGTGTTTCGGCGGTGGCACCTTGCCCCAGTACTGCACTGGCGACATCGCCAGGCAGTACTTCGGTTGCGGCAAAGATAAGCATGCTCACAGCCAACAAAGTCAACACACCCAATAACAGTCGGCTGAATACGATTCTCAACATGTCTTACCTTTTTACGAAACCGTGAATCAGGCGAACCATCCGGTTTCTGCGATCCGGTCATCCGCGAGGTCGTAACGGGGGTGAGGATCGTTGCCCATGACGTTTTTGGCATAGCCATCCAAATAGTCACTGATGGCAAAACAAACCATGCCGCCGTCGTCTGCAACGATCTCTTGCGCGCGGGCATACATCTCACTGCGCTTGGCTTCGTTCAGTTCAACACGCGCTTCCAGAATCAGTTTGTCAAACTCGGCGTTTTTCCATTTGGTGTCATTCCACTCGGCATCTGATTTGAAGGTGGTCGACAAGGCAACGTCTGCCGTTGGGCGACTTCCCCAATAGGCGGCGCAGAAAGGCTGCTTGAGCCACACATCACTCCAGTAACCATCGGCGGCTACCTTTTTGACTTTGAGCTGAATGCCTGCTTTTTTCAGTGACTCCTGGTAGATCGATGCGCAATCGACAGCAGAACCCCAGGCACCCTCAGAGGTGAGCAATTCAAGATCCGAAGCCGCGACACCGGAACGCTTGAAGTGGAATGCGGCTTTGTCCGGGTCATAAGCACGCTGGGCCATCTTCTTGTTGTAGAAAGGATTGTTGGCATCCAAGGTGTGGTCGTTGCCCACGGATGCAAAACCATTGAACACCGTGTCAATGATCTTTTTGCGATCAATACCGAACTTCAAAGCGGTTCTCAAGTCCTTGTTGTTGTAAGGTGCCGCCGTGACGTGAGAGACGAAGCAGTAGCGGTTGCCAGAGCCTTTGGTCCGAACAATGTTGAGCTTCGGATTTTTGGCCAGCAAATTCACGGTCCTGGCATCCAGGCGGTTGGCTGCATCGATTTTTCCGGATTGGAGTGCGGCTGTGCGGGCCGCCTTGTCATTGATGTACAAAATTTCCACGCCATCGAAATTGCCGCGGCCTGGCTTCCAATAACTGCCTTTGTTCTTGAACGTGATGCGGACACCTGGCTCGAATTTTTCGAGCGTGAAAGCACCTGTACCGTCTGGTTTTGTCCAATCTGTCCAGCCATTGGAGGTCACGACCAAATGGTAATCCGACAAGACGGATGGGAAGTCGGCATTACCGCTCTCCAGCGTGAACTGAACTTGCGTCGGTGACAGCTTCTTCATTTCCTTGATTTGCTTGAGCAAACCTTTGGCGGGCGATTTCGTATCACCCATGTGCAACGACAAGGAATACAGGATGTCGTCGGCATCGAGCGTCTTGCCCGATGTGAACTTGATGCCTTTGCGCACATTGAACACCCACTCGGTCGCACCAGGCTTGGTGGACCAGCTCTCCAACAATTCACCTTTGGCTTTGCCATCATTGCCAATTTCAATAAAGCCATTCATCAACGTCAATGACGCTGCAATCATGATGGAGTCTGCATAAGTGCGAGGATCGAGAGAATCGCTGGCACTTCCACCCTCCATACCCACACGAAGGGTTCCGCCTTTTTTAGGGGTTTTCTTTGTTTGTGCAGCTGCCTCGCCGGTCAACAGCAAACCACCGAGCGAAGAGCCAACACCCAGCGCGCTGGCACGGGAGACGAATTCCCGACGCGACAATTTCCCATTGGCTACAAGAGCGTTCAGTTGTTCCATATCGTTCATGATGTGAATCTTTCGTAAATTGATTTGACAGAGCCGTTTAACAACTCGGCGCTTAGGTTATCTCTGACTTCCTGGACATGAATCATCGGAAACCCGTGATGCAATCCGAGTATTTGCCCCCCTGTAGTACTCGCAATGCATCACAACATTTTTCAGGATGACAAGACTCAAGGCAGGATCGGGTGGTGTGTCATGTCCAAGTGCAGTGCCGTGCCGGTGTAGGGGTGCTTCAAGGCCACCTCTTCATTGAGTTCCACACCCAAACCGGGTTCGGTCGGCGGGATGATATAGCCGTCTTGCCACTGGATCGGTTTCTTCAAAATCTCGGAATGGAAGCCTTTCCAATCCAAGATGCTTTCTTGGATCAGGAAGTTCGGGCTGCAGGTGGCCAACTGGATGTTGGCCGCGCCCACCACCGGTCCGCAATACAGGTGTGGCGCGATTTGCACGTGGTAGGCCTCGGCCATGGAGGCGATTTTTTTCGCTTCCAAAATGCCGCCGACTCGGCCCAGGTTCATTTGCAAAATCGCCGCAGCGCCCTCTTCGAGCAAACGCACAAAGTCGTATTTCGTGGCCAAGCGTTCGCCAGTGGCGATCGGGATGCTCGTACCACGGGCGACCTTGGCCATCTCGCGTGGGTTGTCCGGGGGCATGGGCTCTTCGAACCACAGCGGGTCGTAGGGCTCCAAACGGCGCGCCAGGCGAAGCGCACCTGCTGCCGTCATCTGGCCGTGCGTGCCGAACAAGAGGTCCGCCTTGAGGCCCACGGCTTCGCGCAACATCCTCACGAAGGTTTCGGAGCGGTCCAACTCGGTGAGGGACAGTTGGCGGCCGTCATATGCGGAGTACGGCCCGGCCGGGTCAAACTTGAGCGCGGTGAAGCCCATGGCGATGTACTCGGCGGCGCGCTCGGCGGCCAAGATCGGGTCGGCGTAGACATCGGTCTTGTCGCCGGGCTTGGGGTAGATGTAGGTGTAGCTGCGCAACTTCTCGTGCACTTGGCCGCCCAACAATTTGTAGACCGGCTTGTTCACGTCCTTGCCCACAATGTCCCAGCAGGCCATTTCGATGCCGCTCAAGATGCCCATCATCGACAGGTCGGGGTGCTGGGTGAAACCGCTCGAATACACGCTGCGCCAAATGCGCTCAATGTTGTAGGGCTCTTGTCCGATCACGCAGCGCTCGACCACGTCTTTGATCATTTTTTCCACCACGTGTGGGTGGAAGGGCAGGCTGTACACCTCGCCCAGGCCTTCAATGCCGGCGTCGGTGATGAGTTTCAAAAAAACAAAATAGCGGCCACCAAACCCCGGGGGCGGGTTGCCGACCACAAACGTTTTGACATCGGTAATTTTCATGAGGTTCTCCCTGTTTCACTGTCCGTTGATGCACTTGTATTCGAGGTAGTCTTGCAAACCAAAGCGGCCCCACTCGCGGCCGTTGCCCGACTGTTTGTAGCCGCCAAAGGGCGAGCAGTATTCGTTGCCCACACCGTTGATGGAGATGGTGCCCGCGCGCAAATGCCGCGCCACGCGCTGCGCGGTCTCGGGGTTAGCGGTGTTGATGTAGGCGGCCAAGCCAAACGGGGTGTCGTTGGCCAAGCGGATGGCGTGCGCTTCGTCGTCAAAGGGCAAGATGCACAGCACGGGGCCGAAGATCTCTTGCTGGGCAATCGCCATGTCGTTGCGCACATCGGCAAACACCGTGGGCTTGACGTAGTAACCACGCTCAAACCCGTCGGGGCGACCCAAACCACCGGCGACCAAACGGGCCCCTTCGTCAAGACCCAACTGAATGAAACGCTGCACCGTCTCGAATTGGCGGCGCATGGCCAGTGGACCCACGCCATCACCGCGCTCGCTCGGGTGAACCACGCGCACCTGGGCCGCCACGCGTGCGGCAATCGCCACCGCTTCGTCGTATACGGCGCGCTGCACCAACAAACGCGTGGGTGCGTTGCACGACTGCCCGGTGTTGTTGAAGCACTTGCGCACCGCGCGCCCGATCGTTTCTTCCAAAGGCGCATCGGCGAACACGAGGTTGGGCGATTTGCCACCCAACTCCTGCACCACGCGCTTGACCGTGTCGGCCGAGACCTTGGCCACCGACACGCCGGCGGCGGTCGAGCCGGTGAAGGACACCAGGTCCACCTCGGGGTCTGCGCACAGCGCCGAGCCCACCACGGGGCCATCGCCGTACAACAGGTTGAACACACCGGGCGGGTAACCGGCTTCGTGCACCATCTCGGCCACCAAGCGCGCCGACAAGGGCGCGAATTCGCTGGGCTTCATGACCACAGTGCAACCGGTCAACAAAGCCGGGGCCAGTTTGGACATGATCTGGTTGATGGGCCAGTTCCACGGCGTGATGAGCACACACACACCAATGGGCTCGGCCAAGAGCTGACCGTGTGTGCCGATTGGTGCTTCAAAGGGGTAGTCCGCAGCCGCGTCCAAGGTGGCCTGGATATGACCCGGGCCGCACTCGGCTTGGGAGTCGTAGGCCAAATCCCACGGCGCGCCCATTTCGTGGCTGATGGCTTGGGCCATCTCGGTGTAACGTTTTTCGAAGACCGTTTTGAGCTGCGCCAACAAGGCCCGGCGATGCGCCATCGTGGTTTGGCTGAAATCCTCAAAAGCGCGCCGTGCAGCTTGCACCGCCAGCGCCGCGTCCTCGGTAGAGCCCATGGCCACCGTGCCCATGATGCTCTCGTCGGCCGGGTTGACGATGGGGTGCTCGGCACCGGACCGCTGGGGTTCTACCCAAGCGCCGTCGATATAAAAGTTGCATCGAATCATGTGGTTCCTTTGGCGTATGGGGGGTTCAAACGAGGTTGAACCACGCCGATTTGGTTTGCATGTACGACAGCAGGCTGTCGATGTGTTTGTCGCGCGAGTTGCCGCTTTGCTTGTAGCCACCAAAGGGCTGCGTCATGTCGCCGTCGCCAAAGCAGTTGACCCAGACGACACCCGCCTCGAGCGCGCCCACCATGCGGTGCGCGGTTTTCAGGTCGGACGTCCAGACCGAGGCGGCCAAGCCGTAGATGGAGTCGTTGGCCATCTGCAGCGCTTGTGCTTCGGTGTCAAAGGCTTGCACCGTGGCGACGGGGCCAAAGACCTCCTCTTGCACGATGGCCATCGACTGCGTCGCTCCGGCGATGAGCGTGGGCGCCACAAAGGTGGCTTCCTCGCCCAAGGTGCTGCCGCCGCCTATCACGCATTGCGCACCCTCGGCTTGGGCCAGCGCGATGCGTTTGAGCACACCAGCTTGGTGGCCTCGGCTGGCCAAGGGGCCCATGGTGGTGGTGGGATCCAAAGGGTCGCCGGGGCGGTAGGTTTGCTGCGTGCGCGCCACAAAGCGCTCCACAAAAGCGTCGTACAAGGAGCGGTGCACCAACAAACGCGAACCGGCGTTGCACACCTGGCCGGCGTTGTCGTAGATGCCACCCACGGCGCGGTCCACTGCGGCGTCGAGGTCGTACAAATCGGGCATGAAGATTTGCGGGCTCTTGCCCCCGGTCTCCAAGGCCACGCGCTTGAGGTTGGACTGACCGGCATAGGCCATGAGCAACTTGCCCACGGCGGTCGATCCGGTGAAGGTGATCTTGGCGACATCGGGGTGCAGGGCCAGCGCTTGTCCGGCTTCGGCCCCCACGCCATTGACCAGGTTGAACACCCCCTCGGGGCCGCCCGCGTCCACAAACAACTGCGCCAAACGCGTGCACGTCAAGGGCGCTTGTTCGGCCGGCTTGAGCACCACACAGTTGCCCGCAGCCAAACAGGGTGCAAGCTTCCACATGGCCATGAGCATGGGGTAGTTCCAAGGGGTGATCGCCCCCACCACCCCCAAAGGCTCGTGTGTGATGAGGTGCATGGCCTCGGGCGCGGTGTGCGTGACGGCACCGTCGAGTTTGTCGATGCACTCGGCGAAATAACGCACGGTGCGCAGCACCTCGGGCAGGTCGATGTTGAGCACATCGGAAATGGGCTTACCCATGTCCAGCGTTTCGAGCAAAGCCAGCTCGTGCGCGTGTTGCTCGATCAGGTCGGCCCAGCGCTGCAACACCGCCATGCGTTGGCGCGGCGACTGCAGGCGCCAGCGCCCGTCGCGCCAGGCCGCTTGTGCCGAGGCCACGGCCGCGTCCACATCCTCGGCCTGGCCCCGCGCCACCTGGGCGATGAGCTGCCCGTTGGCCGGGTTGATGCAAGGCATGGTGGCGCCTGCGCGCGACTGCACGCTGCGGCCACCGATGAAATGGCCCTGAGCGGGCGTGAGCTGCGCAGCGGCTCGCGCCCAGTCGTCGCGTGTTCGTGTGGGGTTGGACGAGCTCATGGGTTTACTCGGCGACCAACTCGGTCGGGTAACCATCGGCGCGCAACTCCAAGCCGCACGCCTGCTCCAGCATGCGCACCACCTCGGGCGATTGCGCTTGGCTGCCATACAGGCCACGGGCGCGTCGGAAAATTTGCTGCGTGATGCTGCCCAACTCGAGCGGCACACCCAGTTTTTCGGCGATGCCGTTGACCAGGCCCAAGTCCTTGCACGCCAAGTCCATGGTGAATTTCACGTTGTAGCTGCCGCTCAGGATCAGCTTGGATTCGGTTTCATGCACAAAGCTGTTGCCCGAACTCGCGCGGATGGCGCGGTAGGTGGCATCGGGGTCCACGCCGTATTTGGCGGGCAGCATCATGGCCTCACCGGCCGCCACCAAGTGGATGAAGGCCAGCATGTTGGTGACCACCTTGACCACCGAGGCGTTGCCCATGGGGCCCATGTAAATGATCTCGCCACCCATGGTGCCCAGCAGCGATTCGACGCGCTCGAAGGTGTCTTTTTCACCACCGACCAGCACGGTGATTTCACCCGAGTTGGCCAAATGAACACCGCCCGTGACGGGACACTCCAGCACCGAGATCCCACGGGTTTTGGCCAAAGCGGCCAAGCGCTTGAGGTCTTCCAAGTCGGTGGTGCTCATCTCGATCCAGATGCCACCGGACTTGAGGTGCGTCAACACGCCCTCGGGGCCTTCGACCACTTGGCGCGAGACGGCAGGTGACGGCAAGACGGTGATGACCACCTCGGCGTTGCGGCACACGCCCGCGACGTCGTCGGACCACTGCGCACCGGCGGCGATCAAGCGTTGGGCGCTGGCTTTGTTCAAATCGGTCACGGTGACGGGAAAGCCCGCTTTGACCAAACTGTGGCACAAGCCTTCACCGAGGCTGCCCAATCCGATGAAGCCCACGGCGGGTTGGCTGGCGTTGTTCATGGTGTCTGTTTCCTTTGTTGCGTGTCTGTGGATGAGGTCTGACCTCAGGGTTTGGCTTTGGCATCGCGCCAAGCCAAGGCCGCTTGCATGCCTTCGGTGCTGCGGATGCGTTCGAATTCGACGTTTTCGGGGCGCACATTGGCCTCGATCAAGGTGGCGGTGTCGATGGCGGCCAGCAAAGCCTGGCGCATGCCGGCGATGTCCAGGCTGCGGTTGATGGCTTTTTTGGTCATTTGCACCGACATGGCCGAGTAACCCGCCATGGCTTGGGCAACCTCCAGGGCGCGTTGCAAGTGCGTGCCGCCGTGCGTGACCTCATTGACCAGCCCCAACTCGTAAGCGCGTTGTGCCGTGACCCGGTCGCTGGCGGTGAGCAACAACTCTTTGGCCTGCTTGGGGCCGATCAGCCAAGGCAAGACCAAGGCCGCGATGCTGGAGCCAAACTTCATTTCGGGCTCGCCCATGAGTGTGTCGGCGTCGGCAATCGTCAAATCGCACGACACGGCCAATTCCATGCCGCCGCCAATGCAGTGGCCGTGGATGGCCGAGACGGTGGGCTTGGGACAGTCCCAAAACTGCATGACAAAGTCAAAGTCGGCGCGCAAGACCTCGCCCCACTGCTCGGCCGTGGTGAGGTGTTGTTCGGCCAACTCTTTCAAGTCAAAGCCCGCGCTGAAGGCCCGGCCCTCGGCTGCCAGGACGATGGCACCGATGGCTGGGTCGATCGAATAAGCGCGCAAGGCCTCGGTGGCCTCTTGCATCATTTGGCCATTGATGGCGTTGAGTTTGCGGGCGCGGTTCAGGTGAATCACGCCGACACGACCGACGGTTTCGGTGCGGATGGTTTCGTATGGTTTGTTCATGAGTTGACCTCAGACAGGGGGATGACCAACAGGTCGACTGCGGCGATGCGGTGGCCATCGACCAGCAAGGGGTTGATTTCCATTTCGGCCACCCCGCTTTGCAAGGCCAGGCCCATGCGCATGAACGCGTGCACCACGGCGGCCAATTTCGTCGCATCGGTTACTGCGCGTCCGCGCGCGCCTGCCAACAAGGGATAGGCCTTGAGCGATTGGATTTTTTGGCGAATCTGCGCCACGCTGTCCTGGGGCAACAAGGTGGTGTAGTCCTTGAGGATTTCCACGAAGATGCCGCCACAACCGAAGGTGAAGGTGGGACCAAACTGGGGGTCTTGTTTCATGCCCAGGATCCATTCACTGCCCTGCAGTTGCTGTTGCAGCAAAACCGGGCCCGGCGCGATGGACTGCAAACGCGCAAAGGCTTCGCGCAAAGCGTCCTCGTTGTGGATGCCCAAGATCACGCCGCCCATATCGGATTTGTGGGCGATGTCAGGCGAATCAATTTTGGCCACCAACGGATACCCGGTGGCGCTCGCAAAGTCCAAAGCCTGCGCCAGATCGGCGGTGCTCAGCGAGGCCGGCACCGACACGCCAAAGTCGCGCAGCAAATCAAAGTCTTGCACGCTGGTCTGGGTTTGTGCAGCTTGTTGCAGGCGCTTGAGCCAACGCTCGGTCACGGCGGCAGACACGCTCGGTGCTGCCAGAGCGGGCGCATGTTCAGCACGGGCAGCCAAACGGTCGTGGTACCGCGTGTAGTGGCGCAAGGCACGCAAAGCGGTCTCTGTCCCCATCAGCACCGGGATGCCCGCCGCGCGGTAGCGCGCGCATTCGGTGGGCGACATGGTGTTGGCCACGTTGCCCATCAAAACCACGGGTTTGGATGTGCCCGCATAGGTTTTTTCCAAGGCGGCGGTGCAAGCGTTGGTGAAGTCTTGACCGTCGGGGATGTTGGTGGCCATGACCACAGTGCCGACCCCTTCGTCACTGGCCAAGGCCAGCAAAGCGTCGGCGATGATGTCGTTGCCGTCACCCCAGTAATCCAAAGGGTTGGCCACTTCAATGCCCGGATCGAGCAAGCCTTCGAGCCGGGTCACGGTCGCGCGACTCAAAGGCGCAAACGACAAGCCCAGTGGCTCGGCCACATCGGCGATCAGTTGACGCTCCCCTCCAGAGTCGCACCCCAGGCCAATCGATCCGTTGTGGGGACGCCGCGCAGCAGCAAACAGCTCGGCAGTGTCCATCAACTCGTCCAAGGTGCGCACGCTGACCACGCCGTGGCGTTCAAAAATGGCGTCGTACACGTCGGCGCTGCCCGACATGGCCCCGCTGTGCGATTGGGCAAACACCTGGCCTTGTGCGCTGCGTCCCAGCTTCAAGGCAATGACCGCGATGCCTTGGGTGCGCGCGCGCCCCAGCGCCGCCAAAAATGCCTCGGGCTGGCGCACCGTTTCCAGCACCAAACAGATGACCCGCGTCGAGGGCTGATCGACCAAAAAGTCGATGTAGTCGGCCACCCCGGTGACCAATTCTTGACCGGCCGAAATGGCGTAGTTGAAGCGCAGTTGGCGCAAATTGCCCACGATGCCCGACCACGTCGAGCCGCTGTGTGACACCAAGGCCACATGGCCCGGTTCGGACAAGGTGGAAAACGGGAAGCCCGTCATTTGCAAGCGGTCTTCCAAATTCACATAGCCCATGCAATTGGCCCCACACAACTGCATGTTGCCCGCTTGGGCGATGGCAGACAAGGTGGGCATCAGCTCGCGCCCATCATCGGCTGCGCCATATGCACGGCCAAACATCAGGGCCGAGCGTGCCTGGGCAGTAACCGCCAGCTCCAGGTTGTGTGGCAAGGCCTTGTCGGCGATGGCCATGGCCACGCAATCGACCGGATGCGGCAGTGCGGCCAAACTGGGGTAAGCCGGCAGACCATCGATCTGCTCGTACTTGGGGTTGATCAGAAAAACTTCACCTTCGTAGCCCAGGGACTCGATCGACAAGCGCAACTGTTTGCCAAAACTGCCCTCACGCCCACTGGCGCCCACGATGGCAATGGAGCGGGGACGCAGCAGGGCGTCCAGACGGTGTTCACGGGTGGCGTACATGGTGTCCTCTGGCATTTCAGCGGTTGACATCGACCACCACGCGGCCGTGTGCGCGGCCGGCCATCATTTCTTTCGAAATCGCCAACACCTCGCTCAGACCCACAACGCGTTGTAAACCCAGGCCTTCGACGTTGGGGCACTCGGTGCCCAAACGCTGCCAAGCCAACAGACGCCGCTCGGTCGGACACATCACCGAGTCCACCCCCAAGAGGCGCACACCGCGCAAGATGAAGGGCATCACCGTGGTCTCCAAGCCCACGCCACCGGCCAAGCCGCAGGCCGCGACCGCGCCACCGTAATGGGTTTCGCTCAAGATCCGCGCCAAGGTCGTGCCGCCCACCACATCCACCGCGCCAGCCCAACGCTGGGTGGCCAAGGGGCTGGGTTTCTCGCTCCACTCAGGCCCGCCAATCACGTCGGTGGCGCCGAGTTGGGTCAAATAGTCGCGCGAGGCATCGGGTCGCTGGCTCAAGGCGCTCACGCTGTAGCCCAAGCGCGCCAACACCGCCACGGCCACACTGCCCACGCCGCCCGTGGCACCCGAGACCAACACGGGGCCGGATGCGACACCCGCGTCTTGCAAGGCCATCACGCACAGCATGGCGGTCAAACCGGCGGTGCCCATGGTCATCGCCGTCAAGGGGCTCATGCCTTGGGGCAAGGGCACCAACCAGTCGGCCTTGACGCGCTGGCGTTGCGCCAGACCACCCCAGTGGCGTTCGCCCACGCCCCAACCGGTCAGCACCACCGCGTCGCCCGCTTTGAAGCGTGGGTTGCTCGACTCGATCACGGTACCGGCCGAATCGATGCCCGGCACCATGGGGAATTGGCGGATGATTTTTCCGGTGCCGGTCACCGCCATGGCGTCTTTGTAGTTGATGCTGGAGTACTCGACTTGCACCAAGACATCGCCCTCGGGCAAATCTTGCAGGCTCAGGCCTTGGACGTTTGACGTGGTTTTGCCGTCTTGCTGGTTCAAAACCAGCGCTTGAAAATCTGTGCTCATGGTGATGGGGTCTGTGTTAAAAAAAGAAAGGGACTCAGGCGTTGTCTTGCAAAATCATCTCGGCGCCTTTTTCGGCCACCATGATGGTCGGCGCGTTGGTGTTGCCAGAGGTCACAAAGGGGAACACCGAGGCGTCCACCACCCGAAGGCCTTGGATGCCGTGCACGCGCAAGCGGGCGTCAACCACCGAGGTTTCGGCGCTTGGGCCCATGGCGCAGGTGCACGAGGCGTGGTAGACGGAACCGGCCCTGGCGCGAAAGTCGTCCAGGATGGCCTGCGGTGTTTGGGTCTCGTGCCCCGGCAAGTGCTCGCTCTCCACCACATCGGCCAGTGGTCGCGTGGCGGCGATGCGGCGCAGCAACTGCGCGCCTTCCAGCACATCATTGACGTCTTGCTCGGTGCTCAAAAAATTCGTTTCGATCTTGGGCTTGTCCAAGGGGTTCGCCGATGCGATGGACACGCGGCCGCGGCTGGTGGGGCGGCAAGTGTTGAAGGAAATCAAGAAGGCGGCGAACGGGTCGGGGTTGGGGATGCGCCCGGGCTTCATGGTGCTGGCCGTGTAGCTGATCGGGTTGAAGTACAGGTGCATGTTGGGGCGCTCCAAGCCAGGGCGGCTGCGCACAAAAGCCCCCGCCTGGTTCACGCTCATGCCCAACGGGCCTTTGCGATCCAACAAGTAGCGCAGCCCTGCTTTCACCTTGCCGTACCACGGGTAGAGCTCGTTGTTGAGCGTCTTGACCTTGGACTTGAAGTAATAAGACACGCACAGGTGGTCTTGCAGACCTTGGCCCACAGCGGGCAGGTGGTGCACCACGGGCACCCCCACGCTTTGCAGGTGCTCGGCGTCGCCGATGCCCGACAGCTGCAGCAGCTGTGGCGAGTTGATCGCACCGCCCGACAAAATCACCTCTTTGCGTGCGTTGAAGGTCTGTTCGCGGCCTTTGTGCACGCAGGCCACCCCGGTGGCGCGGCCGTTGGCCATCAGCACACGGGTGACCTGCGTGTGGGTCATGACCGTCAGGTTGGCGCGGCCCATGGCCGGGCGCAAAAACGCGTTGGCGGTGGACTCGCGCTTGCCGTCGCGAATCGTCATTTGCCACAGACCCACCCCTTCGGCTTGCGCACCGTTGAAGTCTGGGGTCTTGGGCCAACCCAAGGCCACACCGGTGTTCAAAAAGGTTTGGCACAAGGGGTGCACTTGTTGGGTGAAATCGCTCACGCGCAGCTCACCGCCCGCGCCGTGGTGCGTCGAGGCGCCCCACACATGGTCTTCGGAGCGCTTGAAATAGGGCAGCACATCGTCCCAAGACCAGCCAGGGTTGCCCGCGTCGCGCCAGTCGTCGAAGTCGCCCGCCTGGCCTCGGATGTAGACCATGGCGTTGATCGAGCTGCTGCCGCCCAGCACCTTGCCCCGGGGCCAAAAGGACGTGCGACCGTTCAACGCGGCATCGGGCTGGGTGTCGTACATCCAGTTGTAGCGCGGGTGATTAAAGGTCAAGCCATAACCCAGCGGCACCTGGATCAAAGGGCTGCGGTCAGACCCTCCCGCCTCGATCAAGAGCACACGGCGATCCGGGTTTTCACTGAGCCGATTGGCCAAAACGCAGCCCGCTGACCCAGCACCCACAATGATGAAATCGTAGCTGTTCATGTTTTTGCTTTTTTCATAAATTGATCTGCACTGCTGCGGGTCTGGGCGCGCTGGGCCGGTGTTCCCCAAAGCACAACCATGGCCCCAAGCAAGACCAAAACCATGCTGAAAAATCCAGACGAGGTCACCGACTCACCCAACATGGCCGCACCAGCCAACAGGGCGACGGGTGGATTCACATAGGCATAACTGCTGGCCAACACCGGCCCTGTTTTGAGCAACAAATAGGTGTAGGACATGTAGCCCAAAACGGACACCATCAGGCTCAGGTACAGCCAGGCCATCCAGGCGGGAAAGCCCACCTCTTCGATGCGCTCACCGAGCATCCAGCCAACGATGCAAGCGACTGCGCCGCCTGCCACCATCTGCACGCCGGTTGCCACGATCAAATCGCCCGGCATGGGCAAGCGGTCCATCATCACGGCGGATGCGGCGGTTGCAATCACAGCCGCCAAGATCAACCACATGCCTGTGCTTTGCAAGGATCCGTCAATGTCTTTGTTCATCAGCACCAAACCCAAAACACCCACCAAGGTGCCCAACCATTGCATCAGGCCAATGCGCGAGCCTGTCACGGCCACCATCAGGCACACCGCCACGGGCACGGTGGCAAACAGCATCGCAGCAAACCCCGAGTCGACATACCGAATGCCCATGGCCAGCAAACTCGCGCCCACGGCAATCATCAAGACCCCCACACACGAGGCATTCATCCCCTGCCGGAATGTCCCGAAAGGTCGTTTCAGCATCCACGCCAGCAAGAGCATCAGTCCGCCGGCCAGCAAATTCCTCAACCCGACCAGAAGCATGGGCGGAAAGTCTTGACCTGCCTGTTTGATGGCCAAATAACTGGTGCCCCAAAAAACATAGACCACGGCCAAAGCCCAGAGCACCCAAGGTTGTGCCATCAGGCTTGTCGGCGCTGGTTCTGCAGTCAATGGCTTACCCATCTCTAACGGGACAGACACACTGGTGGCGTCTGTCTTTGGCGGTCGGTGCATTGCTGGGGTACTTCTTGAATGTCAATGCCATATGCTATTCACAAGAATGCACCCATTCAATGCGTTCAAATTGAGTAATTGAACACAGGGGTCTCCCCATCACACCGGCATCCGCAATGGTGCAATCATCCCGTCATCCACCTTGAGGAGGAGCGTTTGTCTTTTGAACAGTTGATCTCAATCACCAGCCTTGGCGACGCCACAAAGCCCAAATACCAGCTCATTGCAGACGATTTGGCCCAATCCATTTTGGCGGGCCAATTTGCAATGGGGGAAAAACTCCCGCCGCAGCGGGATTTGGCCCATCGGCTGGGGGTGACTGCAGGCACCATCAGCCGCGCTTATGCCAATTTGGAGCGGCGCGGTCTGGCCAGTGCACGCGTGGGTGACGGCACCTATGTGCGTGCTTTGGAGAGAAGCACATCGTTTGCCCCCACCGAACTCCAGGCGGCTCCGATTGACCTGGCCCACAACGTGTCCATTCCGACGGACGACACTCAGGCGCTCAAGCGGGCCTTCGACGCCTTGTCTGCATCGCCAGAGGCCTTGCGCGAAGTTCTCAGTTACCAACCGGAAACGGGGCTGTTGCGCCACCGGGAAGCCGGGGCCCAATGGTTGAAGCGATTTGGCACCTCAGGGGATTGGAACCGGGTGATGATCACCCATGGTGCCCAGCATGGGCTTGCATGCATCTTGCGCACCCTGGCTCGTCCCGGTGATGCGGTGTTGACAGAATCCTTGAGTTACCCCGGCTTGCAAGCCCTGGCCAGATCCATGCGCTTGCAACTCATTGGTGTCGAGATGGACAGCGAGGGCATGGTTCCTCAGGCGCTGGAACGCGCGGCCAAAACCTTTGACACCAAATTCATGTACTGCTCCCCTTCGTTGCACAACCCCACGGGCAGCACCATGCCCATCTCCCGAAGGGAAGAAATCGCCGCCATCGCTCGCAAAAGCAATTTGCTGGTCATTGAAGATGGTGTCCATGCGGCCGCTCAGGTCAGCCCCTTGCCCGCTTTGTCAACTTGGCTGCCAGAGCGTTCTTTTTTGTTGTCCAGTTTTTCCAAGGTCATTGCACCCGGATTGCGGATCGGTTTTTTGGAGGCCGCCCCCGAATGGCTTGACAAGCTCGCCGCCAGCATTCGGGCCGACAGCTGGATGGTGGCACCTTTGATGCCGGAAATTGCCTCGCACTGGATCGAAAGCGGCGAAATGGAGTACCTGATTGGCTTGCAAAGAAAGGCCATTCAAGAGCGCCTGGCCATCGCCAACACCGTTCTGGACGGTCTTGACTTCCAATCTGACAGCGAATATCCCTTGTTGTGGATGCCCTTGCCCGACCCTTGGCGAGCCGGGCAATTTTCTGCGGCATTGCGGCATGCCGGTGTCCTGGTGAGAACCGCTGACCACTTTGCGGTGGGCCGCTCTGCGGCACCACACGCCATTCGGATCAGCTTGAACTCACCCCAGACCACCGAACAAATGGTCAGTGGCCTGAACACCCTCAAATCCCTGATTCACAGTCCTCCGTCTGCGCCCATGGATCCCTGACCCCGCATTCCATGTCAGCGTGGCTGACGTGGAATTCGGTTGACGTTGTAATCGTTGATGACATCACATGGCGTGTAGCAACGGTCGATTTCAAACAGCTCCTGCGGCGTCAACACCATGTCCAGGGCGCTGATGTTTTGATCCAATTGCTCAATGGTTTCAACCCCAATCAGGGTGGAGGTCACACCGGGCCTTGCATTGACCCAGGCCAAGGCAATTTGAGAAGGCAAAACACCCCGATTCTCAGCAATCTGACCCACAGCGCGTGCAATGTCCAAACTGGTTTGGTCGTCATACTGCTGGGTGGTGAACTGATCGGTCTTGTTGCGCAGTGACGTCGCATTGCCACTCAACAAACCCCGCGCCAGAGGAGAGAAAGGCGTGACGGCCAAACCCTCATGCTGGCAATACGGAATCATCTCGCGCTCTTCTTCGCGGTAAGCGGCATTGAGCTGGCACTGCATGGACACAAACGAAGTCCAGCCATGAACTTTGGCCAAATAGTTCATCTTCACGAACTGCCAGGCATACATGGTCGAAGCCCCGATGTAACGCACCTTGCCCGAGCGCACCACATCGTCCAGTGCACGCATGGTTTCTTCCATGGGGGTTGACGGGTCAAAGCCATGGATCACAAACAAATCCAGATAGTCGGTCCCGATGCGGCGCAGGGAAGCATCCACCGCATCAAAAATGTGCTTGCGCGACAGACCTTGGTCATTCACATCGTCGCTCATGGCGTACAGGCACTTGGAGGCCAACACCAGTTTGTGACGGGGAATATGGCGGATGGCGCGACCCACCACTTCTTCGGACACACCGATGGAATAAAAGTCCGCCAGATCAATGAAGTTGATGCCACGCTCTATGGCGGCGTGAATGACCGGTGTGGAGGCGCTTTCATCCATCACCCACGGACGCCACGCAGGCGTACCAAAGCCCATGGTGCCCAAGCAAAGGCGAGACACCTTCATGCCCGTTTGGCCAAAGTTGACGTATTGCATGGTGTGTCCTCAGGCTTTGGGTGTGTAGAACGGGTTTTTCACATCGGTTGCGGCTTGGCGAACCTGTGCCAATGTAGGCTCTTGCCGCATGGCAGCCTGCACGGCACCTTTGGCCGCTGCGTAGTTGTTGGCAAACACCTCGTCCGCATCATGGGCCGTCCAGTTCACCCAGACCGCCGCAATCACGCACCACTCGTTTTCAGCCTCAGGCGGCAACACGCCCTCAAGCAAACACTCTTGCACACCCTTGGCCACACCCGCTTGCGCTGGACCCCAGGTCATGGTTTCATGCTGCTCACCCCGCAAATCGGCTTTGTTGATGAAGGCCGTCATGGGTTTAACGGGCACACCTGGCTGCAGCACGACCATGTAGGGCAAATGCCCTTTTGTGGGCGATGACAGAGCGCCTGCCCAGGCCGATCCGACGGGGCCGGTTCGAGGGCCAACCATCACGTTGATGTGTGCTGCGTTCGGGCCGCTACCGATAAATGATTCACCGATGTACATGTTCAGATTCATTTCCAAATGGGTTGTTCAATGGGCCGTCTGTTCAGTGTGTCTGTTCAGACAGTCTGCTCAAAAGCAAGCCACATTGTGCGCAAGGACGTGGTGCAGCAACAACCGATTTATATGAGCACCACCCATGAGGAAATCTCATGTGGACACGCATTCCATAAACTCATCCACCCCCTCCATATTTATCGTTTGTCAGCTGCGCCCTGCCCCTCTAGATTTCACCTTTTTCAACTTGTCATCGGTGACCCATGAACCTCACACAACGCCTGAAGCAACAAGACTTGCTGCCAACGGGCAGCTTCATCCATGGCCAGTGGCTGGCCAGCGCTGTGACTTTCGCGGTGACCAATCCCGCCACAGGTGAGCGCATTGCCACTGTCGCACGCGCGGGCACAGCGCAGACCGAGTCCGCCATCCATGCCGCGCAAGACGCCCTGACTTCCTGGCGCAAAACCACCGGCAAGCAACGCAGCGCCATCTTGCGGCGCTGGGCCGACCTGATGATGGAGCATCAGGACGATCTCGCTTTGATCCTGAGCACCGAGCAGGGCAAACCTTTGGCCGAAGCCCGCGGGGAAGTTGCTTATGCCGCCAGCTTTCTGGAGTGGTTTGGTGAAGAAGCCAAACGCGCCCATGGCGATATCGTGCCCTCCTTCAAATCAGGGGCACGGGTGCTTGTGCTCAAAGAGCCGGTCGGGGTTGTGGCCGCCATCACCCCCTGGAACTTTCCTTTGGCCATGGTCACGCGCAAAGTGGGTCCTGCACTCGCCGCTGGTTGCACCGTGGTGCTCAAACCTTCAGAGGAGACCCCTCTTTCTGCCCACGCCCTGACGGTTCTCGGTCAAAAAGCAGGCTTGCCTGATGGCGTTCTGAATGTGGTCTGCGGTGATGCGCCAGCCATTGGCGAGACACTGATGAACAGTCCCGTGGTCCGAAAACTGTCTTTCACCGGGTCTACACGCGTCGGAAAATTGCTGATGCGCCAAGCCTCAGACACCTTGAAAAAAGTATCTCTTGAACTGGGCGGCAATGCCCCGTTCATCGTCTTTGATGACGCCGATCTGGACGCTGCTGTAGACGGCGCCATGGCCTCCAAGTTTCGGAACACGGGCCAGACCTGCGTCTGTGTGAACCGGTTTTTGATTCAAAGCAGTGTGTTTGACGCCTTCACCACCAAGCTCACCGAACGTGTGCGGCAGTTGCAAGTGGGATCGGCTTTGCAAGCAGGTGTCGAACAAGGCCCCTTGATCAACCAGGCAGCCTTGGCCAAAGTGGAAAAGCACCTGCAAGATGCTGTCGCCAAAGGGGCCCACATCCAATGCGGTGGCCAGCGGCATGCGCTGGGCGGCACATTTTTTGAACCTACGGTTGTCACCGATGCCACACCCGACATGCTGATGGCGCAAGAGGAAACATTTGGTCCCATCGCGGCCTGTTATCGGTTTGAAACCGAAGAGCAAGCCATCCGTCTGGCCAACGACACCCCATCAGGTTTGGCCGCTTATTTTTACAGCCGTGATTTGGCCAGGGTCTGGGCCGTTGCCGAGCAACTGGAAGCGGGCATCATCGGTATCAATGAGGGCCTCATCTCGACCGAAGTGGCACCCTTCGGCGGCATCAAAGAATCAGGCATGGGCCGGGAAGGCTCACACCACGGTCTGGATGACTATTTGGAATTGAAATACATGCTGATGGGTGGCCTGAGAAAGGCTTGAAGTGCAAGCGATGTCTGGGTTAAACAACCCAGACATTCCCACCCATGCACGGGTCAGTGCGTGCCCTTGGGGGTCACGCACCGACCGGCAAGCGCATCAGCCTCTGCCCGGAATTTCCGAAAGCAATTGCTCCACATGGGCTTTGGCTTTTTCGAGCGAAGCCATGCTGCCCGTGAGGTACATGCGGCCGCTCGCACCGATCATGCTGCACTCGACCAAGGTCAGGTCAGGGGCGACTTTTTCGGCTTCGTTGGCCATGTGGGCACCAAACAGGGCCGGGGCCACTTCCATGAGCAGCATGTTTTGGCCAGGCAGCACCATGCTGGCTTGGCGTGTCCGGTTCATCAGCACGGCGTGCTGATCGGTCACGTTTTCCAGAATGTCGCTGTACAGCAGATGCGGGCGCAGCTGGTCTTGGGCCTTGGCGCCCATCCAGTCCAGGATGACCTGGCCGGCACGCTGCAGCGCCGCGCTGTCGTTGCTGTGCAACTCCAGCACACCAAACTGCCGCTCCACGGCCAGGATGCCGGGCTCGAGTGTGGGCTCGGCCTTCAGGGCCAAGTCGATCACACGTTGAATGGACAGCCCGGGGGCGATCTCGACCAGCAGCGCATTGGTGCCTTGCATCGCCACGTAGCCGCGTGCGCCCAAGGGCGAACTCATCCACGAGGAGAACTGGGGCTGCAGGTCGGTGAGCGTCAGGTAAACCCGAAGCTCAGCGGCCGGCTTGGCAGGCGCTGCGGTTTTTTTAGTTGTGGCCATGCGGCCTCCTTATCTGCAACAGCCTGCGATCACTTGCCGTCGAAGGCTTTGGACACGTCAGCGTGTGGACGTGGGATGACGTGGCAGGACACCACTTCACCGATCGCGCCTGCGGCTTCTGCACCGGCTTCGGTGGCGGCTTTGACGGCACCCACGTCGCCCGAGACGATGATGGCGACCAGGCCCCCACCGACTTCTTTTTTGCCAACGATGTTGACGTTGGCGGCTTTGACCATGGCGTCAGCGGCAGCGAAGGCAGCAACATAACCTTTGGTTTCGATCATTCCGATAGCTTGTGACATGTGAGTCTCCTTGAGGGGTTAAAAAAGAAAGGGTTGAGGGAAAGGGTGAGGGAAAAAATACCGCTGCGTCAACGCATCGGTGTGGGGGTGTCGTAGTTGTCGAGTGAGGCAATGACCAATGCATCGGCCACCACACGCGGGTGCGCCGGGGCGAACCACCAGGCAGCGGGTGCGCCGATGGTGATCATCACGCGCTCGCCGATGCCGCAGCCCAGCGGGTCGTAGCAAACGACAACGTCCTTGGGGTAGTCCAGTTGCACTTCCAGCAAGGCACCCGCAGGCAATTCCGGCAGTCGCTTGCTGGCCACGATGCGGCCGATCACGGTTCCTGTTTTCATGGGGTGGCTCCTCGGTCAATGGCGATGCCGCGCTTGCGCAGGGCTTCTTTGCCCAAAGGGGTCAGGACCGCTTTGGGGTGGATGCGAACGGTTTTGACGCTGGCGGGCAAGGTTTTGAGCAGCTTCTCGCCAATCACACCTTGGAGTTCAGGGACTTGCGCTTTGTGGTCGTGCAGCTCGCAGGTGTCGCCCTTGCATTCGCAGGCTTTGCCTTCTTTGCAAGAGGGGCAGCAAGCGGCCGGGTCAATGGCGGTGGTGGCGGCCATGGCCGAGGCACCTCCGGACGCACCACCGGATGAACCAGCAGAGGCCGCCACGGCTTTCACCGCCGCTTCGTCCACACGCATGTCAAAACGCAGCAAACCCGATTGCGCCGCTTGCAGCAGCGCAGGGCTGGCGGCCAGGCGCTTGAACAGGTCGGTCAGCGAGGCGGCTTGCGCAGCGGTGCCCACACGCAAGGGCACCACCACGCCTTGAGGCCCAGTCGCGGGCGTATTGGCTGACGCTGCAGCCGGGGCAGCAGGCGCAGCAGCAGGCTTGGGCGCGCCAATTTGCTTCCAATAAGCGTCTTTGACGGCGATCAGGCCATCGCGTATCTGGTACACGTCGGTGCCGTCCAGCGTGACCGACTGGCCACCGGGCAAGGGCACGCCCACCTTGTAGTTTTGAACCACGGTCTGACCCAGCACGTTCATGTGCGAGTCCGAGAACTTGGGGCCTGTAGGGCTGGCAAAGCGCTCTTTCAAGAACGCCAGGCAGGCTTCGCGGCCACGGAGCACGCGCGAGTCGGGCAAGGTCCACACCACATCGGGGGCAAAGCAGGCCACGATGGCTTCTGCACTGACCATCTCGTAACCTTGTTCGAAGCGGCGCATCAGAGCAGCCACGGACGCGTCAGCCGCCGGGGCTGGGCTGGACGCAGCGCCCAAAGCTTTTCGCACCTGCGTGCGAATTTGCGCGCGCAAGGCGTCAGTGCTCATGCAGCACCTCCTGCGTCGCGGATCACGGCCTCGGCCACGGCAGCGGCGGCCCGCACGTCGGACGCATTGCCCGACAGGTACAAGCGACCGGCTGGGCCCATGAAGCGGCAGTCGATCAGTTTGATGTTGGCGGCCTTCTCGGCTTCGTTGGCCACCAGCAGCGCATAAGACGAGGTGGTCATCTCCATGATGTAGAGCGACTCACCGGGCAAGAGCATGCTGCCCGATTTGCTGCGGTTGATCAAAAAGGCGTGGTAACCGTCGACACGGTCAATGACTTTGGAGGCCAGGATTTCGGGCTTGAGCACGCTTTTCTCGCTCACGCCCATGGCCTCAAGGACCGCGGCACCCGCCGACTTGACGGACGAAGAAGACTGGCCGTGGAACTCCAGATAGCCGAACTGACGCTCGACCACCAGGTTGCCGGGCTTGACGTTGTCGTGCTTGAGCGCGATGTCGGTCAGCCACTCGATGTCCATGCCGGGGGCGACTTCGATCACCATGGCGGCGTCGTTGTGGCGCGGCAAAAAGCCTCGGGCGGTGGATCCGATCATGCACATCAGTTGTGGCTGCAAGCGGTCCAGGAAAATGTAACTGCGCAAAGTGGACATGAGGAGCTTTCAGCGAAGGTGTTCTAGTTCTTCCTGCACGATGCGCAGGACGGTGGCCTGGAGTTCAGGCGTGAGGGTGGACAGCTGGCCCGGTGCCGCTGGCAAAGCTGCGCCTGAAGCCATGGCCCCGGCCCAGCCGCCCGGCAGCGGAAAGGCCACGCGTTTCCAATTGACCAGCAGCTCGGGGCCGACGTTGCAGTCCACCGAGCTTTTGCCCGCGTAACCCGTGCCGATGGTGAAGGTGTAAGGCAGGCCGGTGTTGGCACCGGTGCTGTCGTGCACCGTGGAGCCGTTGACGACCACACGGTAATAGTCGAGCGCCGCGCCCCAGTACACCGCCTGCTCGGCCGATGCCGAGTGGATGCCGGTGGTGTGGCCTGCGCCGCTGTGCTGCAGCATGAGCCGCGCCACACCAATGCCCTGGTCAACGTCTTGCACCACCACGCAGCCCAAAATCGGCGAGAGCTTTTCCTTGAGCATCACATGGCCAGCCTGTGGGTTGGCGATGGGGCAGACCAAGGCCTGGCAGTCGCGTGGGACTTGCACGCCTGCGGCCTGCGCGATCTCAAACGCGGGGCGTCCGACCACTTTGCCGTTGAACTTGCCGCCCGGAAAGGCGTGGTTTTGGATTTTTTGCGCTTCTTCTTCGGTGCACACATGCGCCCCCTGGCGGGCCAGGGCTTGCTGCATGGGACCGGCAATGGCCGCGTGCAACAAGAGCACCGAAGGGGCCTGGCAGGGGCTGCCGTGGTCAAAATTCTTGGCGGCCACAATGGTCTGCGCAGCGGCTTGAATGTCGGCGCTGGCGTCCACATAAATCGGCACATTGCCCGAACCCACGCCAATGGCGGGGTTGCCCGAGCCATAGGCCGCACGCACCATGGGCGTGCCACCGGTGGCCAAAATCACGTCGGTGCGGGCGTCGCGCATCAGCGCGCCCGTGGCCTCGACCGTGGGGCGGGTCAGGATTTGCAGAGCGTTGGCCGGACCACCGGCTTTTTCAATGGCGGCCTGCAATTCATTGGTCACAGCGGTGCAGCAGCCCAGCGCAACAGGGTGCGGCGAGATGACCAGCGCGTTGCGCGTCATCAGGCACAGGATGGCCTTGAAGATGATGGTGGCCACGGGTGATGTGGAGTTGGACAAGCCCACCACCACACCGGCCGGGCGGCCGATCTCGACGATGCGCAGCGCGTCGTTGCGGCGCACGCCGCCCAGGGCCACATTGTCCCAAGCGGTGGGCGTCAGGGTGCAGGCCAACTGGTTTTTGGCGATCTTGTCGGCGACTTTGCCAATGCGGCTTTCGCGCACGGCCCACTCGGCATAAAACTCGGCACGCGGCAGCAAGGCCGCGGCCACTTCTTTGGCCACGCGCTTGGCTTCTTCGGGCGTCCACAGCGCGAGCGTGGCAGCGGCTTGCCGGGCGCGGCCCAGCAAGTCGCGGGCCTCCTGCAAGGCGGCCAGGTCGTGGTCGGCCAGGTCGATGGGGTTGCTTGAACTCATGACAGGGTGCATCCCGGGTTCAACGGCGCTGGGCCGCTGTGGCCACGGCGTTCAGGTCCACGCTTTCCAGCGCGCTAAAAATCGCTTCGACCGCCTTCTGCTCGCTCGGGCTGGCCGCTTGCATGCGGGTGGTGTCCAGCAACTGACGCATCACCGAGGGCTGGCCACCCGCAGGGGCTGCGCCGGGGTTGAGCGTGGGCACAAAACTGCCGCAGGTCATGCGCTGGCCAGCACGGTAGTGCGGCGCGTAGTCGAACACGGCGTAGTGCTGTGTGGCGCAGTTGTCCCACATGGCCAAGGAGTCTTTTTCCCAGCGGAAACGCACCATGAACTCGGGCTTTTTGACCCACTCGTAGAGCATGTGCAAAACGGCCTCGGACAGGTCCATGTGCATGCCCAGCAGGCGCTTGGTCCAGATCGAATTGACGAACAGGATCTTGCGGCCGTTGTAAGGGTGCGTGATCACCGCCGGGTGCGTCACCGTGGGCGTGTTCTCGATCATCTTGCACTCTTGCTCGCTGGCCGTGACCAGCATGCCGCTCTTGGCGGTGGCGCGTTGTGCAAAGCGCTCGCTGGCGTTGATGCGGCGGAAGTGCCAAGGCAGGTCGTGATCGGCCTGCAGGCCTTCGAGCATTTGCTGCATGCCGGGGTTGAGGGCGTCGTAGGCCGCGCCCGCGTGCATCCACATGGTGTCACCGCCCGAGGGGGGCAAGTCGGTGATGCGCAAGATGGAGACCATGTTGGGCTTCTTGCGGAAGGTCACGTCGGTGTGCCAGCGGTCGGTCTCGGGGGCTTCGTTGCCCTGGTTGGAGATCAGCTGGATCTGGGGGTGACCTTCAATGTGCGGGAAGAACTCGTGCTGCTCCATCTCGCCAAAGTTTTGGCCCAGACGGATGTAAGCCTCGGGCTTCAAGGCCTGCTTGCGGAAGAACACCACGCCGTATTGCCACAGCGCTTTTTTGATTTCTTCGTAAACGTCTTCTGAGCGGGTGTTGTTCAAATCAACGCCGCTGATCATGCCGCCGATGGTGGGCGTCATGGGATCGACCTGGATGTGACGGAAGTTCATTTTTTAATCTCCTTGATGTGATGGTGTTCACCGGCTTATTGCCAGTGCAGCAAACGGCGTTCGATCCAGTTCATCAGCTTCATGATCAGCACCCCAATGAGCGCCAGATCAAACAGCAGTGACCACACGCCGTTGACGTTGAAAGTAGAGCCCAGGTAGGCCAGTTGCTGCCCAAGGCCACGCTCGGAAGCAATGACTTCTGCGCCCACCACGCCCAGCAAGGCGTAGATCACGCCCAAGCGCAATCCTGAGAACAGCACAGGCACAGCGCCCGGCAATGTGACTGAGAAAAACATCTGCCGACTGCTGGCACCCAGGGTGCGGGTGAGCGTCACATGGTCCTGGCTGACGCCCCGAATACCGGCCACCGTGCTGGACAGCACAATGAAGAACGTCAGCGAAACCCCGAGAGCGATCTTGGAGCCGATGCCCAAACCAAACCACAAAATGAACAGCGGCACCAGCGCAATGCGCGGCAGCACATTGAAGGCAGAGATGTAGGGGTCGCAAAAAGCCTCGAACTTGGGCCAGGTCACAAAGGCCAAGCCCGTGATCATGGCGGCAACCGAGCCAATGACAAAAGACGCGAACACGGCCAACAGGGTGTAGCCCAAATCGCCCCACAAGCGGGCGTTGGTCAGGTTCTCCAGCGTGAACTGGATGATGCCCAGCGGACTGCCCATGAAACTTGGGTCAATCCAACCCATGCGGGCAGCCCACTCCCACAAGCCCAGAACCACGCACAGGAACAGGGCATGCAGTGACAAGGTACGCAATGTTTCAGCCCTCATGGTGCACCCAACCTTCTTCGAGATGTTTCCAAACTTGTGTGTAGGTGTGGTGGAAGTCATCGCTGGTCTGCAGCTCACGGATAGAGCGCGGACGCGCCAGAGGCACCTGCACATCGGCCACGATTTTCCCTGGACGCGAGGACATCACCATCACCCGGTCGGCCAGGGCCACGGCTTCAGACAAGTCGTGCGTCACAAAAAGCACCGTGCGGTTGCCTTCTTGGCACAACTGCAGCAGCAGGTCCTGCAGCTGCAGCTTGGTTTGTGCGTCCAGTGCCCCAAAGGGCTCGTCCATCAGCAGCAGGGGCGATGGCATGGCAAAGGTGCGGGCCAGGGCCACGCGCTGGCGCATGCCGTGAGACAGGGCCTTGGGCAGTCGGTACTCAGACCCGCCGAGCCCGACCTGCTTGAGCATCACAGCGGCCCGTTCCCGGGCATCCGCAATCGGCACACCCCGAACCTTCAGGCCAAAGGCAGCGTTGTCCAGCGCGTTGAGCCAGGGAAACAAACTGTCGCGGGCCAACATATAGGCCACGTTGTGGCTGCCCAGCGCTGGCTTTTCACCCGCCACCAGCAAATGCTGACCTGCAGGCAAATCTACCAGCCCCGCGCACAGGTTGAGCAAGGTGGTTTTGCCACAGCCGCTGGGGCCTGCGAGCGCGACAAACTCCCCCGCCTTGACGTGCAGGTCTACCCCCTGCAACACCAAATTGGTGCCGTCAAAGCTCAGGTCGATGCGCTGTGCGTCGATCATGAATGCTCCCTGAAAAAATCTCGCCGCTCGAAGTTCAAGGCAAGACCGCGGGTGCCATGTCCACTTTGGCTGGCAGCAGCTTGTTTTCAGCCATGCCATTGGCCACCGCCTGCATGGCGGGCACGGTGCCACGGGCCTTGAAGTTGCCGATGCCGTTGCGCAGGCTCACCTCAGCGATCTGGTCTGCGTTGGGCAATTGCAGTGCAAAGGTCTTGCGCAGGATCTCCAGTGTCTTGCCGAAGTTGGCTGGGTTGGCGACAAAAGCATCCGACATGTCCAGCATCTTGCGGATAGCGGCCACCGTTTGTGGATTGGCTGCAGCCCATTCACTCTTCACCGCCATGGCGCCAGCGCCACCACGGGTCGCCAGCATGCTCTTGGGGCCTTGACCTTTGCGGGGGTCGACCACCAGACGGCAGGCCTTGAGCACTTCGCACATGCCGTCGGCAGGCGGGAAGGTCATGATCAGATCGACCTGGCCGCGCGTGAGCGCAGGAAATGCTGTGTCGGGCGCGCCCACGGCCACAAAGGTCACGTCGTTCGCAGTCAGGCCCGCATCGGCCAGCATGTCGATCACCTGAAATTCAGCGCCTGAGCCGCGTTGGGTCACGCCGATTTTTTTACCTTTGAAGGACTTGACCACACCGGGGTAGCCTTCTTTTTCGGTCGGCAATTCGGTTTTTGCACCTGCGGCCATGAAAAACACCGGGTCAACGAAACCTGCGGCAATGATGGAAATGGGGGCCTTGCGGGCCACGGCTGCAACCGCCACTTCGGTCGGGCCAAAAAACACTTCGATGTCACCCGAGAGCATGGTCTGCATGCCCAGGGGCCCGCCTGCGATGGTGCGCAGTTCGCAGCGAATGCCCGCTTGCTGGCAGAAGCCTTGCTCTTGGGCCACACGCACCAACAAATTGCCGGTACCAGGATAGTCCTGAAAGCGCACCACGGACTGCGCCATGGCGCTGGCACCCAGGGTCAAGGCGATGGCACCCAAGGTGGTGCGAACAAATGCAGGGGCAGTAAATTTCATGTTGTCTCCAATGGATGGGTTACAGGCTTGATCACCGTCAAGCTCGGCGAAGCAGATTTGAAGCCCCACGGGAGCGCCAAATTGTTTCTGATGTGACAATTTAGGGGAAAGCACTCAAAATAAATCTGAACGCCACCCGAAATCAACATGCCACTGCCCCGCCCCCGCACACCGAGCACGGTCACGTCCAGCCCCAAACGCAGCGCTGTCTTCAAGGCGCTGGACGCGCCCGACTTCAACCAAGCCTGGACCGTGAACTCGGCGCTGACGCCACGCTCGACCCAAGCGCTGCACAGCGTGGGCGTGCTGCGCACCTGGACCGATGGCCAGGTCTTGCTCAGCCGGGGCCAACCCACCTCGGCGGCATGGATGGTCGTCAGTGGACGCGTACGCATCAGCGTGATCACACCTGAAGGCGAGGAACAATTGCTGCGCTGGATGCTGCCCGGTGAAATCGCAGGGCTGAGTTCGGTGTTTGCAGAAGCCACCAACCCCGCCGACCTAGTCTCTCATGGCTTGACACAGGTCTTGCACATCGAACGCGCCCGATTGATTGAGCTGATTGGTCGCGACTCTGTGGTAGCGCTGGACCTGCTGCGCATCCTGGGTCTGCGCATCAACCAACTGTTTGACACCTTGGCCGACCAAGGCATGCACAGCCTGGAGCAGCGCGTGTGGGCCGCGCTGGAGCGGATCGCCAAATTCAACAGCGTCAAGGTGGCCGACGGCGTGATGCTGCGCGTGAGCCAGTCCGACCTGGCGCAAGCCGCCTCGGCCTCGCGCCAGCGCGTGAACCAGCAACTGCGGCAGTTTCAGGATCAAGGCCTGATCCGATTGGGTTACCGCAACATCGTGCTGCTGCGCAAGTGAGGCTGGCCGTCAGAAATGACCCGTGAAGCGGTAGCGCGAAGCGGGATGCCACAACATGGCCACCGATGCCACTTGCCCCATAGATTGAGTTTGCCGATGCAAAACCAGGCACGGTTCAGTGGCGGGAATGTTCAGCATTTCCGTGATGTGTACGGGCGGCAAGCAAGCTTCAATGTCAAACCGCACGCCTTGCAAAGGCGCTGTGCGCATGAGGTAGGCATTGGGCGTCAAGCTGCTGAAGTCTTGCGACATGTAATCCGGTGCCACACTGGGGTTGACATGCCGATCCTCTACCTGGATCGGCTGGTCATTTTCAAAGTGAACGACCACAGAGTGAAACACCATTTGGCTGGACTTCAAGCCAAATTTTCGGCCCAACACATCACCGACTTTCACACGTTCGAGGCAGTGAAGCTCGCTGCGGTGCTGATGACCACGACCGGCGATCTCATCCGCAATGTTTCGAATTTCAACCAGCGTTGATTGGTATTTGTGTTGCGCTACGTAAGTTCCTGAGCCTTGAATGCGCTTGACGATTTGCTCGTCTGACAACTCCCTGATGGCCCGGTTGACCGTCATGCGCGAGACACCAAATTGACGTGCCAGGCTTTCTTCAGCAGGTATGGCGTCACCATCTGTCCATGCGCCATCACGAATCTTGGACAAAACATGCGCCTTGATGGCCTGATAGGCGGGTTGGCGTTTGGTTGGCAGAGTTGTTTTGGGCATTTTTTAGGTGTTTTCCCGCGGTTGCTGTGTTGAGCATTGACACGAATCTTAGCGCTAACTACATTCTGGCTTGCAGAGTTGTATAGACAATATTTTCTTAAATCATTCATTTGTCTATACAAACATGCAATTTAACAAGTTTTGAAAAGTCGACTTCAAAGCAACGCCATCACCCGAAAGGACTTGACCATGAAATTCCGCACTGCCCGTTTTTCCTTAATGACCGTCGCTGCTGCGGTGGCGCTGTCTACTTCACCTGCTTGGGCCCAGCTCAAGATGGGTTTCAACGTCCCATTGACGGGTTTTGCTGCCGCCGACGGTAAATCGGCGCTGGAGGGTGCCAAGCTGGCCGTTGAACAGGCCAACGCCAAGGGCGGCGTGGCTGGCCAGAAGATTGAGTTGGTTGTCTATGACGACCAAGCCGTCGCGAAAGAGGCGGTGCCCTCTGCCACCAAAATGGTTGAAAAAGACCAAGTCGTTGTGGCTGTATCGGGCTCGTATTCCGGCTCCACGCGAGCTGCTGCGTCGATTTTTCAGAATGCCAAGATACCTTATGTCGTGGCGTATGCCATCCACCCTGACATCACACTGGCCGGCGACTACATGTTCCGTGTTTCGTCCATGGGCGAAGTCCAGGGTCGCGGGGGTGCCAAGCTGGTTCAGAACCTGGGCAAGAAGCGCACAGTACTGATCACTGTGAAGAACGACTTCGGTCAAGCCCTGGCTGCTGGCTTTAAGGACGCGGCCCCCAAGCTGGGCATCAATATCGTCAATGAATACGAATACGCGATGCCCGATCGGCAGTTTGGTGCCCTGGTGAGCAAGGTGAAATCCGACAACCCTGAAGTGATCTATGCCTCGGGTTACTTCTTCAACGCCGGACCTCTGGTCAGCCAGCTGCGTGCAGCCGGCATTACCGTTCCAATCATCGGCCAGGAAGGCTACGACTCGGACAAGTTCATCGAAATCGCTGGCGCTGCGTCTGAAGGCACGCTCATCACCACCTCGCTGGATCGCGACTCGACTGAGCCTGCGACCAAGGCATTCTTGGCTGACTACAGAAAGGCCACCAACGCAGGTGCCGACATGGTCGCTGCTTCGTCTTACACAGCCGTATCGGTGGCCATTGAAGGCTTGAAAAAGACAGGCGGAAAAGGCGGCGCTGCATTGCGCGATGCAATTGCTGCAGGCAACTACGACACGCCCATTGGCAAACTGGCCTTCAATGACCTGCACGAAGTGAAAAAAGACATCCAAGTGCAAATCGTCAAAGATAAAGCATTCCGCCGCCATTCCGTTATTTCAGACCCCGTGCTGCTGGCGCCTCCTACCAAAGCCAAATAAGCAAGGAACTGACCTATGCTCGCGATTGAACTCGTCGCGCAGGGCCTGATACAAGGCAGCATCTACGCCCTCGTGGCGTTGGGGCTGACCTTGGTTTACGGACTCTTGCGTATTCTTCATGTGGCGCACGCGGCGCTGTTCACGCTCGGTGGTTATGTCGGTGTGTTGGTGTGCAACGCGAGCGGGAGCTTGGCATTGGGCTTCTTGATTGCAGCCCTGGTGGCTGGCTTTGGTGGCGTGGCCATGTTTCGTCTGGCTTACCAACCCTTGCTGTCACAACCGCCTTATGTGGCGCTCATTGCATCGATCGGGTTGTTCATTGCGTCCGAGGAAGCTTTCCGAATCATCTTTGGTGCACAGGGCATGTCCTTCACCAATCCCGCCTTGCAACAACAACTTGTGCTCGGTTGGGGACTTCAATTCAAGTTGGCCGAGATACTGGTGATGGTCAGCACAGCCTCCATCATTGGTGTGCTCGCCTGGCTTCAGGCGCGCACCCGAATTGGTATTGCTTGCCAAGCCACTGTCTCTGACCCGCAGATGGCGCAATCGTTTGGAATTTCCTTGCTCAAAGTGCGCGACATCAACTTTTTCGTGGGCTCGGCTTTGGCGGGATTTGCGGGTGTTTGGGTGGCTCTTTTGAACAACTTGGTCGAACCCACCATGGGCAGCGTGCCATCTTACAAAGCCCTGGCGATCATCGTGCTGGGCGGGCTGGGCTCAGTGCCCGGCACGCTGGCGGCTGCACTGCTGCTCGGTGTCATTGAGGCTTTCGGAACCATTTATCTTGGCGACATTCTTGACCGCAATGCGATTGCGTTTGCCTTTTTGATTGCGGTGCTGATGGTGCGTCCTCAGGGCTTGTTTGCCCGCAGCTGACACAGAAGGACACACCATGAATTATGAAATTTCACTGATCACCACCATGGCCATTGCCGTGATGTTTGCACTCTCACTGAATTTGATCACAGGGTTTTGTGGTCAGATCAGTCTGGGGCATGCCACCTTTCAGGGCATCGGCGCTTATGCCGCTGCCATGCTGGGAAAAGCAGGATGGCCTTTTCTCACGACGCTGCCCGTATCCATGCTCCTGGCGGGTCTACTGGGGGTGATTGTTGGGCTGGCTTCGCTCCGGGTGCGTGCTGATTTCCTGGCCATCACAACGATGGGGGTGGGCTTTCTTTTTGTGGGCATTGTTCGTCAACAGGAATTCTTGGGCGGCGAGTTGGGTATTTCGTCCATCCCTGACCATGGACTGGGGCGTGTGGGCTTTATGTCCTTGGCTTTGTTCATGTGTGCGTGCGTTGCTGCGCTCAGTGTTTACATCAAGCGCAGTTGGATGGGGCGCGTCTTCAACGGTATCGCCGAAGACGAAGACACGATGCGGGTGCTGGGCGTTGACGTGCCGCGGTACAAGCTCGCAGCTTTCGCGATGGGCACCGCTCTTGCGGGCATGTCCGGTACTTTTTACACCTACCACCTGACCTTCATTGGCGCCGAAAGTTTTGGCTTTGTAGAGTCCATCACTGTTTTGTCCATGGTGGTTTTTGGTGGCATTGGCTCCGTGCCGGGTGTGATCATTGCAGCGGCATTGCTCTCCGTGCTGCCAGCCTGGTTTCAGGTGATTGGTGATTACAAATTGTTGGTGTACGGTGGATTGCTGTTTGTCATGATGCGATTTTCGCCAGGCGGTATGGCGGGTTTGGCGGCACGCTTTTTCCCGACAACGCCCTTGGGCAAGGGGGGTAAGCAGTGAACCATCCAACCTCCAGTACGCCACTGTTGCAAGTGAAAGGGGTCACCGTGCGTTTCGGTGGCTTGACTGCCGTAGACGATGTGTCCTTCGATGTGCACCAAGGTGATTTGTTGGGATTGATTGGCCCCAACGGAGCTGGCAAGACCACCATGATGCGCGCCATCATTGGCGTGGTGCAGCCGACCGTGGGCAGCGTTTTGCTGGGCGGCGAATCACTCAACGGCTTGCCTATCCACAAACGCATCCAAAAGGGGATGTCCTTGTCGCAGCAATTGGTGAGGCCATTGCGGGACATCAGCATCCAAGAAAACGTTGCTTTGGCCGCGGCCAGTGACAAGACCATCAGTCCTTTGCGGGCTTTGCTCAATGTCTCGACTGAGCGAGAACTGGCAATTGCCCAAACTGAATTGGCCCGTGTGGGTATTGCCAGCATGGCGACCCAAAGTCCTGGCATCCAGCCCCTGGGTGTTCTCAAACGTTTGGAGTTGGCGCGCGCGCTTGCCCTCAAACCCCGTCTGCTGCTCTTGGATGAGCCCTTGGCCGGCTTGAACTCTCAGGAAGCGCGTGCGCTGGCAACAACCATCGCCGAAATCAACCAGCAGGGTTTGACCATTGTGCTTATTGAACACAACTTGGGCGAAGTCATGAGAATTTGTCAACGCTTGGTTGTGCTCGACAACGGCAAAAAAATTGGCGATGGCGATCCGCGTGAGGTCATGGCTGATCCAGTCGTACGCGCTGCCTACCTTGGAGGAGATGCCTTGGGCGCCTCTGAAGCCCAGGGACATTCCACATTGGAGACGCAACGTGCTTGAGCTCACTTCGATATCTTGCGGCTACGGCGCATTTCAGGCCGTGCACAGCCTGTCCCTTTCCTTGAAGTCGGGCACCATCACGGGGCTTTTGGGTGCCAATGGTGCAGGCAAGTCCTCGACGCTCATGTGCATTGCTGGCCATGTGCATCAACAAGGTGGTGCCATCCATCTGGACGGACAAGACATTTCAAGGTTGGGTCCCACCGAGCGCGTGCGCAATGGCATTGCCATTTCTCCCGAAGGCCGTCGCTTGTTCAAAGACCTGACTGTCAAAGACAACCTTCGGGTTGGGGGCATGGTGCAATCCGCTCAGGTTTTTAACCATGACCGAGACCGTGTCCTTGCGTTATTTCCTCGCTTAGGCGAACGCCTGAACTCTTTGGCGGGCAACTTGTCGGGTGGCGAACAGCAAATGCTGGCCATTGGCCGCGCTCTGATGACGCGTCCCCGCCTGATCATGATCGATGAGTTGTCTTTGGGTTTGATGCCCAAGATCATTGATCTTTGTTACCAAGCGCTCATTCAACTCAGGCGCGATGGCATGACCGTCTTGCTCGTGGAGCAAAACACCGAGCGCGTCTTGAAAATTGCGGACCACATCTGTGTCTTGGAATCTGGCAGCACCGTGTGGCAAGGCAGCGCCGAAGCTGCCCGCAACGATCCCAAGTTGACAGAAGCCTATCTTGGCATGCACTGAAACTGCTTCGACACCTCAGGGCGATAAAGCGCCATTATTTTTGTTTGAACCGACCCTTTTGATGAAACCCCTTATTTTGAAACTCATTCCGGGTCACGTGACTTTGAACGACTGGTGCGCCATTTACCGAGGTGCCCAGCCTGTGCTGGACAGCGCCTGTGCCGCTGCCGTGCAAGCCAGTGCCGACAGCGTGGCCCGCATCGTGGCCAAAGGCGAGCCGGTGTACGGCATCAACACCGGCTTTGGCAAATTGGCGAGTGTGCGCATTCCAGCCGAAGACCTGGAAACCCTGCAGCGCAACATCGTGCTGTCGCACGCGGCGGGTGTGGGCGAAGCCACACCAGTGGCCATCACCCGTTTGATGATGGCCCTGAAAATCGCCAGTTTGGCCCAAGGTGCCTCGGGCATTCGCCCAGCCACCTTGGCTTTGCTCGAAGCCATGTTGACCCACGACATCATCCCCGTGGTGCCGGGTCAAGGATCGGTGGGCGCTTCGGGCGATTTGGCACCCCTGGCCCACATGACCGCCGTGATGATCGGCGTGGGCGATGCCGACACGCCCCAAGGCCGCATGCCCGCAGAACAGGCCCTGGCCAGCGCGGGCTTGGCTCCAGTGACCTTGGGCCCCAAAGAAGGCCTGGCGCTGCTCAACGGCACGCAGTTTTCAACCGCCCACGCCTTGGCGGGCTTGTTTGAAGCCGAGCGCTTGTTCCAGTCGGCCTTGCTCACCGGCGCCTTGGCCACCGATGCGGCCAAGGGCTCTGATGCGCCTTTTGATGCCCGCATCCACCGCTTGCGCAAGCACCGGGGACAGATCGCCACCGCAGAGGCTTTGCGCCAATTGCTCTTGGGCAGCGCCATCCGCGCCTCGCACCTGCAAGGCGATGAGCGGGTGCAAGACCCGTATTGCCTTCGCTGCCAACCGCAGGTCATGGGGGCCTGCCTCGATGTGCTGCACAACGCTGCCCAATTGCTGGAGACCGAAGCCAATGGGGTGTCCGATAACCCATTGATCTTCAGCGACACCGACGAGTCCCTGTCTGGCGGCAACTTCCATGCCGAACCGGTGGCCTTTGCCGCCGACATGATCGCCATGGCGATTTGCGAAATCGGCTCCTTGGCCGAGAGACGCATCGCGATGCTGGTGGACCCAGCACTGTCGGGGCTGCCCGCATTCCTCACACCCAAGCCGGGGCTCAATTCGGGCTTCATGATCCCGCAGGTCACAGCTGCGGCCTTGGTCTCAGAAAACAAACAACGCGCCTACCCGGCCAGTGTCGACTCGATCCCCACCTCGGCCAACCAGGAAGACCATGTGTCCATGGCCGCGCACGGTGCACGCCGCCTGCTGCCCATGGCCGACAACGCCATGGCGGTGATCGGCATCGAGTGGATGGCCGCTGCCCAAGGCTGCGACTTCCACGCGCCGCTCAAGACCAGTCAGGCCTTGGCCGCGGCGGTGACTTTGCTGCGCACGCGCGTGGCGCACCTGAGCGACGACCGCCACATCCAGCCCGACATGCAAGCGGCCATCGACATGGTCAAGAGTGGCGCACTGCTTGAGTGCGCCTCCACACTGAGCAACACAGCCCTGCCCGGCGTGCGCTGAACACCTTTGACACATCCATTTTTCATCTTCAAGGAGCCCACATGACCACAAATCTCGACCCCCGCCTGGACCCAACCCGAGTGGTGCGCGCACCGCGTGGCAGCACCTTGACCTGCAAAAACTGGGTCACCGAAGCCGCCTACCGCATGGTGCAAAACAACCTCGACCCGGAAGTGGCCGAAAACCCGCAAAGCTTGGTCGTGTACGGCGGCATTGGTCGTGCCGCGCGCGACTGGGCCTGCTTTGACCAGATCCTGGCTTCGCTCAAAGACCTGAACGAAGACGAGTCCTTGCTGATCCAGTCAGGCAAGCCGGTGGGCGTGTTCAAGACGCACGCCAACGCGCCGCGTGTGCTGATCGCCAACTCCAACCTGGTGCCCAAGTGGGCCAATTGGGAACACTTCAACGAACTCGACCGCAAGGGTCTATTCATGTACGGGCAAATGACAGCCGGCTCGTGGATTTACATCGGCACCCAGGGTATCGTGCAAGGCACGTTCGAGACCTTTGTGGAGGCTGGTCGCCAGCATTACAACAACAGCTGGACGGGCCGCTGGATCCTGACGGCCGGCCTGGGCGGCATGGGCGGCGCACAGCCCTTGGCTGCCACGCTGGCCGGGGCCTGCTCGCTCAACATCGAATGCCAGCAAAGCAGCATCGACTTCCGTTTGCGCACCCGCTATGTGGACAAGCAGGCCAAAGACCTGGACGAGGCCCTGGCCATGATCGCGCAGCACACCGCTGCCAAAGAGGCGATTTCAATTGCCTTGCTGGGCAATGCGGCAGACATCCTGCCCGAGCTGGTGCGTCGGGCGAAGGCCGGTGGCATGCGCCCCGATCTGGTGACCGACCAGACCTCGGCGCACGACCTGATCAACGGCTACCTGCCACCGGGCTGGACCGTGGCGCAGTGGAAAACCGCCCAACACGACCCCGCACAGCACGCCCGACTGAAAGCCGATGCCTCACAAGGCTGCGCCATCCAGGTGCAAGCCATGCTGGACTTCCAGACCATGGGCATCCCCACGGTGGATTACGGCAACAACATCCGCCAGGTGGCGTTTGACCATGGCGTGAAAAACGCCTTTGATTTCCCCGGCTTTGTGCCAGCCTACATCCGCCCCATGTTCTGCGAAGGCAAGGGCCCCTTCCGTTGGGTGGCCTTGTCGGGTGACCCAGAGGACATCTACAAAACCGACGCCAAGATCAAGGAACTGTTCCCGCACAACACGCACACGCACCGCTGGCTCGACATGGCGCGAGAACGCATCAGCTTTCAGGGCCTGCCCGCACGCATTTGCTGGCTGGGTCTGGGTGAGCGGCATCTGGCCGGTCTGGCCTTCAACGAGATGGTGCGCACGGGCGAATTGAAAGCCCCGATCGTGATCGGACGCGACCACTTGGACACCGGCTCGGTGGCCAGCCCCAACCGCGAGACCGAAGCCATGAAAGACGGCACCGACGCCGTGAGCGACTGGCCGCTGCTCAACGCCTTGCTCAACACCGCAGGGGGCGCCAGCTGGGTCAGCCTGCACCACGGCGGTGGCGTGGGCATGGGCTATTCACAACACTCGGGCATGGTCATCGTGGCCGACGGCACCGACGCCGCAGCCGAGCGCCTGGCGCGTGTGCTGGTCAACGACAGCGGCTCGGGCGTGATGCGCCACGCCGATGCGGGTTACGAACTGGCCGTGGCCACAGCCAAAAAGCAGGGTTTGAAACTGCCCATGGTCAAGTAAGGCTGGCGTGGTCCGATCCGAGGCATTCCAAAGGTCTGTGTTACTCAAACCCATGTCACTGCAAAGATTCAATGTGGCAGATTTGCCCGCCATGCCTTGGAAGAACGGTGGAGGCGTGACGCGAGAAATCGTCTGCCAGCCGTCCGGTGCCGACATGGGCAGTTTCGACTGGCGCGTGAGCATCGCGCACATCGAGAGTGACGGGCCGTTTTCTTCTTTTGTTGGCATCGACCGCGTCATCACGCTGCTCAGCGGCGGCGGTGTGCACTTGCACGGCGATGGCGGGCAGGTGGACCACTGTTTGGACACGCCATGGGAACCCTTCGCGTTTGCGGGTGAGGCGGCTATCCAAGCCCGTTTGTTGGCAGGCGACTGTCACGACTTCAACGTCATGACCCGGCGTGCTGTGTGCAGCGCATCGCTGCAGGTCTTGCGCAGCGCCTGCGATTGGCCTGTCGCGTCGCAGGGCTTGTTGATGGCGGTCCAGGGAAGCTGGAAGTTGGAAGGCCCAAGCACGCTGACGCTTTTGCCGCAAGAGGGCGTATGGTGGTCGGATGCGGACACGGCTTGGCGGCTGCGCCCGCAAAGCCCTGACGCGGCACTCTTGGCCTTGAAAATATCACATTGACCCTTTACTTCCATCGACCATGAAGGCTTCCATGACTCCTGTTGCTTGGCACAGTGCCGACGGCATTTGGCACCACCTGCACTTGGCACCTGAGGCCTTGGGCGCTGATGATTCGGGCGTGCCTGACGCGGCCATCGTGGTCGAGCAAGGGGCCATTGCTTGGGTGGGCGCGCACGCCGATTTGCCAGATGCTTACCGGCATCTGCCCACATTCGATGGCCAAGGGGCTTTGGTCACGCCAGGCCTCATCGACTGCCACACACACTTGGTTTACGGTGGCCAACGGGCCAACGAATTTGCCATGCGACTGGCTGGTGCCAGCTACGAAGAGGTGGCGCGGGCTGGGGGCGGTATTGTGTCCAGTGTCAAAGCCACACGTCTGGCGAGCGAAGAAGCCTTGTTCGACGCGGCCGTGCCCCGTTTGCAGGCTTTGCTGGCCGAAGGCGTTTGCGCCATCGAGATCAAATCAGGCTATGGCCTGAGCTTGGAGCACGAACGCAAACAGCTGCGCGTGGCTCGTCGTCTGGGCGATGTGTTTGACGTGACGGTGCGAACCACTTTTTTGGGGGCGCATGCCTTGCCGCCCGAATACGCCGGGCGCAGCGACGAATACATCCGTCTGGTTTGTGAAGAGATGCTGCCTGTGCTGGCCGCCGAAGGCCTGGTGGATGCGGTAGACGTTTTTTGCGAAACGATTGGCTTCTCACTGGCGCAGACCGAGCAGGTGTTTCAGGCTGCGCAAGCGCTGGGATTGCCGGTCAAGTTGCACGCCGAGCAGCTGTCTGACATGGGCGGCTCGGCGCTGGCGGCGCGTTACGGCGCTCTGTCGTGCGACCACATCGAACACCTGAGCGCCGCGGGCATCTCCGCCATGCGGCAAGCGGGCACGGTGGCGGTGCTCTTGCCAGGCGCTTATTACACGCTTCGCGACACGCACATGCCGCCCATTGCCGCACTTCGCGAGGCGGGTGTGCCCATGGCCGTGTCCACCGATCACAACCCCGGCACCTCGCCTGCTTTGAGTTTGTTGCTGATGCTCAACATGGCCTGCACCTTGTTCCGTTTGACGGTCCCCGAGGCGCTGGCGGGCGTGACGCGCCATGCCGCGCAGGCGCTGGGCCTGCAGGCCACGCATGGCCGCGTTGCGGTGGGCTGCCCCGCGAATTTTGTGCTGTGGCCTTTGGGTGATGTGGCCGAGCTGGCCTATTGGCTGGGCCAGCGTCCGGCCTGCAGCGTGGTGCGCCAGGGCCGTGTGGCGGTTGACGGTATGCAGGTGCAGCGGAGTGCAGCATGAACGAACAGAGTCTGTTTGCCGAACATGCTTTGTTGCCCTCGGGCTGGGCGTGTGATGTGCTTTTGTCTTGGAACAACCAGGGCGTGATAACGGCAGTGAAGGCGCAGGCCGTCTGTCCGGAAGCGACCCCCCGCGCCGCTGGCCCTTTGTTGCCGGGCATGCCCAATTTGCACTCGCATGCGTTTCAAAGGGCGTTTGGTGGCCTGACCGAATACCGGGGTGCTGCGCAAGACAGTTTTTGGAGTTGGCGCAGTCTGATGTACCGCTTCGCAGCGGCCATCACGCCCGAACAACTGGAGGCCATCGCAACAGGGCTCTATGTCGAGATGCTAGAGGCTGGCTACACCAGCGTGTGTGAATTTCATTATGTGCACCACGATCACGATGGACGCCCCTATGCCGATGACGCCGCCTTGTCGATGTGCCTGCTGCGAGCCGCTGCCCGCGCAGGCATGGGCCTGACTTTGTTGCCCGTGCTTTACCAGACCAGTGGCTTTGGCGCTGCCCCGCCCAGCGAGGGTCAGCGGCGCTTCATCCGCTCGACCGACAACATGCTGGCCTTGCTGCAAAAGCTCAAACCCTTGTGCGAAGCACAGGGCGCACGCTTGGGCTTGGCACCCCATTCTTTGCGCGCTGTGCCGCCAGACAGCTTGCGCGAAGCCCTGGCCGGTTTGCATGCCATGGATGCCACGGCCCCGTTGCACATCCACATTGCCGAGCAGACTGCCGAGGTCGATGCCTGCCTGGCATGGAGTGGACAGCGCCCGGTGCAGTGGCTGCTGGACCACGCCCCGGTGGATGCCCGCTGGTGCCTGGTGCATGCCACCCACATGAGCGCTGAAGAAAGTGCTCGCGCCGCCCGCACCGGCGCAGTGGCGGGCCTGTGCCCCAGCACCGAGGCGAATCTGGGCGATGGCATTTTTGATGCCCCCACCTGGCTGCAAGCCGGTGGGCGCTGGGGGGTGGGGTCGGACAGCCATGCTTGTGTCAATGCCGCCGAAGAGTTGATGCAGCTTGAATACAGCCAACGCCTAGCGACACGCCAGCGCAATGTGCTGGCCAGTGTGGCGCAGCCCTCGGTCGCTACATCCATGACACTGTCGGCTGTGGCAGGTGGCGCGCAGGCGAGTGCGCGCTCGGTGGCCGGCTTGGCTGTGGGTCAGCAGGCTGACATGGTGGTGCTGGACGCACAACACCCACTGCTGCGCGATCTGCCCACGCCCGATGCCATGTTGTCGGCGCATGTGTTTGCCAGCCACCGCCAATCGACCTTGCAGCAGGTGTGGGTGGCAGGTCGTGTACAGGTTCAATCGGGCCGCCACGTTTTGCACGACACGGCCTTGAATGGCTTAGTCACCGCACGTCAACAATTGCTGAAGAACACACCATGACTTTCCAGACCAACGAGCCCCCCTTCTGCTTTCGCCAAGGCACACGCCCTTTGCTTATCTCGATGCCGCATGTGGGCACGCATGTGCCGCCTGAATTGGCCGCGCGGTTCACCGACGAAGGCCAGCGCGTTCCCGACACCGACTGGCACCTGGAGCGCTTGTACGACTTTGCCGATGCGCTCGGTGCCTCGGTGCTGGTGGCCACGCATTCGCGTTTTGTGATCGATCTGAACCGCCCGCCAGACGGCGCAAGCCTGTACCCCGGGCAAAGCGTCACGGGCTTGTGCCCGGTTGACTTGTTCGATGACCAGCCGCTGTACCGCGACCCGGCCGATGCACCGAGTGAGGCCGAGATTGCCGCGCGACGCGAAGCCATTTGGCAGCCTTACCACGCACAACTGGCGCAAGAGCTGGCCCGCATGAAAGCCGCGCACGGTGTGGCGGCGCTGTGGGATGCACATTCCATACGCTCGGTGTTGCCTCGCTTTTTTGAAGGGGCCCTGCCCGACCTGAACCTGGGCACAGCCAACGGGGCCAGCTGCAGCCCTGTGCTGGCCGAGCAACTGCTGGCCATTGGCAAGCAAGCCACCGGCTACACAGCGGTCCTCAATGGCCGCTTCAAGGGCGGGCACATCACCCGCCAATACGGCAACCCGGCGCAAGGCGTGCACGCGGTACAGCTGGAAATGACGCAATGCAGCTACATGCAGGAAAGCTGGCCGTTTGATTACCTGCCCGAGATGGCAGCGGGCGTGCAGCCGCATGTAAGGCGCATGCTGGAGGCGGTGTTGGCGTTTGTGGAGACATGAGGCCGAGCCCACACACGGGCCATGGGTTCAGGACCCGTGGCGCATCAGCCTGTGACGGGCCGGTGCCTGCACATTGGCCCGATCTAAATCCCCACCGTAGTGCGCCATCACGCGGGGGTCCATCCACGCGAACCACAGGCGCGGCCAATACGCCACCGTGATCATGGTGGCGTAGCCCGCCGGCAATTGCGGCGCGGACTCGAAATGCCGCAAGGCTTGGTAGCGCCGGCTGGGGTGGGCGTGGTGGTCGGAATGCCTTTGCAGCTGGTAGAGCAAGAGGTTGCCCACCAGGTGGTTGCTGTTCCAAGAATGCTCGGGCTCGCAGCGCACGTAGCGGCCGCTGGCGTCTTTTTGCCTCAGCAAACCGTAGTGCTCCACGTAGTTCACCACCTCCAGCATCGAGGCCGCGTACACGGCCTGCAGCAGCAAAAAAGGCAGCACCACCCAGCCCTGCCACGCCACCAGCGCGCCAAACAAGAGCAGCGTCAGGGCCCAGGCCTGGAGGTTGTGGTTTTGCGGGTGCCACACGTTCAGGCCTTGTTTGTTCAAGCGCTCTTGCTCCAGCGCCCAAGCCGATTGCCAGCTTCCCGCAACCGAGCGCGGCAAAAAGGCCCAGAAACTTTCGCCCAAGCGGGCGCTGGCCGGGTCTTCGGGTGTGGCCACGCATTTGTGGTGGCCGCGGTTGTGCTCGACAAAAAAGTGCCCATACGCACTGGGCGCCAAAGCGATCTTGGACAACCACCGGTCCAGGCTTTCCTTTTTGTGGCCCAGCTCATGCGCGGTGCCGATGCCCACGCCGTTGATGGCGTCCACCGTGAACACCAAAGCGGCATAGCCCATCCAGGGCATCGGCTGCGTGACCGCCATCCAAGCCCCCAAGACCGTGCCCATCCATTGCAGGGGCACATAGGCCCACACCAAGGCGCGGTAAAACACGTCCCCGTCGAGTTGCGCCACCGCCGATTCGGGCGGGTTGCTGAAGTCTTCGCCAAACACCCGGTCGAGCAGGGGCAACAAGACATGGATGATGAGCGGGGCCAGCAACATGCACCACCACACACCTGTGCCAACGGCAGCCAGCATCGAGGCCGTGAAGATCAATGGTATGGCGGGGCTGAGCAGCCACCACCAGCGCTTGTCTTGCCAAGGTTGTTCGTGCGCGAGCGCAGGCGTGCTCATCTGCGCACCTGCAAACAACGCCCAACTGACCCCGCACCGAAGCCATGCCCCATGCCCGCTCTCCTCTTGGGCCATTCTGAATGACAGGCGCCTTGGGCGCACACCGTCCTAACCCTTATATTGGCAGCACTCAGCTTTTTTCGGGGCATGCATGGAATTTGATTACGTGATCGTGGGCGGTGGCTCGGCCGGTTGTGTGTTGGCTGGCCGCTTGAGCGAAGACCCCAGCGTGCAGGTAGCCCTGCTGGAGGCCGGGCCGCCAGACACCAGCGCGCTGATCCACTGCCCCGCAGGCATCGCGCTCATGGCCCGCGTGGACCTGGTGTCGCAAGGCCTGAACACCGTGCCGCAACCCGGCTTGAACGGCCGCATCGGTTTTCAGCCGCGCGGGCGCACGCTGGGCGGCTCCAGCTCGACCAATGCGATGGCCTACATCCGTGGCCAAGCCGTGGTTTACGACACCTGGGCCGACATGGGTTGCGCGGGTTGGTCTTGGGCCGAGGTCTTGCCCTACTTTCTGAAGGCCGAGCACAACGAGCGCATCCACAACGAGTGGCATGGCCAACACGGCCCCTTGAACGTGGCCGACCTGCAAAGCCCCAACGTGTTTTCACAGCGCTTCGTCGAGGCGGGCGTGCAAGCGGGCCTGCCCCACACCACCGACTTCAACGGCCCATCGCAAGAAGGCGTTGGCCTGTACCAAGTCACGCAGAAAGCTGGCGAGCGCTTCAGCGCGGCCAAGGCTTACCTCACGCCGAATCGGGGTCGATCCAATTTGCATGTGATGACGGGCGTGACGGTGGACCGCATTGGCCTGGTGGATGGCATGGCGAGACAGGTGCATGCCTTGCAGGGCCGTCAAGCACGCACCGTGACCGCCCGGCGCGAAATCATTGTGAGCGCAGGCGCTTTTCAATCGCCCGCCATCCTCATGCGTTCAGGCATTGGGCCTGCTGCGCATTTGCAAAGCCTGGGCATTGAGGTGCTGCACAACTTGCCCGGCGTGGGCGAGAACCTGCACGACCACCCCGACGTGGTGCTCGTGGCCGATGCGCCGGGCCAGACCGATTTGATCGGTGTGTCCCCCAAAGGCGCTTGGCACACCTTGCAGGCCCTGTGGGATTGGCGTCAACACCGAAAGGGACGCCTGACCACCAACTTCGCCGAAGGCGGCGCGTTTTACAAAAGCCGGCCCAGTGAGGCGCACCCGGACATTCAGCTGCACTTTGTGGTGGCCAAACTCGTGGACCATGGCCGCCAACTCACGCTGGGGCACGGCTACTCTTTGCATGTGTGTTTGTTGCAACCCGACAGCCGAGGTCGTGTGCAATTGACCGACCGCAACCCGAACAGCGCACCGCTGATTGACCCGCAGTTTTTGAGCGACCCGCGCGACCTGCAGCGCTTGCGCGACGGCGTTCGTCAAGCTCAAAACATTCTGGCCCAGCCCGCTTTGGCCGCGCATGGCAAGGAGTGGGCAGCTTCGGCCGATGCCCGCACCGACGAACATCTCGACCACTGGATTCGCCAACACGCCGACACGGTCTACCACCCCGTGGGCACCTGCCGCATGGGGCAGGACAACATGGCGGTGGTGGATGCGCAACTGCGCGTGCACGGCGTGCCGGGCCTGCGCGTGGTGGACGCGTCCGTCATGCCGCGCATTGTGAGCGGCAACACCAATGCGCCAACGATCATGCTGGCGGAGAAGGCCGCCGACATGATTCGGCAAGCCACCCAGGCATGAAAAAGCGCCCGCAGGCGATTTGAGCGATGCCCCATGGCAGCGCCAGGGCTCCCCGCAGGGGCGATGTGGCAAAGCGAAGCGCCTCTGAGCCCCTGCGGGGAGCCCTGGCGCTGCCTGCCCGTTCAGATCACTTCTTCTTGGCCACCACCCGCACCATCTCCAGGCACTGCTTGGCATAACCCCACTCGTTGTCGTACCAGGCCACGATCTTGACGAAGCTCTTGTCGAGCGCAATGCCCGCGGTCGCGTCGAACACGCTGGCGCAAGGCTCGCCACGGAAATCGGTGGAGACGACTTTTTCGTCGGTGTAACCCAGCACACCTTTGAGGGCGCCTTCGCTTTGCGCTTTCATTTCGGCGCAGATTTCGGCGTAGCTGGCGTCGCTGTTCAACTCCACCGTGAGGTCAATCACCGACACGTCAGAGGTCGGCACGCGGAAGGCCATGCCGGTGATCTTGCCCTTGATCTCGGGGATCACCACGCCCACGGCCTTGGCTGCGCCCGTGCTGCTGGGGATGATGTTTTCCAGGATGCCACGGCCGCCGCGCCAGTCTTTGCGGGATGAGCCGTCCACCGTCATTTGGCTGGCGGTGGCGGCGTGCACCGTGGTCATCAGGCCGCGCTTGATGCCCCATTTGTCATTGAGCACCTTGACCACGGGGGCCAGGCAGTTGGTGGTGCATGAGGCGTTGGAGATGATGGCTTCGCCCGCGTACTTCTTGTGGTTCACGCCATAAACGAACATCGGGATGCTGTCTTTGGACGGGGCAGAGATCACAACCTTTTTGGCACCCGCCACGATGTGCATTTGACTGGTGGGCTCGGTCAGGTAGTGGCCTGTGCATTCCAGCACGGTGTGCACGCCCATCTCGCCCCAGCGCAGGTTGTGCGCGTCTCGCTCGTGCGAGAGCTTGATTTTTTTGCCGTTGACGATGAGTGTGTCTTCGGTGAAGTCCACCGTGCCATCAAAGCGGCCGTGCACGCTGTCGTACTTGAGCATGTAGGCCAGGTAGTCGGCGGGCTTGGGGTCGTTGATGCCGACGATCTGGATGTCGTCGTAGCCATGTTTGAGTGCGGCGCGCAGTGCCAGACGGCCAATGCGGCCGAATCCGTTGATACCCAACTTGATGGTCATGGTGAGAGCCTCGGGAGAAAAGTTACTAAACGGTTACGTAACCAGATTTGAAATCAAATCCCTTGCATGGGCCTGATCCCTGAACGCACTTCAGCGCTGGGCCCAACCCATGGCGCTGAAGCGGTTCATCCGGCGGGCCTGAATCAGGCCTTGAGCAGCGCCGCGTGGACGGTGTCGGCCACGTTTTCGGCGGTGAAGCCGAAGTGTTTGAACAGCACAGGCGCAGGGGCCGATTCGCCGTAGGTGTCGATGCCGACCACGGCGGCGCAGCCGTATTTCCACCAGCCGTCGGTGGAGCCCATCTCGACCGCCACGCGGGGCAGGCCTTTGGGCAGCACGCTTTGCTTGTATTCGGTGTCTTGGCGGTCAAACACGTTGGTGCTGGGCATGGAGACCACGCGCACACCGATCTTGCGTTCGGCCAGCAGCTTTTGCGCGGCCAGGGCCAGTTGCACTTCAGAGCCGGTAGCGATGATCACGCCGTGGGTCTTCTTGATGCCGACGTGCTCAGGCTCGGACAGCACATACGCGCCACGGCTGATGTCGCCCAGATCGCTCTTGGGCGAATAGGCCAGGTTTTGACGGCTGAGCAGCAGGGCCGATGGGCGGTTGGCGTTTTGCAGGGCCACGGCCCAGGCCACAGTGGTTTCGGCCGTGTCGGCAGGACGCCACACGTCCAGGCCAGGGATCAAGCGCAGGCTGGCCGCGTGCTCGATGGACTGGTGGGTCGGGCCGTCTTCGCCCAAGCCAATGGAGTCGTGGGTGAAGACGTGGATCACGCGCTGCTTCATCAGCGCGGCCATGCGGATGGCGTTGCGTGAATAGTCTGAGAAGGTCAGGAAAGTGCCGCCGTAGGGGATGTAGCCGCCGTGCAGGGCCACGCCGTTCATGATGGCGGCCATGCCGAATTCGCGCACGCCGTAGTTGATGTGGCGGCCGATTTTCCCGTCTTCGGTTTTGACCACATCGCCAGCCAGGTCCACGCGGAAAGCGGGGGTGCTCTTGGTGTTGGTCAGGTTGGAGCCCGTGAGGTCGGCCGAGCCACCCAGCATTTCGGGCAAGGCAGCCGTGAAGGCTTCCAGCGCCAGCTGGCTGGCCTTGCGGCTGGCCACGGTCTCACCCTTGGTGTGGGCAGCGACCACGGCGTCAAACGCCACTTGGTTGAAGTTCTTGGGCAAGTCGCCTTTCATACGGCGCACAAACTCTTTGGCTTGTGCGGGGAAGGCGGCTTTGTAAGCGGCAAAAGCGGTGTTCCACTCGGCTTCGCGGGCTTTGCCAGCGGCCTTGGCGTCCCAGTCGGCATAGACCGCTTTGGGGATCTTGAAGGGTTCGGCCGTCCAGCCCAGGGCTTCGCGGGTGAGCTTGATTTCTTCAGCACCCAGTGGCTCGCCGTGGGCTTTGGAGGTGCCAGCACGGTTGGGCGAGCCTTTGCCGATGGCGGTCTTGCAGACGATCAGGGTGGGTTTGTCTGCGCTGTGCTTGGCACTGGCAATCGCGGCCGACACGGCAGCGGCGTCGTGGCCGTCCACGGCGTCGATCACGTTCCAGCCACAAGCGGCAAAGCGCTGGGGCGTATTGTCGATGAACCAGGGGGCGACCTGGCCGTCGATGGAGATGCCGTTGTCGTCGTAGAGAGCAATCAGCTTGTTCAGCTTCCAGGCACCGGCCAAGGCCACGGCTTCGTGGCTGATGCCTTCCATCAGGCAGCCGTCACCCAGGAACACGTAGGTGTGGTGAGAGACGATCTTGTGGCCTTCTTGGTTGAACTCGGCGGCCAGCATTTTTTCGGCCAGCGCCATGCCCACGGCGTTGGTGATGCCTTGGCCCAGGGGGCCGGTGGTGGTTTCGACGCCGGGGGTCACGCCCACTTCGGGGTGACCAGCGGTTTTGCTGTGCAGGGTGCGGAAGTTCTTCAGCTCGTCAATCGGCAGCTTGTAGCCGGTCAGGTGCAGAACCGAATAAATCAGCATGGAGCCGTGGCCGTTGGACAGCACAAAGCGGTCGCGGTTGGCCCAGTGCGGGTTGGTGGGGTTGTGCTGCAGGTGATCGCCCCACAACGCCACGGCCATGTCGGCCATGCCCATGGGGGCGCCGGGGTGACCGGAGTTGGCTTGTTGAACGGCGTCCATTGCGAGCGCGCGGATGGCGTTCGCCATGTGTTGTGTGTTGGCCATGGGGGTCAGCTCCGGGGAAGTATTCTGGTAAACCCGAGATTTTAGCGGTTGTCGGGCACGCACCCGCCGCCGCACGATGCCCGTAGCCACGGCCCCAAGCGTGCATGGCGCAGGCCACCCGCCATGCCAGAGGCCTCGCCATTGGAAGCCCGCCCCGCCAGTCCTCGGGGAGAGCCGTGATCAGCCTTGGGCCACCGACAAAGCCAACACCAGATCGGCCCAGGCCTTGGCCTTGTCGGCCGGGGTTCGCAGCAAGCTCGACGGGGGGTAAGTCACCACCACCGGCACGCCCTGGAAGTCGTGCAAACGACCGCGCAGTTTGCCCATGGGCTCGGTGCTGCCCAGCAGGGTCTGGATGGCAAAACGGCCCATGGCCAAAATCACCCGGGGCTGTGCCAGCGCGACCTGGCGCGACAAATAGCCCGCGCAAATCGCCAACTCGGCGGCCTCGGGGTTGCGCCCGTTCAGGGGGCGGCATTTGACGGCGTGGGTCAGGCAGGCCTCGGGCATATCAGCGCTGCCAGATGAGCCCTGGCGGCGCACGCCCACGGCCTTGAGCATGTTGTCGAGCAGCACGCCTTCCGGCCCGGTGAAGGGTTGGCCCTGCTGCGCATCGGTGTCCGAAGGCAAATCGCCCACCACCATCCAGCGGGCTGTGCCCTGGCCCGAGCCCAAAACTGGCGTTTGGCGTGCAGCGCACAGGCCGCACGACTGGCAGGTTTGCACGGCCGTTTGCAGCTCGGCCCAGCCCATGCTGGACAGGCCCTCAGGCAAGGGCGAGAACACTTGGCCTTGGCCTTGGCCCTGGGCCTGCACCGGGGCGGGTGCGGGTGTGGGTGCTGTGGCCACAACAGGCT
>NZ_JAFEIF010000022.1 GCF_017848645.1 Limnohabitans sp. | reverse complement strand
TATGAGCCCTGGCCCGCAGCCCCGCCTCTGGCTCTACGAGCCGTTTTCCTAGGAGCCCCGACCTGTAACCCACTTTGGGTTCCACGAGCCGTTCTCCCAGGAGCCCTGACCCGTGACCCCATCTCTGGGACCAGCAACGTCAAGCCGACGGCAGGTTTGAGACAATACGCCCCATGACCCAAGAACTCACCCTCATCCGCCCCGACGACTGGCACCTGCATGTGCGCGACGGTGCCGCCCTGAACGTGGTGGTGCCACACACCGCCGCTCAGTTCGGCCGCGCCATCATCATGCCCAACCTCAAGCCGCCCGTGACCACCGCCGAGCAGGCGCTGGCCTACAAGCAGCGCATCCTAGCCGCCGTGCCAGCGGGTATGACTTTTGAGCCGCTCATGACGCTGTACCTGACGGACAACCTGGCCCCGTCAGAGATTGCCCGTGCCAAGGCCGCAGGCGTGGTGGCTTGCAAGCTCTACCCGGCTGGCGCCACCACCAACAGCGACGCGGGCGTGACCGATCTGCGCAAGATCTACCCCGTGCTCGAAGCCATGCAGCGCGAAGGCGTGCTGCTGCTGGTGCACGGCGAAGTCACCTCGTCCGACATCGACCTGTTCGACCGCGAAGCCGTGTTCATCGAGCAGCAGCTGATCCCGCTGCGCCGTGATTTCCCGGGACTGAAAATCGTGATGGAACACATCACCACCAAAGAAGCCGCCGATTACGTGGCCGCTGGTGACGCCAATTTGGGTGCGACCATCACCGTGCACCACCTGCTGTACAACCGCAACGCCCTGTTCTTGGGCGGCATGCGCCCGCATTACTACTGCTTGCCGGTGCTCAAGCGAGAGACCCACCGCCTGGCGTTGGTGCAAGCCGCCACCAGTGGCAACGCCCGGTTCTTCTTGGGCACCGACAGCGCCCCGCACCCGGCGCACCTCAAAGAGCACGCCAGCGGTTGCGCCGGTTGCTACACCGCGCACGCCGCCATCGAGATGTACGCAGAGGCGTTTGATCAGGCGGGCGCGCTCGACAAACTCGAAGGCTTTGCCAGCTTCTTCGGGGCCGACTTTTACGGTTTGCCACGCAACACCGGCACCATCACCCTGCGCCGCGAAAGCTGGACACCTGCTGAAAGCTTTGCTTTTGGTGAGGCCGAACTCAAGCCCCTGCGTTCGGGAGAAAGTCTGCCGTGGCGTCTGGTGGCGGGCTGAGCCCCAACCGGGCCGGGCAGCGCTGTGCGCCCGCCTCCAGCTTGGGCGTGTCCGACATCGATTGGGACGCGCCTTGGCTGGCCGACTGGCGGGCGGTAGGTGAGCCCATCGCACGGCAAGTGGTGGCGAGCGTTGCCCAGCCCGAGGCCTTGAACGCGGCGGGCCGTGCCCCCGTGCGTTTTGTGCCACAAGCCGATTTGCCCGAGGGCCAGGCCTACGAAGACTTCATTTTTGCCACGGGCCAGGTGCCTACCCGCGAGGGCTTGCACGACTTCTTCAACGCCCTGTGCTGGATGCAGTTTCCGTTGGCCAAAAAGCGCCTCAACCACTTGCAGGCCCGCGAAATCGCTCGCACCGGGGTGGGCCAGGTGCGTGGCCCGGTGCGTGATGCCGCGACCGTGTTCGACGAGAACGCGCTGCTGATTCAGACCTCTGATGCGGTGTGGTCTGCCTTGACTGAGCACCGCTGGATCGATGCCTTTGTAGGTTTTCGCAATGAGTGGGCGCACACATGTCTTTGGGCCTTTGGCCATGCCGCGCTTGAAAAAGCGGTGCAACCCTACAAGTCGATCACCGTGCACCTGTGGCGCGTGCCGCAAGGCGTGGCGCAAGCCGACCTCGACGCTTGGCTGGCGCAAGACCTTACGCCCGGAAAACTGGCCTGCAAACCCTTCAGCCCCTTGCCCTTGCTGGGTGTGCCCGGCTGGTGGCTGGCCAACGAAGACCCGGCGTTCTATGCCGATGCCAGCGTGTTTCGTCCTCGGAGAAGCCCGCGCCTGTCAGAAAAACCGTACGCCAATCCGGAAATCACGCCCTCGGCTTGATTTTGCAGTCTGACACCCTAATATTCCCCCCAACGCGCCCGCGTCTTTCGGGCTGAAAGTGAAACTCAACATGAAACGCATTTTTCTTTTCGTTGCAACCAACCTGGCCGTGGTGCTGGTGCTGGGCATCGTCGCCAACTTGCTGGGCGTCAACCGCTTTTTGACGTCCAACGGCCTGAATCTGGGCGCTTTGCTCGGTTTTGCGCTGATCATGGGCTTTGGTGGTGCCATCATTTCTTTGCTCATGAGCAAATGGATCGCCAAAATGTCATCGGGGGTCAAGGTCATTGACCAGCCGGCCAACGCTGACGAGGCCTGGATCGTGGACACCGTTCGCAAACTGGCCGACAAAGCCGGTATCGGCATGCCCGAAGTGGGCATTTTTGAAGGCGACCCGAATGCCTTTGCCACGGGCGCTTTCCGTGACTCGGCCTTGGTGGCCGTCTCCACGGGCTTGCTGCAAAACATGACGCACGAAGAAATCGAGGCCGTGCTTGCCCACGAAGTGGCGCATATCGCCAACGGCGACATGGTCACCATGACCCTGATCCAGGGCGTCATGAACACCTTCGTGGTGTTCATCTCCCGCGTCGTGGGTTATGCGGTGGACAGCTTCTTGCGCAAGGGTGACAGCGAAAATTCCGGCCCCGGCATCGGCTACTACGTGACCACCATCGTGATGGACATTTTGCTGGGCTTTCTCGCTGCGATCATCGTGGCCTGGTTCAGCCGCCAGCGCGAGTTCCGCGCCGACGCCAGCGCCGCGCAGTTGATGGGCCGCAAGCAGCCCATGATCAACGCACTGGCCCGCTTGGGCGGTGTGCACACGGCCGAATTGCCCAAGAGCATGGCCGCCATGGGCATTGCGGGCGGCATTGGCCAGCTGTTCAGCACCCACCCGCCCATCGAGCAGCGCATCGCTGCGCTGCAAAACAGCGCTTTATAAAGACGACTCGTCTTTGGCCAAAGTGTCCAGGTGGGTGGTGTCGCCCCAACCCACCAGCGACAGGCCTTGCGGTGTCCACAGCAACCGGTTGACGGCCGTGTTGGTCAGCGCCCAAGTGCGCGGCGCTTGCAGGTCCAGGCGGGTGGCGGCGCGGTACAGAATGTCGAGCACGCCGCCGTGGGCCACCATGACGACTTGTTGGCCAGGGTGTCGGGCGGCCAGCTCGTCCACGGTGGCCACAATCCGTTCGTGCAAGGCCATCAAAGATTCACCGCCATCGGGCGGTGTCCAGTCCGGCGTGCGTTTGCGCCAATGCCAAGCGTGTTCGGGCAACTCGGCTTCGATTTCGGCAAAAGTGCGTCCTTGAAATGCACCAAAGTGCCGTTCACGCAGACCCGGGTGCGCAGTCACCGTTTGGCCCATGGCCTTCGCAATCGCTTGGGCCGTGGTGTGGGCGCGCGACAGGTCGCTCGCATAAATTGCATCGATGGCATCGCGCTGAACCAGCGCTTGGGCCAGGTGCTGCGCTTGGCGCAGGCCCACGTCATTGAGCGGGATGTCCAGATGGCCCTGCAGCCGGGTGTCGACGTTCCAGGCGGTCTCACCGTGGCGGATCGCCAAAATTCGGGTCGGTTCCATAAATTCCTTGGGTCTCAGCGCGGCAGTTCGATGTTGACCCGGCGCGGGCCAGCCGGTGGGTTGGGGAAGTTGGCCAGTGCGGCCTGGAACAGGGTGGCAAAAATTGGCACGCTGTCGCTCCAGGGGCCGGCGTGGCTGGCGCGGGTTTCATAGACCACTTGGCCTGATTTCAGGTCGCGCATGACGACGCTGACTTCTCGGCGGTAATGGGTCGGCGGCGGAAAGCGCATGCCCATGCCCAGACCGATGTGCGAGCCAAAGCCTCCACCAAAGCCTGATCCAATGGCGATGCTGCCGTAAGGTGTCCAGCCCGGCCCGAGAGGACGGCCCCAAGGGTCGGCCAGGTACTGCGTGCCGCTGAAGCCCACCATCACGCTCAGGCTGGCGGCGGCGTCATCACGCACCAGACCCACAGCCGTCATGGCGGCTTGGGCTTGCTGCTCGGCCAAACCGGCTTCCGGGTTGTGCACCTGCGAGGGCAGGCGCTCAAAGCGGTATTTGGCCCCCTGCAAACTCATGCCGGGCGGCACGGCGGCCACAGAAACCACATCGCTGTCGATCAGGCGCATCGAGGCGCAGCCCGTCACCAGCGTCAAGGCCACCACGGCCAAGGCCAACGAAAACCACCGCGTGAACTGCCGAGTTGCTGTGTGCATGCGCTGACCCCTAAAGAATTACATCGAGATGACCTGGATGCCCGGCAAAGAGGGCTCCTTGAACTCTTCCTCGTCAAACGCCTTGTCGCCGTCGTCTGATTCAATGCCGGTGATTTTCAGGTCCTTGAAGCCGTGCAGCTTGGCGTCCATCAAATGCGAGGGCACCACATTTTGCAAAGCCGAAAACATGTTTTCAATCCGGCCAGGGTGTTTCTTTTGCCACTCGCGCAACATGTTGCCCACCTGCAGGCGTTGCAGGTTTTCCTGGCTGCCACACAGGGTGCACGGGATGATGGGGAACTGTCGGTGCGCTGCCCAACGGATGAGGTCGGTTTCGGCCACATAGGCCAGCGGGCGGATCACCATGAACTCGCCGTTGTCGCTGACCAGCTTCGGGGGCATGCCCTTGAGCTTGCCGCCAAAAAACATGTTCAAAAAGAAGGTCTGCAGCATGTCGTCGCGGTGGTGGCCGAGCGCGAGCTTGTTGCACTTGAGCTCCCGTGCCACGCGGTACAAAATGCCCCGGCGCAGGCGCGAGCACAGGCTGCACATGGTCTTGCCTTCGGGAATCTTGTCCTTCACGATCGAATACGTGTCTTGCGTCTCGATGTGGAACTCCACGCCCAGCTCTTTGAGGTAAGCGGGCAGGATGTGGTCCGGGAAACCCGGCTGCTTTTGGTCCAGGTTGACCGCCACCAGTTCAAAGTCGACCGGGGCGCGGGCTTTCATCTTGAGCAAGATGTCGAGCATGCCGTAGCTGTCTTTGCCACCCGACATGCAGACCATGATGCGGTCGCCCGCTTCGATCAGGTTGAAGTCGCTGATCGCTTGGCCCATTTGGCGGCACAGGCGTTTTTCAAGCTTGTGGGTTTCGCGTTCGATCTTGATGGCCTTGGCGGCCTCTGATTCGGCTTGTGCTTGCACCCAGGCGTTGTCGTTTTCTGTGTCTGTGTTCATGAGGTTCACCACTGTCCGGTTTCCATGCGAATGGCCACTTCGCAGTCTTCAAAAATTTCAAGTTTGGCAATCTTGACGCGCACGCCCAACACGCCGGGCAACTGCATCAGGCGGTTCGAGAGTTTGCCGATCATGGTTTCGAGCAGGTTGATGTGCTCAGCGGTGCACTCATCGATGATGATCTTGCGCACCTTGCGGTAGTCCAGCACATGGTGGATGTCGTCGTCGCTGGGCAGCAGGGGTTGTGTGCCCAGGTTCAGCTCGGCATCGACCTGGATCGGCTGGGGGTCGATTTTTTCATGTTCTAGGATGCCCAGGTTCGCGTCAAAGCGCAAACCGGTCAGCTCCAGGGTTTGGTGTCCGGCTGGGGTTTTCATGTCGGGCTTTTGGTCTGAAAAATTTCCACCCCAACCGCTTCGCAGTCCGGGTACACATCGGGTTTGCAGCTCGACAGGCGCACCGCCTGCACATGCGGGTGGGCGATCAGCTCGCGCATGAGGTCGTCGCACAAAGTCTCTTGCAACACGATGTGGCCTTGGGCTACCCGGCGCGCAATCACCTCACGGATGAAGTCGTAGTCCACCACCTCGGCCAGGTCGTCCTGCGTGGGGGTGGACGCGCTGTAGGGCACGAACAGTTCCACATTGAACACGATGCGCTGGGGGCCGAACTTTTCAAAGTCGTGCGCACCAATGCGCACATCCACCGTGTGGTTGCGCAAAAACAGGCGTCGGCAGTTCAGCGCCAAGTCGGTCATCAGCTCGCTCATGCAGCGTCTTTCGGTTCACCCAAAAACATCACGTCGCGCGCCAAAGGCACCAGGTGCTGGCCGTTGTCCACACACACCGTGGTGCCCGTGATGCAGGGGTTTTGTGCCAAAAACAGGCAGGTGGCCGCCACCTGCGCCGGGTCGATCGGCTCGCGCAGCAGGTTCACGCGGCTGTTGCGGTCAAAGTTCTCTTGGGTTTGCGGGCCGCTCAAAAACATCAGGCCCGGGGCCACGCCGCACACACGCAAGGGGGCCAAGGCTTGCGCCTGCAGGGCCACGGCACGTTCCAGCGCCAGTTTGGACACGGTGTACGAAAAATAGTCCGGGTTCAGGTTGAACACCTTCTGGTCCAGGATGTGGACCACGCTGCGCTGGCCGGGCGTGGCCTTGGGCGCGGCCTGCTGGGCCATCAGCGAGGCCAAGAGCATGGGTGCGATCAAATTCACTTCGAGTTGCTGGCGTGCACCGGGCAGGTCCATGTTGGTGCCTTCGTCCGGCTCGAACAGCGAGGCGTTGTTCACCAGGCTGTCCAGCGGCCCAGTGGTCTGTGTGATGTGGACCATCATCCGCTCGACTTCGGCACTTTGTGCCAGGTCGGCTTGCACCAGTTCGACATTGGCGCCCTGCGACTGCAGCTCGGCCTGCAAGGCCTGCGCCGCAGCTGCGGAGCGTTGGTAATGGCACCACACGCGCCAGCCCGCCGCTGCGAATTGGCGAACGATCTCTGCGCCCAGGCGGTGAGCGCCTCCGGTGACCAGAACTTGTTTCATGAAGGGGGGCTGGGCAGATGGGACTGCGCAGGAACATCCAAGGTGACAAAGGGCTGAATTATCGGGCAAGCCATGGATTGGGCCCCCGGCACCCCAGCAAACCCCCGTACGCCTTCGGCGACAATCGCTGCGTGAGCACGCCGAACCCCCATCCCCCTTCTGAATTGACCCCGCTGATCCATCAGGCCATCGCCCAAGCCGGTGGCTGGATCGGTTTTGACCGTTTCATGGCCATGGCCTTGTACGAGCCGGGCTTGGGGTACTACACCAACGCCTTGCAAAAGTTCGGCGCCATGCCCGCTTCGGGCAGCGATTTCGTGACCGCGCCGGGCATGTCGCCCCTGTTTGGCCAGACCCTGGCGGTGCAGGTGAAAGAGGCACTGGCGGCCACAGGCACGGATGAAGTCTGGGAATTTGGCGCGGGCACCGGAGCCCTGGCCTTGCAATTGCTGGACAGTCTGGGCGACGCCGTGAAGCGTTACACCATCATCGACTTGTCGGGCACTTTGCGTGCCCGCCAGGCCGACACTTTGCTGCAACACGCAGGCAAAGTGCGTTGGCTGGACGCCTGGCCCGATGCCATCGAGGGCGTGGTGGTGGGCAACGAGGTGCTGGACGCCATGCCGGTGCAGCTGCTGCAGCGCACTCAGGGTGTCTGGCACGAGCGCGGGGTGGTCAGCACCGCTGAAGAATTCGCTTGGCAAGACCGCCTGACCGACCTGCGTCCGCCTGTGGACATTGAAGGCAAGCACGATTATCTGACCGAGATTCACCCCCAAGCCGAGGCCTTCATCACCAGCCTGGCCGAGCGGTTGCTGGCCGGACGCGGCGGGGCAGCGTTCTTTCTGGATTACGGCTTCCCCGAGGCCGAATACTTTCACCCTCAGCGCCACATGGGCACCGTCATGTGCCACCAATTGCACCAGGCTGACGACAACCCCTTGGTGGCGGTGGGCCAAAAAGACATCACCGCCCATGTCAACTTTACCGGGGTGGCCTTGGCCGGCCAAAACGCTGGTCTGCAGGTGCTGGGTTATGCCAGTCAAGCCTGGTTTTTGCTGAATCTGGGGCTGGCCGAGCGCATGGCCGCCGCCAGTCTGGCCGCGCGCAGCCAGGCCCAGCGCCTCATCAACGAGCATGAAATGGGCGAGTTGTTCAAGGTGATCGGTTTTTCCACTTCCACCGACTGGTCGGCCCAGGGCTTTGCCCGGGGCGACCGCTCGCACCGCCTGTAACCGGCACCGAGGCAAACGATGCTGCGCTGGCTCATTGTGGTGTTTCTGGCCCTGATCATTTTCAGTGGCCTGCAAAAGTGGTTGCAAAAATGGGGTTTTGGTCGCCTGCCCGGGGATTTTCGCTTTCGTCTGTTTGGCCGCGAATTTTTCATCCCCATCACCAGCACCTTGCTGCTGAGCATGGTGGCGGCAGGCATCGCACGCTGGGTGTGAGCGGCCAAGGGGGCAAAAGCAGCCCATAGACGAACGTGTTACAGTGCAGCACGCCAATGGCGACTTATGCCTATCTCGCTCTTACTGAGCCGATAGCGCATCCCGGCAGAGGGATGCCAGTCTTGTCCTCCACTGTGCAAATCGCCCGCCATGCTTTTGAAGAGCTGGGCCCAGACGATTTTTTTGCTTCCTTTTTCACGCACCTCTGCACGGTGCTGTTGTTGGGCAGGCCTTCAGGGCTGCTTATGGGGGCGCTTTTTTGGCAGCAGGACATGCCAAGACCCGTGCCGCTGCACAGCCCCCTAGAGGGCCGAAAAAAGCGGTTCGACCCCCTCCGTTAAAATACATGACTATTTCATATTGTTCACACCAACCCATCTCCATGGGAAAATTCCGAATTCAGCCGTGCTCCAGGGCTTTGCCCAATGGCGCATTTGGCGCGCAAGTGTCCGTGGCCAGTGGCCGTGGCAGCGCCAGCACCGACCGCGTGATGCGGTTTGTGCCCGAATTCGCCACCCCGGCCGCCGCCAGCCAATACGCCCTCGATGAAGGCATGTTGTGGGTAGAGCGCCAGACGACAAAACCGATCCTGCTTTGAGAAAGACGTTTTAAATGGCTAAAGAAGAACTGATTGAACTGATGGGCGTGGTCAACGAGGTGTTGCCCGACACCCGTTTTCGCGTGACCCTGGACAACGGCCACCAACTGATTGCTTATTCGGCCGGCAAGATGCGCAAGAACCACATCCGCATTTTGGCGGGTGACCGTGTGACGCTCGAGCTCTCGCCTTACGACCTGAGCAAAGGCCGCATCAGCTTCCGTCACCTGGCGGGTCGCGCCCCCATGGCGCCGCGCCGCCCTCCAGCGCGCTGAGCTAGTCCCGCGCCGGGTCTTGACCTGAGTCAGGGCCCCCGGACCTTGAATCGTGCAGCATGGCCCCCAAGTGTTTTTGAAATACAGGGGATTCCATGACCGATTCAGCCAGCGCTTTGCACATTGTTTGTCCGCACTGCCACACCACCAACCGCGTGCGTGTGGCCGACCTGCACAACGCACCCGATTGCGGACAGTGCCACACACCTCTTTTTGACGGCCATCCGTTGGAACTGGACGCTGCCAGTTTCGATAAGCACATCGGCCGCAGCCATGCGCCGGTGTTGGTCGATTTTTGGGCCCCTTGGTGCGGTCCATGCCGGATGATGGCCCCGGCTTATGAGCAGGCCGCTGGCCTGTTAGAGCCCCAGGTGCGGGTGGCCAAACTCAACACCGAAGAAGCGCAGGCCATCGCCGCCCGCTTCAACATCCGCAGCATCCCCACACTCGCATTGTTTGTCGGCGGCAAGGAAGTCGCCCGCCAGGCTGGCGCTTTCCGCACGGCGCAAGACATCGCCGACTGGACGCGTTCGCACCTTTGAATGTGGCTTTGTCGGAGCGGTCTCCGACCGCGAAGCCTTTGGGGCGGGTTGATCGCGGTCAGAGACCGCTCCTACAGAGAAGCTGCAAGCGCTTGGGCGCGCGCTTTGGCGATCTGCTCACCAATCTTGGGGCCTTTCAGGCCTTGGGCCGCCGCAGCCTCAGCAATGGGCGCGGTTTCGACGGACAGCGCGGCCTGCTGGGCTTTGAGCAAGCGTTCGGCCTGCGGGTAAGCGGCCTCTTCAAACCCCAGCCGTCCCCGTGCATCGCATTCGCAGGCTTGCAGCACCCGTGCAAAGCGCTCGGGCTGGCGAATGGCGTCACAACGGTCGAGCAATCGCATCAAGGCCTCTGGCCCCAGCTCGGCGCTGCGGTGGATGTTGCCGTGTTCACGTGCCACCACCTCGGCCAGTTCCTTGCAGTCGGTCGGCACGCGCAGGCGTTCACACACCTTTTGCAGCAGTTTGACGCTGCGCCCTTCGTGGCCGATGTGGCGGGGCAAGACATCAGTGGGCGTGGTGCCTTTGCCCAGGTCGTGCATCAGGCAGGCCACACTCACCGACAGCGGCATGTTCAACCGCGCAGCCATGTCCATCACCATCATCATGTGCACGCCCGTGTCGATCTCGGGGTGGTATTCCGGTCGCTGGGGCACGCCCCACAGGCGGTCCAGCTCGGGCAACAAGACTTTGAGCGCACCGCAGTCGCGCAGCACCGCGAACATGCGCGAGGGTTGGGCGCTCATCAACCCGCGTGCCAACTCCTGCCAGACGCGTTCGGGCACCAGGTGGTCGACTTCGCCGTCCTCGACCATCTGGCGCATCAGCGCCATGGTGTCGCCCGCCACAGAAAAGTCGGCAAAGCGCGCTGCAAAGCGTGCCAGCCGCAGGATGCGCACAGGGTCTTCGGCAAATGCCAGCGTGACATGCCGCAGCACCTTGGATTGCAGGTCTTGTTGTCCGCCATAAGGGTCAACGATGTGTCCAGCCCAGGTGCTGGGCGGCTGATGTGCCAGTGCCTCGGACACGGCCATGGCATTGACCGTGAGGTCGCGCCGGGCCAGGTCTTCTTCGAGCGTGACATCGGGTGCGGCCTGTACCGCAAAGCCTTTGTAGCCCCGTGCCGTCTTGCGCTCAGTGCGGGCCAGCGCGTATTCCTCGCGGGTCTGCGGGTGTAAAAACACCGGAAAGTCCTTGCCCACAGGCACAAAGCTCTGCGCGGTCATGGCCTCGGGCGTGCTGCCCACCACCACCCAGTCGCGGTCGTTCACGCGTTCACCCATCAAGGCATCGCGCACCGCACCGCCGACGACAAAAACCTGCATGTCCGTGTCTGCCTTCAGCGAGAAAGCCGGAAAGGCTCTTCGAAGTCGATGAAATCCTGCTCGGCCAGCGCCTCTTCGATCCAGGCTTTGACGCCGGGCAGGGCGCACACGCGCTCCATGTAGGCGGCTACGTCGGCTGGCACCGGCAGGGCGTAGGTTTTCAGGCGCATGACGACTGGGGCAAAGTAGGCGTCGGCGACAGAAAATTGGCCAAACAGCATGGGGCCGCCGTGTTCTTGCAGCAGACCACTCCAGAGGCTGCAAATACGTTCCAGATCAGCGCGCACGGCGGGCTTGTCGCGCAGGGCCAAAGCGCCGATGTCGGGCAGGTGTGCCTCGATGTTCATGGGGCAGGCGCTGCGCAGGCCCGTAAAACCGCTGTGCATTTCGGCGCAGATGCTGCGGGCACGTGCCCGAGCGGCGCGGTCCGCAGGCCAAAGCTGTTTTTCAGGAAATTGCTCGGCCACATATTCGGCAATCGCCAGGGTGTCCCACACGGCCAGGCCATCGTGCACCAACACGGGCACTTTGCCCACCGGGTTCACGTCTTTGAGCGCGGCCTTGAACTGCGAGTCGGGCGCGAAGCTGTCAAAGCGGACAAAGACCTCTTCAAAGTCAATGCCCGCCTGGCGCAGCAGCACCCAGGGGCGCATGGACCAGGACGAGTAGTTTTTGTTGGCGATGTAGAGCTGGATCATTTTTTCTCCCGGAAATCAGACCCTGCATGTTAACGGCCTAGCAGGCTGCTGAAATACTCACGTCGTCAGAGGGGCCCTGTTGCCCCGCTTCACGATTTGCCCGATTTTCTTTTCGTATTTTGAAATTTCAGCCCCC
>NZ_JAFEIF010000081.1 GCF_017848645.1 Limnohabitans sp. | reverse complement strand
TGTCGTTGGTCAGGCCGCCCGCGCTCAAGTTGACGCTGCCGTTGTCGGGGTTGCCCACGTTGTCGGCCACTGCGGTGATGGCCACATCACCCGAGGCGGTGGTACCGCCCGCAACAACACCGACCGCCCCCGCGCCAAGCAGACCCAGGCCCGCCAGCAAAGGATTAATAGGAGCCAACAAGGCCACAGCCGCGCCCGAGCCCACCACCTCCGCGCCGCCCAACGCCACGCTCACCGCCTGACCGCCATCGGCCAGCTGCGGAATCAGGCCTTTGACGTCCGGATCCTCGGGGATGTACTCGTAGAAGCTGCCGTTTTCTGCCTGGCCCACCACGCCGTTGTAGCCCTCGGGCATGACCTCGTAGTAGTCCTCGATGATCACATCGGCTTCGGTGCTGCCGTCAAACAGGATGTGCAGGTGCTTGCCCACGCGCTTGACTTTGACGTAGTCGGGGCCCACGGCCTTGGCTTTTTCCAGATCCAGCAGTTGGTACTTGGCCCCCGCCTTGGCCTGCAGGCGCACCGGCTGTCCACGACCGCCCTGGCCTTGCGTGACCTCCACGCTCTGGTTGTTGTCTGGGTTGCCGGTGTTGACGATGACTTTGAACTTCTTGGACATGGTGCTTCTCTTGGAACTGGGGAACGACGACAGAGGTGGGCTGGTCGGGATGAGCCGCTTTGTGCTCGCTCAGGGATGCGAATAAGGGGTTGTCGCGTGCTGCAAGTCCTCGACCCTGTTCGTCTGCCTGCTGGCTTCGCCATTTGGCGGATACCCAAAATCACTCACATCCCTGCCCATCAGCCAAAGCGACTGGAATAGTCTTTTTGGCCTATGCAGTCCCTTTGGATTAGGCATTAAATGAGTCATAAAGTCCTCTTTTATCTAAACGCAGTCATTATTTAACTACACAAGTGGACATTTTTCCATAAAAACAATTGAAATTTAGCTCTAAAAGGTTCAATTTAGCCAATTGGAGTACAAATTTACATTTACTAACAAGCTGTAAAAATATGTAATATTTTCTAACTGTGTTAATTTTCTCCACGTAAATTTGCTATTACCAACAACAAAATCAACACCATTAGCCAATCTGGTATAGATCTTTAATTGAATGAAATTTATTGACTTTTCCTCAACGCAAGGGAAAAGGTCACCGCCAGAGAGGTTGTGTCGCCGACACAGCATCAGCACGGCCGCGCTAAGTCATGGACCGCTTCGTGGGTCCTGATGCGTGAACTTGGATGGAGGGGCGTCAAGGGTGGCCGCGTGCCAAAAGTAGGCGTGCCAATGCCTGCAGCACAGGATGTGAGCGGCTCAAAAAGGAAGCGTCAAATTTTGATGCGCAAGGCATCGGAATCGACAAGCCCTGCCAACGCAAGCAGGGCCTGAAAGGCTGCACCTGTCAAGTGCAACAGCGCTGAGCGCTCAGGTCTTGGGCAGCGTCACGCCCACTTGGCCTTGGTATTTGCCGCCCCTGTCTTTGTAGCTGGTTTCGCAGACATCGTCTTTGTCGCTCTCGAAAAACAACACTTGAGCGCAGCCCTCACCGGCATAAATTTTGGCGGGCAGTGGCGTGGTGTTGCTGAACTCCAGCGTCACATAACCTTCCCACTCGGGCTCGAAAGGAGTCACGTTGACGATGATGCCGCAGCGGGCATAGGTGCTCTTGCCCAGGCAAATGGTCAGCACGTTGCGCGGTATACGGAAGTACTCCACGGTGCGAGCCAGTGCGAAACTGTTGGGCGGGATGATGCAGACATCACTTTCTATGTCCACAAAGCTGCGCTCATCGAAGTTTTTGGGGTCCACCACGGTGCTGTAGATGTTGGTGAACACCTTGAATTCAGGCGCGCAGCGGATGTCGTAGCCATAGCTGCTGGTGCCGTAGCTGACGATTTTCTGGCCAGCCGCGTCCTTGCGGATCTGCCCCGGCTCGAACGGCTCGATCATGCCGTGCTCTTCGGCCATGCGGCGGATCCATTTATCGCTCTTGATGCTCATGGTGTGCCCTTGTTGAATCGCGCTATTTTAGGGGCTGGGGCGCACCCGGGCCGCACACCCAGGCCGAATGTCGCGGCCCAGGCATAAAGCGCCGCACTAGCGCACGATGCGCCCTTGCACGCCTTGCACCAAATAGTTCATGTTCAAAATTTGGGCATCGCTCAAAGTCTGCCCAGCGGGCAGAATAGGCTTGCCTTCGTTGTCGATGATCGGACCTGTAAAGGGCAGCAACTTGCCAGAACCCACCTCTTTTTGCTTGGCCAAAATCTCTTCCTGCACGGCCTTGGACACCTTGGGGCCAAAGTCGCCCACGCGGATCATGCCGTCCTTCACACCGCCCCACACACTGCCCGACTTCCACAGGCCGGCCAATGCCGCCTTGACGCGTGCCGTGTAGTAATCGCCCCACTGGTGGGTCACGGCGATGATCTGCGCATCCGGTCCGATCTTGCGCATGTCCGAGTGGTAGGCCACGGCCATCTTGCCGCGCTCTTGGGCTGCGGCCATCACGGCAGTCGATCCCGTGTGGAAAGCGATCACGTCCACATCCTGGTTGAACAAGGCCATGGCCGCTTCGCGCTCTTTGGGTGGGTCAAACCAGGCGTTGAGCCAGACCACCTTGACGTTGGCTTTGGGGTTGACCGAGCGCATGCCCAAAGTGAAGGCGTTGATGCCCTGCAGGACTTCTGGAATCGGAAAGCCCGCCACATAGCCGGCCAAATTCGTTTTCGTCATGCGACCCGCCGCGATGCCCGCCAAATAGCGGCCCTCGTAATAACGGGCGTTCGATGCCGATACGTTGGGCGCGGTCTTGAAGCCGGTCACCGATTCGAACTTCACATTCGGAAAGTCTTTGGCCACTCGGAGCGTGGGCTCCATGTAGCCAAAGCTGGGCGTGAAAATGATCTGGTGGCCTTGGTTAGCGAGGTCGCGGATCACGCGCTCGGCATCCGCACCCTCGGGCACATCGGCCACAAAAGTGGTCTTGACCTGATCGCCCAAAGCCCGCTCAACGGCCTTGCGGCCCTCGTCGTGCTGACGCGTCCAGCCCGCCTCGGTGATGGGCGAGACATAGACAAAACCAGCCTTGATGGGCTCAGTAGCTTTGACTGGCGTTGGAGTGGAAGTTTGTGCCTGAACGGCAGGAAGAAAAAAGCAGGCGGCCACGAGCGTGGCAGCGAGGTTTTTATACATGGTAGTCCTCTACATGGCCCCGAGATTAAACAAAACAAAGCCCGCCGGGGCAGCGGGCTTCGGGGGTAGATTTTACATGGCAAGCCAGTCCTGCTCGTCAAAAGTGAATCACAAATCCAAATCTTCTACGCGCCACACAGCCACGGGGACAAGGCCTCCTGATCTATGACGCAGCCCCGCCAGAGCATCCACCAAAACATCACCTGTGAGCGATGGCGTCAAGACCACCCAAGCATCATGCGAGGCAACCTCAGGGTGCTGAACATGCGTCCACTGCTGTACGTCCACACCCAAATCCTGCAGCCATCCAGTCAGACAGGCCAACCGCTCATCCTGCGCAAAGCGCAGGTAATGCCGCGAAGCCACTTGACCGATCGGCAAAATGTGCCATGACCGAATCGCGCTCGCGGGTAAGGAACGGTGTTGCACCCTTTTAGAAAAGTCAGCAGACGCCAGCCGGGCCACATCGATCAAATCAGCCACCACCGCTGAGGCCGTGGTTTGTGAACCCGCCCCTGCACCGTAATGGAACGTGGGCCCAGCCGCATCCGCATTCACCCAAATGCCATTCATCGCGCCCGGTACTTGCGCCAGCAAATGCTTCTCGGGCACCAAGGCCGGATGCACCCGCAACTCCAGAGCGTCGGACCGCTGCCTGGCCATGCCCAACAACTTGATTCGATAACCCAGCGCTTGGGCACACACCATGTCAAACGGATCCAAGGTGCTGATGCCTTGGACATGCACCTGGTCCAAAGGCAAATCAGCCCCAAAGGCGATGGCGGCCAGCAAGGCCGTTTTGTGGGCAGCATCCATACCCGACACATCCAAAGTGGGGTCGGCTTCAGCATAGCCAAGCTCAGTGGCCAAGCGCAAAGCCGACTCAAAGCTCAGCCCCGCCTCTTGCATTTGGGTCAGGATAAAGTTGGTTGTCCCATTCACGATGCCCACAACCTCCAGGATGCGGTTGGCAGCCAAGCCCTCACGCAGGGCTTTGATGATGGGGATGCTCACCGCCACAGCACCTTCATAGGCCACCATCACACCTCGTGCATCGGCCGCAGCAAAAATCTCCGTCCCATGTTCGGCCAGCAACGCTTTGTTGGCCGTGACCACATGCTTGCCGTGGGCAATGGCTTCCATCACCAGTGCCTTGGCCAGTGTCACCCCGCCCATGACCTCCACAACGACATCGATGCCCGGGTGACGCACCAAGGTCAAGGGATCGCTGACCAAGGCCACATCCGGCCCAAGCACTTGAGCCGCTTTGAGCAAATTGCGTGCAGTGGCCATGACCAACCGTATCGGCCGCCCAGCGCGCTGGGCAATCAAGTTGGCATTGCGTGCCAGCACCTGGCAAGTGCCAGAGCCCACCACACCCGTGCCCATCAAACCCACACGCAAAGCGCCATCGCCAGACACATCGGATGCATCAGATGCTGCGGGAAACAAAGAACCATGAATCATGAAAATCTCCAAACAGTGAAATCCAGCTGCCGGGGCTGGTTTGTTTGGAAATCCACCAGTGGGCAGCCAGTAAGGCCGCCCGCGCGAACTCAGGTGGCCGCGTTGGTTGTGGTGGTAATCATGTTGAACCGTTTGCGCAAACAAACGCATGAAGACAGGCCACGCGCTGGTTGAGCGCAGACCATACTCACAAGATTTATCAATACAAATGTATTCAACATGCTCTGAAGTTTATCGCAAATTCGCACCCATTCAAAGGCGTCAACCAGCCCCTCAAACCAACACCTGCTGGTCCAGCGCTTTGCTCCAATGCAAAACTTCCACGCTCTGGCGCAGCCCGCAAGTCCAGAAAGGGTCGGTCTGCATCAATTGATGGACGCTTTCTTTCGTGTCGGACTCCACGATCCACAAGGCACCTTTGGGCACCTGCCCAAGCTGCTCGCGCAAACTGCCGGCCACGCGCACTTGCGCTTGGTGTGCAGCCACCCAGTCAATGTGGGCTTGCAAATGGGTGGCACGCAAAGCGCCTTGATCGGGTCGATCAGTGAACAAAACGACAAACAACATGGTCAATCCTCTGTCCTTCAAACCCTGGGCAACCACCCGGTTCTCAAAGCATGCGCCCAATCAGCACGGCCACGCTTGTCAGCCAAAAGCGCCATAGATTCATGGTCATAGGGCACGCTGATCAACTCACAACACCAGTCCCCTCCCGATTTTTCGACCACCGCATAACGCGCATCGGGGCTGCCGTTCTCAATGCGATGGAACTTGGAAAAAGGGTAAGGGTGATCGTCATCGTAAGCAGGCAAACCAACACTGCCCGGATTGATGATGAGCAGCTTGGATCGCCAACGAACCGTCCTCGGCACATGGCTGTGTCCGCAGGCCAGCAAGCTGATGTTTTCCGGTATCAGCCCTGCCAAACGCTCTTCAATCTCTGTCTCGTTCGCCAATCGGGCCGACTCGCCTTCGGGTGTTTCCAACAAATATTCGATATCGCTGCGAGGACTCCCATGGCACAGTGCCACATCATGGCCCAATTGTTCAGGCCAAATTTGTGCCGTGTGCAGCCGGGGGTCCGCTGGGTCAGCGTGTGACGTCAACCAATTTTTGACCAACGGGTTCAATTGACCCGATGTGTACGCATCCGACAAATTTTGACGCTCGATCGGCAAGCTCAATAACTGGCGCTCATGGTTACCTGCGACATGCAGCCATGGCAAATTTTGAAGTCGGGCTGCGGTCTCGATGGGAAGCAATGGGCCACTCAAGCTGTCACCCAAATTCACTACGCACTGAATTTTTCGGTGACTCATGTCAGCAATCACGGCGTCTAAAGCAGCCAAATTGCCATGAATATCTGAAACAAATGCCAAACGCATCACGACCCCTCTTGTTATGTTTTAAGCCTGTCTGGCAAGCCAGCCTCGACCTGCTGGCGTCAGTCGGTATTTTTGGAGACGACTTTGGGGCTTATCGGGCACCGTCATCTGTATCAGTTGGGCCATCAAAGCTGGGCGCAAATGCAGCGCCAAAAAATTGGGCCGATGGGACAAGCCCAAGGTATGCATCAACTCCTGCAGGCTCAATGTCTGATCGCCCAGCGCAACAATCAGGCGCGCGACTTGTTCTGTGACTTGTTCGGTGACTTGTTCGGTGACTTCGGGGGTGACTTGTCCACTCTGCCCCTGCCCCGCCCTGAGCACCTTCAAATACGCGGGGTCAAATGTGAATTCCAGCCACATGTCAAACGGTTGGTAACGCAGCACTGGCTTGGGCGTGCCCGCCGACGCGCATGCCGCAAAGATGCGCTCCACCCCACGGCCCCATGCCTCGATTTCGCCCGCCCTGAAAAAAGCATTCGCAATGGCCGGGTTGTACGGGCTGGAGGAATGTTCGCCCAGCAGCGTGTCCAGGGTCCAGCCCTCAGGCAAAACCGCAGGGTTCCAAATGCGCAAGCGGTTTTCGTACACACGAATTTGCACGGGCGCGGTCACTGCATAGTCGCGGTGCACCAGCGCATTTAGCAATGCCTCGCGCAGCGCAGCACGCGGCACCGGAAAGGTCTCCACCCGCACAATGCCGTCGTAAGAAATGACCGCCTTCAGGTATTTGGACAGCAGCAAGTCCAGCGTGTTCTTGACTTGGTGGAACAAATCGCCTTCGACCTCGTCGTGGTACAGCAACTCCGTCTCTGACTCGAAATAACCCACCTTCACAAACGCACCCGTCACAAAACGCTGGGGGTCTGCGGCAAACAACAAAGCTGTGGCCCGTTGGTAATAGGCGCCCTCTTTCAGACGCAGTTTGTCGAGCAAGTTGGCATCGCTCTCGGCCAGTGTCTCTGCATCCAGCCGACCGCTGCGCTGGGCCAGCTGGCGAAACCGCGCCATGGCCGGTGCAGACACATCGGCCAGACTGAACTGGGGCAGCGGTACGCCGTCCCAAGTGCGGCCATGGTGCCCCAACAAAAAGCGGTCCAGCGCCGCGCCCTTGAGTTCTTGCAGCGTGCTGCCGCTGCGCATGTGGTATTGACCCCGGTAGCTGATCGGGTTGGGATAGGCTTGCACCACCACCTCGATGTAGTGCAACTCGCCTTCGGCGTGCAGGTTCACGTCCACCACGATGCCCAGCAGGTCCCGCACCTTGTTGGGCAAATCTTCCAAGAGCTTGGCCGCATCGGGCAAGCCCACCACTTGGCCCTTGTCATTTACCCCCAGCAGCAACCGACCGCCTTGCGCATTGGCAAAGCCGCACACCCAACGCAGGTAGTCATCGCGCCAGGTTTCTTTCCATTCGGTGTACTGGGATTCTTGCTTGAGCATTGTTCGATTTTGACAGGCAAAGCTTTCAATCCTGCTCCACAAAACCCTGAATACACGCTTTCAATTCATGCATCCAGCGGTGCTTGTCCACCTCGGGCGCAAAGCTCGCTTCGATGCTGTTGGCCGCCAGTTTGTAGGCTTGTTGGGCATTCAGGTGCAGGGCGGCAAAGGTCTGCAGGTAGTTGTCGTTCAGGTAACCGCCAAAGTAGGCCGGGTCATCCGCGTTGATCGTCACACACAGGCCCGCATCCAGCATCTGGCCCAGGTTGTGATCGGCCAGGTTTTTGAACACGCACAGCTTGAGGTTGGACAGCGGGCAGACCGTGAGCGGCATTTGGCTGTTGGCCAGCCGTTTCATCAGCGCAGCATCATGGATGGCTTGCACGCCGTGGTCGATGCGCTCGACTTTCAGCACATCGAGTGCGCTCCAGATGTAGGCGGGCGGGCCTTCTTCGCCCGCGTGGGCCACGCAGTGCAAGCCCAGCTCGCGGGCACGCGCAAACACACGGGCAAACTTTTCGGGCGGGTGGCCCAGCTCGCTCGAATCGAGCCCCACGCCGATGAAGTGTTCGCGCCAAGGCATGGCTTCTTCCAGGGTGGCCAGTGCCTCGTCCTCAGACAGGTGACGCAAAAAGCACAGGATCAGATCAGCGCTGATGTTCAGATGGGTTTGTGCATTGCGGCAGGCGCGGCTCAGGCCTTGGATGACCGCGCCCATGGCCACACCGCGTGCGGTGTGGGTTTGCGGGTCAAAAAACAACTCGGCCCGCACCACATGGTCGGCGGCGGCTTTTTCAAAGTAGGCCCAGGCCATGTCGTAAAAATCCTGCTCGTGCAGCAGCACGCTGGCCCCGGCGTAATACAGGTCCAGAAAACTTTGCAGGTTGGTGAAGGCGTAGGCGCTGCGCAAGGCGGCCACATCGGCATAGGGCAGTGACACCCCATTGCGCTGGGCCAGTGCAAAGATCAGCTCGGGCTCGAGCGAGCCCTCGATGTGGATGTGCAGCTCGGCCTTGGGCATGACGCGGAGCAACTCGGGCAGACGCTCTGGAGGGATGGCGTGGACTTTGAACATGGTCAATCCTTGAAAAAATGGGCTCGAATAATGGCTTCATCGAGCCGATCAAAACGCGTGTTGTGCCGGTCCGTCAAAGGCCCATGGCCCGGCATCACTTGGCCTGCTGGGCCATAGCCCACGGCCTTGAACTTCCATTGGCCGTTGACCCACTTGAAGTTGCCCACATGCAGGCCCGATGGGTCGTGCAAAGCGCAAACGCCATCACTCAGGGGTTCCAAAAGACTGTCGCGCATGGCTACACCAACTTCTCGACGCCACGTGAAAACCGCACTGTTTTATGGCTGAACGCCTCGTGTTGCTCCTCCACTTTGCCGAGCTCATACAGATAATTGACCATGAGGCCGCCCGCTTGTTGCAAGCCTTTTTTGGACAGATCGGCCGCCCAGTTGATCTGGTGCAGCGTCGCCCCGTTGCTCAGGTGGAATTTGCCCACGGCGTCGCCGCGCGCCTCGGGGGTTTTATGCATCAGGTACAAGGCGCACAAGCGCATGAGGGCCGCCCGCTCTGCCTCTTCGCTGCGCTCGGGGTGCCAGCCTGACTTGAGGCGCTCCACCCAGCTCAAGCTGCCCAAAGCCAGACTTTTTTGGGCTTCTTGCCACTTGCGCAGGTGCGTGGGGCTCAGGCGTTCCTCAGGCAGGGGCGCACCCGCGTCCAGCCATTGGGTAAAGCCCGGGATGGGGGACAGGGTGCAAAAGGTTTTGAGGGAAGGCATTTCCTCGATCAATTTTTGCGCCACCCGCTTGATCAGAAAATTGCCCAACGACACCCCTTTGAGGCCAGGCTGGCAATTGCTGATGGAGTAGAAGATCGCCGACTTGAAGCTTTTGGCATCGCCCACTGGGGCCAGTTTGTTGATCAGGCCGCCAATGTCCTTGGCAATGCCCGGCACCAAGGCCACCTCGACAAAAATCAGCGGCTCGCCGGGCAACTGCGGGTGAAAAAATGCATAGCAGCGCCGGTCAGGTTGCAAGCGACGGCGCAAGTCGTCCCAGCCATCGATGGCGTGCACCGATTCGTGGGCGATGATTTTCTCGAGCAGTTGCGCAGGTGAGTTCCAGGTGATCTGGTGCAACTCCAAAAAGCCCGGGTTGAACCAGGAACTGAGCAAATGGTGCATGTCCGCGTCTGTAGCCCGAAAAGCCGGATGGTCCTTGAGGTAGGACAGCAGCGTCTGGCGCATTTTCAAAATCGTGGCTGTCCCAGCAGGTGCGCGGTTCACCCGGCGCAGCAATTCTTGCCGGGGCGGCTCCACCGTCTGGAACAAGGAGATCAGGCTGGCCTCGTTGCGCTCGGTGTTGTAGCGGTTGGCGGCATCCACCACCAGGGTCGGGTCGGGGTTGAACTGGCTGGACAAAAAATGGAAGAAGTCGATCTGGCTGCGTTTGTCCAGATGGTCGTAATGGTCGATCAGCTTGACGGCCATGCTTTGCGCATTGGCCTCGCCCCGGGCGCTGAGCAGTTTTTTGGCGCTCAACTTGGCCGCATCGAGTTTCTTGTTTTGAATGAAGCGTTCCAGCATGAAAGACCCTTCGAGATGCGGTGAATGAAATGGGCTGGCACCTGCGGCACAGCACCACAATCAGCTTACACGCTGGCCAGCAGCGCTGACCCCATGCACATCAAGTTTTCTGAAAATCGCCCCGCTCCATCCACCACGACACCGCGAACCCGGCCACCAGGCCCCAAAAAGCCGCGCCGATGTTGAACAAGCCGATGTCGGCCACCGTGACCAGCAAACTCACCAATGCGCCCAATGAAAATTTGCCCGCGCCAAACGAGGCCACAAACGCGCCCTGTAACACGCGCAGCATGGCCAGGCCGCCCAGCACCATGATGAACTCCTTGGGCGCGGCCAGCATCAAACCCGTGAAGGTGGGTGCCATCAGGCCGAACAACAGCGCCAGCGCTCCAAACATCAGCGCCCCGGTGTAGTGACGGGTTTTCTCGCCAGACGAAGTGAGCAAGCCATTTGTTGGACCCGTGAGGCAAGTGCTGACCGCTCCAAACACCGCGCTGATGGCGGCACCAATACCGCAGGCCACAGCAATCATGTTGACGGGTGGCTCGTGCCCGGCGTTTTTGAGCACGGCCACGCCTTGCCCGTTTTGTACCACCAGCACCGTGATGGCCAGGGGCACCACCAACTCCAGCATGGCCGCCCACGACCACACGGGTGCCTGAATCACCGGCTGCGCCAAAGTCAGTTGTCCCACGGCAGCCGCATCGAGTCGGCCCGACACCGCCACCGCCAAAGCCCCCACCAACAAAGCGCCGATCACGGGCGGCAGGCGCTTGCCCCAATCGGCCCGGGCCGACAGCAACAAAAAGACCGCCACCATGGGCGCTGCAATGGCCACGTCGCTCTGCAACGCCCGAACGATGTCCAGGCCAAAACGCAAAAACACCCCCGCCACCATGCCCATGACGATGGGCATGGGCAGCGCCGCCATGACGCGCTTGACCCAGCCGCTCAGACCCAGCACCAAAATGAGCCCACTGGTGGCGTAAAAAGCGCCAATCACCTCGGCAAAACTCAGGTGCTGCAAGGCTGGCCCCACCAAGACCGTGCCAGGGATCGTCCAGCCAAAAGCCAGCGGCGTGGTGTAACGCCAGCTCATCAGCAAACTGACCAGACCATTGACAAAAAACACCCCGAACACCCAAGACGCCAGCTCTTCGGGCGACAAGCCGCCACGGGTGCCCACCGACAAGATGACGGCCACCGGCCCGGTGGCGGCAAAGATGAAACCGATCAGGGCGTTGGCGGCGTAGGTACTGCCAAAGTCAGAGCGGATTTGTGACCAGCTTCTGGCTTTGGCCGCTGGGGATTCCAAGAGTTTGAACAAAGCAAGGGCCTTTGCATGAGAAGAAACTGTGCCCAGCGTATCAAACCCGCAGAGCTTTGCCGTCACCAAGAGGCCAAGAGCGCAAAAAAGCCGCCTGACTTGCGTCAGGCGGCCTGATGGTCAAAGGATCCTGAAGTCCCGTTCAAGTCGGGAAATACAGGCCCAGCGATGAGCCATCACTTGCCTGGGATCTTGCCTTCCACGCCCTTGACGTAGAACATCACGCCGCCCAGGAACTTGTCGTCGGCCACCGCGTCTTTGGCCAGCATTTCCTTACCGGCTTGGTCCACGATCGGGCCCTTCCAGATGGAGAAGCTGCCGTCTTTCAGACCGGCCTTGATCTCGTCGATGCGCTTTTTGGTGTCTTCTGGCACATCAGCGGCCACGTTGACCATCTCGATCGCGCCTTCTTTCACGCCCCACCAGCTCGAACCGGTGCTCCACTTGCCTTCCAGCGCTTCACCCACGGCCTTGACGTAGTAAGGGCCCCAGTTGATCACGGCCGAGCCCAGGTGGGCCTTGGGGCCGTAGGCGGTCATGTCGGAGTCCCAACCAAAGGCACGCTTGCCCATTTTTTCGGCGGTCTGCAGCACAGCCGACGAATCGGTGTTTTGCATCAGCACGTCCGCGCCGCCGTTGATCAGCGAAGTGGCGGCTTCGGTTTCTTTCGGTGGGTTGAACCACTCGTTCACCCAGACCACCTTGGTCTTGATTTTGGGGTTGACCGACTGGGCACCCAGGGTGAAGCTGTTGATGTTGCGCACCACTTCAGGGATTGGGATGGAGGCGACCACACCCAGGGTGTTGGTCTTGGTCATCTTGCCCGCGATCACACCCGCCATGTAAGCGCCTTCGTAGGTGCGGCTGTCGTAAGTGCGCATGTTCTCGGCGGTCTTGTAGCCGGTGGCGTGCTCGAACTTGATGTCCTTGTGGTCAGCGGCCACCTTGAGCATGGGCTCCATGTAGCCGAAGGTGGTGCCAAAAATCAGCTTGTTGCCTTGAGCCGCCATGTCGCGGATCACGCGCTCAGCGTCAGCGCTTTCCGGCACTTTCTCCACAAAACTGGTGACCACTTTGTCGCCGAAGGCTTTTTCGATTTCCTTGCGGCCGTTGTCGTGCGCAAAGGTCCAGCCGCCGTCACCCACAGGGCCGACATAGGCAAACGCGATCTTCAGGGGCTCGGCCTTGGCCGCAGCGGGCGCCTCGGCCTTGGGGGCCTCTTCCTTCTTGCCACAGCCGACCAGTGCGGCGGCGGCCACAGCGGTCAGGGCCACCATCTTCACGATGGTGCGCTTGGAGATGTCTGTCATGTCAGTTCCTTTTTTGTTGAACAGGGTTACAGGGGTTGGAAAAAAACTCATTATGAACCGGGATAAAACGGCTTGCCCAGGGAAGCGGGCATGTTCACGCGGATCCAGGTCGGGTTGCGCGAAATCAGGGCCAGCACCACGATGGTGGCGATGTAGGGCAGCGCCGTGAGCAACTGGCTGGGCACCTGAACGCCCACACCCTGCAAATGGAACTGCAGCATGGTCACACCACCGAACAGGTAGGCACCCAGCAAGACCCGTGCCGGACGCCAGGTGGCAAAGGTGGTCAGCGCCAGCGCAATCCAGCCCTTGCCCGCCACCATGCCCTCGACCCACAGCGGGGTATAGATCACCGAGATGTAAGCCCCAGCCAGACCGCACAAAGCGCCCCCGGCCACCACCGCCGCCAGGCGGACGCGACGCACCGGGTAGCCCAATGCGTGCGCCGATGCGGGCGATTCACCCACGGCGCGCAGCACCAAACCGGTGCGGCTGCGGTACAAAAA
>NZ_JAFEIF010000065.1 GCF_017848645.1 Limnohabitans sp. | reverse complement strand
GTGTTCACCGGGGCGGGGGCCGTGACTGCGGGGCCATCGAGCACGCTGCCCGACGAGGTGGGCGCGAGTTTGCCGAAATAAGCCAACATCAAAGTGCACACAAAGAACACCGCCGCCAACACCGCCGTGGTGCGCGACATGAAGTTCGCGCTGCCCGTGGCACCGAACAAACTGCCCGAACCACCGCTGCCAAAAGCCGCGCCCATGTCAGCACCCTTGCCGTGCTGGATCAGGATCAAGCCAATCATGGCCAGCGCCGACAACATCTGCACCACCAAAATCAAAGTCAACATCACGCTCATTTGAATACTCCGAAAAAATAAAAACTGGGTTTGAAAGCTCAGCGCGAAGCGGCTTTCAACATCGATAAAAAGTCTGGCGCCTTGAGCGACGCGCCACCGATCAGGCCACCGTCCACATCCGGCTGGGCCAGCAAGGACGCGGCGTTGTCGGCGTTCATGCTGCCGCCGTACAAGATCGACACCCGATCTGCGTGGGCTGTGGCCGCTTGCAACTGGGCACGCAACACGGCGTGCACAGCCTGGGCTTGTTCGGGCGAGGCGGTCAGGCCTGTGCCAATGGCCCAGACGGGCTCATAAGCCACCACAATTTCGCTGATGCAGTGGCCGTTGGCATGGATCACCGCAGCCAACTGCCGCTTCACAACGCTTTCGGTCTGACCCGCTTCGCGCTCTGCCTGGCTCTCACCCACACACACGATGGGGGTGATGCCTGCGGCCAAGGCACGCTGGGCTTTGCTGGCCACCACAGCATCCGTTTCGCCGTGGTACTGACGCCGTTCAGAATGCCCAACAATCGCATAACGCACCGCAAAATCATGCAGCATGGCGGCCGACACCTCGCCGGTGTAGGCGCCCGACTCGTGGGCCGACACATCTTGCGCACCCCAAGCCAAGGCCGAACCGGTCAACAGGCTTTGCGCTTGCGCCAAATAGACTGCAGACACGCACACGGCAGCACGGCAAGTCACACCGCCCATGCCGCTCAAGATGTCAGGCAACAAAGAGGCATTGGCAGCCAAGCTGCCATGCATCTTCCAGTTGCCCACCATCAATTTGCTGGTCATGCCCATCACCAAGTCACCACCAACTTGCCCACATGCTGGTTGGTTTCCATCAAAGCATGGGCTTGCGCCGCACCCGATGGCAAACCACCGCCCGCCTCTGCCGCAGCGAACACGCTGTGGATGACCGGCTTGATGCGGCCTGATTCGATCCAGGGCCAAACGGTTTTGCGCAAAGACTGGGCAATCGCCGCCTTGAACGCCACAGGGCGTGGACGCAGGGTGGAACCCGTGATCGTCAAACGGCGGCGCAAGACCAAGCCAGCATTGAACCCGCTTTGGATGCCGCCTTGCACCGCGATGATGACCAGGCGGCCATCTTCGGCCAAGGCCTCGACCTCACGCGCCACGTAGTCACCCGCGACCATGTCCAAAATCACGTTCACACCCACACCGCCGGTGAGGCGTTTGACCTCGGCGACGAAATCGGTGGTCTTGTAATTGATGGCGTGGTCCGCACCCAAGGCCAGGCAAGCCTGGCACTTGTCGTCAGACCCGGCCGTGGTGATCACGGTCGCGCCAGCGGCCTTGGCCATCTGGATGGCCGTGACGCCAATACCGCTGGTGCCGCCCTGAATCAACAGGGTCTCACCCGCTTGCAAACGACCGCGGTCAAACACATTGCTCCACACAGTGAAGAAGGTCTCGGGCAGCGAAGCGGCTTCGGTGTCTGTCAGGCCCTTGGGCACAGGCAAACACTGGGCCACCGGGGCCACACACAGCTGCGCATAACCGCCACCAGCCACCAGGGCGCACACGCGGTCGCCCACTGCAAAACCGGCCTCGGCCATGGCCACTGCATCACCCGACACCACCACACCCGCCACCTCCAGGCCCGGGATGTCCGAGGCACCCGGCGGCACAGGGTAGTGGCCGGTGCGCTGCAGCACATCGGGGCGGTTGATGCCGCTGGCCGAGACGCGAATAAGCAACTCCCCTGCCCCGGCCACAGGGTCGGGACGGGAGCCGGGCACCAGCACCGCAGGTGCACCGTAGCTTTGGATTTCGATGACGTTCATGGTCGATGTGCGTTCAGCGTTTGGCGTTCAGCGTGGATCGATGCTTGGGTGTTGGGGGTTAAAAGCATCTCTTTCAACGCTCAACCCTCAACGCCCAACACGACTCAGCCTTGTGCAGGACGGTCCAGCAAAGCCTTCATCGACAACTTGATGCGGCCTTTTTCGTCGGTTTCCATGACCTTGACTTTGACGATCTGGCCTTCGCTCAGGTAGTCGGTCACTTTTTCGACGCGCTCGTGGGCGATCTGGCTGATGTGCAGCAGACCGTCTTTGCCAGGCAGCAAGTTGATCAGGGCACCGAAGTCCAGGATCTTGGTGACCGGGCCTTCGTAGACCTTGCCGATTTCGACTTCGGCGGTGATCTGCTCGATGCGCTTTTTAGCGATGTCGGCCTTCTCGCCGTCGGTCGCCGCGATGGTGATCGTGCCGTCTTCTTCGATGTTGATCTGGCAGCCGGTTTCTTCGGTCAGGGCGCGGATGGTCGCGCCGCCTTTGCCGATCACGTCACGGATTTTCTCGGGGTTGATCTTCATGGTGAAGAGCTTGGGCGCGAAATCAGACACTTCGGTGTTGGCTTCGCTCATCGCTTCTTGCATCTTGCCCAGAATGTGCATGCGCGCTTCTTTGGCTTGAGCCAAAGCGACTTGCATGATTTCCTTGGTGATGCCCTGGATCTTGATGTCCATCTGCAAAGCGGTGATACCGTTGGTGGTACCGGCCACTTTGAAGTCCATGTCGCCCAGGTGGTCTTCGTCACCCAAGATGTCGGTCAACACCGCAAAGCGGTTGTCTTCCTTGATCAGGCCCATGGCGATACCGGCCACGTGGGCTTTCATCGGCACGCCCGCGTCCATCATCGACAAGCAGCCGCCGCAGACCGAAGCCATGGACGAAGAACCGTTCGATTCGGTGATCTCGGACACCACACGCACGGTGTAGGGGAACTCTTCTTTGCTCGGCAGCACAGCGGCCAAAGCACGCTTGGCCAAACGGCCGTGGCCGATTTCGCGGCGCTTGGTGCTGCCCATGCGGCCCACTTCGCCGGTGGCAAAGGGAGGCATGTTGTAGTGGAACATGAAGCGGTCTTCGAACTCGCCAGCCAATGCGTCGATGCGCTGCGCGTCGCGCTCGGTGCCCAAAGTGGTGATGACCAAAGCCTGGGTCTCGCCACGTGTGAACAAGGCCGAGCCGTGGGTGCGGGGCAACACGCTGTTGCGGATTTCGATGGGGCGCACAGTGCGTGTGTCGCGGCCGTCGATGCGGGGCTCACCAGCCAAAATCTGGCTGCGCACAATGCGCGCTTCGATTTCGAACATCAGGCCGTCGAGCTTGACGCTGTCAAAGGCCACGCCCTCTTCGGCCAGAGCCACTTTGACCGAAGCGTAAGCCTCGCGGCAAGCGTGTGTGCGGGCTTGCTTGTTGCGGATCTGGTAGGCGGCACGCAGCTTTTCTTCGGCCAAAGAGGCCAGCTTGCTTTCGAAAGCCGTGTCACGGGCAGGCGCTTGCCAGTCCCACACAGGCTTGCCGGCTTCGCGCACCAGCTCGTGGATCGCGTTGATGGCAATCGCCGACTGCTCGTGGCCATACACCACGCCGCCCAACATGATTTCTTCGGACAGTTGCTGGGCTTCGGATTCGACCATCAGCACAGCGGCTTCGGTACCGGCCACCACCAGATCCATCACGCTGTTTTTGCGCTGGGTCTGGCCGGGGTTCAGGACATACTCGCCATTGATGTAACCCACGCGGGCCGCACCGATAGGGCCGTTGAACGGAATGCCCGAGATGGACAAGGCGGCAGACACGGCGATCATCGCGGCGATGTCGGCATCGACTTCAGGGTTCAAGGACACGGTGTGGATGACCACGTGCACGTCGTTGTAGAAACCTTCGGGGAACAGCGGGCGGATCGGGCGGTCGATCAGACGGCTGGTCAGGGTCTCGTGCTCGCTGGGCTTGGCTTCACGCTTAAAGAAGCTGCCAGGAATCTTGCCTGCGGCGTACGTCTTCTCGATGTAATCGACCGTGAGGGGGAAAAAGTCTTGACCGGCCTTGGCGATCTTGGAGCCCACGACGGTGGCCAGCACCACGGTGCCTTCCATGTCGAGCAGCACTGCGCCGCCAGCTTGGCGAGCGACTTCGCCGGTTTCCATCTTGACCGTGTGCTGGCCCCATTGGAAGGTTTTGGTAACTTTGTTGAAAATGGACATGTTCAGAACTCCTGAAAACAAAAGTGCATGAGGCTGCACTGTGGGCCCGGAAGTTGACGCTCTGAACTCGATGCCATTCCACAAAACCTTGCAAAACTTTGCTGTAAAGCCTTGTGGAATGACACAGCGCGAGATCGCCCTGACAAATTCCGACTGAAAAAAGAATAAAGCGCCTGAGCTAGTGAACTAACTCAGGCGCTTTTCATCTGGACAGACGATTACTTACGCAGGCCAAGCTTGGCGATCAGCGCAACGTAACGGTCAGCATCACGGGACTTGAGGTAGTCCAGCAATTTGCGGCGACGGCTCACCATGCGCAGCAGACCGCGGCGACCGTGATGGTCTTTGGCGTGTGTTTTGAAGTGAGGTGTCAGCTCGTTGATACGGGCTGTCAGCAAAGCCACTTGGACTTCTGGGGACCCAGTGTCGTTGGCTGCACGTGCGTTGGCCTTGACGACCTCTGCCTTGATTGAGGATGCAATCATGGTGTTTTCCTTGTTGTTTCGCCGGGTTCAAACATGAACTTTGGCGGGTGAATGACTTGCGCCAGCGGCTGGAAAAGCCAATGGCGTGCGCTTTGCAAATCGCAAAACAGGCGGATTATAGCCCGAAACAAGGCCCCGTCGGGCCACCCTCACCCCCTCAAGAACTGGCCCAGCCGCCCCCAATGATGCGGCTTTCAAGGCCTGCGCACGCGCTCGTGCTTCAAACTGGTGTCAATCGAGCCCACCAGCAGGTTCATCTCGTGCGCCAGGATTTTGAGCACGCCATCCAAGGTGACAATGCCCATCAACTCGTCGTTGGCACCGACCACGGGCACACGCCGCACGCCGTACTCACGCATGTTGCGCATCAGCTCTGGCAGCGAATCACCCTCGTTGGCCGTGACCAGGCGTGCGCTCATCACGTCCTCCAGACACAAAGGCTCCGGGTCCAGCCCCATGGCCACCACCGACATGACGATGTCACGGTCCGTGATCAGCCCGCGCACCTGGCTGCCGTTGGCGTCCTCCACCACCACAAGGCAGCCCACATGGTCTTCGCGCATGAGCTGTGCGGCCGCCACCACGCTGGTGTGCTGGTAAGCCACCGACACCTTGCGCTTGCAAATGTCACCCGCTGTCAATTGTTGGCCCATCTTGGCTCCTGGCATCAAGGTTAAAAAGCTTGGGCAGCCGGCTTTGCGTTGGCCACACCGCCGCCATGGTGCACCCCGACCCGCCGGGTGTCGGTTCCTCAGCACACCCAGGCATGTGTGCCCAGCCCCACAGACAAGGCACACCTCAGGGCACAAGATGCACAGCTGGGCCGCGCCCCTGGGGTGCGGCTCACCCAGCCAGATGCCCAAAGCGGGACCGCCACTTGGGCAGAGGTTGACCCAACCGAACCACCACCCACCCAGAAAGCACCATGACACAACCGCACCTCATTCCCTTGCAAGTCACTTTTCGCGACCTGGAAAAATCCGACGCTCTGGACAGCCGCATCCGCGAGCAAGTGGACAAACTGGGGCAGTTCTACACCGGTATCAACAGCTGCCGCGTGACGGTGGAGCTACTGCACAAGCACCACCACCAAGGCAAGCACTTTCACGTTCGCGTCGACATCAAAACCACGGGCCACGAACTGGTGGCCGGGCGCGAGCCCGATCAAAACCACGCCTACACCGATGCCCATGTGGCCGTGCGCGATGTCTTCAAGGCCATGCGCCGCCAGCTTGAAGACCTGGTGCGCCACCAGCAAGGCCAGGTCAAGCACCACGAACAAAGGCCGCACGGCCACATCACCGAGATTTCACCCGACAAGAGCTTCGGGCGCATCGAGTCGGCCGATGGCCGCTGGCTCTACTTTCACCGCAACAGCCTGATCGGTGAAGAACTGGACAAACTCCAAGAAGGCACGCCCGTCTACTACATCGAAGACATGGGCGAAGAAGGGCCACACGCCAGCAGCGTGTATCCGGTGGGCAAGCACCACATTCTGGTTTGATCGGCCCCAAGCCTCAACCCAAGGCATGGACCACCCCAGTGGGCCATGCCTGCCCCCGGCCCTGAACTCAGGCGATCTTCAGAACATGGCTTTGGCCGTTGTGCTTTTTGGGCAAAGTCAGCTGCAGCACACCGTTTTCGTACTTGGCCTTCGCAGCATCCTGGTCCACGCTTTCATCGAGCGTGAAGGTGCGCGAGACACTGCCGTAATAGCGCTCGCAGCGGATCAGCTTGGCCCCCTCTTTTTCCTCTTTTTCCTTGCGCACCTCAGCGCTCACCGACACCAGGTTGCCATCCACCGACACCTTGATGTCGTCTTTGTTCACGCCCGGAATCTCGGCCTTCACAAAAAAGTTCTTGTCGTCCTCTGACAAATCCAGACGCATCTGGGGCTCGCCCTCCATCAGGCGGTACACCGGGCGCAAGGCAAAGCCTTTGAAAAAGTCGTCGCTGAACGGATCGCGCAGCTCGCTGAAGGGATTCAGTCGTGTCAGGTTGCTCATGGGGTTCTCCAATGCAAAAAATGTTCGCGGCCTTGCCGCTGTTTGGGATGTGGGTCCATCCGTGTTCACCCACAGGGCAGGCCACCACGACCTGCCCCACGGCCACTGTCGCCGTTTGGCCGCGCTGCGTCAGTGGCGCAATGCACACTGGGCCTCGGGCCAGCCCCTCGCTGGCCAAAAAAGCCGCGCCGCCCAAGCCCCTACTGCAAAAAAGGTAAGCCACCCGGCATGCGCCAAAGTTTGCGCTGCCGCAAGGCAAGGCACGCCCGGGTTGTTCAGCATGAACACCATGCCCCAACCGACCACCCGCCGCACACCATGAGCCGACTCCCCCCAGCGGGCAGCCGCATGTCGCCCAGGCCCGTCTGGACGCTGGCCTACGCCCTGCTGGCCACCTTGCTGCTGCTGTGGGTGCAAAGCCTGCTGCAAGGCAGCGCCGCCACCGAAACCGTGCCCTACAGCCAGTTCGAGCAAGCGCTGGCCGACGGCCGCATCACCGAAGTGGCCATCTCGGACCAAACACTCATCGGCCAGCTCAAAGAGCCCATTGGCAACAAAACGCGCTGGCTTGCAGTGCGGGTGGAGCCCGAGCTGGCCGAGCGGCTGCAGGCTTACCCAGTGCCCTACAGCCGCGTGATCGAGAGCACCTGGCTGCGCGATGTGGCGTCCTGGATCTTGCCCTCGCTGGTGTTTTTCGGGCTGTGGTTTTTCCTCATCCGTCGCATGCTGGGCCAGCAAGGCGCGGGCAGTTTTCTGAACATCGGCAAAAGCCGCGCCAAGGTCTATGTGATGCGCGACACGGGCGTGAACTTTGCCGATGTGGCCGGCGTGGACGAGGCCAAGCAAGAGCTGATGGAGGTGGTGGACTTTTTGAAACACCCCGAAGACTACGGCCGCCTGGGCGCCCACACCCCCAAAGGCGTGCTGCTGGTCGGCCCGCCCGGCACCGGCAAAACCCTGCTGGCCAAAGCCGTGGCTGGCGAAGCGGGCGTGCCCTTTTTCTCGATGTCGGGCAGCGAGTTTGTCGAGCTGTTTGTCGGCGTGGGCGCAGCGCGGGTGCGCGACTTGTTTGAGCAAGCGCGCCAAACGGCACCGGCCATCATCTTCATCGACGAGCTCGACGCGCTCGGCCGCGCACGCGGCGCCTTTGCGGGCCTGGGCGGGCACGATGAAAAGGAGCAAACCCTCAACCAGCTGCTGGCCGAGATGGACGGCTTTGACACCGGCTCGGGCGTGATCATTCTGGCGGCCACCAACCGCCCCGAAATCCTCGACCCCGCCTTGCTGCGCGCTGGCCGCTTTGACCGGCAGGTGCTGGTGGACAAACCCGACAAAAAAGGCCGCATCGACATCCTGAACGTGCACGTGCGCAAAGTGTCGCTGGACCCGAAGCTGTCGCTGCCCGAGGTGGCCGCCATCACCCCCGGCTTCACCGGGGCAGACCTGGCCAACCTGGTCAACGAAGCGGCCATCGTGGCCACGCGCCGCCACGCCGACAGCGTGGGCCTGGCCGACTTCACGGCAGCGGTAGAGCGCATCGTGGCCGGCCTGGAAAAGCGCAACCGCGTGCTCAACCCCCAAGAGCGCCTGACCGTGGCCCACCACGAAATGGGCCATGTGCTGGTGGCCCTGGCCCTGCCCGATGGCGACACAGTGCACAAGGTCTCCATCGTGGCCCGCGGCATCGGCTCGCTGGGCTACACCATCCAGCGCCCCACCGAAGACCGCTACCTGATGACGCAAGCCGAGCTCGAGCGCAAAATCTGCGTGCTCCTGGGCGGCCGCGCCGCCGAAAAACTCATGCTCGGCCACATCTCGACCGGCGCGGCCGACGACCTGGCCAAGGCCACGCAAATCGCCCGCGAAATGGTCATGCGCTACGGCATGGACGAAGCCCTGGGCTGCGTGAGCCACGACAGCCAACGCGGCGCACCACTCCCCCTGAACGAGCCGTTTCTGACTCCCGCCCCCGAGCCGGTTTCGGAGGCCACACAACAAAAGCTCGACGCCGCCATTGCCGCCCTGCTCGCGCACAACCTGCAACGCGCCACCCGCATCCTGCAGGCCAACCGCCACGTGCTCGAACGCTGCTCGCAAGAGCTGCTCCAACTCGAAACCCTGGACACCCAAGCCCTGAAACAACTGACCGGTGACCTAGTGCCAGAACCCGCTTGAGGTTTCACAGTACCGCGCCCCCAATAGATGGTGCGCGCCAATGAGTGCCGATTTATTGTCCTTTCAAGAAGGACAATAAACATGTAATATATCTCTCATGCAAAGCCAATTTCGCACCATCGTCCGGCAAAAAATCCTGGACAGCCAAGCCGCTGCGCTGCCGACACTCACCCCGCGTGATGTGTGGCTGCCCGCTGTGCAAGGCAAGGCGCTGGCCGTCATTGGCATGAGGCGGGCGGGCAAAACCAGCTTTTTGTGGCAACAACTGGCCCAAAGGCACCGTCAAGGCACGCCACGTGAAGGTCTGCTCTATTTCAGCTTTGAAGACGAACGCCTGGCAGACCTCCAAGCCAGCGACCTTGATGTGCTGGTCGACGAGTACTACCGGCTGCACCCCGAATGGCGCGAAGCCCAGCGCTGCACCCTCTTCCTCGACGAAATCCAGACCGTCACCGGGTGGGAACTCTTTGTCAGACGCCTTTTGGACACAGAAAACATCGAACTGTTCCTGTCAGGCTCGTCCGCCAAACTGCTCTCACGCGAAGTCGCCACCAGCATGCGAGGCCGGGCACTTGAAGCCGTGGTGACACCCTTTAGCTTTCGTGAAGCCTTGCGCCATGCGGGCCAAGAGCCCAGCAAACCAAGCGACCGCCTGACCAAAGCTGAGCACTCCAAGCTTGACCACGCCCTGCTGGGCTACCTCCACACAGGGGGCTTTCCTGAGGCACAGGCGATCGACGCACGAAGCCGCATTGAACTGATGCGCAACTACGTCGACGTCGTCTTGTTGCGTGACATCATTGAGCGGCACAACCTCCAACAGCCGCAAGTTCTTCGCTGGCTGGTGCAGCAACTGCTGGGTAATACCGCGGGCGCTTTCAGCATCAACAAATTCCATGGCGACCTCAAATCCCGTGGCGTGGCCATTGGCAAAGACAGCCTGCACCAAATGCTGGCCCACCTGGAAGACAGCTTTTTGCTCACCAGCATTGAACTGGCCAGCGACTCGGTGCGCCGCAGACAAGTCAACCCACGCAAGATCTATCCTGTGGACACGGGCCTCATGGCCTTGTTTGAATTGAGCGGCAAACCCAACACGGGCCACGCCCTGGAAACTGCGGTGCTCCACGCCCTGCAACGCCTTGGCGCACACACGGCCTATGTGCACACCCCCGGCGGCTACGAGGTCGACTTTTGCGCACAACTGCCCCAAGGCGAAACTTGGCTGGTTCAAGTGTGCCTGGACCTGACCGACCCTGCCACGCTGACGCGAGAAGTACGCGCCCTGCAAGACACCCAAACTCTCTGGCCCCACGCCAGGCGAATGCTCATCAGCCTGACCACGCCCCCCGTGCTGGCCTTGCCCCAAGGCATAGAGCTGCACCGGGCCACCACTTGGCTGCTCAACCCAGAAACTGCCCAGAACCCTTGACGCGTTCCACGCCCTCCATTCGAAGGCCACGACCCTGAAAGGTCGATTGCTTAAGGCGAATAACCAACAAGAAAACAATTGGGATCTGACCCCAATTTCCTCCAGGCCAGACTGCCCAAACCGCTTTCAAGTGCTTACAAAAGAAAACAGCGGCACAGCGCCAAAGCCATGGGTTTTCGTAAACTTGCACGCCACACTTACCCCGTCTGAGCATGAAAAAACAAACCAGCCTTCGCATCCTTTTGAACAGCGCCCTGGTCGTACTAGGCCTGTGGTCCGCCACTGCGGCCCAAGCGCAAATTTGCACCCGCGAATACGCCCCCGTTTGCGGCCAAATCGCAGGCCAAGCGCCACAAACCTTCCCCAACCGCTGCGTACTCGACGGCGCCCAAGCCCGCTTCATCGCCCAAGGCGAATGCCCGCACACCGCCATGCCCCAAACACAGCCCTTGCCTCAGCCCGCGCCCCAACCTCAACCCATGCCTCAGCCACAGCCCATGCCCGGCAGCGACAGCGACGCACACGGCTGCAAAGGCTCAGCGGGTTTCGTCTGGAACGCCGAAATGGCCAGCTGCATCCGCCCCTGGATGAGCAGCGCCGTCACCCTTGAAGTGGCCGCCCATCGCCAAAAATGCACCGGCCTGATCGAGATGCAATGCCTGATGGTGCGCGAGCTGCAAGACGGCCAGAAAAAGCCCCGCTGGACACCGCTCTACGGCGAAATCCAAGGCTACCAACACCAAACCGGCAAACGCCAACTCTTGCGCGTGCGCAAAGACCGACAGGAAAACGTGCCAGCCGACGCCCCCAGCATCACCTACAAATTCATCAAAAAGCTGCGCTGACGCGGGCGATGCCCCCTCGTAAGAGCCCACCCCGTGGGCGATTGAGCGTGAAAAAATTGGGATCTGACCCCAATTTATGAGGATTGCGACTCGGCAAACCCACGCAACCATGGGTCCAAGTGGGCGATGTCAAAAGTGCCAGACTCGAACATTTGGATCATCTCGGCGTGAATCTGTGATGGCGCACGGTGCAGCCGCCAACCGTTGATGCGCAGAAACACATCGGTTGCAGCAAAGGCCAATGGCTTGTTCCCATCCACAAATGGATGGTTGATGGCCAAGCTTTCCAGTAGCGCCGCTGCCTGCGCCACGATATCGTCGTAATAGCCTGTTTGCGGGCGAAACAAGGCTGCCTCTAGCGCACCAGGATCACGCACCCCCATCCCACCCCCAAATCGCTTCATCAACACCGTGTGCATGCCCAGCACGTCGGCGACGGTCAGGTCATCGAGCACCACGGCTTACTTTGCCAGTTCGCGGTAAAGATGGTCGAATTCATCAAGGCTGGACGCGAAAGCAGCCATCACATGCCGTCGCGGGCGCTCTTTTTGCTGACGATCAATGTAGTCACGCAAAGCATCGTCAAGCACCGCCTGAAACTGACGCCCCTGATTTTCGGCAATTTGTCGCAGAGCCAGCAGCACATCGGGAGCCGCTTGGGAAGAAAACTTCTCGCGTACGTTGGTGGTCATCCTCATCCCCATCATTTTTCATCTTGATATTTCATGACAAAGCAAGATGACATCTGCTTCCAAAATAAAAAGTCACCCGTGGATCCAATCAACATCAAAAACAATTGGGATCTGACCCCAATTAACCAGCGCGTGGGCCCGTCAGCACCTCGCGCATGCGCTGCACAAAATGCGCTGTGTCAAAGCGCCTGGCGCGGGCCTCACACGCCTGGCGCATGCCTTGGGCGCGGCTGGGGGTCATGGCCTGCACAGCCGCGCACACATCAGAAGCATCGAAGGTGGGCGCCAGCAGCAACCCGGTTTCTCCGTGCACCACCGTCTCCAGCAGCCCGCCCTCGGCCACGCCAATCACCGGCTTGCCCGCGGCCATCGACTCCACAGGCGACATGCCAAAGTCCTCGTCCACCGGCACATACAGCGAAGCGCGTGCGCGCCCCACAATTTGCGCCATCTGCAGCTCATCGGTCCAACCGGTGAACGAAATATTGGCCGCACCTGCCGCCAAAGCCTGCAAACGCGCCAACTCGCTGCCGCCCGAGCACACCACCAAACGCTCATGCGGCATCTGCAAAAAAGCCTGCACCAGCACATCCACCCGCTTCAGAGGCTCCAGCCGCGCCGTCGAGACAAAATAATCGCCATCGGCCAACCACGCAAAACGCGCCACATCCACAGGCGGATGCACCACCTGCGCCTGCAAGCCCAAATGCCGCTGCAGCCGCAAACGCACATTTTCCGAATTCACCACCAACACATCCATGCGCAGCAAAGCCCGCCGGTACATGCCGCGCAGGCCCCAGGTGAACACATCGAACAAAGGCCGCAAAAACCACGGGTACTGCGCCCTGAAATGCGCCCGCAAATCGTAGGCAAAACGCGGCACCGTGTGGCCGTAATACACACGCCGCCCCGTGCGCTGCCCATGCACCGCCAAAGGCGCATAAAACCCGCTGTACACCACCGCAGACGCCCCCTCGGGCAGCACCCGCCCCCAGCGAAACGACAGCAAAGCCTGCAACACCCAGCCCAGCGGCCGCGCCCATCGCCAACCCACTTCACGTACCGACAAGGGCTGCGCAGGTGTTGGTGCCAGCGCCTGCACCAACGCATCGGTCGACGGGCTCACCCGCGACACCCGCACCTGACTGCCAGGCCAGGCGCCCGCCAAAACCAGCGTCACCCGCTCGGCCCCGCCCGGCACCTGCAAAAAGTCATACAACACACACAGGCCCTGCCCTGCGCCCTTGGGGTTGACATCCGAGCCACTCATGCGCTGCGCCCTCCCAGCCACCAGCCCCAAACCAACAAGGCCGCATGCGACACAGCCACCGCCACCGCCGCCCCCTGCAAGCCCCACACAGGCACCGCCCACAACAAAGCCAGCAACAACACCGCGCCCGCCAACAACATGCCCAAAGCCAGCCCACGCTCAAGGCCCAAAGCCGCCAGCCACGGACCCAACACCAAATTGGCCAAGGCAAAAGGCAGCATCGCCAACACCCAAGGCAGCAGCGCCCCGGCCTCGGCATAAGGCGCACCAAACAAC
>NZ_JAFEIF010000063.1 GCF_017848645.1 Limnohabitans sp. | reverse complement strand
CCCGCCCACCCGGCGCACATCGATGCGGTGGTGTTGACCCATGCACACCTGGACCACAGCGGGTACTTGCCCTTGCTGGTGAAAAACGGTTTTCGCGGTCGGGTGCATGCCACTGCAGCAACATGTGACCTGGCCAGCATCTTGCTGCCCGACAGCGGACATATCCAGGAAGAAGACGCTTTTTTTGCCAACCGCCACGGCTTTTCCAAACACGCCCCGGCCCTGCCGCTGTACACCAAGCAAGAAGCCATCCACTGCCTCAAACAATTGCACGCCGAGCACCAGGGCCAATGGTTCGAACCGATCCGCGGCTGGAAGGCCCGCTTTCAGCCTGCGGGCCACATCCTGGGTGCGGCCAGCTTGCTGCTGGATGTGGGCGGGCGGCGCATTCTGTTTTCTGGCGATTTGGGCCGCCCCGACGACCCACTGATGAACCCGCCCGAGCCACCGCCTCAGGCCGATACGTTGTTGATCGAGTCCACCTATGGTGACCGCCAACACCCCAAGGAAAAGCTGTTCGAAGAACTCGGGCCGCTTTTGAAAAAACTGGCCGCTCGCGGCGGTGTGGCTGTGGTACCTGTCTTTGCCGTGGGGCGGGCGCAGGCCGTGCTGCACACCATCGCGCAGCTCAAGGCTGCGGGGGAAATACCCAAAGGTTTGCCGATTTTTCTGGACAGCCCGATGGCCATCCACACCACGGCCTTGTTTCAGCGTCATCCGGGCGAGCACCGCCTGAGTGCGCAGGAAGTGCGCAACATGGACCATGTGGCCACCATGCTGGAGACCCCGGAGCAGTCCAAATCACTGGCGCGGCGGCACGGTCCGATGGTGATTCTGGCGGCCAGTGGCATGGCCACAGGCGGGCGCGTCTTGCACCACCTGGCGCAGTACGCGGGCGACCACCGCAACATGGTGATCCTGACCGGTTACCAGGCCCCGGGCACGCGCGGTGCGTCGCTGGCGAGTGGCCGCAGCACCATCCGCATCCACGCGCAGGATGTGACGGTGCGGGCCGAGGTGGTGCAAATCGAATCGGCCTCGGCCCATGCCGATGCCAACCAGCTGCTGAGCTGGCTGCACAAAATGCCCAGTGCGCCCGGGCAGGTGTACGTGGTGCACGGCGAGCGCGAGGCATCTGACATGCTGCGCCAGCGCATCGAGCACGAGATCAAATGGCGTGCGCTGGTGCCCGAGCAGGGCTCGGTCTGGCCGCTCTGAAGACGCTCACCCTTTTGGGCAGATCAGAGAAAACGGTCCAGCAATTTGCGTGAGTGTTTGTCCATGGCCGCCAGGTCGCGGATCATGTACTGCACGCCATTGGCATCGTTGATCAGCAGCACGGTACCGGTCAGGCGACGGATGTCTTCTTCGCCTTTGAGCATGAATTGCGTGGCACCCCGGTCGGTTTGCACCGACCAGGTGCTGGGCGTGACCAGGCTGCTCACGGTGTCCAGGCGCAGGATTTGTGGCAAAAACTCACGCTCGTCCAGCGCCTCGCGCAGCGTGGCTTGCAAAGCAGGCGCGAGCGCCGAGAGGTCGGGCACCCAGTGCAGCTCATGCCCGTCGGCATCCATCAGGGCCACGCCTTGGTCTGGGGCCGACACGGGGTAGGCGCGCAAGGCGGTTACGGGGCTGTGGCGCGTGCCGTCGGCCAAGACCAGCACCCAGCGGCCAAAGGCGTCGCGTTGCAAATCAAACGGGTTCATGCGCTCACCTTCTTGTCCTCGTCGCTGCCGCCCAGCACCGCCTCGGCCTCGGCCTGGCGCTGCTGCGCTTCGTACAGACGCCAGTAAGCGCCTTGGGCCTCCATGAGCGCGTCGTGTGTGCCCTCTTCGACCACCACCCCTTTGTCCATGACCACCAAGCGGTCGGCCTTGCGCAAAGTGGACAAGCGGTGCGCGATGGCAATCGTCGTGCGCCCGCGCACCAGGTTGTCCAGCGCTTTTTGGATCTCTTTTTCGGTCTCGGTGTCCACGGCCGAAGTGGCCTCGTCCAGGATCAGGATGCGCGGGTTGATGAGCAGGGCCCGCGCGATCGAAATGCGCTGGCGCTCACCACCCGACAGGCCCTGCCCGCGCTCGCCCACCAGCGAATCGTAGCCCTGGGGCATGCGCAAAATGAACTCGTGGGCGTGCGCGGCGCGGGCTGCGGCCACGATCTCTTCGCGCGTGGCATCGGGCTTGCCGTAGGCGATGTTGTCGGCGATGGTGCCGAAGAACAAAAACGGCTCTTGCAGCACCAACCCAATTTGACGGCGGTAGTCGGCCACCTTGAGTTGGCGGATGTCGGTGCCGTCGAGCTCGATCGCCCCCTCGCTCAGGTCGTAAAAGCGGCAAATCAAATTGACCAGCGTGCTCTTGCCCGATCCGCTGTGGCCCACCAGACCGATCATTTGGCCGGGTTGGATGTCGAGGTTGAGCTGGCGGATCACGGCGCGGTTGCCGTAGCGAAAGCTCGCATCACGCAGCGTGATGTGACCTTGGACATGAGGCGGCAAAGCCACGGGCTGGAGCGGCTCGGGTACGCTGGAGACATGGTCGAGGATGTCAAAAATCCGCTTGGCCCCAGCGGCCGCTTTTTGGGTGTTCGAGACGATGCGGCTCATGCCATCGAGGCGGCTGTAAAAGCGCCCGATGTAGGCCAAAAACGCGGTCAGCACACCGACGGTGATCTGGTCGTCAGACACCAGCCAGATGCCAAAGCCCCAGACCACCAGCAAGCCGATTTCGGTCATCAGCGTCACCGTGGGCGAGAACAGCGACCAGACGCGGTTGAGCCGGTCGTTGACCTGCAGGTTGTGCGCATTGGCTTCCTTGAAGCGCTGGGCTTCGCGGTCTTCCTGCGCAAAGGCTTTCACCACCCGGATGCCGGGGATGGTGTCGGTCAGCACATTGGTGACCTCGGCCCAGACACGGTCGATTTTCTCAAAACCAGTGCGCAGTTTTTCGCGCACCACATGGATCAACCAGCCAATGAAGGGCAGCGGCAGCAGGGTCACCAAGGCCAAAGTGGGGTTGATGTAAAACAAGATCACCGCCGTCATCAAAATCATCAGCACGTCGGTGGCAAAGTCCAGCAGGTGCAGCGACAAAAACACGTTGATGCGGTCGGTTTCGCTGCCAATGCGCGCGATCAAATCGCCCGTGCGCCGGCCGCCGAAATACTCCAGCGACAGTTTGAGCAAATGCTCATAGGTGGTGGTGCGCAGATCGGAGCCGATGCGCTCGGACACCAGCGCGAGGATGTAGGTTTTGGCCCAGCCCAGGCCCCAGGCCAGCAAACCCGAAGCGAACAAACCCAGCAGGTACAGGGACACCAAACCCGGATCGATGTCGGCCCCGTTTTGGTAAGGAATCAGCACCTCGTCCATCAGGGGCATGGTCAGGTAAGGTGGCACCAGGGTGGCCGCGGTCGAGGCCAGGGTCAACAAAAAGCCCGCCAGCAAAGAACGCTTGTAGGGCCGTGCAAAGCGCCAGAGCTTGAGCAAGGTCCAGGTGGACGGCGGGTTCAGGTCTTCGCGGCTGCAGACGGGGCACTCGTCATCGTCTTCAGACAAGCTCGCTTGGCACACCGGACACACCGACACATGGGCCGACTGCAAAGGCTTGCCTTGCAGGTCGGCGGGCACACCGCTCAGGTTTTGGGCACGGTGGCTTTGCTGCGCCTCAAACTGCGACACCCAGCGAAACACTGCCTCTTGCAGCCCCAAAGTGAAGCGCCACACGGCCAAGCGGCCTTGCGCATCACTGAGCTCGAGCTGCCCAACCCCGGCGTGGTCGGTCTGGCGCAGTCGCTGGCCATCGGACAAGTGCCAGCTTTGCCATTTTTTTTCACTCAAACTGGCCGTGAGGATACGCCGATCGGTCAAAATCAAGGCGATTTTGTGGAACTTCAGTGCCGCATTGAGGTCAACCAAAACCCAGGCTGATGCGTTTTCATCGGGTTCCATCCTCGATTGCACTTCTGCTTGCCACTCGTCCGGCACAACCGAACGCCAAGATGCAGAAGAAAGTACTGAAGACATGAAGGCTGAACCCCAAAAACCCGTCGCGCCCCGGTGGCGCGACGAAAAAAAAACACATCGACCCGGTTGAAACCGCCTGCACAAGCCATGCACCTGTTGAACCTTGAGCTTCCAGCCCAACTGCTGGCCACCCCCGCGATCGAGCAACGATTCTATCGCTGCACCCCACAAGCATGAGCGCACACCCCACTCCCCACGCCATCCAGTTCCTGCGCATGACCCATCTGCGCGGCCCCAACATCTGGACTTACCGCCCCGTGATCGAAGCCTTGATCGACATCGGCGATCTGGAAGACTGTCCCTCCAACACCCTGCCCGGGTTCGCCGAGCGTCTGGCAGCCTGGCTGCCCGGGCTGGTCGAGCACCGCTGCAGCGTGGGCGAGCGCGGCGGCTTTTTGAAGCGGCTGGAAGAAGGCACTTGGCCCGGCCACATCCTGGAGCATGTGGCGCTGGAGCTGCAAACCCGCGCCGGCATGCAAACCGGTTTTGGCAAAGCCCGCGAAGCCGGTCCTCGGGGGGTTTACAAGGTCGTCATCCGCACCCGCCATGAAGCCGTGAGCCGTCAGGCCCTGCTGAGCGCTCGCGACTTGATTTTGGCCGCCATCGCAGACCAGCCCTTTGACGTGGCCAGCCACATCGCCCAACTGACCCAAATGGTGGACAGCCTGTGCATTGGCCCCAGCACCGCCAGCATCACCGATGCAGCCGCCGACCGGGGCATCCCGAGCATTCGCCTCAACGATGGCAACCTGGTCCAGCTCGGCTATGGCCAGCGCCAGCGCCGGATCTGGACCGCCGAGACCGACCGCACCAGCGCGATTGCCGAAGGCATCTCCAAAGACAAGGACCTGACCAAGCAGCTGCTGAGCATGTGCGGTGTGCCCGTGCCCGAAGGCCAGATCGTCGACAGCCCGCAAGCGGCCTGGGCAGCGGCCCAGGACATTGGCCTGCCGGTCTGCGTCAAGCCCACCGATGGCAACCATGCCCGGGGCGTGTCGCTGGAGCTGTCGCGCCAGGAGGACATCGAGGCGGCCTACGGCATCGCCCTGGCCGAAGGCAGCGAAGTCATTGTCGAGCGTTTCATCCTGGGCGAAGAACACCGCCTGCTGGTGGTCGGTGACCAAGTGGTAGCGGCCAACAAAGGCGAGACCGCCAGCGTGGTGGGCGATGGCGTGCACACGGTGCAAGCGCTGATCGAGCTGCAGATCAACTCCGACCCTCGCCGCGGCGAGGAAGAAGACTTTCCGCTGGACACCATCCGCCTGGACGAGCACACCACCTCGGTGCTGGAGCTCAAGCGTCAAGGGCTGAGCGCCGACAGCGTGCCCGAGGCGGGCCGCAGCGTGCTCATCATGCGCACCGGCAACATGTCGATGGACGTGACCGACCTGGTGCACCCCGACGTGGCCGCACAAGCGGTGCTGGCCGCCCGCGTGGTGGGCCTGGACATCGCCGGGGTGGACCTGGTGGCGCAAGACATTGCCAAGCCACTGGGGCCACAAGGCGGCGCGGTGGTCGAAGTCAATGCCGGCCCAGGCCTGCTGATGCACCTCAAACCCGCCACAGGCCAGCCGCGCCCGGTGGGCCAGGCGATTGCCAACCACCTGTTCAAACCCGAAGACAACGGCCGCATTCCAGTGGTGGGCCTGATGGGCGATGGCGACACGACCCGGGCAGCGCAATTGCTGGCCTGGTTGCTGCACCTCAAGGGCCTGCACACAGGGCTGTCGTGCGCCAACGGCTTGTTCTTGAACCAACGCCAGCTGCCCACGCAGGACGGCATGGATTGGGCGCAGGCGCAGCGTTTGCTGATCAACCGGGGCGTGCAAGCGGCCGTGTTCGAAAGCGATGCCCGCCACCTGCTGGCCCAAGGGCTGCCCTATGACCGCTGCCAGATTGGCATCGTCACCCGCATGCCCCGCGCCACCGGCCTGGACGATCTGTACCCAGGCGGGGACGAAAAAATGCCGGGCTACATTCGCACCCAAATCGATGTGGTGCTGCCCGAGGGCACGGCCGTGCTCAACGCCGCCGAACCCGAAGTCGCGGCACTGGCCAAGCATTGCGACGGCAGCGTGCTGCTGTACGCCGACGATGAACACAACGCCCGCCTGCAAGCGCACCGCAGCGAAGGTCAACGCGTGGGTTTTTGGCGCGAAGGCCAGCTGGTGCTGGCCCAGGGCCCCAAAGAGCACCTGGTGCTGTCAAGCCAACGCCCCGCCGTGGCACGGCTTTTGAAAGCTGGCAGCCTGAACACCCACGACATGCTGGTGGCCGCTTGCGCGGCCTGGGCCCTGGACATTGGCACCGACCTGATCCGTGCCGGGATCAAAAGCTACGGCAGCTTGCCCACCGCCTGAAGCAGGCCCACCTCGCCACCTTACCCCCTGGAAATACCCTTCATGCAAGTCTCCCGCATTCGCGCTTTGCGTGGCCCCAATCTGTGGAGCCGCCACACCGCCATCGAAGCCATCGTCAGCTGCACCTCGCAAGACAGTGGCCTGTCGGCGCAGCACCCGGTTGAGCAGCAGCTGCGGCGCATATTCCCCGAAGTCGGACCTTTTGACGGACAGCGCCCAGGCGAAGCGGCCACGCTGGCCCACGCCTTGGAAAAAGTCACCCTCAGTCTGCAGGCGCACGCGGGCTGCCCCGTGTCCTTCAGCCGCACCACGCCCACCGAAGAGCCGGGCGTTTTTCAGGTGGTGGTGCAGTACACCGAGGAAGTTGTGGGCCGTTTGGCACTGAGCCTGGCCGAGCAGCTGTGCCAGGCCGCCTCGGCCGGTTCCAGCTTCGACCTGGAAGGGGCGATTGCGCAACTGCACGAACTCGACGAAGACGTGCGCCTGGGGCCTTCGACTGGGGCCATTGTGGACGCGGCTGTGGCACGCGGCATCCCGATCCGTCGCCTGACCGATGGCAGCCTGGTGCAGTTTGGCTGGGGCGCACAGCAGCGGCGCATCCAGGCCGCTGAGACCGACACCACCAGCGCCATTGCCGAATCCATTGCACAGGACAAAGACCTGACCAAAAGTCTGTTGCATGCCGCGGGCGTGCCCGTGCCCATGGGTCGCCCGGCCAAGAGTTTGGACGAGGCCTGGGCCATTGCCCAAGAGATCGGCCTGCCCGTCGTGGTCAAGCCACAGGATGGCAACCAGGGCAAAGGCGTCTCGGTCAACATCACCGCTCGCCAGGCTTTTGACAACGCCTACGCCACCGCCGAGCGTTATGGCACCGTGCTGGTGGAAAAGTTTTTGCCCGGCCACGACTACCGCCTGCTGGTGGTGGGCAAACAACTGGTGGCTGCTGCTCGGCGCGAGCCGCCGCTGGTGGTGGGCGACGGCAAGCACACGGTGCGTCAACTGGTGGACCAGGTCAATGCCGACCCCCGCCGTGGCGAAGGCCACGCCACCTCGCTGACGAAAATCCGTTTTGACGACATCGCCATCGGCCGCCTGCACGCGCAAGACCTGGAGCCCGAGTCGGTGCCCGCCAAGGGCCGCCGCGTCATCCTGCGCAACAACGCCAACCTGTCGACCGGGGGCACTGCCACCGACGTGACCGACGAAGTGCACCCCGAGGTCAAAGCCCGCGTGATCGCGGCGGCGCAAATGGTGGGCGTGGACATCTGCGGCGTGGACGTGGTGTGTGAATCGCTCTCGCGCCCGCTCGAAGAACAAAACGGCGGCATTGTCGAACTCAACGCCGCACCGGGCCTGCGCATGCACATCAGCCCCTCCTTTGGCAAAGGCCGGGACGTGGGCAATGCGGTCATTGACCACATGTTTCCGGATGGCGGCAACGGCCGCATCCCGGTGATCGCCGTGACCGGCACCAACGGCAAAACCACCACCGTGCGCTTGACCGCGCACCTGCTCAAAGCGCAGGGTCTGCGCGTGGGCATGACCAACACCGATGGCGTGTATGTCAATGGCCGTCAGACCGATTCGGGCGACTGCAGCGGCCCGCGCAGCGCCCGCAATGTGCTGATGCACCCCGATGTGGACGCTGCCGTGTTCGAGACCGCCCGGGGTGGCCTGCTGCGCGAAGGCCTGGCCTTTGACCGCTGCCAGGTGGCCGTGGTGACCAACCTGGGCGCGGGTGACCACTTGGGCCTGAACTACATCACCACACTGGAAGACCTGTCGGTCCTCAAGCGCGTGATCGTACTCAACGTGGACCCAGCGGGCATGGCCGTGCTCAATGCCAACGACCCGGCCGTGGTGGCCATGGCCCGGCACTGCCCGGGCGATGTGACCTTTTTTGCGCTCGACCCCAACCACCCCGTGCTGGCCACGCACCGTGCCCAGGGCAAACGTGTGGTCTATGTGGAAGACGGTGCCATCGTGGCCCAAAAGGGCAAACAGGTGTTTCGCATCCCGCTCAGCCAAGTGCCACTCACGCGCCAAGGCCAAATCGGTTTTCAGACCGAGAACGTGCTGGCCGCCGTGGGCGCGGCATGGGCTGTCGGTGTGCATTGGGACGCCATCGCGCAAGGCCTGGCCACTTTTATCAGCGACATCCAGGGTGTGCCTGGCCGCTTCAACCTGTTCGACTACCGGGGTGCGACCTTGATCGCCGACTATGGGCACAACCCCGATGCCATCGCCGCCTTGGTGCAGGCGGTGGACAACATGCCTGCGAACAAGCGCGTGGTGGTCATCAGCGGTGCCGGAGACCGCCGCGATCAGGACATCCGTGACCAGACACAAATTCTGGGCAAGGCCTTCGACGAGGTGCTGCTGTACCAAGACGCCTGCCAACGTGGGCGCGAAGACGGTGAGGTGATTGGCTTGCTGCGCGAAGGCTTGCAAGGCGCCTTGCGCACCACCCATGTGCAAGACATTCAGGGTGAATTCAACGCCATCGACACCGCCCTGTCGCGCCTGTCACCCGGCGATCTGTGCCTGATCTTGATCGACCAGGTGGAAGAGGCTTTGGCCTACATCAACGAAAAAGTCAACGCCAGCAAAGGGGGCTGAATGCCCCCCGCCGGGGCTCAAACCATCGGGTTCATCAGCAAGGCCAGTGCCACACTGGCCTTGAACGCCCCCACCCAAAACCACCACCGCCACACCGTCGGCGGCTGCCGCTCGACCAGCCCATGGAGCCAGCTACCCAAGAGCAGCGACAACAACAAGGCCAGCAGCATCCCCAGCGCATTGGCCCACAGCGCATCCGGCCAGTACGCGGTGACAGCGGCATTGACGGCCAGGCTCACGCCAAAGTGGATCAGGAACACCGAATAGGACACGCCAGACAGCCATTGCACAGCAGCCTTCCAGCGTGAGGGCCCGATGGCCTCGCCCCCAAACCAGAGCTCAGGCACTGCCACCAAGAGCGCTGCCACGCCCCAGGCCACCGCGATGCGCGAGCGCGGCTCCAGCCACCAGGCCACACTCCCCACCAGCACCAGCATGACCCCCATCATCCAGAATCGGGCTTGTGCACCGCCCCTGGCCCATGCGGCTTGCCGACGGGCCTCCCAAGCGAGCAGGCCCACACCATAAGAACCCCAGAAATACACGCCCAGGTCGTCCAGATCGGCGTCCAGATTCCACCACCACAAAGAGGCACAGACCAGCACCCACCAAAGCGCCCAGCGCCGCGCATCACCCCAGTGCGCCCCATCCGCTCCTTGAACGCTCGCAGGCACAGTCTGTGCTCGGGGCCAGGCCTTCAGCAGCACCAGACACCCCAAGGCCATCGCATACAGCTGCAAGTCGATCGCCACATACCAAATGCCGGCCGACAAGGCCTCGAGGTCCAGTACGTGCTGCAGGAGCGCGACATGCGCCAGTGCCTGCCCCCAATCGGGCGGGGCCGAAAGACTGGCGTGCTCAAAACCGGGCCGCACCCATTCACTGACCAGCACAGTGAAGCTGAGTGCAGCCAACAAGGGAATGACCAGGCGCAAATAGCGCTGCCAAGTCAGCTTCAGGGCCTCGGACAGGTCCAGCGTCGCGTACCGCGCCAAACTGCCTGCCGTGAGAAACCCGGCACACACCAAGAAGAACTGCACCGCCAGTCGGCCATGGTCATAGAGCCAATGCACCACCCCGGGCCAGGCTGCGGCCACCACATCCGACATGGGTCCGTAAAACGCCAAGTGGTGCAACACGATCAACAAACAGCCTGCGGCTTTGATCGCATCGATCAAAAAAGAACGCCCCGAAGGGCGCTGCGCAGTGTGGGACAAGGGCCGCTCAGGCGGTTGCCATCACAGGGCCAGGCGGGCGCGAGCGGTTTGGTACTGCGCCTTGAACTGCGCCACCAACTCTGCCGTGCTTTGCACCGACTGAATCGCGCCAATGCCCTGGCCGCAGCCCCAGATGTCTTTCCAGGCTTTTTTGGCGTCACCACCAAAGTTCATCTTGCTGGGGTCGGACTCGGGCAGGTTCTCAGGGTCCAGGCCCGCCGCACGAATGGATGGGGCCAGGTAGTTGCCGTGCACGCCGGTGAACAGGTTGCTGTAGACGATGTCGTCGGAGTTGCTGTCCACGATGGCTTGTTTGTACGCGTCGGCTGCACGCGCTTCGTGCGTGGCAATGAAAGCCGAGCCGATGTAGGCGAAATCCGCGCCCATGGCTTGGGCCGCCAAGATCGCGTCGCCCGTGGCGATCGAGCCGGACAAGGCCACCGGGCCGTCGAACCACTGGCGAATTTCCTGGATCAAAGCGAACGGGCTTTTGACGCCCGCATGGCCACCGGCACCCGCGGCCACGGCGATCAGGCCGTCCGCACCCTTTTCAATCGCTTTGTGCGCGTGCTTGTTGTTGATGATGTCGTGCAGCACCACACCGCCGTAGCTGTGGGCGGCGGCATTGATCTCTTCGCGCGCGCCCAGTGAGGTGATGATGATCGGCACTTTGTATTTCACACACATGGCCATGTCGTGCTCAAGACGGTCGTTGCTCTTGTGCACGATCTGGTTGATGGCAAAGGGCGCTGCTGGTTTGTCAGGGTTGGCCTTGTTGTAAGCGGCCAGGGTTTCGGTGATCTCGATCAACCACTCTTCGAGTTGCGCGGCAGGACGGGCATTCAATGCGGGCATGGAGCCGACGATGCCGGCCTTGCACTGCTCAATCACCAGCTTGGGGTTGCTGATGATGAACAGGGGCGAGGCAATCGCGGGAAAGGGCAGGTTCGCCAGAACGGGGGGCAATTTAGACATGTTGTCTCCTCAAATTATTGTTGGAATCGATTTCAGAAAGCGTCCAGTGCCATCGCGGTCACGCTGCCAGCACCTTCGACGATGCTGTCGCGGATGCCGGGGGCTTTGGACAGGATGTGGTCGGCGTAAAAACGCGCGGTGGTCACCTTGGCGGCCATGAAAGCGGCGTCTTGGGCTTGCGCCTCGGGTGTAAGGGCCACCAGCAAGGCGCGGCCCATTTGCCAACCGGCCATCAAATTGCCCGCCAGCATGAGGTAAGGCACGCTGCCTGCAAACACGTCGTTGGGGTGGGCCTTGGTGTTGCCCGCCACAAACTCGACCACGTCCACAAAAGCTTCGCGGGCGGCTTTGAGGCGACGGGCCACGGCCTGCGCATCGGCGTTGCCAGAAGCCGTCAATTCGCTTTCGGTCTGGGCCACTTGCGCGGCCAAGGCTTTCGCAGTTTGCCCTCCGTCGCGGGCGGTCTTGCGGCCCACCAGGTCGTTGGCCTGGATGGCGGTCGTGCCTTCGTAAATCGTCAAAATTTTGGCGTCGCGGTAGTACTGCGCCGCACCAGTCTCTTCGATGAAGCCCATGCCGCCGTGCACCTGCACGCCCAAGCTGGTGACTTCCAGGCTCATCTCGGTGCTATAGCCCTTGACCAGCGGCACCATGAATTCATAAAACGCCAAGTTTTGTTTGCGCACCTCGGCATCGGGGTGGTGGTGCGAGGCGTCGTAGGCCGCAGCGGCCGTTGCCGCCATGGCGCGGCAGCCCTCGGTGTAGGCGCGCATGGTCATCAGCATGCGGCGCACGTCGGGGTGATGAATGATGGGGCCAGCAGCGGGCAAGCTGCCGTCGACCGGGCGACTTTGCACGCGGTCGCGAGCGTACTGCACGGCACGTTGGTAAGAGCGCTCGGCAATCGCGATGCCCTGCACACCCACAGCGTAGCGAGCAGCGTTCATCATGATGAACATGTATTCGAGGCCACGGTTTTCCTGGCCCACGAGGAAGCCCACGCCGCCGCCGTTGTCGCCAAACTGCAGCACGGCAGTGGGGCTGGCCTTGATGCCCATCTTGTGCTCGATGCTCACGCAATGCACGTCGTTGCGATCGCCCAATGAACCATCGGCCTTGACCATGAATTTGGGCACCACGAACAGGCTGATGCCTTTGACGCCTTCGGGTGCGCCCACCACACGGGCCAGCACCAGGTGCACGATGTTTTCGGCCATGTCGTGCTCACCGTAGGTGATGTAGATCTTGGTGCCGAAAATTTTGTAGGTGCCATCGGGCTGAGGCTCGGCGCGGGTGCGCACGGCGGCCAGGTCGGAGCCGGCTTGCGGCTCGGTCAGGTTCATGGTGCCGGTCCACTGTCCGGAGATCAGCTTTTCCAGGTAGGTGGCTTTGAGTTCGTCCGATCCTGCGGTGAGCAAAGCTTCGATCGCACCATCGGTGAGCAAGGGGCACAGCGCAAAGGCCATGTTGGCCGAGTTGAGCATTTCCCCGCAAGCCGCGCCAATGGTTTTGGGCAGGCCTTGACCACCAAAGTCGGCGGGGTGCTGCAGGCCTTGCCAACCGCCTTCGGCGTACTGCTGATAAGCCTCTTTGAAGCCAGGCGTGGTGGTCACGCCGCTGCCGTTGTGAAACGACGGGTTCTTGTCGCCTTCCCAGTTCAGGGGCGAGATCACGTCCTGGTTGAGCTTGGCGCACTCCTCGAGCACGGCTTGGGCGGTTTCCAAACCAGCGTCTTCAAAACCGGGAATCTGCGCGATCTGGTCAATGCGGGCCAGATGCTCGATGTTGAAAAGCATGTCCTTGAGGGGGGCGATGTAGCTCATGGTTTATCTCTGTTCGTTGAAAGAAAGATTGAATCCGCCACTCAGGCGGCGAATGTTCGTACGCCCCTCGGGAAGAGGCCTGGCGCGGAGCTCGATTCGCCACTCAGGCAGTGGCCTGCGGCGGGGCTCAGAGGCGCTTAGCTTTGCCACATCGCCCCGCCGCAGGCCTCTGCCTGAGCGGCTGCGTTGCGGCTGACTGGACCGGTTTTGGCTTTCATGCACAACAGCAAAACCCAACGCAACTTGGCTTGTCTTTTGACGCAGCATGAAAACGGCATCCAATGCAGTGCGCCGGGTTCGGTGGCCGGGGCTGGCGATGTGGCAAAGCGAAGCGCCTCTGAGCCAGCCCCGGCCACCGGACCCGGCGCACGGAAAAAAAATGGACCCTGTTTCAGCATGAAAGCGCTCCAGGGCCCGTCACAAGATCAAAGTGCCTGTGTCAACTCAGGCACAGCCGCAAACAAATCGGCTTCGAGGCCAAAGTCGGCCACGCTGAAGATGGGGGCTTCAGGGTCCTTGTTGATCGCCACGATCACCTTGGAATCCTTCATGCCTGCCAAGTGCTGGATCGCACCCGAGATGCCGCAAGCGACATACAGCTGTGGCGCCACGATCTTGCCGGTCTGGCCGACCTGCAGGTCGTTGGCGGCGTAGCCTGCGTCCACCGCTGCGCGGCTGGCACCAATCGCTGCACCCAACTTGTCAGCC
>NZ_JAFEIF010000062.1 GCF_017848645.1 Limnohabitans sp. | reverse complement strand
CTTCAGCCCCCAGCCCCAACCCAGACAACAGCGTGAGCTGGGCCGATCCGGCCCGGCAGGCGCTTTTTGACCGCTGGATGTCCGGTTTGGCCACCTCAAAGGGTCTTTTGCCCGACAGTTTGCGCGTGGCCTCGGCCGATGCCAGCTTTCGTCGCTACCTGCGGGTCGACACGGTGCAGGGCGACAGCCGCATCGTCATGGACGCACCACCCGACAAGGAAAACTCCGAGCCCTTTGTGCGCATTGCCGCCTTGATGAAGGCCGCTGGTCTGAATGCCCCCGAAGTGCTGGACTGGCACGAAGCCCACGGCTTCATGCTGTTAACCGACCTGGGCGATGCCACCATGATGTCGGCCATCGACCCTGAGCGCCCCCAGGCCAACCACGGCCTGTACATGCAGGCGGTGGACACGCTGGTGCAGTGGCAACTGGCCTCGCGCCCCGGCGTGCTGCCACCCTATGACGCCGCACTCCTTAACCGAGAGCTGAGCCTCTTCCCCGATTGGTATTTGGCCCAGCACCGTGGCGTGCAGCTGCAAGGCGCGCAGCGTGAGGTGTTCGACAAGGCCTTTGCCCTGATCGTGCAGCGCAACCTGGCCGCGCCCAGTGTGTATGTGCACCGCGACTTCATGCCGCGCAATTTGATGATGCCTTGTGGCAGCAGTGCACAACTGGGCGTGCTGGATTTCCAGGACGCGGTCTACGGCCCCATCAGCTACGACATCGCCAGCCTGATGCGCGACGCCTTCCTCACCTGGGACGAAGACTTTGTGCTCGACATCACCATCCGCTATTGGGAAAAAGCACGCAAGGCCGGGCTGATGGACTTTGAAGACTGGCACAGCGACTTTGGCGCGTTTTACCGCGCCGTCGAGTGGATGGGCCTGCAACGCCACCTGAAAGTGGCCGGCATCTTTGCCCGCCTGACCTTGCGCGACGGCAAGCCCAAATACCTGGCCGATGCGCCGCGCTTCCTCCATTACATCCGCACCACCTGCGACCGTTACCGAGATCTGGGCCCGCTGCTGAAATTGATCGACGAGATAGAAGGCACCACGCCCCAGGTCGGTTTTGCCTACGGGCGCATGTGAGCATGCCGCGCTTTTACTGCCCCACCCCATTGGCCACAGGCCTGCCCTTGAGCCTGCCTGCAGGCGCTGCCCGCCATGTGCAAGTGCTGCGCCTGCAGCCGGGCGGTGTGATTACCTTGTTCAACGGTGAGGGCGGTGAGTTTGACGCCACCGTCACCCGCATGGGCCGCAGCGATGTGGAGGTGGAGGTGGGCGCACACCGCGCCGTAGAGCGCGAAGCAGCCCGCGCCGTGCACCTTCTGGCGGGCATCACCGCCAACGAGCGCATGGACTGGCTGGTCGAAAAAGCCACCGAGCTGGGTGTGGCCAGCATCACGCCCTTGGTGGCTGAGCGCAGCGTGCTCAAGCTCAAAGGCGAACGCGCCGAGAAAAAATTGGCGCACTGGCAGGGCGTGGCCGTGGCCGCAGCCGAGCAGTGCGGCCGCAACCGGGTGCCCACAGTGCACCCGGCTGTGACACTGGCCGAATGGGTGAAAAAAGCCCCACCGGGCGAGTGCTGGGTGCTGTCGCTGTCCGATGGCACACGGCCTTTGGCACACGTGCACAACGCCGTGCAAAGCCCAACACCGGTCACAGTGCTCAGCGGCCCCGAGGGCGGCCTGAGCCCTGCAGAAGAGTCGGCAGCCCTGGCCGCAGGCTTTGTGCCGGTGAGCCTGGGGCCACGCGTGTTGCGGGCCGAAACCGCGCCCTTGGCGGTGTTGGCCTTGTGCGCCTGAGCCTGAGGCTTCAAGGTTCGCTCTGCAAAAGGCCTGATCGCCCCTTGGGAACCGACTGACTGCTGTAGAATGCGCCATTCCGAGGAGCGTTGCAGCGCCCACCAGCCATCCGGCTGGCAGCAGGCGTGAGGCTCGGAACCTTCAAACAGCAACGACGCTCATCCACTTGACGTGCGGTGAGCCTGTATTCAATTTCAGTGCTTTCATCCACGCATGTGGCTTATTCACATTGCTTTGGAGCTTTTCTCATGAATGCACGTATGCCTTCCACCGTCAACGCTGACTGCGTGATCGCCGACATCGGCCTGGCCGATTGGGGCCGCAAAGAAATCAAAATCGCCGAGACCGAAATGCCCGGCCTGATGGCCATTCGCGAAGAGTTCAACAAGGCCCAGCCCTTGAAGGGCGCACGCATCACCGGCTCGCTGCACATGACCATCCAGACGGCCGTGCTGATCGAGACCCTGCAAGCCTTGGGCGCCGACGTGCGCTGGGCTTCTTGCAACATCTTCTCGACCCAAGACCACGCCGCTGCAGCGATTGCTGCCAAGGGCACACCCGTGTTCGCCATCAAGGGCGAAACCCTGGCCGATTACTGGGACTACACCCACCGCATTTTTGACTTTGGCCCCGCAGGCACGCCCGGTGAAGGCCCCAACATGATTCTGGACGACGGCGGCGACGCCACGCTGCTCATGCACCTGGGCAAGCGCGCCGAAACCGACGCCTCTTTGATCGCCAACCCCACCAGCGAAGAAGAGACTTGCCTGTTCAACGCCATCAAGGCCAAGCTGGCCGTGGACCCGACCTGGTACAGCCGCAAGGGTGCCCAGATCATCGGCGTGACCGAAGAGACCACCACTGGCGTGTTGCGCCTGAACGAAATGGCCGCCAAGGGCAGCCTGATGTTCCGCGCCATCAACGTGAACGACTCGGTGACCAAGAGCAAGTTCGACAACCTGTATGGCTGCCGCGAGTCTTTGGTGGACTCCATCAAGCGCGCCACCGACGTGATGATCGCCGGCAAAGTGGCCGTGGTCGCCGGTTACGGTGACGTGGGCAAGGGTTCGGCCCAAGCCCTGCGCGCCCTGAGCGCCCAAGTGTGGGTGACCGAAATCGATCCGATCAACGCCCTGCAAGCCGCGATGGAAGGCTTCAAGGTCGTGACCATGGAATACGCCGCTGACAAGTGCGACATCTTCGTGTCGGCCACCGGCAACAAGAACGTGATCCGCTACGAGCACATGGCCGCCATGAAAGACGAAGCCATCGTTTGCAACATCGGTCACTTTGACAACGAGATCGACGTCGCCTCGTTGGAGAAGTGCCAGTGGGACGAGATCAAGCCCCAGGTCGACCACGTCATCTTCCCCGATGGCAAGAAGATCACTTTGCTGGCCAAAGGCCGCTTGGTGAACCTGGGCTGCGCCACCGGCCACCCCAGCTTCGTGATGTCGTCTTCGTTTGCCAACCAGACGATTGCCCAGATCGAGTTGTTCACCAAACAAGACCAGTACGAATCCGGCAAAGTCTATGTGTTGCCCAAGCACCTCGACGAGAAGGTCGCACGTTTGCACCTGAAGAAAGTCGGCGCGATGCTGACCGAACTCAGCGACGAGCAAGCGTCTTACATCGGTGTGTCCAAAAACGGCCCGTACAAAGCCGACACTTACCGTTATTAAAAACCACGCATGCGCATTGACCAACTTCTCGTCGAGCGCGGCCTGGCCGCTTCTCGCTCCCAGGCTCAGCGACTGATCGCCGGGGGCGTGCAGTGGCAGCGGCCCGACGGGACTTGGCGTGCCATTGTCAAAAATCGCGACGAGGTGCCCGAGAGTGCTGCCCTGCAGCTGCTTGACGACGCCGAGTCGCGCTACGTCTCACGGGGCGGCTTGAAGCTCGAAGGGGCCTTGAAGGCCACGGGCGTGCAGGTGGACGGCTTGCGCTGTCTGGATGTGGGCCAGAGCACAGGTGGCTTCACCGACTGTTTGCTGCAGCACGGCGCGGCCGAGGTGGTGGGCATTGACGTGGGCCATGCCCAGGTGCACCCACGCATCAGCCAAGATGAACGGGTGGTCTGCATCGAAGGGGTGAATGCCCGCGAGTTGGAGCCTGGAGACGAACGCATTCCCTATGCGCTGGAAGGTTTTGATCTGATGGTGGGCGATGTGTCCTTCATTTCGCTCACGCTGGTCTTGCCGGGTGTTGTGCATTTGCTCAAACCCACGGGCCAGTTGCTCATGCTTGTCAAACCCCAGTTCGAGCTGCAACCGGGCCAGGTGGGCAAGGGGGGTATCGTGAAAGACGACACGCATTTCCCCTTCATCGAAAACCGTGTGCGCACGGCCTTGGCGGAGTTGGGCATGAAAGTCACCGGCTGGCTGAGCAGCCCGATTGAGGGCGGCGACGGCAACCGCGAATTTTTTGTGCAGGCCTGCTGGCCTGACCCGGCGGCGGTTTGGCCCGCACGCGAGGCCACGCGTGTGGCGCACGAGGCCGATCTGGCCGCCAAGGCCTATGCCAAGGCCAACGACTATTGAATGTTTGAAGGTGTTGTGATGTCTGGTTTGAAGCTGCCCATCAGCCTGGAATTTTTTCCGCCCAAAACGCCCGAAGGCGCTGAGAAACTGCGCGGCGTGCGCGAGAAGCTCTACACCCTGAAGCCCGAGTTTTGCTCGGTGACCTACGGCGCTGGCGGTTCCACCCAAGAGGGCACGTTTGCCACCGTGTGCGCGATCCAGGCCGAAGGCGTGGCCGCCGCCTCGCACTTTTCGTGCATTGGCGCGACCAAGGCTTCGGTGCGTGCCGAGCTGGCCACGCTCAAGGCCATGGGCGTGCAGCGCCTGGTGGCTTTGCGCGGCGACTTGCCCAGCGGCTACGGCGCGGGCGGTGAGTTCCACTACGCCAGCGACCTGGTGAGCTTCATCCGCGCCGAGACCGGTGACGATTTCCACATCGAAGTGGCGGCCTACCCCGAGATCCACCCACAAGCCAAGTCGCCCGAAGCCGACTTGCAGGCGTTTGCCACCAAGGTCAAAGCCGGGGCCAATTCGGCCATCACACAATACTTCTACAACAGCGACGCGTATTTCCGCTTTGTGGACGACGCCTACAAATTGGGCGTGGATGTGCCCGTGGTGCCGGGCATCATGCCCATCACCAGCTCCTCGCAGTTGCTGCGTTTTTCGGACGCCTGCGGGGCCGAAATTCCGCGCTGGATCCGGCTGCGCCTGCAGGCCTATGGCGACGATGTGGAGTCGATCAAGGCCTTTGGCCTGGATGTGGTGAGTGACCTGTGCGAGCAGCTCATCAACGGCGGCGTGCCCGCCATCCACTTCTACACCATGAACCAGAGCGCGCCCACGCTGGCCGTCATCCAGCGGCTGAACGCGCTGACCTACTGACGCACTTGGATGCTGGACCTGTCGCATTGGCAGCGCCCACCCCAGCCTTGGTTGGGCGTGTTCACCGACATCGATGACACCCTGACCACCGAGGGCGCGATCACGGCCGACGCCTTGCAGGCGCTGGCCGAGCTCAAGCGAGCTGGCCTCATGGTCATTCCCATCACCGGACGGCCCATGGGCTGGAGCCGCGATTTTGCCCAAGCCTGGCCCGTGGATGCGCTGGTCGCCGAAAACGGGGCTGCGGCCTGGCTGCCCCAAGCCAACGGCACACCTCAGGCCATTTACCAGCAAAGCGCGGCCGAGCGCTCTACCAACTGGACACGCATGCAAGAGGTGGCCGCTCGCATCGTGCGCGAGGTGCCCGGCGCCGCGCTGGCCCAGGACAGTGCCGGGCGGGAAACCGACATCGCGATCGACCACAGCGAATTCACGCATTTGCCCGCTGCGGCCATTGACGAGGTGGTGCGCATCATGCGCAGCGCCGGCATGGTGGCCACCGTCAGCAGCATCCACATCAACGGCTGGTTTGGCAACCACCACAAGTTGAGCGGGGCACGCTGGATTTTGCGCGAACTGTGCGCACGCCCGCTGGACCAGGAGTGGCAGCAATGGGTTTATGTGGGTGACTCCACCAATGACCAAGTGATGTTTGAACACTTCCCCACCAGCGTGGGCGTGGCCAACATCGCCCGCTTCCTGCCGCAATTGCGTTTCAAGCCCCGTTTTGTGACGCAACAAGCCCGTGGCGCTGGTTTTGCCGAGCTAGCGCAGCGGCTGCTCGCGAACGCGCCACGCGGCTGATCCCCTGGCTCAGTAAGCACCCTGGCGCGACAAGACCACCGAAACGGTCTTGAACAAGATCACCAGGTCGTGCCACAGCGACCAGTTTTTGACATACCAGCTGTCCAGGTACACCCGCGTGTCGTAGTCCACATCGTTGCGCCCGCTGACTTGCCACAAGCCGGTCATGCCGGGGCGCACCATCAGGTAATAACCCACCTGATCGCCATAACGCGGCAATTCGCTGCGCACCACGGGCCGAGGCCCCACCAGACTCATCTCACCCCGAATCACATTGAGCAGTTGGGGCAATTCGTCCAGGCTGGTGCGCCGCAACAAACGCCCCAGGGGGCTGATGCGCGGGTCTGAGCGCAGCTTGTGCTCTTGCTGCCATTGCTTGCGCAGTTCGGGCTGCCGCTGCAGCAATTGCTCCAGCTGCTTCTCGGCATCGACCACCATGGTGCGGAACTTGTAACAATTGAAGACTCGGCCTTTTTTGCCGATGCGCGGGTGTGCAAACAAGGCCGGGCCGCCATCGCGCCGAATGGCCCAAGCCACCAGCAAAAAGCCCAGGCTGAGCAGCACCAGCAGCATGAGCGCAGCCAAGGTGTCAAACAGCCTTTTGGTCAGCCTTGCCGGCCACCTGCGCAAGTTGTTGCGCATGCGCAGCAAGGCCACTTCGTGTGAGAAAAAGTGCGACATGTCCGTGCCGTGCAAAGGCACGCCCCGCATGGCCGGGATGACACTGATGTCCGGCGCGCCCCATTGGGCCAATTGCCGCAGCCATTGCTCGCGCTGCTCGGATTGGGCATGCTCGAGCGCAATGACCCACTGAATGCCCGGCGCTTTCGCATAAGGTGCCATGTCCAGCGCGCGCAAGCGGGGGTAGGTCTGGTCCGATGCCTGGCCTGCAGCGCCCCCGGCGTCAACAAAGCCCTGCACCGCAAATCCCAATTCAGGCTGGCTGTTCAGGGCCAGGGCCGCCTCCTCGGCGTTGGGGCCAATGCCGATGATGACCGTGGGCCGGTACCAGAGCGAAAATTTCTTGAGGATCTGGCGCGTCACATGGCGCATCAGCACCAGCATGAGCAAGGCCAACAACCAAGACAGCAGCCACCACAGGCGCGAGGCATTCCAGCGGGTCATGGCCACCAGGGCCATGTCCATCAGGGCGAGCACGCTCACCAGTCGAAAAAAGTCACCCAGCTCGTCCCACACAGGTCGGCGATCGCTGTAGTGCTGGTAGCGGGTCAAGAGCAAGACCAGACCCAGCAAGCCGATCAAGCCCCAGGCCCAAAAGCGCTGGCCGTCCTGCCCGGCCCACCAGACTTTGAACATCACCCCGGGCGGCGCCACCACGGCGGCCGCCAGCCACAAAGACAGCAAGAAGGCCGAAGCCATGGCCAAAGCGTCGCCCAGCAAAATGGCCAGCTTGGACAGCCGCACCTGCATCAGGCTCAGGTGGGCCACAGGCAGGTGCGAGGCCAGCGTGGCGGGTTTTTCGGGATGCTTCACGCCCAGAACCCTTTGTGCATGGACAGCTGTTTTTTGAGGGCCAAAGGCCAGCGCGTGTGCGTGCAACCCAAGCGGTAAGCCAACGCTTTGAGCGCCGTGCGCAGCAGCGCTTCGGGCAAGCGCCAAGGGGCGTTCCGAACCAAAAATCGGATTTCAGATTTCAGGAACCTGAGGCCCTCACGGCCCGCTTTGCCAAAGTCCCGGATCATCCAGTTTTCATCGTGGTGAAACACGCCCGTGTCAAAGTAGCGTGCAAATTCGCTGGTCAAAGAATAGTTATGCGAATGATAAACGAGTGCCTGCGCCTCGTAGCGAATCGCATGGCCCTTCTGTAACAGGCGCGCGGCCAGGTGCGTGTCTTCGCCCACAATCACGCGGCTCGAAAAGCCCCCCACCTCGCGCAGCGCCGACAAGCGGTAGGCCGCAAAGGCATTGGACAAAAAGCAGGCCTTGATGCCCAGACGTTCCTTGTCCGACCAGCGCCGGGTTTGGCTTTGCTCGGGGTAGTTGAAATGCCGGGCGTGCGCGGCAATGGCGCTGGCCTGCGGGTGCGGCACTTGGCGGCCATACACAGCGGCCACCTCGGGGTCTGCAAACCCGGACAACAAACGCCCGATGGCCTGCGGATCGGCCAACACCGCGTCCTGTGTGAGGAACACGACAAACTCGACCTCTGCGGGCAAGCGATCGATGCCCCATTGGCGGGTGCCGCCATGGTTGAAGTGCTTGCGCTCCACCGGATGAACCACCATGCCCGCCTGCGCGGTCTTGGCCAAACTGCCGTCGTTGGACTCCGAATCCAGCACCCAGCAATGTGCAGGTGTTGGTGTTTGCGCCTGCAAACTTGCCAAAAAATCAACCCACAAAGGGCCCGGATTGTAAGTGGGCACCAACACAGCCACATTTTCCGAAAAAGACGCAAGCGTCCTACTGGGAGCAGGCATGGGCGGGCGGGTCTGATTGGGTGTATCCACAGGCGCTATTTTGCCTGCACCCAAGTTACCGAAGAACGCGCAGGTTTTCGCGGCAGTCCGAGCAGCGACCGCTATGATGCAGCCTCTACAGCACACCGGTCACTGGGCCGCAATTTCTCATGACCCCACCGGCCCCCCTCACCTGGCAAGAAGATGGCCAAACCCGCAGCGCGCTGTGGGTGGCTGACCACGGGGCCCGCCCCCCCAGCAAGGTGATGGTGGTGGATGACACCCTGAACGCCGGCACCGCCTACCGCCTGGCCTGTGAAGGCACAGGTTTGTTGTGGCGTGGCGACTTTCAAAACGCCCGCCAGTTGCTGCAAGCGCTCAAACGCCGACTGGACCGCCCGGCACGCAAAAAACCAGTAAAAGTCAAAGCCAGTGACAACGCCCACCCGACCCCCTCCGTCTTCAATGCCCACCGCCAGGCGCAGTCTCAACGCGCCCGGGTGCTCGGCCAAATCCTGATCGAGCTGCAACCCGACTACAGCATCGCGCTGCGTCGGGCACCAGACGTTCAGGCGGCTTGCCAGCAGGCCTGGGGGCCCGCTGACGGTCAGCACCGCGTGGTGTCGCTGCGCAGCCTGCAAGGGGTGATCGGGTCTTTCGAGTGGCGCAAGAACGGGGTCGAAGTCCCCGCCCTCGGGGAAAATTTGCGCATCCACCCGCATTACGGCGTGTTTTCGCCCGTGCGCGGTGAATATGTGCAACTGGTGGCCAAAGCCCCTTGGCCTGAGGCGCTGAAGGCGCATTCGGTGGCTTTTGACATAGGGGTGGGCACTGGCGTGCTGTCGGCCTTGCTGGTCCGGCGGGGGGCCGCCCAGGTGGTGGGCAGCGACCTGTCTGAGCGCGCTTTGGCCTGTGCCCGCGACAACCTGCAGCGCCTGGGCCTGCAAAACCAGGTGCAATTGCTGCACACCGATTTGTTCCCGCCCGGCCTGGCCGCCCTGGTGGTGTGCAACCCGCCTTGGCTGCCCGCACGCGCAACCTCTTTGCTGGAGCAAGCCGTCTACGACGAAGGCAGTCAGATGCTCAAGGGCTTCTTGAGCGGCCTGCCCGCCCACCTGTACGAAGGCGGCGAAGGCTGGTTGATTCTGTCGGACCTGGCCGAGCACCTGGGCCTGCGCAGCCGCGAAGAATTGCTCAGCTGGATCGCGCAAGCGGGCCTGCAGGTGCTGGGTCGCATGGACGTGAAACCCGTGCACGGCAAAGCCAGCGACGAGACCGATCCGTTGCATGCCGCCCGGGCGGCCGAAGTCACCTCTTTGTGGCGACTGGGCGCAGCGGCCAACCCGCCAGTCAACTGAGCGGGCTACAAGGCATCGAGCAGCACCGGCCAGGCGCTCAGAACAGGTAACTCACCGACAGGTTCACGCGGCTGTTGCCGGGATGGGACTCGATGTTGCTCGGCACCCAGCCCGCATAGTCGCCCAGTCCTTTGGCCCAGGTCAGGGTGTAGTGCAGCTGGAAATAACGCCCTTGCAATTGCAGGCCCGCGCCTTGCAACGCATAACGGTTCAAAGCCGACGCATTCAGGGGTTTGGCCTGCGCCTGCACCTGCCCCCCGTCGTAGAAAGCCGTGACCGACAGCACAGGGCTGAGGGTCTGGGTCAGCTCCAGGCTGGCCAAAGCACCGTGGTCACCCACTCCGTCGGCGCTGGTGTAGGCCCTCACCCCGTTGGTGCCACCCAAAGTGATCTGGTTGTAGGAGTCCAGATTGCGGCTGGCCCATTGACCGCGCAGGCGGCCCGTCAGTCGCAAGGAGCCACTCGCGTTCAAAGGCGTTTGTGCCTTGAGCGCAAAACTGGCGCGGCTGTAAGTCCCTTGCTGCACCGCGGCACTGACCGGCTGCGGGTACTGCCCCAGCACCAGGCCGAACTCAGCCCGCAGGGGGTGGGGCGACAGGCGCTCGTTGTCCAGCACCAAACGCCCGCGCAGTTGACGGTCCTCGATGCTCGACAGCTGCGCGCCCGTGGCCTGCAAGCGGCTCTCGCTCTCGCGGCTGGCCAACTCCACATGCCCTTTGAAGACCAAGTCGCGGCTGCCCCCCAGGATGCGGCTCAGACCCAGACCCAGCTCGGTGGCCTCGCCCTCGGTGGCCGCGACGCCGTCCAGCACCGATTGGCTGCGCGAATGGGTGCCAAACACCGACCAGCGCGAGCCCAGTGCAGGCAACAGGCCTTCGTAATCAGCCCGCGCATAGGCCACGCCCTCGGAGGCTTGTGCCAGCAAGGACAGCTGCGACTTGACCGCTGGCATGCCCACGGTCATGGCCGCCAGCAACTGGGTTTGTCCGTATTGGCGCAGGCCATGGTTGTTCAACTGCACCACGCCCGAGGAGGTTTGGCCCGGCATGGCGATGGCGGGCGTGAGGGTGACCACCAGATCCAGCAACTCGGGGCCCACAGCGCGCAAGGTGGCCTCCAATTCGATGGGCAAATCGTGGCTGGCTGAGTCGAGCACCTGGTCCAGGGCCAAGGTGTCCAGCGGCAGTCCCGCCTTGAAAACCTGACCAATGCGGTTTTGCACGCGCTCCAGATAAGGGCTGGCCTGCGGGCTGTCGGGCACCAGCACACGCACAGCATTGATCTTGGGCTGCATGACCTGGATGTTCAGTTGCTGGCCACCGTTGACTTGCACCACTTCGGTTTTGGCATAAGCCATGAAGCCCTCTTGGGCCGCGCGGTCATAAAACCAGCCGTGAAACGCGCGGATCTCGTCCACCGACACCGCACGCCCGACGCGGCCTTGCCAATAACGGTCAATGGTGCGCGACAAAACCGAACTTTGCACCTGCACCGCCACCAGATGCGCCACGGGCGTGTTGGCCTCCAGGCCCAAGGTGTCCACGTAAACCACGGGCTTGGGCAACACACGTTCACGCAACTGCGCGCCCAACTGCTCCAGGTTTTTTTGAGCCGCCGCAGGGTCGGCTTGCGCCCAGGAAAGCGGGCTGCACAAAGCCCCACCCAGCATGGCCAAAGCCCCGGCGCGGCTGCGCCAATGCACCTTCAATTCATCACCCATGGCAAGCACTCCTGTCCATCCTCAAGCAAACATAAATCATATCGGGCCTTTACGCCCTCTGGCCCACAGACTTACCCCAGCCCCGGAATTGGCCAGACTTCAAGGCCTGGACACACGGCCACCCCTCAGCCCAGCCCTGTGGGCTGGGGATTAGACCCGCGCCAACACCGGCCCCAGCGCCACCCCCGTGTGGGTGCCCAGGCGCACCAGGGCTTCAGGCGTGGCAGCGGCCACGATGCGGCCGCCCGCATTGCCGCCTTCTGGCCCCAAGTCAATCACCCAGTCGGCTTCGGCGATCACATCCAGGTCGTGCTCGATCACGATCACGCTGTGACCGGCGTTGACCAAACGGTGCAGCACGCTGATGAGCTTGTCCACATCGGCCATGTGCAGGCCCACCGTGGGTTCGTCCAGCACATACAGCGTGTGCGGGGCTTTGTTGCCGCGCTTGCCCACTTCGTCGCGTACTTTGGTCAGCTCGGTCACGAGTTTGATGCGCTGGGCTTCGCCGCCACTGAGCGTGGGTGAAGGCTGGCCCAAGGTGAGGTAGCCCAAACCCACGTCTTTGAGCAACTGCAGCGGGTGCGCGATGCCGGGCATGCTGGCAAAAAAGTCCACCGCTTCGTCCACTTCCATCTGCAGCACGTCGCCAATGCTCTTGCCGCGCCACGTCACCGCCAGGGTCTCGGGGTTGAAGCGGGCACCTCGGCAGGTCTCGCAATGCACTTTCACGTCGGGCAAAAAGCTCATCTCGATGGTGCGCATGCCCTGGCCTTCGCAGCTGGGGCAGCGGCCTTCGCCGGTGTTGAAGCTGAAGCGCCCAGCCGCGTAGCCGCGCGCTTTGGCTTCCAGCGTTTCGGCAAACAGCTTGCGCACCGTGTCCCAAAACCCGATGTAGGTGGCGGGGCAGGAGCGCGGTGTTTTGCCGATCGGCGTTTGGTCCACTTCGAGCACGCGATCAATCGTCTCAAAGCCTTGCACATCGCTGCACGCGCTCAAGGCCACGCGCTGGCCAGCGTCTTGTGCGGTGCGGCCTGCGAAAGTTGAGCGCTGGCTGACCAGCGCCTGCACGTTGGCCAGCAACACATCTCGGGCCAGGGTGGACTTGCCGGAACCGCTCACGCCAGTCACAGCCACCAAACGCCTGAGGGGCACTTGCACATCGACTTGGCGCAGGTTGTGCAAGTTGGCCCCTGTGAGCGTGAGCCATTGGGGTGTGGGTGCTTCGGGTGTTTCAGCAATGGCTTCAGGCGTGGCCTTCTTTTTGCCTTTCGCTTTGGCGGTGGCCTTTGCTGCGGTGATCGCGGTTTCAGCGGCCGTCGGAATTTGCAAAGAATTGGGACCTGACCCCAATTGATTGAGTTCAGCACCCGCAGCTTCTGCGTGGGGCGATGGCGTGGGCGACGATTTTGGTGTACCCCCGCCGTATGAGGAGCCCACGGTATTGCCCCGCGCAGAGGCATCGACCACACGCCGAGCCTGCATCGGATGCCTCATCGCGTGCAGCAAATAGCGCCCGGTTTGCGAATCCGCAGAAGCCGTGATGTCGGCCACCGAGCCTTGCGCCACCAAGCGGCCACCACGCTTGCCCGCACTCGGGCCAATGTCAATGATGTGGTCGGCGCGGCGGATGGTGTCTTCGTCGTGCTCCACCACCACCAAGGTGTTGCCCTTGTCGCTCAGGCTTTGCAAAGCGTTGAGCAAAATCCGGTTGTCGCGGGCGTGCAGGCCAATGGTGGGCTCGTCCAGCACATAGCACACGCCCTGCAAGTTGCTGCCCAATTGCGCGGCCAGGCGAATGCGCTGCGCCTCGCCACCCGAGAGCGTGGGCGCACCCCGATCCAGCGTGAGGTAGCCCAGGCCCACTTCTTCCAAAAACTCCAGGCGGCTCTTGATCTCGGGCACCAGGTCGCGGGCGATGTCGGCGTCACGGCCAGTGAGTTGCAGCTTGTCTACCCAGTGCCGCACGTCGGTCACCGACAAACTGGCGATGTCGGTGATACGCCAGCCTTGGCCGGGTGCAACACCGAGCCGCACAGCGCGGGCTGTCGCGTTCAGTCGGGTGCCCTCACAGCTGGGGCAGGCCACATTGGCCAGGTCTTCGATCTCGGGTTCGGCAAAGGTTTGCTCACGGCCTTTGTCTTTGTCGTCACGTACCGAGTCGTCAAACACTTTGCGTTCGTCCTTGCTGAGCTTGACGCCCGTGCCCACGCAATCGGGGCACCAACCGTGTTTGCTGTTGTACGAGAACAAGCGCGGGTCCAGTTCGGCATACGAGGTGTCGCAGGCTGGGCAAGCCCGCAGCGTCGAAAACACCCGGTGCTGGCCGATGCGGGCGGTGGACTCGCCGCTGAACATGGCTTCGCGCAGGCCATCCAGATCGCTCAACACATGCACCACACCTTTGCCGTGCTCCAGGGTTTTGGCCAGCGCTTGGCGCAGCGCCGTCTCGTTGCTGGGCAGCACATCGAGGCTGGCCACGGGCAGCTCGATGTTGTGCTCTTTGAAGCGGTCGATGCGCGGAAAGCCTTGTGTGGGCAAAAAGTCGCCATCGACGCGCAAGTGCGTGTAGCCACGGGGCCGCGCCCAATCGGCCAGCTCGGTGTAAACACCTTTGCGGTTGACGACCAACGGGGCCAATAAACCAATGTGCTGACCGCGGAACTGCGTCATCAGCTGCGCGATGATGCTGTCGGGTGTTTGGGGCTGCACGGGGGTGTTGTCGTGCACGCAATGCTGAATGCCCAGCTTCACATAGAGCAAGCGCAAGAAATGCCAGACCTCGGTGGTCGTGCCCACGGTCGATTTGCGGCCACCGCGCGATAGCCGCTGCTCAATCGCCACGGTGGGCGGGATGCCGTACACCGCATCGACTTCGGGGCGGCCTGCGGGCTGCACGATGGCGCGGGCATAGGCGTTCAGACTTTCCAAATAACGGCGCTGACCTTCGTTGAACAGGATGTCAAATGCCAGCGTGGACTTGCCCGAACCGCTGACGCCCGTGACCACGTTGAAGCAGCCACGCGGGATGTTGACGCTCAGGTTTTTGAGGTTGTGCTCTTTGGCGTTGACGATCTGGATGTTGTTGTTCAACACAGGTGCGCGTTTGGCAGGCATTGAAGAAGACCCTGCGCCCTTGCGACCCGAAACGCGCGCCAGCGAGGCTGCGGTGTCAGAGGGTGACGATTTTGGCGTACCCCCGCCGTATGAGGAACCCGCTGACACCGCAGCCTCGCCCCCATAGACATCCAATCGCCCGCCCACAAC
>NZ_JAFEIF010000045.1 GCF_017848645.1 Limnohabitans sp. | reverse complement strand
CCGCCGACGCCCACGCCACAACCGACCCCTCCACCGCCGCCAGTCGCGCCAGCGCCGCCTCCTGCAGCAGCGACACCCAGCCCAGCACCACCTGCCCAAGTGCCCCGAGCCGAGGTGGCTGTTGGGCCCAGCACCGCGCCCGCACAGGCCATCACGGCCGTGCCCAGCAGCAATCCACAACCCGCACCCGCCGTCGCAACTGCGCCTGCGGCCCCGGCACGCGCTGCACCGCCCACGCGCACCCCTGCCAGCGTCAGCGCTGCCCAATGCGACAAACCCGACTACCCCAGCGCATCGCGGCGCATGGAAGAAGAAGGCACCGTGAGCCTGCGCTTTTTGGTCGGGGTCGATGGCAAAGTGATCCAGTCCGAGATCGAAAAGAGCTCGGGCTTCAAACGCCTGGATGAAGCCGCCCGTGCGGGTTTGTCCAAATGCCGATTCCAGCCCGCCACCGTGGACGGCCGCCCTGAGCAAGCATGGGCCAGCATGAAATACACCTGGCGGCTCGAATGAGCCACCCCCGCACACCCACGAACACGCCCCCACAGCCACGACCCAAGGAGTCCCACCCGATGCGCACCCCCATTCAACTCACTCTGGTTAGCCTGAGCCTGTCGACTGCTTTGCTCAGCGGCGCGGCCTGGGCCAACACCTCCACGGCGGCGTCCCCCGCTGCATCTGCTGCTGTTGCAGCACCTGCCACCACAGCCACACTGGGTACTCCGGCCAGCCCGGCCACGGCCGCAGCCAGCACCACAGTCCCAAACGGCGAAGTCATCGACAACCCCTACGGCCTGGGCGCGCTGTGGGCGCAGGGCGATGCCGTGGCCAAGATCACGCTGCTGATTTTGGTGCTCATGAGCGTGGGCAGTTGGTACGTGATCTTCACCAAGTTCCTCGAACAATCACGCATGCGCAAGCATGGCCAGGCCGCTCAGGGTGACTTCTGGACCGCGGCCAGCCTGCGCCAGGCCGCGGATGGGCTCGACGCCGCCAGCCCCTACCGCTTCATCGTCGAAAAAGGACTGGAGAGCGCCAACCGGCACGAGGGCCTGCTCAGCGCCGTGGACTTCAACACCTGGGTCAGCATGAGCCTGCAGCGCGCCCTGGGCACCATACAAAGCCGCTTGCAAGACGGCCTGGCGGTGCTGGCCACGGTGGGCTCCACCGCGCCCTTTGTGGGTTTGTTCGGTACCGTTTGGGGCATCTACCATGCGCTGGTCAAGATCGGCATGTCGGGCCAGGCCAGCATCGACAAAGTGGCTGGCCCCGTGGGTGAAGCCTTGATCATGACCGCCATCGGCTTGGCCGTGGCGGTGCCGGCGGTCTTGGGCTACAACTGGCTGGTGCGCCGCAACAAGGCGGTGATGGAAGAAGTCAACGCCTTTGGGGCAGACCTGCACGCCGTGCTGCTGTCTTCGGCCAAAAAATAACCCGCCACACCGGAGACTGCGCCATGGCCATGCACATCGGCACCGAGTCCGAAGACGACATCATGAGCACCATCAACACCACGCCCCTGGTGGACGTGATGCTGGTGCTGCTGATCATTTTCCTGATCACTATTCCCGTGGTGACCACCTCCATCCAGGTCAATTTACCGCAGGAAAAAAACCAGGTGCGCCAAACCTTGCCGGAAAACCTGATCATTTCGGTGAACAAGTCCGGACAGATTTTTTTGTACGACACCCCGATGAAAGACGCGGCTGATTTGCGTGAGCGGCTGAAGAAGTTTTCGGTGCTGCAACCCCAGCCTGAAGTGCACATTCGAGGCGATGCACAAAGCGACTTTGCTGCCGTCGGGCAGGTCATGAACGCTGTGCAACGCGCAGGCATCGCGAAAGTCGGCTTCATCACCGACCCGGGGAACTGACATGAAACCGAGCACCGGCTTTCTGAGCCACCAGCCCCCCAGCCTGAGCCCGCCCGAAGAAGACGAGTTGATGATGGACATCAACACCACCCCGCTGATCGACGTGATGCTTGTGCTGCTGATCATGCTGATCATCACCATCCCCCCGCAATTGCACGCGGTCAACCTGGATATGCCCGTGGCCAACGCCGCGCCACCACCCACACCGCCGCAGGTCATTCGCATCGACATCGATGCCAACTCGGTGATCTCGTGGAACGGACAGGCCTTGGCGGATCGTGTGGCTTTGCAGGGCCAGTTGAGCCAGGCCGCTGCACTGCAGCCCCAGCCCGAGTTGCACATCCGATCGCACCCCCAAGCCAAATACGAAGCCACGGCCGCCGTGCTGGCCGGTGCCCAACGGCAAGGCTTGAACAAGCTGGGCATTTTGGGCACCGAAAAGTTCGGCAACTGAACGGCTGCTGGCTTTCATCCGGGTTTGACAGGCGTGCACCTCGCCCATCGCCCACTGGGTGGGCTGCTACCCCAAGACAGGTCATCAACCCGGTGACACCGAGTACAGAACAAAAAGCCCGACCAGGTCGGGCTTATGAAAGTGAGCCTGGTGGCTGTCAGTCGGCGTACTTGCCAGCCGCATCCACAGCAGCCTTGATCTTCACCATCTCGGCGGCCACGAACTTCTTGTGCTCGGCCGGGTCGGTGCGGTTGTCGGTCACCACGAGGGCACCCAAGGCTTCGTTCTTCTTGATGAACTCTGGGTCTTTCAGGGCCTTCTTCAGGGTGTCATTGAGCAGCTTGGTGACCGCTGCTGGCGTGCCTTTGGGGGCATACAGGCCGTGCCAGATGGTCAGATTGAAGTTTTTCATGCCCATCTCTTGCAAGCTGGGGTAATGCTTGAGCACGGGGTGTGTGCTCAGGGGCTTGGCCGTGGTCACGGCAAAAGCCTTCACGCGGCCACCTTCGATCTGGGCGGTGGTGTTGGTGGTCTGGTCACACATCATGTCCACCTGGCCGCCGATCAAGGCGGTCATGGCGGGCGCGGTGCCGCCAAACGGGATGGTGGTCATGGCTTCCTTGGTCTGGACGTTGGACTGCCACAGCAGGCCACAGATGTGCGAGGCGGAGCCCAAACCTGCATGGGCGATGTTCAGTTTGCCCGCGTTGGCGCGGATGTAGTTTTCAAAGTCGCGGTAGGTGTTGGCGGGCAATTGGGGCTTGCCGATCAGCGTCATGGGCACGTCGTTGACCATGCCCAGGAACTCGAAGTCTTCCAGCGGCTTGTAGCCAATCTTGCGGTACAAGGCGGGAGTGGCCGCCATGCCGATGTGGAACAGCAACAGGGTGTGGCCATCGGGGTTGGCCTTGGCCACCTTGGTGGCACCGATCGTGCCGCCAGCGCCCGCAGCGTTTTCGACCACAAAGTTGCTGCCCGGGATGAGCTTGCGCATGGCTTCCGCCAAGTCGCGGGCCACGCGGTCGGTTGGACCGCCCGCCGTGAACGGCACCACGATGGACACCGGCTTGTTACCGGGATAGGTCTGGGCGTGAGCCCCCATAGAGACTGCTGCCAAGGTGGCGAGTGCGATCCATTGCTTCATTGACAAACTCCTAAAAATGACTGGGTATTTTAAAACCACCAGAGTGTCGTCAAATCGCGGAAATTACCTAGCCACCAACCCTTGTATGTCCTTGTTTTCAAAAAGGATTTGACGGGCCCCCAGATGCCCCCAAAGCGTGCAAGGAGCACCCAAAACCGAAGCGTCAGCCTCTGGTCACGACCCCCAGCAATTATTGGTAGCTGCGGGCGTCTTCGATCACTTTGCCATCGTTGGCCAAGCTGCCCTGCGCCACCAGATGGACTTCGCCACGCAACTTGGTCACGTCGCGCACCGCATCGGCCACACGGGTTTTGAGGCCTTCATCAGTGAGCAATCCCGTCTCGACATGCAGCGCCATCTGGTCGTTGGCCATCTCGCCGGTCACCACCAAACGCGCCTTGCTCACTTCAGGGAAGCGCTTGACGATTTCGGCCACCTGGCCGGGGTGCACAAACATGCCCCGGATCTTGGTGGTCTGGTCGGCCCGGCCCATCCAGCCCTTGATGCGCTGTCCGGTGCGGCCGGTAGGGCAAGTGCCGGGCAGGATGGCCGACAAGTCGCCCGTGCCAAAACGGATCAGCGGGTAGTCGGGGTTGAGCGTGGTGATGACCAGCTCGCCCACCTCGCCCTCGGGCACCGGGTCACCGGTGCCAGGGCGCACGATCTCGACGATCACACCTTCGTCCAGCACCAGGCCTTCACGCGAGGCGGTTTCGTAAGCGATCAGGCCCACATCGGCCGTGGCATAGCACTGGTAGGCGTCCACGCCGTGAGCCGTCATCCAGTCACGCAGGCTGGGCGGAAAGGCCTCGCCCGAGACCAGTGCCTTGCGCAGGCTGGGCAGGGCCACACCCATTTCGGCGGCTTTTTCGAGGATGATTTTCAGGAAACTGGGCGTGCCAATGTAGCCCGCAGGCTGCAGCTCGGCCATGGCGCCCACTTGCTGCTCGGTCTGGCCAATGCCGCCCGGGAACACGGTGCAGCCCAAGGCATGGGCACCGGTTTCCATCATGGAGCCCGCAGGCGTGAAGTGGTAGCTGAAGCAGTTGTGGATCAACTCGCCTGGGCGAAAGCCGGCTGCAAACATGGTGCGGGCCATGCGCCAGTAATCGGCGCGGGTGCCTTCGGGCTCATAAATCGTGCCGGGGCTGGCAAACACGCGGGTCATGCCTTGCCCAAAGCCTAGCGTGCTGAATCCACCAAACACATTGCCACCCGAGGCACGCGCAGCTTTTTGACGCTCCAGCAGTTCGTATTTGCGGATGACCGGCAGCGTGGCCAAAGCGGACCGGCTGTTGACGCTGGCGGCATCGACATCGCGCAGCAACTCGGCAAAGGCGGGGGCATGGGCCTTGGCGTGTGCAATTTGTGCGGGCAAGGCGGCCATCAGGGCGGCTTCACGCGCTTGCGGGCTGCGGGTTTCCAGTGCGTCAAAGTGCTGGCTCATGGGGACTTTCCGGGGGTACTGCTGAGGAAAACGGGGCGGACCAAGACTCAAGCCAACCAGCGCTTGCGGCGCTTGTAGCTCTTCACGTCCTTGAAGCTCTTGCGTTCACCACCGCCCATGCCCAAATAAAACTCTTTCACATCTTCGTTGGTGCGCAGGTCTTCGGCCGCGCCGTCCATCACGATGCGGCCCGACTCCATGATGTAGCCATAGTCAGCGTATTTAAGGGCCATGTTGGTGTTCTGCTCAGCGATCAGGAAGGTCACTTTTTCCTTCTCGTTCAGGTCCTTGACGATGTTGAACACTTCTTCCACGATCTGCGGGGCCAAGCCCATGGAAGGCTCGTCCAAAAGCACCATATTGGGGTTGGTCATCAGGGCGCGGCCAATGGCACACATTTGCTGCTCACCGCCCGAGGTGTAGGCCGCTTGCGAGGTGCGGCGGGTCTTCAGGCGTGGGAAATAGGTGTAGACCTTGTCCAGATTGGCCGCGATCTCGCCCTTGTCGGTGCGGGTGTAGCTGCCGGTCATCAGGTTTTCTTCGATGGTCAGGTGGGCAAAGCAGTGACGGCCTTCCATGACCTGCACCACGCCCCGGTTCACCAGGTCGGCAGGCGACAGGTTTTCGATGCGCTCGCCACGCAGCTCGATCGAACCCTTGGTCACCTCGCCGCGCTCGCCTTGCAGCAAGTTGGAGATGGCCCGCAGCGTGGTGGTCTTGCCCGCGCCGTTGCCGCCCAGCAAAGCCACAATGCCTTGCTCGGGCACCTGCAGGGACACGCCCTTGAGCACCAGAATGACGTGGTTGTAAATGACCTCGATGCCGTTGACGTTCAGAACAATGTTTTTGTCGCTCATGGACTGTGCCTTTTCAAATTCTGGGGTTCAAGCCAAATGAAACCGCTGCACGCAAGGGTTTCATTTGGCAGCTGCCGATGGCGCAAACCACCGCGCAGCTGCAGCCCGCCGCTTGCGCAGCGGGCTGTTCACCGATCAGGACTGGCAATCCGCAGGGGTGCGGCGTGTGATCTTCTTCTCGGCGGCGTACTTGTCGGCAGCGGCTTTCACCATGGGCTTGATGATCTGCTCATCGGCCTGGTACCAGTCGCTGGAGAATTGCCACTTGGCGCCGTCCCATGTGTGGATACGCGCCCAGTTGGCACCCATGTGGTCAGCGCAAGACGTGGAGATCGGACGCAACACACCCTTGAAGCCCAGGGCATCGAGCTTGGGCTGGGTCAGGTTCAGGTTTTCATAACCCCAGCGTGCTTGCTCGCCGGTCATGACTTTGCCCTTGCCGTACTTCTCTTGGGCTTGACGCACACCTTCCACCGCGAACATGGCGCTGAACAAACCGCGCATGTACAGCACTTCGCCCACTTCATCCTTGGGGCCGGTGCCCTGGCCTTTGGCGTGCAACTTCTCCAGCACTTCCTTCACAATCGCAGAGCCCTTTTCGGTGCCGTGCTGCATGGTGATGGCGTTGTAGCCCTTGGCGCCCATGCCGATGTCCTTGACATCAGGCTCGGCACCTGCCCACCACACGCCCCAGATGTTTTCACGGGGGTAGCCGGTGGCTTGAGCTTCCTTGAGCAAGGTGGAGTTCATCACACCCCAGCCCCAGTTGACCACGTAGTCAGGGCGGTCGCGGCGAATCTGCAGCCAGGTTGATTTTTGTTCCACGCCAGGGTGGGTCACGGGCAGCAGGCTCAGCTTGAAGCCGTGCATGGCAGCACGCTCTTGCAGAATCGGGATGGCTTCTTTGCCGAATGGGCTGTCGTGGTAGACCAGCGCGATGTGCTTGCCCTTGAGCTTGTCAACACCACCGGCTCGCTTGGCAATGTCCTGGACGATGACGTCACCGGCCACCCAGTACGTGCCTGCCAAGGGGAAGTTCCACTTGAACACGCCGCCGTCAGCCGACTCGCTGCGGCCGTAACCTGCAGTGATCAAGGGGATCTTGTCGCCAGGGGCTTTTTCAGTCAGGGCGAAGGTGATACCCGTCGACAAAGGCTGGAACACGGTCGCGCCGCCGTTCTTGCCCTTCAGGCGCTCGTAGCATTCCACGCCGCGGTCTGTGGCGTAGGCGGTTTCGCACTCTTCAAAGCTGACCTTCACGCCGTTGATGCCGCCGCGGGCATTGACCAGCTTGAGGTAGTCGACATAGCCGTTGGCAAAGGGCACGCCATTGGGGGCGTATGCGCCGGTGCGGTAGACCAGCACGGGGAAAAACTGCTCTTTGGTTTGGGCCGTGGCCACGGTGCTGACCAGCGCACTGGCAAGACCGGCAGCCGCCACCGTGGTGGCCAGAACGAGTTGACGAAGCTTCATGGTTTGTCTCCTGTTAAAAAAGGGAAGCACTGGGGGTAAAAAAACACTCGGAAAAAATCGCTGCACATCAGTGCGGGAAGGGCCAGAGGCGCAACTTTTGCTTGGCCACCGACCACAGTTTGGCCAGACCATGCGGCTCCACAATCAGGAACCACACAATCAGGGCACCAAAAATCATGAACTCGGTGTGCGAGACGGCCGCGGTCGAAATGTTGACGCCCACCATGTCACCCACCGCAGGCAGAAACTGGTTCAGGAAAATCGGCAAGATCACGATGAAGGCCGCACCAAAGAAGCTGCCCATGATGGAGCCCATGCCGCCGATGATGACCATGAACAAGAGCTGGAAAGAGCGGTCAATCGAGAAGGCCGCTGGCTCCCAAGAACCCAGATGCACAAAGCCCCACAGGCCGCCCGCCACGCCGACTATGAATGAGCTCACGGCAAAAGCGCTGAGCTTGGCGTACACCGGCCGAATCCCGATCACGGCCGCCGCCACGTCCATGTCGCGGATGGCCATCCACTCACGGCCAATGGCCGAGCGCACCAGATTTTTGGCCAGCAAACCAAACACGACCAAGAAGACCAGACAGAACAGGTACTTTTGCAGTGGGGTATCGATGGCCCAACCAAACACATTCAGGTTGGACACCGAAACCGAGCCCGAGGCATTGTTGTTGGTGAACCAGCCCACACGCAAGAAGGCCCAATCACAAAAGAACTGCGCCGCCAGCGTGGCCACAGCCAAATACAGGCCTTTGACGCGCAAGCTGGGAATACCAAAGAACATGCCCACCAAGGTCGCAAAAAAGCCCCCGGCCAGCAGCGCCACGATCAAGGGCATGCCCTCGACGCGGATGTAGGTGTTGTAGGCCATGTAGGCTCCAACCGCCATGAAAGCGCCCGAACCCAGCGAAATCTGACCGCAGTAACCGACCAGGATGTTCACCCCCAAAGCCGCCAAAGACAGGATGAGGAAGGGGATCAGGATGGCACGGAACATGTACTCATCGACGAGGAATGGCACACCGATGAAGGCGAAGGCGATCAGCGCCAGGATGGCCCAGCGGTCTTGCGCAATGGCAAAGATCTGCTGGTCGCTGCGGTAAGAGGTCTTGTACTGACCGTTTTCTCTGTAAAACATGTTTTTCTCTCCTTACACGCGGTCGATGATTTTTTCGCCGAACAGGCCTTGCGGACGGAACAGCAAGAACACCAGCGCCAGCACATAAGCAAACCAGATTTCGATGCCGCCGCCCACATAGGGTCCTAGGTACACCTCGGACAGTTTCTCACCCACACCGATGATCAGGCCGCCGATGATGGCGCCGGGCACCGAAGTCAGGCCACCCAAAATGATCACGGGCAAAGCACGCAAAGCCACGGTGGTCAGCGAGAACTGCACGCCCATCTTGGAGCCCCAGATGATGCCGGCCACCAAGGCGGTGATGCCGGCCACGAACCAGACGATCACCCAGATGCGGTTGAGCGGGATGCCAATCGACTGCGCCGCTTGGTGGTCATCGGCCACCGCACGCAGGGCGCGGCCCGTGCTGGTCTTTTGGAAGAACAGCGACAACACCACCACCAGCAAAGCCGCGATACAGGCCGCATACACGTCTTCGAGGTTGACCAGCACGCCGCCGGGGAAAACCGAGTCGAACAGGAACACCGGGTCTTTGGGCATGCCCACGTCGATCTTGTAGATGTCACTGCCAAAGATGGTCTGACCCAAACCATCCAGGAAATAGGTGATGCCCAAGGTGGCCATCAGCAAGGTCACGCCTTCCTGGTTGACCAAGTGGCGCAGCACCAGGCGCTCGATCAGCCAGGCCAGCATGAACATGATGGCAGCCGCCAGCACAAAGGCGATCAGGTTGCCCAGGAACTTGTCTTCAATGCCCAGCCAGCCGGGGACCCATTCGGAAAAACGCGCCATGGCCAAAGCCGCGAACAACACCATCGCGCCTTGCGCGAAGTTGAACACGCCCGAGGCCTTGAAAATCAGCACAAAGCCCAGCGCCACCAGCGCATAGAGCATGCCGGCCATGAGACCGCCAAAAAGAGCTTCCAGGAAAAATGCCATGTCTTGTTCTCCTCAGTGGCTGGTGCCCAGATAGGCACTGATCACTTCTTCGTTGTTGCGCACTTCTTCGGGAGTCCCGTCGCCGATTTTTTTGCCGTAGTCCAGCACCACCACGCGGTCCGAAATGTCCATCACCACGCCCATGTCGTGCTCGATCAGCACGATGGTCGAGCCGAACTCGTCGTTCACATCCAGAATGAAGCGGCACATGTCCTGCTTTTCTTCCATGTTCATGCCGGCCATGGGTTCGTCGAGCAAAAGCACCTTGGGCTCCATGGCCAGGGCGCGGCCCAAATCGACCCGCTTTTGCAAGCCATAAGGCAGTTGGCCCACCGGCGTTTTACGGAAGGCCTGGATTTCCAGAAAGTCGATGATGTGCTCGACAAATTCGCGATGCTCTTCTTCCTCACGCTGGGCGGGGCCGATGCGCAAAGCCTGCATGAACAGGTTGCTTTTGATGTGCAGGTTGCGGCCGGTCATGATGTTGTCGATCACGCTCATGCCCTTGAACAAAGCCAAGTTCTGGAAAGTACGGGCAATGCCCATCTCGGCCACTTGACGGCTGTTCATGTGGTCAAACTTTTGGCCACGGAAGGTGATGCTGCCCTCTTGCGGGGTGTACACCCCGTTGATGCAGTTGAGCATCGAGCTCTTGCCCGCGCCGTTGGGACCAATGATGGCCCGCACTTCGTGCTCGCGCACGTTGAACGAGATGTCGGTCAGCGCCTTCACGCCGCCGAAGCGCAAACTGATGTTGTTGACGTCCAGGATGACGTCGCCGATTTTCTTGGTCATGCTGCTGCCTTCACGGGTGTGAATGTTTTGGCGTCGGAAATCTTGAGCGTGGCGCTCACGCTGCCGGTGCGGCCGTCTTCAAACTTCACCACCGTCTCGATGAACTGCTCGGTCTTGCCTTCATACAGGCCATCGACCAGCGGTTTGTATTTGTCGGCGATGAAGCCGCGGCGGACCTTGTTGGTGCGGGTCAACTCGCCGTCGTCGGCGTCCAGTTCTTTGTGCAGGATCAAGAATCGCGAGACCTGGCTGCCAGCCAGCATGGCGTCTTCGGCCAGATCGGCGTTGACCTTTTCCACACACTCCTTGATGAGCTGGTACACCTCGGGCTTTTGTGCCAAGTCGGTGTAACCGGCATAGGGCAGGTTGCGGCGCTCGGCCCAGTTGCCCACGGCGTCAAAGTCGATGTTGAGCATCACGCACACTTTTTCGCGCTGGTCGCCATAGGCCACCACCTCTTTGATGTGCGGGAAGAACTTGAGTTTGTTCTCGACGTACTTGGGCGCAAACATCGCGCCGTCGTTGGCACCGCCCTGGATGCGGCCCACGTCTTTGACGCGGTCGATGATCTTCAAGTGACCATGGCTGTCGATGAAACCCGCGTCGCTGGTGTGGTACCAGCCGTCGGCCGTCAACACTTCGTCTGTGGCCTTCTGGTTTTTGTAGTAACCCTTGAGCAAGCCGGGCGACTTGACCATGATCTCGCCGTTGTCGGCGACCTTGATTTCCACGCCCTTGCAGGGCACACCCACGGTGTCGGCACGCGCTTCGTTGTCGGGCTGCAGGCACACAAACACGGCGGTTTCGGTCGAGCCGTACAGCTGCTTGATGTTCACACCAATCGAGCGGAAAAAGGTGAACAAATCGGGGCCAATCGCTTCGCCTGCGGTGTAGGCCACACGCACGCGACTGAAACCCATGTTGTTGCGCAAGGGGCCATAGACCATGAGGTTGCCCAAGCCGTACACCAGTCGGTCCATGAAGCCGACCGATTGGCCGTCCATCAAGGCGGGGCCGACTTTTTTGGCCACACCCATGAAGTGGTGAAACAGCTTGCGCTTGAGGCTGCCCGCGTCTTCCATGCGGATCATCACGCTGGTGAGCATGCCCTCGAACACACGAGGGGGCGCAAAGTAATAAGTGGGGCCAATCTCTTTGAGGTCGATGGTCACGGTGGACGAGGACTCTGGGCAATTGACCACATAACCGCACACCAGCCACTGCGCGTAGCTGAAGATGTTCTGGCCGATCCAGGCGGGCGGCATGTAGGCCAGCACGTCTTCGGCGCTGGTCAGCTTGTCAAACTCGGCGCCCGCTTCGGCGCGGTCGATCAAGGAGCTGTGCGTGTGCACCACGCCCTTGGGGTTGCCCGTGGTGCCCGAGGTGAAGAACATCGCCGCCACATCGGTGTAGACCGCTTTTTCAACTTCTTCGCTGAAAAACTGCGGATGCTGCTGCGCAAACACCCCGCCTGCAGCAATCAGCTCTTCGAGCGAGCCCAAGCCGTCTTCGGTGTACTTGCGCAAGCCGCGTGGATCGTCGTAATAAATGTGCGTCAGCTGCGGGCACTGCTCGCGCACTTCCAGCATCTTGTCGACCTGCTCCTGGTCTTCCACCACGGCAAAGCGCACTTCGGCGTTGGTGATGGGGAAAACGCATTCGGCAGCGGCCGCATCTTGGTACAGCGGCACAGGAATCGCGCCCAGTGACTGCGCGGCCAGCATGGTGGCGTACAAACGCGGGCGGTTGGAGCCGACCACGATCAGGTGCTCGCCGCGCTGCAAGCCTGCCTGGTGCAAACCGCAGGCCACGGACTGGACCAAGCGGGCCAGATCCGACCAGCTGGTGGTTTGCCAAATGCCATATTCCTTCTCGCGCAGAGCGGGCGCCGTGGGGCGCTCGGCAGCATGCTTGAGCATCAAACGGGGAAACGTTGTTTGCATGACCTGACCTGTCTCCAAAAACGGTGCATTGAATGCAATGCGACTGAACTGGGCCGGATGTTAGGCATTCATTTGACGTCAAGTTGTCGTTTGGACGACAATTCAGGGAAGACCCCTAGCCCATCTGACCACTTCCTGACGATCCACCCATCCGACATGGCACCCGAAAGAAGCGTTTACCAGCGCCGCCGCGCACCCACCGAGGCGGAACTTCAAATGATCCCGTGGCTGCACCTGCTGCGCCCACAAGAGCGCCTGGAAATCGTGCCGCAGCTGGTGGTGAGTGACCCGCAGGTGGGCGACTACGTGTGCCGTGTGGGGCGCCCCGTGACCTACTGGTTTGGTGTGATCTCGGGCCTGCTCAAAATGAGCAGCGACAACGAAAGCGGCCAGACCATGACCTTCACTGGCGTGCCACCCGGCGGCTGGTTTGGCGAGGGCACGGCGCTCAAGCGCGAGGTCTACCGCTACAACATCCAGCCGCTGCGCCCCAGCGTGGTGGCAGGCCTGCCGCTGGAGACTTTTCACTGGCTGATCGACCACTCGCTGGGTTTTAACCGCTTCATCATGCAGCAGCTCAACGAGCGGCTGGGCCAATTCATCGCGGCACGCGAACTCGACCGCATGACCAACCCCGAGCTGCGCCTGGCCCGGCACCTGGCCACCTTGTTCAACCCGGTGCTGTTTTCCGGCGTGGGCGAGGTGCTGCGCATCACCCAGCAAGAGCTGGCCTACTTGGTGGGCTTATCACGCCAGCGTGTGAACGAAGCGCTGCGCGTGCTCGAGGCGCGTGAGCTCATCCGCATCGAGTACGGCGGGCTGCGCATCCTGGATTTGCAGGGGCTGCGCACGGCCTCTTTTTAAAGCTTGCGGCCTTGTCATTTGTGCGACCCAAAACCAATTGTCCTCAGCAATAACCCTGTACGCATGGGTATTTGACGCGACTACGCTCCAGCCAGTTCTTTCGTCAACTTTTCAGGAGCTTTTAGGATGTTCAAGAAAATTGCAGTGTGCGCCGCCTTGGTGTCGATCGGCCTGGGTCAAACCATGGCCCAAACAGCGGCACCTGCCGCCCCCCCGCCGGCATGGAAACAAGGCATGCCTGCCGACATGGCCAACTCCACCCTGGCCCCCCTGGCAGGCAAGCTGACGGTCACCCCAGCGGCCGACATCCCCCTGAACAAACTCAAACTGCCGCCAGGCTTCAAGATCGAAATCTGGTCTACCGGCACACCTGGCGTGCGTGCCATGAGCCGTGGCGAAGGCGGCAAAATTTACGCGGGCACCCGCGGCCTGGGCCGCGTTTACGAAATCAGCGACAACGGCCAAGAACGCACCAGCCGCGTGCTGGTCGACAAGCTGAACCAACCCGCTGTCACCATGCACAAGGGCAATCTGTACGTCATGGCCATTGACAAAGTGCTGCGCTATGACGGCATCGAAGCCAACCCCAACGCCCAGCCGGTCGACATGACCGCCGCCTTCAAGTTGCCCCCGCTGCAACACCACAACTGGAAATACCTGAGCTTTGGACCAGACGGCAAGCTGTATGTGCCTTTTGGCGCCCCATGCAACATCTGCGAGCCCGGTGCTGAATACGCTCAGATCCGCCGCTACAACGCCGATGGCTCGGGCATGGAAGTGATCGCCACCGGCGTGCGCAACACAGTGGGCTTTGACTGGCACCCCGTGACCAAAGAAATGTGGTTCAGTGACCACGGCCGCGACTGGATGGGCGACGACACCCCGGATGACGAACTCAACCGCATGTCCAAAACCGGTTTGAACTTCGGCTTCCCGTACTGCCATGCCAGCGGTGTTGCAGACCGCGACATCAAAAAAGACAAGCCTTGCGACGGCGTGACCTTGCCGGTCACCAACATGGGCCCTCACGCTGCGGTGATGGGTGTGACCTTCTACACCGGCAACATGTTCCCTGCCGAGTACAAGAACGCCCTGTTCGTGGCGCGCAAAGGCTCCTGGAACCGCACCAAAAAGCTGGGCTTTGACGTGGTGGCCGTCACCACCGATGCCGAAGGCAAGAACGTCAAGACCGCTCCCTTCCTGACCGGCTTCAAGGACGATGCGGACAACAGCTTCTGGGGCCGCCCCACTTACATGCTGCAAATGCCCGATGGTTCCATGCTGGTCTCGGACGAGCAACTGGGCGCCATCTACCGCATCTCGTATGCCAAGTAATGGCCCAATGGGCATCAGGGCGCTGGCAACAGCCGCCCTGATGTTGAGCTCTGGCGGAACCGTGCTGGCGCAGAACGCTGCGCCAGCCGTTTCAGGCACAGCCCAGGTCAACGCCAGCATCAAAGCCCCCGAACGTGCCGCCCAGTGCGTGGCTTGCCATGGACCGGGCGGTGTGTCGCAAATCCCGACCATCCCGTCATTGGCCGCCCAGCCTCGGGTTTTCATTGAAAACCAGCTGGTGTTGATCCGCGAAGGCCTGCGCGATGTGCCGGCCATGAAAGGCTCGCTCGACGGCGTGCCCGACGCCGAATTGACGGCACTGGCCCGCTACTTCTCAGCACAACCGGCCCCGGCCATCGCCAAAGGTCCAGTCGATGCCCAAAGCTTTCAGCGTGGCAAGGACCTGGCCAAGGCGGCCCTGTGCGGCACCTGCCACCTGCCCGCCCACCAAGGGCGCGACCAGGTGCCGCGACTGGCCAGCCAACAAGAGCAGTTCTTGCGTGACGTGATGAAGGAGTACCGGGACAAACCCGGCCCCGGCCGCGACACCGTCATGGCTGCAGCGCTCTACGGCATCAACGATGCGCAACTCAAGGACCTGGCGCACTTTTTCGCGCACAGCCCTTGAATGGGTGCTGCTAAAAAAAGGGACAATGGGCACCCTGCCGCATTGGCCCTTTTTTGACCCTGCTCACCCATGACCCAGCCCCCCGCTTTCAAACGCGCCCCCCGCCCCGAAGGCAAGGGCGAAGCCGCCACGCCCAGCGGCACCTCGCGCCTGAACAAACGCATGGCCGAGCTGCGCATGTGCTCGCGCCGCGAGGCCGATGCCTGGATCGAGCAAGGCTGGGTGTTCGTCAACGGCCAGCCCGCCAGCATGGGCCAGCAGGTCACGCTGTCGGACCGCATCACCGTCGACAAAGCCGCTGAACAGCAGCAAGACCGGCAAGTCACCATCTTGCTGCACAAGCCCATGGGCTATGTGAGCGGCCAGGCCGAAGACGGACACGAGCCCGCC
>NZ_JAFEIF010000082.1 GCF_017848645.1 Limnohabitans sp. | reverse complement strand
CCCCCCATCCACCCCCCCCCAGAATGAACCGAGGAGAACCCATGAGCACACGCTACTTGCCCGGCCAGCCGCAGCAGCTGCCACGCCACAACCAGCCCATGGCGGGCTACCAGCCAGAACACTTCCTGTTGGCCGTCAAAGACGGTGTGGCCACCGTCAGCCTGAACCGCCCCGAGCGCAAAAACCCGCTGTCGTTTGATTCGTACGCCGAACTGCGTGATTTCTTTCGCGCCTTGCCCTACGCGCCCGATGTGCATGCGGTGGTCATCACGGGTGAGGGCGGCAACTTCTGCTCGGGTGGTGATGTGCACGAGATCATCGGTCCGCTCACAAAGCTCGACATGCCCGGCCTCTTGACCTTCACCCGCATGACGGGTGACTTGGTGAAGGCCATGCGCGCCTGCCCACAACCCATCATCGCGGCGATAGACGGCGTGTGTGCGGGCGCAGGCGCGATCCTGGCCATGGCCTCTGACCTGCGCTACGGCACCGAGCGCAGCAAGACTTATTTCCTGTTCAACAAGGTCGGCTTGGCCGGGTGCGACATGGGCGCGTGTGCGCTCTTGCCGCGCATCATTGGTCAGGGGCGTGCGAGCGAGTTGCTGTTTACAGGGCGCGGACTGGGCGCGCAGGAGGCTGAACGTTGGGGCTTTTACAACCGGGTGTGCGGTGGAGACGAGGTGCTGGGCGAGGCACAAGCCATGGCCGTCCAATTGGCGGCTGGGCCCACCTTTGCCAACGGCATGACCAAAAAAATGCTGCAGCAGGAATGGAACATGGGCGTGGACGAAGCCATCGAGGCCGAAGCCCAGGCGCAAGCCATCTGCATGGCCACCAACGACTTCCACCGGGCGTACCAGGCCTTTGTGGCCAAGCAAACGCCTGTTTTTGAAGGGGACTGAGCCATGTCAGACCACCCAGCCACGCACCCGCCAGAACTCGACTGGCCTTTCTTTGACAACAGCCACCGCGACTTCAAAGTGCGGTTGGACGCTTGGTGCAGCGAACATCTCGCCCACACGCACCACGACGAAAGCCGCGATGCGGTGGACGCCGAGTGCATCCGCCTGGTGCGCCTGCTGGGCAGCGGCGGTTGGCTGAGGCACGCGGTGTCGGGCACGGCCTATGGCGCAGCGTCGGACGTGATCGACACGCGCCAGCTCTGCCTGCTGCGCGAGACGCTGGCCTTTCACAACGGCTTGTCTGACTTCGCGTTTGCCATGCAGGGCTTGGGCACAGGCGCCATCAGCCTCATGGGCTCAGCCGATCAAAAGCAGCGCTACCTGGCGCGTGTGGCATCGGGCCAGGCTTTGAGCGCCTTTGCCTTGAGCGAACCCGATGCAGGATCGGACGTGGCCGCCATGCAGTGCAGCGCCACGGCCACGGCAGACGGCTATGTGCTCAACGGCCGCAAGACCTGGATCAGCAACGGCGGCATCGCCGACTTTTATGTGGTGTTCGCCCGCACAGGCGAAGCGCCCGGCGCACGCGGCATCACGGCTTTCATTGTGGATGCCGACACGCCCGGCCTGTCGATTGAAGAGCGCATCGACGTGGTCGCGCCCCACCCGCTGGCCACGCTCAAGTTTGACAACTGCAAGGTCGCTGCCAACCAGCGCATTGGCGAAGCGGGCCAGGGGTTCAAGGTCGCCATGGCCACGCTCGATGTGTTCCGCACTTCGGTGGCGGCAGCCGCTTTGGGCTTTGGGCGACGTGCGCTGCACGAGTCCATCAGCTGGGCGCGTTCGCGCAAGATGTTTGGCCAAACCTTGGGTGACTTTCAGATCACCCAAACCAAGATCGCCCAGATGGCCACCCTGCTGGACGCCGCCACGCTCTTGACGTATCGCGCTGCGTGGTTGCGTGACCAAGGCGGTCGCATCACCCGCGAAGCGGCTATGGCCAAGATGACCGCCACCGAAAACGCGCAGCAGATCATCGACATGGCGGTGCAGATGCACGGCGGCATGGGCGTCAAAAAAGGCGTGATGGTGGAGTCGCTGTACCGCGAGATTCGGGCTTTGCGGATTTACGAAGGCGCGACGGAAGTGCAGCAGCTGATCATTGGCAAGGATGTGTTGAAGGGCTGATGGTTCGTTGCGTTTGAGCTGGTGAGCTGCCGATGTGTATGGAGATGTGCCGAAGTACCGGGTGAGCTGCCGAGGGGCCCCGGGGGCGGGGGCCTCATGCTGCGGGGGTACGCAGAAATCGGCCCCCGCCCCCGGGGCTCCTCGACAGCGTGGTGCGGCTAGCCCTGCACATCGCAGCACAGAAGAAACAAAAAACGGAGACAAGGACATGAAGGACTGGAACGAACTGCTGCCCAGCAGCCACACCGACACGTTTGCGCGTGACCGGTTGCCGCCCAAAGACCAGCTGCCCGTGTTCATGGCGGATCGGCCCGAGCTGGACTACCCGGATCAGATCAACTGCGCGGTGGAATTGGTGGACCGCCATGTGCAGGCAGGCCGAGGCGATCGCATCGCGTTGCATGGCGTGAGCGACTTCAACAAGGGCGACGGCGACTTCAGCTGGACGTATGCGCAGTTGCAAGACAAGAGCAACCGCATCGCCCAGGTGCTGACCCAGGACATGGGCCTCGTGCCCGGTAACCGCATCCTGCTGCGTGGTGGCAACAGCCCCATGATGGCGGCTTGCTTGTTGGGCGCGCTCAAGGCGGGTCTCGTGGCAGTGCCCACCATGCCGCTGCTGCGTGCGGGCGAGTTGGCACAGATCATCGACAAAGCCCAGGTCAGCGCCGCGCTGTGCGACAGCCTGCTGGCCGACGAACTGCAGCACTGCATGACGCCCGGTCACGCGAGCCACATGGCCAGCTTGCAGCAGCTGGTGCAGTTCCGCAGCGATACCCCTGATGGCCTGGAGCAGCGCATGCAGCGGCAGAGTGGCGCGTACACCGCGCACCCCACCAGCCGCGATGACGTGTGCCTGATCGCGTTCACCAGCGGCACCACGGGCAAGCCCAAGGGCACCATGCACTTCCACCGCGATGTGCTGGCCATGTGCGATTTGTTCCCGCGCCACATCCTGCGCATGGATGAAAACGACGTGGTGTGTGGCACGCCGCCCATCGCCTTCACTTTCGGCTTGGGTGGTCTGCTGGCGTTCCCGCTGCGCTATGGCGCAAGCACCGTGCTGCTGGAAAAGCACACGCCCGAGACCTTGATGCAGACCATTACCAAGTACCGCGCCACACAGTGCTACACCGCGCCCACCATGTACCGCCAGATGGCAACGCTGGCCAATGGCGTTGACCTGTCGAGCCTCAAGCACCCTGTGTCGGCAGGCGAGGCCTTGCCCGACGCCACCCGCCAGCTGTGGAAGCAGGCCACGGGCATCGAGATGACCGACGGCATTGGCGGCACCGAAGTGATCCACATCTACATCTCGAGTGCGGGCGCTCAAGTACGCCCCGGCAGCATTGGCCAAGTGGTGCCCGGCTATGTGGCGCAGATCGTCGGCGACGACATGCAACCCGTGCCCCCCGGCACCGTGGGGCGGCTCGCTGTGCGCGGCCCCACGGGCTGCAAATACCTGGCCGACCCGCGCCAACAAGACTATGTGAAAGACGGCTGGAACCTGCCCGGTGACACCTTCGTCATGGACGCCGACGGCTACTTCAGCTACCAGGCGCGTAACGACGACATGATCATCTCGGCGGGCTACAACATCGCAGGCCCCGAGGTGGAAGGTGTTTTGCTGCAACACCCGGCCGTGGCCGAATGCGGCGTGGTCGGCATGCCCGACGAAGACCGCGGCCACATCGTGCAGGCTTATGTGGTGCTGAAGCCCGGCCACACGGGCGATGCGGCCATGGAAAAAGCCTTGCAAGAGCACGTCAAACAAACCATCGCCCCGTTCAAGTACCCGCGCAAGGTGATTTTCTTGGACGCCTTACCCCGCACCGAAACCGGCAAACTGCAGCGCTTCAAGCTGCGTCAAATTTCTTCCTGAGGAGCCCCATATGTTCAACGTCTTGCAACCCGAAGGCTGGGCACCCGCCAAAGGCTATGCCAACGGCATCGAAGCGCGTGGCCGCATGGTGTTCGTCGCGGGCATGATCGGCTGGAACGGCCAAGCCCAATTCGAGACCGACGACTTTGTAGCCCAGTGCCGCCAGGCCCTGCAAAACATCGTCGACACGCTGGCCTGCGCAGGTGCAGGCCCACAGCACATGGCCCGCATGACCTGGTACGTCAAGGACAAGAAGGAATACCTCGCACGCGGTCGCGAGCTGGGCAAGGTTTATCAGGAAGTCATCGGCAAAAACTACCCGGCCATGACACTGGTGCAAGTGGCCGATCTGGTGGAAGACCGGGCCTTGGTGGAGATCGAGGTCACGGCTGTGGTGCCTGAGTAAGCAGACATGCGGACACCGCCCCTCGAGTTTCAGTGCTGCAATAAAAGCATGTAAACAAGAACAGCCAGAAACACCGTCTCCAGCAGCATCAAAGCCACGGGTTTCCAACCCACGCTCAGGATATCCTTCAGATGTGTTTTGATGCCAATCGCGGCCATCGCGGCCACCAGAAATGCCCGTGACAAACCATGTCCCGTGTTGACCACGACTTCGGGCAGCTGCAGCAGGCTGTTGAGCAGCACCAGCAGCACGAACACCACGGCAAACCAGGGAAGCAGGGGCGGCCTGCTTGCTGGTGCGCCTGCTCCCTCACTGTTCGCAGATTGGGCATGTGTGGCCCGTGTCATCCAGGCCGCCACCATGATCACCGGCACCAGCATGGCCACCCGCATGAGCTTGACCACCGTGGCTGCATCGCCGGTCTGCGGCCCCATGCTGTAACCCGCGCCCACCACTTGCGCCACATCATGGATGGTGCCGCCCAGAAAAAAGCCCGCCTGCAGCGGGTCAAGGCCCAGCCAGCGCACCAGCACCGGGTACAGCACCATGGCCACCGTCGACAAGGTGCTCACGCTGATGACCACGAACAAAGTGGCCCGGTCTTTTTGCGGATGATTTGGAAACGCAGCGGCGATCGCCATCGCTGCAGAAGCGCCACAAATGCCCACCGATCCGCCAGACAGCAAACCGAAAAAGGGTTTGAAACCCATCCATTTGGCCATCAAGATGCCCAGTGTGATCGTGAGCGACACGGCCAGCACCACCATGATCACGGATTGCCAGCCCAGCGACTGCACCTGGTCCAGCGTGATCTTCAGACCCAGCAGGGCCACGCCCCAGCGCAACACCTGTCGCGCGACAAACTCGATGCCTGGCTTGCATTGCGCATTCTCCGAAAGGAAGTTGACCGCCATGCCCAGCAGCAGGGCAAACAGCATCACGGGGGCGCCGTAATGCTCGGCCATGAATTGTGCCGCCACCGCCACCACCGCAGACATGGCCAAGCCAGGCCACAGCACGGCGCAGCGTGCATACAAGGCGTTCATGCTTCAAATTTCCCTGGCAATCCGTTCACTGGTTGAGCTGGATATTGAATTGTTTGACGATGGCTGCGTTGCGCTCAAATTCTGTTTTCGCCGCTTGCGTCAGCTGCTGAATGTTCCAGTCCTCGGCCCCCTCAAAACCCGTGGCAAACATGCGGCCGCGGAACTTCGGGTTGAGGGCCACGTTGCGCACCGCCTTGTGGATTTTTTCCTGCAATTCAGGCGACATGCCTGAAGACACGATCACGCCCATCCAGTTGGAAAAATCAAGATCCGGGTAGCCCAGTTCGGTCAGCGTCGGCACCTCGGGCAACTGGCTGAGCCGGTGCTTGCCGGCCACGGCATAGGCCTGCACCTTGCCGGTGGCGATCAGGTTGCGCGAGGTGGCATAGCCGTCAAACATCATCGGAATCTGACCACCCATCACCTGCGCCAATGCGGGAGGCGAGCCCTGAAACGGCACATGCTGCAGATCAAGACCGGCTTTCTGATTCAGGATCATGCCGGCGTAGTGCGAGATGGTGCCCGCGCTGTAGGAGGCGAAACCCAAACTGCCAGTGTTCTTTTTGGCATAGGCCATGAACCCTTTGAAATCCTTGGCAGGCACATTGGGTGCGGCAATCATCACCAGATTGCCACGGGCCACAATGCCCACAGGCTTCACATCCTTGAGCGGATCGAAGCCGCCCTTGAGCACATGGGGGATTTCGGTCAGCACATTGCTGGCGATCATCATCACCGTCTGACCATCGGCAGGTGCGGCACGCAGGGCCTGCACTGCAATCGCGCCACCGGCACCCGGCTTGTTCTCCACCACCATGGGCTGACCCAGGTCTGTCGTCAGCTGGTCCGCCACCAGGCGGGCAATCACATCGATGTTGCCGCCAGCGGGTGCAGGCACCAGCATCTTGACGGGTTTGTCGGTCCAGGCCATGGCGGACGGCAGGGCCAGGCTGCTTGCGAGAACCATCAGGATGGCGCGGCCAAGTCGGCGGGTGTGTGTGCACGATGTCATGTCTTGTCTCCAGAGTAGATATCGGGATCGGGTGTCCCATGGATTGAGTGATGGTGCGATTGTTCGCAAAGCAGCCTCAGCTGGCTTATCCATTCACGACAAGCATTTATCTTTAAACGTCACTTCGGGTTCACACCGATCGGGATTGGGCAAGGCTGCGTTCACGCATCTGTGACGGTGAACATTCGAACTGCGCACTGAACCAGCGGGTGAAAGAACTGAGGTTGGAATACCCCAGCTGTTCGGCCACGCGACCCATGGAATGGGGGGTGTGGGTGATGTAGCGCTGCGCCAGTTCGCAGCGCACTTCGTTGAGCAGCTGTGAAAAACTCACACCACTTTCGTCCAGACGACGCTGCAAAGTGCGTACGTTCATGCCCAGTCCTGAGGCGATCTGTTCCACACTGGCGCGCCCCATGGGCAGCAGCAGATAGACCGAGCGGCGCACATCGTGCACCACGGAACTGCCTTGCCGCTGGGGCATGGATTCGAGGAAGGACTGTGCATAGCTGGCCATGCCCGCATCTGCACGCGCATTGGGCTTGTCCATGTCGGCCTTCAGGCAGACCAGTCCATTGAAGTCGCTGTTGAAATGCACGGGGCAGCCAAACACGCGCCTGTGCACCTGCGCATCACTGTTGGCCGCGTGCGTGAAATGCACAGCCTGCGGCCGCCAATGCTCCCCCAGGATGGCCCTGAAGATCAAGACGAGCACGCCAATCGCCATGTCGGTGGATTGCTGCGTCCCCCCGGCGTAATCACTCATGATTTCTTCGGTGATGAGCGTGGTCTTGCCCATATCCTCAATGTGCATGCCCAGGGACTCGTTGAGCAAGTGTCGGTACTGGGTGATCATCTGCAAAGCCATGCGAACGGAGCCCTGATGGGACAGCAACAGGCTGACGGGACCGAAATCCGACAATACCCGCGCCTCGGCCATGTGCAAACCGAATGTGCTGCAGCCACTTTCCTTGGCCGAAATTTCCAGCAAAGCGAGACCGCTTTCCAAGGGAATGAGCTGCGTGGGCGAAGCCAGCATGCGCGGCGTCAAGCCCACCTTGCGCAGCATGAGTGAAGGGGTCAACCCCAGCCGTTTGGCCACCTCGTCGTAATGCGACAGCGAAGCGGCGCGGATCTGCAAGGCTTTGCGGGTGCTCATGGTGTCTCCTCAATCCCATCTTCATGGCCTGTGGTCATCACAAGCCATGTCACGAAATGTTAACCGAGAGTCATGAATTGGCAAACGGAATTCACAGGCACGGACCTAAATTCCATGGCTCATACACCAACTGATTCAGGAGATCACCCAATGGCCAAGGCCGTGACATTTGACCGCATCGGCGGACCCGAGGTACTCCAATACGGCGACGCCGAAGTCGGCCAGCCCGGACCAGGCCAGGTGCGATTGCGCCATGTGGCTGTTGGCCTGAACTACGCCGACACCTACTTTCGAAACGGCACCTACCCGATCCCGCTGCCCAATGGCATGGGCGTCGAAGGTGCAGGTGTGGTGGAAGCCATCGGCTCCGACGTCAGCAACGTGGCGGTGGGCGACCGCGTCACCTACACCGGCTTCATCAACACCCTGGGCGCCTACAGCACCGAGCGCCTGATCCCCGCCGCACCACTGATCAAGCTGCCCGATGCCATCTCCTTTGAAACGGCCGCAGGCATGACCATGCGCGGCCTGACCTCGGCTTATTTGATGCGCCGCATCTATGACTTCAAGCCAGGCGAGACCCTCTTGCTGCACGCCGCCGCCGGTGGCGTGGGCCTGATCGTGTCGCAATGGGCCAAGCTGCTGGGCCTGAACGTGATCGGCACGGTCTCGACCGAAGAAAAAGCCGCCGTGGCCCGCGCGCACGGTTGCGACCACACCATCAACTACAGCCACGAGGACATTGCCCAACGCGTGCGTGAACTGACTGGCGGAAAAGGTGTGGACGTGGTGATCGACAGCGTGGGCAAAAACACCTTCATCGCCTCGCTCGACTCGCTGCGTCGCCGCGGCCTGATGGTCTGCGTGGGCACCGCCAGCGGCACGATCGACGGCTTCAACCCTAACCTGCTGGCCCAGAAAGGCTCGCTCTACCTCACGCGCCCGGCCCTGGTCGACTACATCGCCGACCCCGCCGAAAAGTCCGAGCTGGCTGGCGAGATCTTCGGCCACATCGCCGCAGGCCGCATCCAGATCGAGATCAACCAGCGCTATGCCCTGCAGGACGCGGTGCAGGCCCACCGCGACCTCGAAGCCCGCAAGACGATTGGCTCGTCCATCTTTGTGATTTAAGGAAACGCCATGCGCATCGAACCCCTGACCTGCGCCATTGGCGCGGAACTGGTGAATGTCAACCTCGCCGATGCCGTGCGCGACGAGGGTTTGTTCCAAGAGATTTACGCCGCCCTGCTCCAGCACAAGGTGCTGTTTCTGCGCGACCAGACGCTGGACAAACTCTCACGCCAGAACCACATGGCATTTGCCCAGAAACTGGGGGAGCTGGAAACCCACCCGATGGTGCCCAGCCATCCTGAAGCCCCTGGTCTCGTGCAAATTTACAAGACGCCCGAAAACCCGCCCGACCGCTACGAAAACTCCTGGCACACCGACGGCACCTTCCGCGAAAAGCCTGCGCTGGGCTGCGTGCTGCGCTGCATCGAATGCCCGCCCGTGGGGGGCGACACCGTCTGGGCCAACATGGCACTGGCCTACGAGAAACTGCCCGAGGGCGTGAAGCAGCAAATCGAAGGCCTGATCGCCAACCACAGCTTCAACTCGACCTTCGCGGCGGCCATGCCGATCGACAAGCGCCTGGCCATGAAGGCGCAATACCCCGACGCGGAACACCCGGTGATCCGCACACACCCCGACACCGGCGAGAAAGTGCTGTTCGTCAACGGCTTCACCACGCACTTTGTGAACTTCCACAACAAGGACAAGGTGCGCTATGGCCAGGACTTCAACCAGGGCGCAGGCGACCTGCTGCAGTACCTGATCAGCCAGGCCTACATCCCCGAATACCAGGTCCGCTGGCGCTGGAAGCCCTACAGCGTGGCCATCTGGGACAACCGTGCCACCCAGCACTACGCCGTCATGGACTACCCGCCCTGCCACCGCAAGATGGAACGCGCAGGCATTGTCGGCACCAAGCCTTTTTGATTCTTGATTTTTTTGGAGACCCCTTATGTATTTTCTCGACGGCCACCTCTATCCTGAAAACCAGGAAAAACTCGTCATCACCGCCGCCCCTTATGGCCCCGAGTGGATTCCGGAGGACTACCCGGAAGACATCCCGGTGACGATGGAAGAGCAGATTCAAAAAGCGGTGGACTGCTACAACGCTGGTGCCACCGTGCTGCACCTGCATGTGCGCGAACTCGATGGCAAGGGCAGCAAGCGCCTGTCCAAATTCAACGAGCTGATCGCTGGCGTGCGCCAAGCCGTGCCCGACATGGTCATCCAGGTCGGTGGCTCGATCTCGTTCGCACCGGTTGGTGAAGGCGAGATCGCCAAGTGGCTGTCCGACGACACCCGCCACATGCTGGCCGAGCTGGACCCCAAGCCCGACCAGGTCACGGTGACCATCAACACCGTGCAGATGAACGTGATCGAGCACATGGAGGAAGCCGACATCGCGGGCACCTCCATGGCCACGCCCGAAGGTCGCCGTGCCTACAGCGAAATGGTGGTGCCCTCCAACCCCGCCTGGTACGAAGAACACATCCGTCGCCTGAGCGCCGCCGGCATCCAGAGCGCCTTCCAGTTCTACAACCTCAACAGCTTTGAGACGGTCGAGCGCCTGATGCGCCGTGGCGTCTACAAGGGCCCGCTGGTCTGCAACTGGGTCGCCATCAGCGGTGGCATGGACGCGCCCAACGTCTACAACCTGGCCAACTTCCTGCGCGCCGTCCCTGATGGCACCAAGCTGACGGTGGAAAGCAGCATGCGCAATACACTGCCGATCAACATGATGGGCATCGCCATGGGCCTGCATGTGCGCTGCGGCATCGAAGACAACCTGTGGAACCAGGCACGCACGGCCAAGATCAGCACGGTCGAGCAAATCGAACAGCTGGTGCGCATCAGCCGTGAGTTTGGTCGCGAAATCGCCACGGGCAAAGAAGCCCGCGAGATTCTGAAGATCGGCGTGTTTTACGACACCGTCGAGGAATCGCTGGCCGCCAACGGCTTCTCGCCCAACCGCAACGGCGGCAACCAGGGCTTCCTGCGCAAAGCCGCCTGATGGTCGTGACGCCCGCCACCACAGTGCAAGTCGATGTCTGGTTCGACCTGATCTGCCCCTGGTGCTGGATTGGCAAAACGCACCTGGACAGCGCACGCCGCCAGCTGGCCGAGCGCCTGCCGGGTGTGCAGGTTCAGCTGCGCTGGTATTCGGTGCAGCTGATTCCGCAGACGCCGCCACAGGGCTGGCCTTACCAGGCGTTTTACGAACACCGGCTCGGCGGCCCTGATGCGGTGCGCGCACGCCGCGCGCAGGTGCAGGCTGCAGCGGCCAGCGCCGGTCTCACGATCCACCACGAACGCATTGCCGTGTTCCCCAACACCTGGCGTGCCCACCGCCTGCTGTCCTTCTCCGAACAGCAACACCCCGAACAGCACGAAGCCCTGCTGGATGCTTTGTTTGAAGCCTACTTTGTGCAAGGCCTCGACATAGGCGACAGCCAGGTTCTGGCACAACTGGCGCAAGCCCATGGGATTGACGGCAGCGAGGCCGAGGCCTTCGATGCGCCACCGGTTTGGGCCTTGCCGGGCGGGGCTTCGGGTGTGCCGCTGTTCGTTTTCAACCAGCGTGAAGCCATCTCGGGCGCACAGCCTCCCGAGGTCTTGCTGGCGGCCTTGCTTGCCGCTGAGAACGTTTCCTGAAAGTTTTCCATGTCCCCCACGGTTTTGATCGTTCCCGGTTTGCGCGACCATGTGGAGGCCCATTGGCAAACCCTGCTGGCCGCCCAATTGCCCAAGGTGCACAGCGTGCCGCCCATGGGCCGCGAAGACCTCGACTGCGCCAAGCGCGTGCAGGCCATCGAAACGGCCATGGCCGCGATGGATGGGCCGGTGGTCCTGGTGGCGCACAGCGGCGGTTGCGTGATGGTGGCGCACTGGGCGCACACCAGCGCGCATGCGCACCGCGTGGTGGGCGCATTGCTCGCCACACCGCCCGACTTTGATCGGCCCATGCCCGAGGGCTACCCCACGCTGGCCGCGCTGCAGGCCGGTGGCTGGCTGCCAGTGCCGCGCCAGCCTTTGCCGTTTCGCAGCCTGGTGGCCACCAGCGACAACGACCCACTGGCCGCACGCGAACGCGTGCTGGCGCTGGCCAAAGACTGGGGCAGCGACACGGTGGATCTGGGCGAAGTCGGTCACCTGAATCCGGCTTCGGGTTATGGCGAATGGCCCATGGCGCTGTCCTTGATGGAGCGTCTCCATCAGGCACGGGGAATACCCTCGTGACCTCATCATTTGACGCGAAATGAAAAATCAATGTCGTGAAATGACAAATAAAAAAACAGTGCCAACTTTAGAGTCCGTGACGGGCTCAAGGTATGTCACTGGCCAAGATGAGATTGCCGAACTGGATTCGGGGCAACTTGTCTGTACCCCAAACCGAATCGTGCGACTTCAACCGAAAACAAGGAGATACAGATGAAAATGAAATGGATCGCCCTGGCCGCTTTGCTGGCCACTCAGGCGCATGCGCAATCAAGTGTGACGCTCTACGGCGTGATGGATGTGGGCTTTGTCAGTGGTTCAGGCGATGTGGCCAACTGGAAAGGACTGGCTTCTGGTCGCAACATGTCTTCTCGCCTTGGTTTCCGGGGTGCCGAGGACCTGGGTGGCGGCATGAAGGCCAGTTTTGTTCTGGAAACAGACATTGCCGCCGACACCGGAACGGGTGTCACCACGCCCTTCGCAGGTTGGTCATCTACCGACAACAAATCGGCCAGTGCCAATGGCAGTCTGCAATTCAACCGCGTTTCCACCATCGGACTTTCAGGCCACTGGGGTTCCGTGACCGCTGGCAGAAACTACACACCGACGTTCTTGCTGGACTTTGCCTACGATCCTTTTGGTGAAAACGGTGCCGGAGCCAGTCTCCTGACCATGACCTCTGCTTATTTCAATACAGCAGGCAGCGTCAACCACTTGCGCGCATCCAATCTGATCACTTACACCACACCGGCACACAGCTCAGGCTTGAGCGCCATGGTGGCGATCGCTCCGAGTGAGACCGTCAGCACTGCTGCTAAAGAAGGCGGTGTCACCAGCATCAAACTGGGCTATGCCAAGGGACCGTTGATGGCCGATATCGCCTCGGCCCAAACGAAGCTGGCTTCCTCTGGCGACATCAAGACAACATCGATCGGTGCTGCCTATGATTTCGGTGCCATCAAGCCGATGTTCGAATACAGCCGCGATGAACTCGGTGCTGCAGGCGCCAATGCCGTGAAGAAGGGCTACCTTGCCGGTGCCATTGCTCCCCTGGGTTCGGGCCAGGCTCGTTTCTCTTACAGCAAGGTGGACCGCACGGCCGACAATGCGACAGCCGGGCAAGTCACTCAGATGGCTGTGGGTTATGTGCACAACCTGTCCAAACGCACGGCACTGTATGGCACTTACAGCCATGTGAGCAACACCAATTACCGCAATACACCGAATGCAGGTTATTCGGTTGGCAGTGCGGTGAGCAGCATCAATGGCAAAGTCAAGGCTTACGATCTGGGAATCCGGACAACATTTTGACGCTTGATTGGCTGTAAAAATTCATTGCAAACTTTGAGCCTGCCTTGCCTTGCAAGGCAGGTTTTTTTATTTCTTCAGCCTATTTTTTTCAACATATTTTTCCATTGGGGTGTTGCTTTGTTATGGCGGGGATGCTGTACACGGCTTGTCTTGGTTTGTCGCGTGAATTTTTTGTGTGATGTCATGAAAAGCCAATTCAAAGGCGCAACACGTCAAGTACTTTGGGGTGTGCCCCAGCATTATCCAAGCATGTGACGCCAGTGCAATCCAAGCCGAGATCACAAGACAACCTGGAGACCTTTCACCATGAACTTTCTTGACGGCCACCTCTACCCTGAAAACCAGCAGCCCCTGATCATCACGGCCGCCCCTTATGCCCCGGGTTGGATCCCTTCGGACTTTCCGGAAGACATCCCGATCACCATGGAAGAACAGATCCAGAAGGCGGTCGATTGCTACGAAGCAGGTGCCGCCGTGCTGCACCTGCATGTGCGCGAAGACGATGGCAAAGGCTCCAAGCGCCTGTCCAAATTCAATGAACTGATCGCGGGGGTGCGCCAAGCCGTGCCCGAGATGATCATCCAGGTCGGCGGCTCCATCAGCTTCGCACCCGAAGGGCCCGACGGCGAAGCCAAATGGCTGTCCGACGACACGCGCCACATGCTGGCCGAGCTGACGCCGAAGCCCGACCAGGTGACGGTGACCGTCAACACCACGCAGATGAACGTGACAGAGCATGCGGGCGAAGACGACTTCCGGGGGGTCTCGCGCGGTTTCCCGCACCTGTACAAGACCTATAAGGACATGATCGTCCCGTCCAACCCCAGCTTTGTCGAAGAGCACATCCGCCGCCTCACGGCGGCAGGCATCCAGAGCGAGTTTCAGGTCTACAACATCAACAGTTTCGAGACCATCGAGCGCATGATGCGCCGAGGTGTCTACAAGGGGCCGCTGGTGATGAACTGGGTGGCCATCAGCGGCGGCATGGACCAGGCCAACATCTACAACCTGGCCAACATGCTGCGTGCCGTACCTGATGGCGCGGTGGTCACCGTCGAAAGCTCGGTGCTCAACGTGCTGCCCATCAACATGATTGGCATGGCCCTGGGTCTGCATGTGCGTTGCGGCATCGAAGACGTGCTGTGGAAGCAGGACCGTTCGGGGAAGATGAGCTCGGTCGAGCAGATCAGGCAGCTGGTGCGCATTGCGGGCGAATTCGGTCGCCCCATCGCCACGGGCGAGCAGGCGCGGGAAATCCTCAAGATCGGCGTCTTCTACGACACCGTCGAAGAGTCGCTGCGCGAAAACGGCTTTGCTCCCAACCGCAATGGCGGCCACCAGGGCTTTCTGCGCAAGCCGCTGGACATGGCCTGAGATCTCAACCAATTAACATACTGGAGACAAACCATATGAACTCGATTTTCCTCAAACGCCGATGGGTCTTGACCGCTCTGGCGGTCAGCGCCCTCACCCTGCACGCACAGGCCCAGACCAACGACACCTGGCCCAGCCGCCCCATCACCCTGGTGGTGGCCTCGGGCCCGGGTTCCGGCGTGGACATCGCGGCGCGTGAAATGGCCCAAAAACTCAGCGCCGTCTTCAAGCAGCCGGTGGTGGTGGACAACAAGCCCGGCGGCAGCGGCATGCTGGCCGGTGGCACGGTGGCCCGCGCCAAGGCCGATGGTTACACCCTGCTGTATTCCACCGGCTCGTTCGTGGTCGTGGCGCCTGCGGTGCTCAAGACCATGAGCTACGACCCGGTCAAAGACCTCACACCGATTGCACAGACGGCTGCTGGTGGCATTTTGCTGCTGGTCAACAAGGACGTTCCAGCCAACAACCTCAAGGAGCTGGTGGCCCTGATCAAGGCCAATCCAGACAAGTACAACTACGGTACCTGGGGCAACGGCTCCTCGGGCCAGCTGACGATGGAGTGGCTCAAGAAGCAGGCCGGACTGAAGATCATTCACATCCCCTACAAGACCACACCGCAAATCATCAACGACCTCGTCTCGGGCGTGCTGCAGGTGGCCTGGTCTGACCCGGGCACGCCGGTGGCCATGATCGAGTCCAAACAGATCAAAGGCATCGCTGTCAGCGGCAACGTCCGTGTGCCCCGCACCGCGGGCATTGCGACCATGGGCGAGCAAGGTCACGGTTTTGACGCGGTCGGCTGGTTCGGTGTATTCGGCCCGGCCAACCTGCCCAAGCAGATCACCGACCGCCTGAACGCCGAGATCAACAAGGTGCAGAAGTCACCCGAAATGGCCAAGCGCATGGAAGGCTGGAACCTCGAACCACCGCCCGCCAAAACGCCCGAAGAGTTCAAGGCCATCATTTCCCGCGATGTGAAGCTCTGGAGTTCGATCGCCAAGGACGCCAACATTTCGGAAGACTGAGAACAGCCCGACTGTTCGTTATAGGCGCTTGCCCTGTAAGCGATGGCGTGGATCCTCTGAAATTCATCGTCAGCAGGGCGGGCTCCTACACAAGCGCGTGAGTGGTCAAGACCTTCGGGGATTGCACGCGTGCGGTTTTGGCGCTGCAGCCAAACTGGTTCTGGTACCAGCGCGAGAAACTGCTGGCTGCGGTGAAGCCCAGCAAATCTGCGATCTCGGCCAGAGAGCGCTTGCTCTCCAGCACATAGCGCAGTGCCAACTGTTTGCGGATGTCGTTCATGGCGCAGGAAAAAGTTTGCCCCCGCTCGGTCAGGCGGCGCTGGATGGTGCGGGGCATCACCCCCATGTGCTCGCTGACCTGCTCGATGGTGCAGCGCCCGCTGGGCAAGAGCAGCAAGATGGTGCGACGCACATCGTCTAGGATGTGCGACTCGTCTGCAGGCGGCGCAAAATCCAGCAATTTCTGTGCGTAGCGGATCATGGCCGGATCGGCGAATTCGTTGCGTGTGTCCAAGTCTGCCCTGGTGCAGACGATGCCATTGAAATCCTGGTTGAAGGCGATGCGCGGACCCAAAATTTTGGTGTGCATGCGTTCGTCCCTAGGGGCGGCGTGTTCGAAATACACCCGCTGGGGCTGCCAGTTCCGGCCAATCAACTGGCGAATGACCCGCACCATCACGCCCATCGCCAGTTCGACGCGCTGGCGCGTGGGCTCACCCGCACGGCCCGACAGCAGGCGTTCACGCAGAACCACGGTGTTGCCTGCCTCCTCGATCACGAGGGACAGCGCGCTGTTGAGTGTGGCCAGATAACGCACCAGCAGATTCAGCGAGTCGCGCAAGGTCTGCTGATCCCGGATCAGCAAGCCCACCGGCCCCAGATTCGACAGCAAGCGGGAGCTGGCCATGCACAAGCCGAAACTTTCGTTGCCGGATTGGCTGGCCGATTCCTGCAGCAGACGCCCGACCTTGTCGCCCGGGATCATCAGATCGGGCTCATCCAGCACACGAGGATTGAGCCCGGCATCCAGCAACATGCGCAGGGGGTTGAGCCCTGAGGACTGCGCCACTTCGGCATAGTGCGTCAGGCAGGCGGCGCGAACAAGGGACTGGGCCATGGCGGTTCTCCTTGCGAAAGGATCAAGGGGTGCAGCGCCCAAGGGCGTGCGCTGCCGTCGCTTACTCGGGCTTGTACTGGATGGAACGCAGCAGCTCGCCCTGGCGCTCGTAACCAGCGCGCAGGTCCTTGCTCAGCTCATCCGGGGTCAAAGGCAAACCGGCCTCCATGCCCATGGCTTCGATGCGCTGGCGCACCTTGGCCTGCTGCAGGTATTGCAGCGTCAGCTCGCGCACCTTGCTCTGGATGGTCGCAGACAAGTCTGCCGTGGACCACAAGCCCATCCAGCCAACTTCATTGAGCGCGGGATAACCCAGTTCGGTGAAGGTCGGCACATCCGGCAAGGCCGTGATGCGGGCTGGAAAATTCACCGCAAAGGCCTTGACCTTGCCCGCCTTGACCAGCGGCAGCGCGGTCGCCGGGCCATCGAACATCAGGGGCACATGGCCGCCCATCACATCCTGCAGGGCAGGGGGCGAGCCCTTGTAGCCAATGTGCTTGAGCTCCACCTTGGCCAGGCGCGCAAACTGCACCCCGGAGGTGTGCCCCCGCATGCCGGTTGCATAGGAGGCATAGTCCATGCCGCCCTTCTGGGACTTGATGTGCGCCACCAGTTCCTTGAGGTTCCTGGGCGCCAGATCGGCGTTGCCCAGCAGGATCAGGCCTTGCCGACTCACCTGCACCAGCGGTTTGAGGTCGGAGAACGGTTTGTAGGTGACCGGGTAGGCTTGCGGCGTCTCCGTGACGATGCCACCCTGGATCAGCAGCAGGGTGTGGCCGTCGTGCGGCGACTTCAGCAATTCGGCCACAGCGATCGCACCGGCAGCGCCGGGCTTGGCCTCCACGATCACCGGTTTGCCTGTGGACTGCCCCAGGCCTTCGGCCACGATGCGGGCCAGCGCATCGGCCGTGCCGCCGGCCGGGCCACCCACCACAATGCGCACCGGCTTGCTGGGCCACTCCTGCGCTTGGGCAGTGGATGCGGCTGCACCCAGCACCACGGCAGCGATGGTCGACCATAACCTGCGGCGTGCGCTCATCTGTAAAAAGTTCATGTTTGTCTCCTGTGTATCTACAGGGTATCCACGCGAGGCGCGGACACCCTCGACTCAACGCGATTTGTGCAAATAACCCTGGTTGCCGCCATTGCGGTTGGGGGCAAAGCCATTGGCCGCCAGTGCTTCGTCGGCGGTCTCGTAAAACACGCCGATCCTGCAGATCTCGCGGGCCTGCTTGGCCGTGGCGATGTCGCGGCCGAATTCCTGCGAAATGCGCACCAGTTGCTCGATTTGCTTCACGGTGCTTTGCTTGGCGGTGCGGCGCTGGTTCCAGATGACGTCTTCGGTGCCGCAGCGCACATGCAGGCCCATGGCAATGCCCATCATGTTCACGGGCAGCACGTTGCGCACATTGCTCTCTACCGTCACCACAGCGCCATCGGGCACGCCGCGCATGAAGTTGCCCAGACTGTAGACGTTGGGCGTGTCCATGCCACCGCCAATGGCCACCCAGTTCATCACCAGCGGGCCTTTGTAGAAGCCGCGGCGGATCAGGCGCTCGACCGACTCGAAGCTGTTGGTGTTGTAGCACTGGAAGGCGCTCTGGATGCCCGCGGCACTGAGGCGCCGCACATGCTCTTCCACCCACAGCGGGTTGGCCGGAACAATCATGTCCTTGTAGGTGTCGAACAGCTTGGGGTTCTCGCGCGAGGTGCCGATCACATCGCCGTCTTCCATGTGGTCGGTCACGTTCATCTGCGAGGTGTTCACCGTTACCGTGACCTGGTCGGGCACCGGGTCCAGCTCGGCCAGCATGTGGCGGGTGTCGTCGCTCAGCCACTTGGCCGCCTGGCCATCGCTCTCGGGGGCGAACGAGATGGAGCCGCCGACCTGAATAATCATCTCGGGCACGGCTTGGCGCACGCCGGCGATCAGTTCGTTGAATTTGGACAGGCGCTTGCTGCCCTTGCCATCGAGTTCGCGCACATGCAGGTGCAGCACGGTGGCACCGGCGTTGTAGCAATCCACCGCTTTCTGGATCTGGTCTTCCATGGTGACTGGAATGTCCTCCGGAAAGTCCGAAGGCAGCCAGCCCGGCGCATAGGGCGCGGCCGTGATGATCAGCGGTTGCTGGTTTTCAGGAAAAAGGTGTCCGTCGAGGAAATTCATGTGGTGTTTCCGAAGTCAGATGAAATGGATCAATACGGGCGGTCGCCGATGATGGCGGCGCGCTCCATCTTGCGGGGGGCAGGCCAGTAGTCCATGACCGCGTAGTGCTGTGTGCTGCGGTTGTCCCAGATGGCCACGCTGTTGGGCCTCCAGGAAAAGCGCACCTGGTATTCGGGGATGCTGGCCTGGCTCAACAGGTAGTTGAGCAGGTGGCTGGCGCCGGGGGTCTTGTCCAGGCCAAAGCGCACGTTCTCGGGCGTGTGGAAGTTGACAAAGTTGGTGGTGAAGCTGCACACGTTGAGCACTTTTTCGCCCGTCTCTGGGTGGGTGCGCACCACCGGGTGTTCGGCAGGCGGGTTGGCGGCAGCCAGCTTGCGGCGGGCGTCGGGGGCCATCACCGCACCGAAGGAGTGTTCGATGCTGCTGCGGGCGCTCAAGCCATCGATCTTCTGCTTGATGTCGTTGGGCAGATTCTTGTAGGCCTCCACCATGTTGACCCAGATGGTGTCACCGCCGATGGGCGGGCATTCGATGCAGCGCAGCACGCAGCCCATGGCCGGGGTCTCGCGCCACAGGCCGTCCGAGTGGTAATTGTTTTCGTAGTTCTCGCGCTTGTCGTTGCGGTAGATCTGCACCAGGCCCGGGTGTTCCGGATCGCTGCCAGCGACAGGGTGGTCTTCCAGATCGCCAAAGCGGCGTGCAAACGCCACGTGCTCGGCGCGCGTGATCTCCTGGTCGCGCAAAAAAATCACACGGTGCTGCAGCAACGCGGTCTTGATCTTGGCGAACAGATCGCCGTCGCGGCTGGCGTCGCCCAAGTTGACGCCGCTGATTTCGGCGCCGATGGCGGGGGTCAGTTGTCGAACATGCATGAGGGTCTCCTGAAGGGGGGGTGTCAGATCACGAAGATCGACGAGCCGGTGGTTTTGCGGGCTTCCAGATCGCGGTGCGCCTGCACCGCGTCATCCAGGGCATAACGCTGGTTGATTTCGATGCGGATGCGGCCTGCTGCGATGTGGCCAAAAATCTCGCCCGCCAGCTCGGCTTTTTCTGCGGGGTCGGCGATGTAGTCGGCCAGAGCCGGACGTGTGAGGTACAGCGAACCCTTGCGCGCCAGGATGTGCGGGTTGAATGGCGGGATCGGCCCGCTGGCCGTGCCCACGCACACCATCAGGCCACGGCGCTTGAGCGAATCGAGCGAAGCCTCGAAGGTGTTTTTGCCCACGCTGTCGATCACCACGTTCACGCCCACACCGCCCGTGAGCTCGCGCGCGCGCTTGGCCACGTCTTCGTGGCTGTAGTTGATGGTGTGGTCGCAGCCGTGAGCACGGGCCAAGGCTGCTTTCTCCTCGGTCGACACGGTGCCAATCACGTTCAGTCCCAGCAGCTTGGCCCATTGCGACACGATCAGGCCCACGCCACCAGCGGCTGCGTGCAGCAAAATGGTGTCACCCGGTTTGTAGTCCCAGATGCGGGTCATCAGGTAGGCCGAGGTCAGGCCGCGCATGGTCATGGCGGCGGCGGTTTCCAGGCTGATCGCATCCGGCAGCTTGATGAGGGGCGCGGCGTCCACCAGGCGTTCGGTGCTGTACGCGCCCAAGGTGTTGGTGAAGCCGGTGTAGCTCACGCGGTCGCCCACGGCCAGCTGTGTCACGCCTTCGCCCAGTTCCTCGACGATGCCTGCCGCCTCCACGCCAATGCCGTTGGGCAGCGGGATCGGGTAGGTGCCATCGCGGAAGTACGTGTCGGCGTAGTTCAGGCCCACCGCCACATGGCGCAGACGCACCTGCCCCGGGCCGGGGCGACCCACTTCTGCGGTAGTGCTGTAGAGCACCTCGGGGCCACCCACACGGTCAAATCGAATCACTTTGGCCAATCTCGTCTCCTGCTTGTATGATCAGAAAAGCGCATGGGAATCAAGTCCGTTGCGCAAGCAGGTGTGATTCTTCTATCTCTAGCCCAATGGCTCTTGACCTGCCGCGCCATGAATTGACCCATCACGCCAAGCAGCCGTCCGATCCGCCTAGGGATTTCCCTTAAACACCACATGACCATCCAGGTACGCAGCGTTTCACTGGCCAAGTATTCGGCCATTGCACGTGAGTTGGGCATTGACCCGGTCAGCATGCTGCGCCACGTCGGTTTGGACCCGAGCTGTCTGCTGACACCCGACCTGCGCATTCCCGAGGTCTCTCTGGCCAACCTCTTGGATGCCTCGTCCAAAACAGGAGACAGCCGTTCATTGGGTTTGCTCATGGGCGAAAGCTGGCGGCTGTCGGACTTTGGCGTGCTCAGCCTGTTGCTGCAGCACCAACCCACCTTGCGCCAGGCCTTGTTGGAGTTCAAGCATTACCGCCACTTACTCAGCGATTCGGTGGCCGTGGACATCACCGAACACCAGCAGGTGGCCGTGGTGCAATGTGCCCTGGTGACCGGGCGCACCCACCCGGGCCGCCAGCCCATGGAGCTGGCGGTGGCCGCCTTGCTGTCGCTGTGCCGCCACCAGCTGGGGCCAGACTGGATGCCGCGCCGCGTTCACTTCGCCCACGCCGCCCCGCCCAGCACCCTGATCCACCAGCGCGTGTTTGGCCCCTACCTGGAGTTCGGCTCCGACTTTGATGGGCTGGTGCTGGGCAAAGAAGAACTTGATCGCCACCGCGCGCTGAGTGACCCGAACATGGCCCGTTATGCCCGGGACTTCATCGACCTGCAGCCACGAGGGCAAGCCCAGAAAGTCAGCCACGCGGTGCACCGAGCCGTGCACCTGCTGATGCCGCGCGGGCGGCACACCATTGAGCAAGTGGCTCAGCACTTGGGTGTGAGCACGCGCACCCTGCAGCGTCAATTGGCCGAGGAAAGCGCCAACTTCCAGTCGCTGGTCAATGATGTGCGGCGCGAACAGGCCTTGCGCCTGATCGAAGGCCAGGCCCATAGCATCACCGAAGTGGCGCAGATGGTTGGCTTTGCCGAAACCAGTGCCTTCTCGCGCTGGTTCGGCCAGCAGTTTGGCGTGTCGCCCTCGCGCTGGAAAAAAGACTGACGCGCCGCGCTGGCGCGCTACGCACTCAGAGGGCCTGAGTCAGTTCAGGCACAGCGCCAAACAGATCGGCTTCCAGGCCAAAGTCGGCCACACTGAAGATCGGCGCCTCAGGGTCCTTGTTGATCGCCACGATCACCTTGGAATCCTTCATGCCCGCCAGGTGCTGGATCGCACCCGAGATGCCGGCTGCGATGTACAGCTGCGGCGCCACGATCTTGCCGGTCTGGCCCACTTGCAGGTCGTTCGCGGCGTAGCCTGCGTCCACCGCTGCGCGGCTCGCGCCAATGGCCGCGCCCAGTTTGTCGGCCAGCGGGGTCATCACTTCATTGAACTTCTCGGCGCTGCCCAAAGCGCGGCCACCGGAGACGATGATCTTGGCGGCGGTGAGTTCGGGGCGGTCGTTCTTGGCGATCTCGCTGCCCTTGAAGCTGCTCTTGCCGCTGTCTGCTTGCGCGGCTGCGGATTCGACGGCAGCGCTGCCACCTGTGGCCGCTGCGGCGTCAAAGCCTGTGGTGCGCACGGTGATCACCTTGGTGGCGTCGGTGGACTGCACCGTGGCCATGGCGTTGCCGGCGTAGATGGGGCGCTCGAAGGTGTCGGCCGAGAGGACTTGCGTCACATCGCTGATTTGCGCCACATCGAGCTTGGCCGCCACGCGGGGGGCCACGTTCTTGCCTGCGGCAGTCGCGGGGAACAGGATGTGGCTGTAGTTGCCAGCGATGGCCAGCACTTGCGCTGCGACGTTCTCGGCCAGGCCATGGGCCAGGGCTTCGCTGTCGGCGTGGATGACTTTGGCCACGCCCGCGATTTGGGCGGCGGCTTGCGCAGCAGCAGCGGCGTTGTGGCCGGCGACGAGGACGTGCACGTCACCACCGCAAGCGGCAGCGGCGGTGATGGTGTTGAGGGTAGCGCCTTTGATCGAGGCGTTGTCGTGTTCTGCAATCACAAGGGATGTCATGTTTTTTCCTTGATGAATAGGGGTTGCTGTAGGAGCTTGCCTGCAAGCGATGGTCTGCGGACTTCGACCGGTCGATCGCCAGCAGGGCTGACTCCTACAAAAACAGCTTGTTTAAATGACCTTGGCCACGTTCTTGAGTTTGTCCACCAGCGTGGCGACATCGGGCACCTTGATGCCGGCGCTGCGCTTGGCGGGTTCTGCCACCTTCAGGGTCTTGATGCGGGGGGCCACATCGACGCCCAGGTCTTCGGGCTTGAAGGTGTCGAGCTGCTTTTTCTTGGCCTTCATGATGTTGGGCAAGGTCACGTAGCGCGGCTCGTTCAGGCGCAGGTCGGTGGTCACCACCGCAGGCAGGCTGATGCTCAGCACTTCCAGGCCGCCGTCGATCTCGCGGGTCACTTGGGCTTGGCCATCCACGATCTCGACCTTGGAGGCGAAGGTGGCTTGGGGCAGATCGGCCAGTGCGGCCAGCATCTGGCCAGTCTGGTTGCAGTCATCGTCAATGGCTTGCTTGCCCAGGATGATCAGGCCGGGTTGCTCTTTGTCCACCAGGGCCTTGAGCAACTTGGCCACGGCCAGGGGCTGCAGGTCCAGGTCAGCGGGGGTCTCGACCAGGATGCCACGGTCGGCACCGATGGCCATGGCGGTGCGCAGGGTTTCCTGGCACTGGGCCACGCCGCAAGAGACGGCGATCACCTCGGTGGCCAGGCCTTTTTCTTTCAGGCGCACAGCTTCTTCAACGGCGATCTCGTCAAAGGGGTTCATGCTCATCTTGACGTTGGCGATGTCCACACCGGAACCGTCGGACTTGACGCGCACTTTGACGTTGTAGTCCACCACCCGCTTGACGGGAACGAGAATTTTCATGATGTCTCCTTGGGTATGCAGCACCGCTCAATCGAGCTTGGCGCCAGAGAGTTTGACCAGACGTTCCCAGACCGGGGCGTCCTTCTTGAACTGGACCGCAAATTCCTCGGGTGTGCTGCCCACGGGAATGAAGCCCATTTGCTGGATGCGTTCGCGCACATCGGGCTGCGCGATGATGACGCGCACTTCGGTGGCTACGCGGGCCAGCACGTCCGCCGGGGTTTTGGCGGGTGCGCTCATGCCCACCCAGCCGGTCACGCGAAACACCTCGTCCTTGATGCCCTGCTCGGTCATCGTCGGTACCTTGGGCAGCGCGGGCATGCGCTGCGTGCCGGTGACCGCCAGCACCTTGAGGCGACCGGATTCGATGTAAGGCCGCGCCGATTGCAAGCTGGCAAAGGTCAGCTGGATCTGACCACCCACCAAGTCCTGCAGCATCAGGGCTTCACCCTTGTAAGCGGCGTGGTTCATGTCGGCTTTCAGGTTGTCCGACAGCCAGGCACCGGCCAAGTGGGCATACGAGCCCATGCCCCAGGACCCGTAGGCCAGCTTGCCCTTGTTGCGCTCGATGTACTGCAACAACTCCGGCGCGGTGTTGACCGGCAGTTGCGGGTGGACCAGCAAGACCACCGGGGCCAGCGCGATCTGCGTGATCAGGGCCTGATCTTTTTGTGGGTTGTAGGGCAGCTTCTCATAAAGGTACTGGTTGATGAGCATGGTGGTGCCCAGCGAAACCAGGAAGGTGTGGCCGTCAGCCGGTGACTTGAACGCCTGGTCGGTGCCCGTGACGCCACCGGCGCCACCACGGTTGTCGACCAGCACAGGCTGGCCCAGGCGCGTGGCCAGCTTCTCGCCCAGGGTGCGCGCCGTGATGTCGGTGGCACCACCGGCGGCATAAGGCACGATCAGTTTGATGGGCTTGCTGGGGTAAGCCTGTGCCCCTGCGGTGGCTGTGCTGAGGGCCAGCCCGGCCACCAGCAGGGTGCGGCGATTGAGAAGCGAAGTCCGGAAAAATGTCATGGTGAAGTTTCTGTGTCAGTCCACGCCAATGGCTTTGTCGCGGATCACGCGACCCCATTTGTCGTAATCGTTCTTGAGGCGCGCGGCCATGCGGTCGGCGTTTTGGTAGTTCGCAATCGCGCCGGCGGTCAACAACCTTTCCTGCACCAATTTGTCGGCCAGGATCTCGCCGACTTCCTTGTCGATGCGCGCCACCACTTCTTTGGGCGTGCCCAAGGGGGCCAGCAGGCCACCCCAGGAGACGGCATCAAAGCCCTTGAACCCTTGCTCGGCGATGGTCTTGACTTGTGGGAGCATGGCCACGCGCTGCGGCGAGCCGACTGCAATCGCACGCAGCTTGCCCGACTGGATATGCGGCAGGGCTGCCACCAGATCGGCATACATCACAGGCACCTGGCCGCCGATGGTGTCGGTGATGGCCGGCACACCGCCCTTGTAGGGCACATGCTGCATCTCAAACTGACCTAGTTCCTTGAGCAATTCCATGCTCAGATGACCAAAGCTGCCGGGGCCGGAGCTGGTGTAGTTGATCTCGCCAGGCCGCGCCTTGGCATGGGTAATCAGCCGCTGCACATCGGTCACGCTGGGCATCTGGCTGGGGTTCACCACCACCACGATCGGCAAGTCGTAGACCGTGGCCACAGGCGTGAAGTTCTTCACCGTGTCGTAGCCGACTTTCTTGTACATGTGGGGGGCCAGCAGCGTGGGCGTGGCCAGCATCATCAGGGTGTAGCCATCGGCCGGGCTCTCCATGACCTGCTTGGCTGCAATCGAGCCGGAGGCGCCTGCCTTGTTTTCCACCACCACAGGCTGCTTGAGCCGCTCGGCCAGCTTCTGGCCGAGGATGCGCGAAGCGGTGTCGGTTGGGCCACCGGCCGGGAAAGGCACGATGAGTTTGATGGGGCGGCTCGGCCAGGTGTTGGCCAGGGCCGCGGTCGCCACCAGCGGCAACAAGGCGCCCAGCAGGGCGCGGTGGGTGAATTGAAGAATGTTCACGGACGTGCTTCCTGAAAAAAAGGTCAATGTTCGGTCGATGCGGGCAGCGTCAGCACACCCTTGGCCTGCAAGGCCTGCAGTTCCTGCTCGGACATCTGCAGCAATTTCTGCAGCACCTCGCGCGTGCCTTCACCCAGGGTGGGCGGTGCGTTGCGAATGGGCAGGCGTTCGCCGTCAAGCCGGTAGGGCGGTGCAAACACATGGGTGCTGCCCGCCACTGGATGCGGCATTTCCTGCAGCAGGCCACCCTGGCGGGTGCGCTCGCTGGTCAGGGCCTCGTGCAGGCCCGCCACCTTGCCGCAGGGGATGCCTGCCGCGCTCAGGCGCTGCAGCAGCAGGTCGCGGGGGAAGGAGCGAATGAGTTCCGTCATCATGGGCAGCAGCGTGAGCCGGTTTTTGGCACGATCCACATTGGTGGCGTAGCGCGGGGCCTCCACGATGTCGGGTCGCAGCACCACCTCACGGCAGAACTTGTCAAACTGGCCGTTGTTGCCCACCGCGATGATGAGCGGGCCATCTGCTGCCTCGAACATGCCGTAAGGCACGATGGACGGGTGGGCGTTGCCGTAACGCTGGGGATCGCGGCCCAGCAGCATGGCGTCCAGGCCGTAGTAGCCAGTCACCATCAGGCCACAGTCGTACAGCGACATCTCGATGTGCCGACCCTGACCCGTACGCTCGCGCCGGAACAGCGCCGCCAATACCGCCTGGGCCGCGTACATGCCGGTCATCATGTCCACCACGGCCACGCCGAACTTGAGCGGGACCTGCCCGGCCTCGCCGTTGATGGCCATGAGTCCGGCTTCGCCCTGGATCACCAGGTCGTAGCCTGGGCGTTTGGCCTCGGGCCCGGCGCTGTTGTAGCCGGCCACCGAGCAATAGATCAAGTCAGGCCTGATGGCCTTGAGCTGGGTGTAACCCAGGCCCAGCTTGTCGGCGCCACCGGTCTTGAAGTTCTGGATCACCACATCGAACTGCGGCAGCAGGTCGTGGATCAGCTTTTGTCCTTCGGGCGTCTGCAGATCCACCGTGATGGACCGCTTGTTGCGGTTCATGCTGTTGTAGTAGGTGGTTTCGGTCTTGCCGATGCGCATGCCCCAGTCGCGGGTATCGTCGCCGCGTCCGGGGTGCTCCACCTTGATGACCTCGGCGCCGAAGTCGGCCAGCACCTGCCCGCACAGCGGGCCGGCGAACACGCGCGACAGGTCCAGGACCCGCACGCCTTCAAGTGGCATGTCCATGGCTTCAGCCCTCTGCACCCAGGGCCATGTAACGGGCCAGGTGGTGGTCTTCGTCGCCGAGCTGGTGGTCGATCATGACCAGGCGCTTGGCGTAGTGTGACAACGGCAACTCCCAGGTCATGCCGATGCCACCGTGCAGCTGGATGCTTTCTTCGGCCACCAGCGTGCCAATTCGACCGATGGTGAACTTGGCCGCCGACAGCGCGCGTTCACGGGTGATGCGGTCAGCGTCCAGGGCGGCGGCGGCATTGATCACGGCCGAACGCGCCTGTTCCACTTCGAGCAGCAGATCGGCCATGCGGTGTTGCAGGGCCTGGAAGCTGCCAATCGGTTTACCAAACTGTTTGCGCGTTTGCAGGTATTCGAGTGTGCTTTGTTTGGCCACGTCCATGGCCCCCACAGCCTCGGCACACAGTGCCAGTACGCCACAGCCCACCGCTTGCTCCAGCACGGCCAGGCCCTGGCCTTCGGTGCCGAGCAATGCGCTGTCACTCACACGCACCTGGTCGAGCACCAGCTCGCAGGCACTGCCGCCGTCGATGCGGCTGTAGCTGCGACGCTGCATACCAGCGGCATCGCCCGGCACCAGGAAGAGCGAGATACCTTCGGCACTGTCCACTGCGCCCGAGGTGCGGGCCGACACCAGCAGCAGCTGGGCGTGTTGGCCGTGCACCACCACCGCCTTGCGGCCCGAAATCACCCAGCCATCGCCCTGGCGCTCGGCGCGGGTGGCCACGCGTTCGAGTTCGTAGTGGCCTTCGGGCTCGTCGTGGGCCAGCGCGGCCACGGTGCTGCCGTCGATCAGTTCAGCGATGCGGGCTTGCTGGACCTCGCTGCCCGCGGCAGCCATCGCACGGCCGACCATCAGCGCGCCCAGGAAAGGTTCGGTCACCAGGCCACGGCCAAGGCACTCGAACACCACGGCGATGTCAAAGCCGGCGCCGCCAAAGCCGCCTACCTCTTCGGGAAACAGCGCGCCAATCGCGCCGAGCTCGGCAAACTGCTGCCAGCGCTCAGGGGCGTAACCCTGCTCGCTATAGGCATTGTGGTTGCGCAATTCGATGCCGTATTGCTCGGCCACGAAACGGTTGAGAGAGTCCGCCAGCATGCGGCGGTCTTCGGTGTGTTCGAAATTCATCGCATGACCCTCACAGTCCCAGGATCATCTTGGAGATGATGTTTTTCTGGATTTCATTGGAGCCGCCGAAAATCGACAGCTTGCGGTAATTGAAATAGTTGGCAGCCGCCGTAGCGGCTTCCTTCGGACCCACGGGCTCATCGGCGTAGCCTTCGTACTGGGCCTCTTCGATGTAGGGCAGCGCATAAGGCCCCATGGCGCGGCGGATCAAGGACAGGATTTCCTGGCGGATCTCGGTGCCGCGGATCTTGAGCATGGAGCTCTCGGCCCCCGGCACGCCACCACCGGCCACCGCCGCGATCACGCGCAGGTTGGTGGTCTTCATGTTCTCCAGGTCAATCTCGACCTTGGCCATGCGGGTGGCGAACAGCGGGTCCTGGCTCAGAGGCTTACCGTTGCGGTGCACCTTGCTGGCCACCACCTTGAGCTTTTCGAGCGCAGCCACCGAAAAGCCCACACCGGCAATGCCCGTGCGCTCGTAGGTCAGCAGGTATTTGGCGCAGGTCCAGCCCTTGTTTTCTTCACCCACCAGGTTTTCGACCGGTACTTTCACATCGGTGAAAAAGACTTCGTTGACTTCGCGGTCGCCGTCGAGCGTGCGGATCGGGCGCAGCTCCACGCCGGGGCTCTTCATGTCCACCAGCAAAAAGCTGATGCCTTCCTGCGGCTTGGCGTCGCGGTCGGTGCGCACCAGGCAGAAGATCATGTTGGCGTGCTGGCCCTGGGTGGTCCAGGTTTTCTGGCCGTTGACGATGTAATGGTCACCCTGGCGAACCGCTGTGGTCTTGAGCGAGGCCAGATCGGAACCGGCACCGGGCTCCGAATAGCCCTGGCACCACCAGTCCTCACCACTGAGGATGCGCGGCAGCCAGTACCGTTTTTGCGCTTCGTTGCCGTACTTGATGAGCACGGGGCCCAGCATGTTCACACCAAAGGGCACAATGCGCGGCCCACCGGCCAGCGCGCATTCGTGGTCGAAGATGAATTTCTGCACCGGCGTCCAGCCGGGGCCGCCCCATGCCTGAGGCCAGTGGTTGGCGTACCAGCCGCGCTCGTTGAGGATGGCGTGCCACTCATCCTGGTCGGCCTTGGTCAGCCGCTGACCAGCCTTGACCTTTTGGGCGATGCGCTGGGGCAGTTTCTCATTCAAAAAGGCCTGCACTTCGGCGCGGAAGGCTTCTTCTTCGGGGGTGAAGTTCAAATCCATGTCAATCCTTGGGCTATGGCTGGCTGGATTCTCTTAGGGAAAACTGAAATTGACAATTACAGGCAAAGTTGACAAAGCGTCAAATAAAATTTGACATATGAACCTCGACCAATCCCATCTGACCCTCTTGGTGGACATCATCGATGCGGGCAATCTCAGCCAGGCCGCCCGCTTGCTCAAAATGACGCGTGCCAATGTGAGCTACCACCTGAACCAGCTGGAAAAAGCCGTCGGTGCACAACTGGTGCGTCGCACCACCCGCCGCGTCGAACCGACCGAAGTCGGCTGGCGGCTGTACGAGCACGGGCGCACCATCCGCAACGAAATCGTGGCCGCCCAGGAAACCATCACGCATCTGGGCCAGGGCCTGCAAGGGCGTGTGGGCTTGAGCGTGCCCAGCGGTTACGGGCAAATGGTGATGTCGGACTGGCTGGTCGAGTTCAAGCAGCTGTACCCGGGCATCGTGCTGGACGTGGTGTTTGAAAACCGCATCGACAACCTGCGCGACGAGGTAGACGTCGCCATCCGCATCCTGCCTGAGCCACCGCCGCAGATGGTGGCACGCGAATTCGGCACCGTACGTTACCTGGCCTGCGCCTCGCAGGCTTGTGTGGCCGTGCATGGTCTGCCGACTGAACTGGCGCAGCTGCGCAGCCTGCCCTTGCTCACCGCCAACGTGGTGGGGCGGCACCTGTCGCTGCGTGGCTATCGGCAAGGTGAGCGCGAAGAGGTCATGCTGGCACCGACCCTGATTTCAGACCACTACCCTTTTCTGCGCGAAGGCATTCTGGCCGGGCTGGGCATCGGGCTGGTGCCCGATTACGTGGTGAACGATGTCATCGCCAGTGGCCAGGTGCTGACGGCACTCGATGATTACCGCCTGAGCATTTTCGGCACCAACATGTATTTGCTGTACCTGCCCAACCGACACCAGACCCGTGCGGTGCGCACCTGCATCGACTTTCTCATGGACAAGGCGCGCTCAGGCGAGCGCTGAGCCGCTCGGCAGGGCCTTCCGCAGGTCCCCCATGATGTTCAGACCATCACAGAGGTCTGGCGTGTCTCAGCAACGCGCCCGAATCAACTGCTCCAGGGTGCGTTTGAGCAGAGTCACTTCATCCGCACCGATTTCTGTCATCACTTGGGCCTCGTGCACCCGGGCTTGGGTCAGCAGGGGTTGGACCTTGCGGTGACCAACCGGGGTGAGGCTCACCAGCGATTGGCGTTTGTCGTGCGGGGCGTCAACGCGCTGGACCCAACCGGCCTCTGCCATGCGCCCCACCAGCTTGGTCACGGTGGGCTGCTTGGCCAGCACGATGTCGGCCAATTCGCCCACGCTCAGCGCCTCTTTGCCCGACAGGCTGGCCATGACGCGCCACTCCAATAAGCTCAGCCCGCTGGCCTCGACCACGGCGTGAAATTCGCTGGAAATCAAATGGCTGGCGCGGGCCAGCAGGTAGGCCAGGTAGTCGTCAACAAAACCCGGGGTCTCGCTCATGGCAGTTTTTGGGTGGTGCTGAACTGCCCTTGTTGAAACACCAAAGGCTGGCCCTCGTCGGCAAAGCCGCAGCGCTCGACCTCGCCCACAAAAATCACATGGTCGCCTTCTTCGTAGCGACTGCGGTTGTGGCATTCAAACCAGGCCAGTGCGCCTCTCAAAATGGGCAAGCCCGCTTGTCCCAGCGTGTGGTCGGTCTGGGCAAAACGATCACCTTGGCCCGACGCAAAACGCTGGCACAGATCCAGCTGATCGGCCGCCAGCACATTGACCACGTAATGCGTGCCCGCATGGAACAGCGGCAGGCTGCTGGCGCGGTGCCCCAGGCTCCACAGCACGAGCGGCGGCGTGAGCGATACCGAATTGAAGGAGCTGGCCGTGATGCCCACAAAGCTGCTGCTGGCCGTGTCGCCTTTTTGCGCATCTGGCGCGAAGGTGGTGATGACGGTCACGCCCGTGGCAAAGCGCGACAGGGCTTGTCTGAAATGAGGGGCTTCAAAGTCAGGGGTCAGCGGCTGAATGGTCGGAGGTGGGGTGGGGCGCATAGGGTCATTATGGATGAATTTACATGAATATTCATATAAACTGTTTGGCACAGGGTGGTGCGTTGTGCTTTCAGCCCGTCCTTGCAGGAGACAAACATGTTGGTGGAAAAGATCGAACACAAGTGGCTGGCTGCGTTTGTCCGCACCTTCACCCTGTGCAAGGTGCAGCCGGGTGAAGTGGTGGCCATTTTGGCCGAAACGCAGTCGCGCCGTGTGAACGTGGAGCTTGCCCGTCTGGCGCTGGAGGGCATGGGGGCCAAGGTGTTTGAAGTGACGCTGACCACGCCTGCATTGACGGCACCCGCCCCGGTGCGCTCCACGGGCGCGAGCGACGCCATCGGGCAACTGGGCCCCGTGGTGGCGGCATTGGCCCGCGCCGACCTGGTGGTGGACTGCACCGTCGAAGGCCTGCTGCACGCGCTCGAGTTGCCGACCATCATGAAGGGCGTGGACGGCCACATGCCGCGTTTGCTCATGGTGTCCAACGAGCACCCTGAAATTCTGGAGCGCACCGTGCCTGATCCGGCGCTCGAAGGCGTGGTGCGTGCCGCCATGAAGAAGCTGCGTGGCGCACAACACATGCACGTCACGTCTGCCGCAGGCACCGACCTGCGTGTGAACCTCAAACATGGCGATAAACAAGCGGTGGTCGGCGGTGTGTGGGGCTTTTGCCCCAAGCCGGGCATGGTGTCGCACTGGCCCGCTGGGCTGGCGCTGGCTTTCCCGGCCGCGGGCAGTGTCAACGGCACGCTGGTCATGGCCCCGGGCGATGTGAACCTGACCTTCAAAACTTATTTGCGCGACACGATCCGCCTGACCATCGAGAACGACAGCGTGGTCGCCATCGAGGGGCAGGGCGTCGATGTGGACATGATGCGCGGCTACTGGAAAGCCTGGGAAGACGCCGAGGGCCACCGCGCCGCTTATGCCGTCTCGCATGTGGGCTTTGGCCTGAACCCGGCGGCGCGTTGGGACGCCATGGCGTTCTACGACAAGCGCGACTGCAACGGCACCGAGCTGCGAGCCTTTGCGGGCAACTTTCTGTACTCGACCGGGGCCAACGAAGTCGCGGGCCGCCACACCCTGGGCCACTTTGACCTGCCCATGCGCGGCTGCACCATCGGGCTTGACGACACGGTGGTGGTCGATGCGGGCCAAGTCGTGAGCGCGGCGCTGGCATGAACGCACCCGCCTTCACCGACGTGGGTTTGTCCACACAGCCTGCTGTGGTGTTCCTGCACGGCGTGGGCGGTGGCCGACACGGCTGGGCAGCGCAGCAAGCGCATGTGGCCGCTTTGGGCTGGCGCAGCCTGGCCTGGGACATGCCCGGTTATGGCGACAGCCCCATGGTCACCCCTTATGACTTCGCGCACCTGGCGCAAGCCCTCTGGCAGATGCTGGACGCGGCGCACATCGACCAAGCCGTGTTGGTGGGCCACAGCATGGGGGCCATGGTCGCCCTGCAAGCTTGGACGCAAAAGCCAGAGCGCATCCGTGGCCTGCTGCTGGCCGCCAGCAGTCCGGCTTTTGGCAACAGCGACGGTGATTTTCAAAAGCAGTTTTTGGCGCAGCGCCTGGCCCCGCTGGAAGCGGGCAAAACCATGGGCGACATCGCCGAAAAGCTGATCCCCACCATGGCTGCGCCCGGTGGCGATGCGGCCAGGCTCAAGTCGGCACACCACAGCATGTCGGCCGTGCCGCCCGCCACCTACCGCGCCGCACTTCATGCGCTGTTGCAGTTTGAGCAACGCGCCGCTCTGTCCACCATCACCGTGCCCGTGCTGTGCCTGGCTGCAGAGCACGACCGCACCGCACCACCCACGGTGATGGAACGCATGGCGCAAAAGATCCCCGGAGCGCGCTACGCCTGCCTGGCCGGGGCAGGGCATTTGCTGCATTACGAACAGCCCGAGGCGTTCAACGCCGAACTCGAAAAATTCCTGAAGGACGTGAAACCATGACCGACGTGCAAGCTCCCTCTCAACCAGACGTCATGCCCATCTGTGGCGACGACTACCCCCTGACCGAGAAGCAGCAAAAGCTGATGGCCTTGGCGCGGCAACTCGGCCGCGAGAAGTTCGCCCCCCGCGCCGCGCAGCTCGACCGCGACGCGCAGTTCCCGTTTGCCAATTACAACGACATGCGCGACTCGGGCTTGCTCGCGTTGTGCGTGCCCGAAGCGCATGGCGGCCAGGGTGCCGATTACGCCACCTATGCCATGGTCTCGGCCGAGATCGGTCGCTACTGCGGTGCCACCGCGCTCACCTTCAACATGCACGTCTGCACCATGCTCTGGAGCGGCTTGTTGTCTGAAGACCTGGAGATGACCCCCGAGCAGCGCGCCTCACACCGCCAGCACCAGGCCACGCACTTTGCGCGGGTGGTGAAAGACGGTGCGATCTACGCGCAGCCTTTTTCAGAAGGGGGCGCTGCAGCGTCAGGCGCTCAACCCTTCGGTACCCTCGCCGTCAAGGTCGATGGTGGTTGGAAGATCAACGGTAAAAAAATCTTCGCTTCCCTGTCGGACGCAGCCGATTACTTTGGCGTGTTGTGTACCGAGAAAAAAGAAGGCGCTGACCTCTCGCGCCGCGACACCCTGTACCTGGCCATACCCCGAACCGCGCCGGGCCTGACGATCGAAGGCGACTGGGACCCGCTGGGCATGCGCGCCACCGTGTCGCGCAATTTGATTTTCAAAGACGTGTTCGTGCCCGACGACGCGGCGCTCATGCCGCAAGGCCTGTACTTCCAAGCCGCCAGCCGATGGCCGCACATGTTCATGACGCTCTCGCCTACGTACATGGGCATCGCACAAGCGGCGTACGACTTCACCGTGGCTTATCTGCGTGGCGAGATTCCAGGCACGGGCCCCGTCAAGCGCCGCCAGTTCGCGACCAAGCAAATCGCCGTGGCCGAGATGTTCATCAAGCTCGAACAAACCCGCAACCTGTTCTTGCGCGCCATTGAAGACGCCAAGGTTGACCCGAGCAAATCCACCCGCCTGCGGGCCTATGCCGCGCAGTACACCATCATGGAGAACGCGCAAGACATCGCCCGTTTGGCCATCCGCACTTGTGGCGGTCAGTCCATGCTCAAGAGCCTTCCGCTCGAGCGCCTGTACCGCGATGCGCGTTGTGGCTCGCTCATGCTGCCCTGGACGGCCGAGCTGTGCCTGGACCGCATTGGCCGCGAAGCCCTGTACGAACCCGGCGAAAAAGACGAGTGATGCAGGCCCCCGAGACCAGCCCCCTCGCGGCCCGCTTTGCGCAGCTGGCGCAAGACTGCGGCACGCAACCCGCCATGACCTTCCGGGGCGATGAGCGCAAGGCTACTCAGACGGGTGACAGCACCTTCGCCTACGACTTTGCCAAGTTCTGGCAGCGCGTGGCACGCGTCACCGCGCACCTGCAATCCACCTGGGGCGTGCAGTCGGGTGACCGCGTGGCCTGGCTCGGCTTCAACCACGAGCTGCAGTTGGTCACGCTGGTTGCCTGCGCCCGTTTGGGAGCGGTGTTCTTGCCGCTCAACTTTCGCTTGGCCGTGCCCGAGTTGCAGCAGGTCATGCAAGACGCCCAGCCGCGCTTGCTGGTGCATGACAGCCACCATGCCGATACGGCGCAAGCGCTGCAAGGCGCGGACCTGCAGCACACGCACCACGACAGCCTGATTGCCACCGCCTCGCCTCGCGCCTTGCTGTTGCCCGTTGTGCACGGCGAGCTGCCGCTGCTGCAGGTCTACACCTCGGGCACCACAGGCGTGCCCAAGGGCGCGGTGCACACGCAAACCGCGCTGCTGGCCAATGCCCGCGCCAGTGCCTGGGCGCATGACTTTGTGCCCGGCGACAAAGTGCTGTCCACGTTGCCGATGTTCCATGTGGGCGGCCTGTGCATCCAGACCCTGCCCGCGCTGCTGGCGGGGGTGGAGGTGGTGCTGCATCCGCGCTTTGACCCATCCGCTTGGCTGGATGAAATGCACACGAGCCGCCCCACGCTGTCGCTCTTGGTGCCCGCCACCATGCGCGCCGTGTTTGAACACCCGCGCTGGGCGGACACCTCGCTCGCCTGCCTGCGCGGCATCATGACCGGCTCGTCCACCGTGCCAGTGGCTTACCTTGAAACGCTGCACGCACGCGGCGTGCCCGTGGGCCAGGTCTATGGCACCACCGAAACTGGACCTGTGTCCATCGTGCTGCGCCTGCCGGACGCCATGGCCCGCGTGGGCGCATCGGGCTGGCCGCACCCGGAGGCACAAGTCAAACTCATCGACGCTCAAGGGCAGGAAGTTGGCCGCCGCGAGACGGGCGAAGTCTGCATCCGCGCCACCAACCTGATGAGAGGCTACTGGCGTTCCGACGGCGAACTCAACACGGGCCTGCAAGACGGCTGGTTCCATTCCGGCGATCTGGGTCAGCGTGCCGAAGACGGCTGCATCACCATCGTGGGCCGCAGCAAAGACATGATCATCTCGGGCGGTGAAAACATCTACCCGGCCGAAATCGAAAACCAGCTCGTCACGCTGCGCGGCGTGGCCGAGAACGCGGTGGTCGGCGTGGCCGATGCCCGCTGGGGCGAAGTGCCCGTGGCGGTGCTGGTGCGCAGCCCAGACCCCGCAGGGCAGGCCCTGACGGCCGATGCCGTGCTGCAACACCTGCAAAGCCGCATCGCCCGCTTCAAGCTGCCGCGCCGCGTGGTCTTTGTGGACAGCCTGCCCAAGAGTGCCTTGGGCAAGGTGCAAAAGCCCGCTTTGCAGGCCCTTTTGACCGGGGCAAACCCTTAAAAACAGCCCCTTTATTCGCGTGGGTGACAGGCTTAGTGGGTCTGCATGGCATCATCATTTGATCCACTCAAACAAGGAGACCCATATGGTTCAACTGTCACGCCACTTCACCCGCCGTCCTGTCCTGGGCATGGCCGCGGCCATTTTGTTGTCGACCACGTCTGCAGCCTGGGCGCAAACCGCCTGGCCCAACAAACCCGTCAAGATCGTGGTGCCCTTTGCACCCGGCGGCACCACCGACATCCTGGCCCGCGCCATCGCCCCGGACCTGAGCAAAGCTTTTGGCCAGCAATTCGTCATCGAAAACAAGGGCGGCGCAGGCGGCAACCTGGGGGCCGAACAAGTGGCCAAGTCGGCTGGCGACGGCTACACCCTGCTCATGGGCACCGTGGGCACACACGGCATCAACCGCGCGCTGTACAGCAAGCTGCCCTACGACCCTTTCAAAGACTTCGCGCCCATCACCCTCGTGGCGGGCGTGCCCAACGTGATGGTGGTCAACGCCGAAAAAGCCGTGGCCAACAAGATCAACAACGTCAACGACTTCATCAAGTACGCCAAAGCCAACCCCGGCAAACTGAACATGGCCTCCAGTGGCAACGGCACCTCCATCCACCTGGCGGGCGAGTTGTTCAAGTCACAAACCGGCACCTTCATGGCGCACATTCCTTACCGGGGTTCTGCCCCAGCGCTGCTGGATTTGTCGGGTGGCACCATGGACGTGATGTTTGATAACCTGCCCTCTGCCATTCCGCTGATCAAAGGCGGCAAGCTCAAAGCCTTGGCGGTGACCAGTTCCCAGCGCTCGGCGGCCATGCCTGAGTTGCCCACCATCGAAGAAGCTGCGGGCCTCAAAGGCTTTGAAGCCAGTAGCTGGTTTGGTTTGTTGGCCCCCGCAGGCACGCCCCCCGATGTGGTCAGCCGCATCCAGCAAGAAGTCGCCAAGTCGCTCGCCACCCCCGCCATGAAAGAGCGCCTGGCCACTTTGGGCGCGATCCCCAGCGGCAACACGCCCGCGCAGTTTGCAGCCATGATTGAAGCGGAACACAAGAAGTGGGCCGATGTCGTCAAAGCCTCGGGTGCCAAGGTCGACTGATGGCCTGGTTTGAAGGCTTCGAGCGCCAGACGCTCACCGTGGCGGGCTTGCCAGTCTGCTTTCGGCAATCGGCCGATTGGGCCGCACAAGCGCACCTGCCCGTGCTGGTGTTGCTGCACGGCTTTCCGCAAACCCATGTCATGTGGCACCGCGTTGCGCAAAACCTGCGCGGCCGTTACCACCTGGTCATGCCCGACCTGCGGGGCTACGGCGATTCGTCGCACGCCGTGGGCGACGCCGAGCACGCGCACTACAGCAAACGCGCCATGGCGCAAGAAGTGGTGGGCCTGCTCGACGCCTTGGGCGTGAGCGATTTCTTCCTGTGTGGCCACGACCGGGGCGGACGCGTGGCGCACCGTTTGGCGCTGGACCATGCCCACCGCGTCAAGAAGTTGTGTGTGATCGACATCGCGCCTACGTTTGACATGTACAGCGGTCTGTGGGGCAAAACCCCTGAGGTCTCCGGCCCCGTGGCCGACCCGTACTTCGCATTTGCACAGGCCTACTACCACTGGTTCCACCTGACGCAGCCCGCGCCCCTGCCCGAGTTCATGATCGGCGGTAACCCCCAGGCTTATCTGCACGCCAAGCTCGGCGGCTGGGGCAGCCAGGGTCTGGGCTACATCGAAGCCGAGGCCTTGGCTGAATACGAGCGCGCCTTTTGCAACCCGGCGCTCAACGACAAGGGCTGGTCCGCCGCCATCCACAGCGCAGCCGAAGACTACCGCGCCAGCGCGGGCATTGACCTGCAGCACGACCGAGAAGGCCGAGAGCGTGGCGACAAAATCGCTTGCGATACGCTGGTTTTGTGGGGCAGCCGGGGCGTGGTCAACCGCATGTTCAAGCCCGTTGAGCTGTGGCAAGCGCAATGCGCTGGCCATGTGGCAGGTCAGGTCATGACCTCTGGCCACTTCATTCCCGAAGAACTGCCCGAAGGCACCAGCGACGCGCTGGCCAAATGGATGGTTTGATGCTGATGTCTTTGTAGGAGCGCACCCCGTGCGCGCTAGGCGGTGATCTGCTGTGGCCTCAAGCCCCACAGCACTTCTTGTACTTTTTCCCGCTGCCACAACTGCAAGCATCGTTGCGCCCGGGCGTGGCTTCCTTGATGACTTGCGCCACGCGCGGCCCGATGTTGCGCCAGATCTCACGCAGGTCGTACACCGCCCACAGCGCCTCGCCATAGGCGTTCAGCCGCTCTTCGCTCACGCTGGGTGGGCCGTCTTCTGACAAGGCCGACAGCGTGGGCACCGCTTCGTCGTCTTCGGTCAGCGCCACAACGGCTTCGAGCGACAGGTCGTACCACTTGGCCGCGTCCTTGTCCTTGGGCGTGGCCCACTCGTCGGGCCAGTTTTCCACCGCGAACATGAAGCCCAGAGCCCACACTTGCGCAAACGAAGGGATCTCGCTGTCTTCGATTTCTTCACGCTCTTCAGGCGGGAGTGAGGCGATCGCACCGCGCACATCCATCACCTCGGGCGCATAGGCCTTGTCGTCGTCCAGCGCCTCCACGGGCGTGTCGAGCGCGCGCTTGATTTCGTCAAAACGGCGCTGCCACAAAGCCATGAACTGCTGGCGCTGGGCGTCGTCGGCAAAGCTGCCGCCCTCGGCCTCATCCGGGTCAATGCCCAGCAGCATGGGCAGCCACTCGCTGTCGGGAATGGCGCGGCGGCAGCACACCAACGCCGCCATGAAGCCCTCGCAAAATTCCCACTGCGGCGTCTCTTCAAAGCGCTCGCGCAGGTCGTCCAGGATGTTGTCCAGGGTGTCAAAGTCTTCGGCTTCCAAGCCAGCGGTCGTGTTCATGGGGTGTTCCTGTTTTCAGACTTGGGATTGTAGGAGGGCCCCAGCAACGTGCGCTGGCACGTCCGATGGCATGCGTCGGTTTCTTCTGCAGCTGGGGGCACGCGTGCCCCCATGACCGGGCTGAGCATGTACTTTTTGACACAAAAAATCACAAGATCAACATGCAGCGAGATCTAGAATTTTGCACTTGTCTGTTTTTATTTGACTTGTATTCATGCAATGGTTCACTTTGGCGCTGCGTCGCTATGCCGTCTTTTCAGGCCGCTCACAGCGTGCCGAGTTTTGGTTTTTTATGCTTTTGAGCACACTGATTCAGGTGGCCCTGATGGTGTTGGATGACGCCATGGGCTGGGTCTTTCATGTCGACGGCATTGAAAACGGAGTCTCCAGCACCATCGCCCTGCTGGCGCTGCTCTTGCCCACACTCAGTGTGGGCGCACGCCGCTTGCACGACATCGGCAAAAGCGGCTGGTGGCAGCTGCTGATCTTGCTGCCCGTTGTGGGCTTCATCATCCTGTTGTTCTTCTGGGTTCGTGACGGACAGGCGGGTCAAAACTTGTACGGCAACAACCCCAAGCTGGCTTCTGGTTACTGAGCGTTTGTGCGCCTGATCGGCCCCGGTGCTGCAAAGCCCCGGGGCTTTTTCATGGGCGTTTGGCCACTCACCGCGACACCAACTGTCGCCCTGATCCGGAGAATCGTTTCCTCACATCAAGGAGGAAAACATGGCCACCAAAACACGCCTGAGCGCAGCCGCCCCATCCCGCAACACACTGCAAGAAGACGCCGACAACAGCATCATTCGGCTGTGGGTCCTGCGCATCCTGGTCTTGCTCAAAGGCGACCGCTTTTTCATCACACGCTACGGGTTTGAGGACACCGACCTGGCCCGCTGGCTCAGGTTGATGACCCCCGTGACCGACGAGGAGGAAGGCGAAGAAGCGCATCCCACGCAGGTCAAAATCCGCGTCACCCTGGCCCGCCTGCTGGCTCAAGCCGAACGGCGCGCCCACCAGATGCATGTACCCGCCACCTTGGCGGGCAACGTGGCACGCATCGCCGCACTCGTGGGGCTGTCCGATGTCGAGAGCCGCGTGTTGGAGTTCGCCATGCTGATCAAAGGCGACGTCCACTTGAGCCAGGCCACTGCGCATGTCAAAAACCTCGACAGCCAACGGCTCTACCAAGTTATGGCCACCATCCTTGACAAAGACCCTGTGGCCATTCGCCAAGCTTTGCGCAGTGAGGGGCTGCTGTCCAAAACGGGCTTGGTTGTTGTGGATGTGCAAGCCAACCATGCACTGGACTGCAAACTCGACCTGCTTTCCGACAAACTGCCCCACCGCTTGATCGAAAACGATTTGCAGCCCACCGATTGGCTCAAAGACATGATCGTGCCCAGCGGCCCCGGCCACCTGGACTTTGAAGACTACGCGCACTGCGCCAAAGCCCTGCAGGTGCTGCGCCCCTACTTGCGCCAAGCGCTCACCCAAAACCAGCGCGGCGTCAACGTGCTGCTGTACGGCCCACCCGGCACCGGCAAAACCCAGCTGGCCAAGCTCTTGGCCAAAGACATGGGCTGCGAGCTGTTTGAAGTCACCACCGAAGACGAAGACGAGGAACCCATCTCGGGGCGCAAACGCATCAAAGCCCTCAGCGCCACACACAGCCTGTTTGCCCAGCGCCAGGCGCTCGTCATGTTTGACGAAATCGAAGACGCCTTCAACAACCCCGAAAGCGACGAGCCCTCGTACGGTCACCGCCGCCGCAGCCCCGGTCAAACCAAAGGCTGGATCAACCGCCTGCTCGAAAACAACCACCTGCCCACCGTCTGGATCGGCAACTCGCTCATGGGCATGGACGCCGCCTTCATTCGCCGCTTCGACGTGGTGCTGGAAATGCCCGTGCCCCCACAAGCCCAGCGCGAACGCATCATCCGCAGCGCCAGCGGCGGCCTGCTGAGCGATGCCGCCGTCAAGCGCATCGCCCAATCCGAAGTCCTGGCCCCGGCTGTGGTCACGCGCACCAGCCGCGTCATCCAAAGCATCGCCACGCAACTGCCCGAAGGCCAGGTCATCCCCGCCCTGGAGCAGCTCATCAACCAAACACTGCAAGCACAAAGCCACCCCACACTGGCCCGCCACAACCCCCACAGCCTGCCCGAGGTGTACGACCCCACCTTCGTCAACACCGACACCGACCTCTTGGCCATGGCCGCCCAACTGCGCCAACACCAAACCGGGCGCATCTGCCTGTACGGGCCGCCCGGTACGGGCAAAACCGCTTACGGCCGTTGGCTGGCCCAAGAGCTGGGCAAACCCCTGCACGTCAAACGCGCCTCTGACCTCATCAGCATGTGGGTGGGCGAGACCGAAAAAAACCTGGCCAAAGCCTTCGCCCAGGCCGAAGAAGCCGACGCCTTGCTGCTGATCGATGAGGTCGACACCTTCTTGCAAAACCGCGAAGGCGCCCAGCGCAGCTGGGAAGTCAGCCAAGTCAACGAAATGCTCACGCAAATGGAAAGCTTTGGCGGCGTGTTCATCGCGTCCACCAACCTGATGGCCGGGCTCGACAGCGCCGCGCTGCGCCGTTTTGACCTCAAGCTCAAGTTTGACTACCTCCAAACCCCGCAAGCCCTGCAACTGCTGCAGCGCCACTGCCAACACATGGGCCTGAGCGAACCAACGCCCCAAGACCGCCAAGCCCTGGCCGCGCTGGGCCAACTCACCCCCGGCGACTACGCCGCCGTGGTGCGCCAAAGCCGTCTGCGCCCCATCCAGAGCGCCAGCCACATGGTGCAAGCCCTGGCCGAAGAGTGCGCCCTCAAACCCGGCGCAAAAACCCGCAGCATCGGCTTCATCGCCTGAGCCGCGCCCATTCCCCCACGGGTCCCGCTCCTCGCAGGAGCCCACCTCGTGGGCGATAGGGCGTGGCGCACGCCCTATCGCCCGCCCATAAAAACGTACAAATTGAATCAAATTAGGGATATCCATCCCCAGTAAGTACGCATTTACAAGTGATACTTTGTCACTGCTTTTTTGACCGCCCGCCCACCATGACCAGCCCCAAGACCAAACCCAAAACCATGGAGACCACGCTGCTAGCCCTGGCTTTGCTGCGGCGCATCCCGCGTGGGCGCAAAGTCAACAGCCGCGAACTGCGCGAAGCCCTGACCGCCGAAGGCTTTGAGCGCGACGAACGCAGCATCCAACGCCTGCTCAAAACCCTGAGCGAGGCATTCGACATCGACCGCGACGAGCGCAGCATCCCCTTCGGCTACGAATGGAAAAGCAAAGCGGCCGGCTTCATGCTGCCCGCCCTCAGCAAACAAGAATCCCTCATGCTCATGCTGGCCGAGCAACAACTGCGCCCCCTGCTGCCGCCCAGCGTCATGCAATCGATGAACGGCTTTTTTGAACAAGCCCGCGCCAACCTCGCCCCGCACCAAAACGCCACCCTCGAAAAACAGTGGCTCCAAAAAGTGCGCGTCGTCAGCGAAACCCAGCCCCTGCTGCCGCCCCAAATCACCGAAGGCGTGCTGGAGCAAACCAGCCAAGCCCTCTACAACAACCAATGGCTGGAGCTGGACTACACCAACGCCAAAGAAGAGCGCAAACAACACCGCGTCATGCCTCTGGGCCTGGCCCAACAAGGCCCGCGTATCTATTTGGTGTGCCGCTTTGACGGCTACGACAACGAACGCAGCATGGCCCTGCACCGCATCCACAGCGCCAAGGCCAGCACGCTCACCTTCGAGCGCCCCGACTTTGACCTGGCCCGCTACGACGCCGACGGGCGCTTTGCCATCGCCAACGGTGAGCGTATGCGCCTGAGCTTCGTCATCGACAAAGCCCCCGGCAAACACCTGCTCGAATCGCACCTGTCCGAAGACCAAACCCACACCGAAACCGATGACGGTTACCTCATCACCGCCACCGTGGTGCAGACCCTGCTGCTTGACCGCTGGCTGCTCAGCTTTGGTGGGCAGATTCGGGATGTGCAAAAAACTGCGGTGGGTGCATGACCCCCCACCTCATCAAATCCCTGCTCAACAACTATCGCCAATGCCCGCGCAGCCTGTGGCTGGAGCTGCGTGACCGGCGTGCTGTGCGCGAAGGCCGTGCGCCGGTGGTGCAGGCGCAGTACAGCGCCGACACGCTCAAGCGCTTTGCCGAAGGGCATGTGGTCGTGCGCACTGCGCAGGCCATGTGGCCTGATGGCTTGAATGTGGAAGAGGCAGCTCTGCAGGCTAGCGGCGGCCAGCGGCGCGATCTGGGTCGGGCACGCGCCCTCACACAGCAGGCCATGGCCCACAAGAAGCCTCTGTTTGAAGCCACTTTCGAGCATGATAGCCTGCTGGTGCAGGCCGATGTGATGGTGCCCATGCGTGGCGCTTGGCAGATGCTCGAAGTCAAATCCAGCACCAGCACCAGCACCAGCCCCAAGGCCTACCACCATGCCGACCTGGCGACCCAGACCTGGGTGGCGCAGCAGACTGGCGTGCCCCTCAAGTGGGAGGGCCTGCTGCTCGTCAAAAAAGGCTTTGAGCTGCAGCAGCCCGGCGACTACACCGGATTTTTGCAGCTACACGACGACGCCGAATTGCGTGCCAGTGTGGACGAACACCTGGAGACCATGCCCGCCATACTGAATGCCGCCCGCATGGTGGCACTGCAGCACAAAGAGCCGGTCAAGCACCAGCCTGGCACGCAATGCACCGACCCGTTTGAATGTACTTACATCGGCCACTGCACCGGGGCCGACCAGACCCCGCCCAGCGATGTGGTGCCGATCCGCTTAAACAAAGACATCGGCCAGGCCAAAGCGCAGCACCTGTTAGACGCCGGCCACACCGACCTGCCCCGCGTGCCCGAAGAATTCATCGCCCAACTCTGGCACGACAAAAGTGAAGCTCAAATCGTCAACCGCCGTCTGGCGCAGGCTGTGTGCAGCGGCCAACCCTTAATCGACGCACCCGGCGTGCGCCAAGCGTTGGCACGCTACAGCTGGCCCGTGCAACACCTGGACTTTGAAACCATCAACCTGACCGCCCCGGTGTGGCCCGGCAGCCGCAGCGGGCAACAGATCCCGTTTCAGTACAGCGTGCATGTGCAGGCCGCAAGCAGCAAGGTGCTGGCGCACCGCGAACTTCTAGACACCACCGGCCACGACCCGCGCCGCGCCCTGGCCGAAAAGCTGGTCAAAGACCAGAGCCCCGCCAGCACCATCCTGGCCTGGAAAGCTAGCTTTGAACGCGGCGTGATCCGCGAACTGGCCACCCAGTTTGGCGACCTGGCAGAGCCGCTGATGCGCCTACACGCGCAAATTGAAGACCTGCTGCCCCTGCTGGTGCCGGGCATGGGCTACGACCAGCTGGACGGCGTGCAAAACGGCGGCGATGCGCAAGTCGGCTACCTTCGGGCGGCGGCGCCTAAGGCGGTGCGCCAGGCAAATAACTATTCAGATGCCGAACGGGAAACCAAAATCGGTCACATGTGCCGCTATTGCCAGCTGGATACCGAAGGCATGAAGGCCATCGTGGCGCGGCTGATGCCCAAGCCATGGCCCACACCCAGCAGGAGTCAACAGCATGAGCAAATGCCGGTATTGCAACTTGTCATCGTTCGGCTCAGGCTGCCCGCACAGCCCCACCAAAAAGCACGAACACAACGGCGACGAAAAGAATGCGCGTTCTGCAATGCATCGTCCTACGGCAGCGGTTGCGCGCACAGCATGACCAAAAAACACCGGCATGGCAGCGGGGCGAACAAATGCCGCTGGTGCGGATCGACCTCGGCGGGGAGTGGGTGTCCGTATTCGCCTTCGGGGAAGCATGAGAAGTGAAATGACGAAAGTAATTTATGGCACGACAGAACACTAATTTTTTTTCTTCAATACAAAGAAAATTCAAGGCCGAATTTCATGGAAGATATATTGGGAATATTATTGAGCAAATTGCATCCAAGCGAATAGAGGTGATTTTTCCATTGTTTAATATTGCACCACTCGAGAACAGGTGGAAGAAAAAGGAATTGCAGGATGTTACGACTGAGTTTTCTTATTTAGTCAATAAAGAGCGGATTGACGTTGAAGATGATGGGAAGGATCGTCGTGCGGATCTTGCCATTGAGCTGGATTCCGGCAGTAAGAAAGGAATAATACTGGTTGAAATTAAGATCAAAGATGGATTCTTACCTGGGCAATTGGATCAATATATAAATTGGGCAAAAGGACGTCAGAAAATTGAGGACCGAGCCGTTGTGTTTTTGACAGCATTTCCTCTAGCAGAATCTGAACGGTGTTGCATTGAAATGAACTCGAAATATGTGGCTCATATGTATTTTTCAGAATTAAATGATAAGTTGCGTTCTGGTAGCTTAAATTCAGAGTTAGTAGATTTTTTTGTTGATTATCTTTGTCAAGAAGGATATGCCATGTATCAGTTGCCTATAAATGATGAAAAAAATAATAATGATTACGACGCATTGCTATCATTTATGGTTTTTACGTTTCTTCCGCATGCAAGCGGCAAAGGCAGGGCTTCTTCTGCTAAGAAAATCAGTCGTGGACCAGAGGTTTTTGGTAATTTGGTACAAAACTGGCAACAAGTCTCTGATCGTCTTGCAGATTTGAAGTTGGGTGCTGAGCGACGTCCCACTATCCGTTATTTTCCACAGCAAGGCAGTCAATCTCTTGATGAGGATGGATTGGATCTTTCCGAGGAAAATTTATTGGATTATCGTAGGGGCGTTAGAAAATATAAAAAGTGGGGTAGATTTTGGTTGACGGCAGATAGAGTGCTTGAGGGGAGTGTACGTATTGAGTGGGGTCAAATTATTGAAATTAAACAGGGCGCAAGCGAAGGGAATATTGATATTGATTGTTACCTTTATGCTTTGATCCGTGATGGTTTAATACAAATTTCTTCTGAAAAAATAAAAATTAAAGGAGGAATTGAAAATAGAAATCTTTATTCCTCCGAGGTGTTTGTCCATGAGCTTTCCAAGGTGTTGGCTCGTGTTAAAGGTAAGGCATTGAGTGAAGGGGCTGTTGTTGCAGATTCTATTCGTTCAAAGTTGCAAGGCATTTTGAAGGAGTGATTTCATAGAGAATATTGAATATTTTTTTTCAAAAGACCTTGAGCTATTTTATACAACAGCAATAGGTATAAGTTACATAGGTTGATTTTCTGGAATAAGAAAGTTCCTGAAATTTCCGGGTGGCATCCAGTATAAAATGGCATGAGGTGTGTGTTTGGCTAAAAACTTTTTTATTGGGATGGGAATCAATGGTAAAAACCGCTTTCATCAATTGAGTCGCCTGAATCTGCGGGGGGTTAAAAGCAAGAGAATTTTCTGATGGTTTGCACCCTGGTGGTTGTAGAGACTAGTTTCAAAAGGCCCATAATTAGGAGTCACGGGAATAACGGTCGGGTTATTTAATGCCTAGCACCCCTTACGCCTTCCCATCAGCTCTTCTTGCCAAACAACAAGGTGAGTCAGGTGCCCAAACGCTCAGCCGGCCAGCGCTGCTGTCCAATAGGTTGTCTGCCTGCAAAGCCCTACCATACGCAGAAAAAAACCGTATGGCCACGGCACACACCTCTCCGACGTCGTTGCCCAAACGACTCAGCACTTCTATTCGATTTTGCAAATTCGATTCAACGTTTTAGCAAACCCCACATAACCCATTTTGAGCATGTGCTTAGCGGTGTTTTTGTTTGTGGCTTATTTGCTAGACAGGGTGAGCTTTCTCGCTCACAACGGGCCTTTTTGTTATTTTCAATTGGCTCTCTTTTTCCAGCCCAATACATACAGCTACCACAAATTTTTTGTGTTGCTGGGAAATCTTGTGTAGGCATATAAACATCCTTTAAAAGGTTTAAATTATAATAAACTCTGATCTAGGGAAACTCTGCATAACTCACCGTTCTGTGTGCTTGGCGTAAGGCCCGTCTGAGGCATGACTGTGTGCCCGTCCAAGTGGTTGGCAACCCTGTTTCTATTGTTCACAAAACCACCGACCCCGACACGCCCTGTCGGGGTTAAGCCGAAACTAAAGACCTTTCAACAGGAGGTCTCATGCAAACACACATCACCCGGTCTACTGGCAACATCATCTGGTCTGCAACGGCCACATCCAAAATTCAACACGCGATCTTTGCATTGGTGCTTGCTGCTGCGACAGGCGTGGCGCAAGCCAATCCCTTGATGGGCCTGGCGGGCATCAATGGCGTGGTTGATGCGGTTAAGCGCACGACAGAGAGCGTCAAGCTCGTGATGAGCCCCGCTCCCGCGAAGCCTGCCAAACCCAAAATCATGCTGCTCGGTGCCGACAAAATTGAGCGCGGAATGACACGCGAAATGGTGTTGTCGCTGGTGGGCGAGCCTGCCCAAAGTGGACGCGCGTCAGGCCAGAAACTGCGCGATGTCTACAAAGTACCGCGAAACGGTCTTTGTACCGTAGACCAAGTTGAGATCACTTACACCGCGCTGGGCGGGGTGGAGGAGATTCGCCAAATGTGTGGTGATGTCACGTCCAACGAAAACCGTCGTGCCCGGTATTCCTTCTTGCTGGAGCTGCCCCCCATCTTTGATGGCGTTGCCGTGAACATGCCGCGTGACCAGGTGAGTGCCATCCTGGGCGCTCCAGCCGGCAGCCGCAACGGGCAAAACGCGCTGGAGTTTGTGGATGTCTACGTTTTTGCGGGTGAAGAAGCCCTGCTGGTCTACAACAAAGGCGAAAAGCTCTTGCGCACTGTGCGCTGGAACGGCACAGATCTGACTTTGCCTCGCATTCAACGGGCTGATCACTTTGAGGCTGCGCAAAACAGGTGAGCCTCGTAAGAATGACAGTTACAGGTCAACTTGTGAGTCATGCAACCAAATGCCCGCATCTGCGGGCATTTGAAAAAATGCAGGTCCTGAGTTCGAGGGGCCCACCCGTTTCGGGCTGTTGCCATTGCTGCCAACCTCTACCAGTCTCACGCTCACCTGCGAAACAGATTTTAGTTAAAGAAATACGTCCAATCCCCTTGGCTTTTTAACAATCTCCATGTATTAAAGCATGCCAACTCCCCCCAACCCCCTGGCCACTCTGATCCAAGCCGTGGCCTTTGCCGCCGACAAGCACCGCAACCAAAGACGCAAAGACGCCGAGGCTTCGCCCTACATCAACCACCCGATTGCGTTGGCCAACGTGCTGGCCAACGAGGGCGGCGTGCAGGATGTGACGGTGCTGTGCGCCGCCGTGCTGCACGACACCATCGAGGACACCGAAACCACGATCGACGAGCTGCGGGCCTTGTTTGGCGATCAGGTGGCTGCTGTGGTGCTGGAGGTGACCGACGACAAGTTGCTGGGTAAGGCCCTGCGCAAGCAGCTGCAGATCGAGCACGCGCCGCACATCTCGCCTCAGGCCAAGTTGGTCAAGCTGGCCGACAAGATCAGCAATGTGCGCGACATCCTGACCTCGCCACCCGCCGATTGGTCGCCCGAGCGCAAACAGGCCTACTTCGACTGGGCCGCCTCCGTGGTCGCAGGCCTGCGCGGCGTGCACCCGGGGCTGGAGGGGGTGTTTGATGGGCTGTATGCGCGGAGGTTGGGTTTGGGTTGATGCGCTGAATTCGTCGTGAGGGTGGTGGCGAATTGGGCTTTTCGGCCTTTCGGCCTTGATGCTTGTTTGCATAAGACCTGACACGAAAGGTGTTTGTCCTGCTTTGGCGTGTACCCTTTACGAAGAGGTCTTGATCTGCTTGCCTGGGGCAAGACGATGGCGCATAATTCGTTTCGATTTTTTCGTTTTTTCGCAACCCTCAAATTCAAGGAGTTTTGGTATGGGCACCCTTTTGCAGCCTCAAAAGCAGGTCAAATCTGTGGCCTTGTCGCAGCCTCCAAAATCGCGTTTGAGGGAGGATTCGGTAGCCTCGTTTCAGGCTCGATGCGCGTCGGCTTTGCGTTTGGCCTTGCCCAAGGAGTTGAAGGCGCATGGGGCCGTGATGCCGGCGTTGGACGTTGACGCCATGGCCGAATCGCTGGCCCGCCAGATGGCCCAATTGGCCGATGCACCTGCAAGCCAAGGCCGAGGCAAAGCGAAAGTCCAGCCAGCCAACGACTGGATCAGCACGCAGGAGGCGGCCAACCGTTGCGGTTTTTCGCGGCCGTTTGTGGCGGCTTTGCTTGACTCGGGCACTTACGCTGGCAAGGTGCACCGCACAGCAGGCGGTCACCGCAAGGTGCTGGCCAGCGAGTTCGAAGCGCTGGTTGCCAAGGCCTCTGCTGCGGCCCCCAAAACTTTGGCCCAAGCACGCAAAGCGGTGGATTTAACGCGTCTGGATGAAGGTCCGGCCACGGCAAGCAAGGCACGTCAACAGTCCAAGGCGCGGGCTGGTGCACTGGCCAAAAAATTGGGTTTGTCTGCTTGATGTTGCCCTTGCGGGTCTTGGCCGATGCCAACATTCTGGTCAAGGATGTGGTCTCGTATGTGCTGTTCGATTTGGCCAAGGCCAAGCTGATCGATCTGAGGTGGACGCCGCAGATTGAGGTGGAATACGCCAAACACCGGGCGCGGTTGCGGGCCGAAACGAATCAAAGAGAGCTTGCGTTTGAGGATTTGATTTGGGCTCAAAGACGTTTGGAGTCCATCAAAAAGTACTTGGTGCCCAATTGCCTCCCCCCGGGATGGCAAGCAGACGACAAGCGCTTGGATGTACTGCGAAACAGTTCGGTATTTGCGCCCCTGTTGCAGTTGCCTGATTCAGATGATGTGCATGTGGCGCTTGCTGCTGCCGATTGGGCAAGGGCATCGGGCGGCAGTGTGGTGCTGGCAACTGATAACTTGAAAGATTTACCCGGAATTGCTTTGCTACCGTTTGATGTCCACCCGTTGCATCCAGGTGATGTGCTGGATCTGGTGGCACAGTTGGACGCTGAGGGGTTGTCAAAGAGTTTGCTAAAGACAACTGCCGATTTCAAAAATCCAAAATTCACGCTGCTTGACATGCTGGCGTCTATTCGCAGTCCACAACAATTCCAAAATGAAGCATTGGCCTCATCACTCGCATCGCGCTGGGGATTGGTGGCTTGAGGCTTGTGAACTTGCCCCTTTGCGACGCCAAATGTCGTGGTGCTTCTGAAAATCAGATCAGGCCGCTCGGTTGAGCGGCCTTTCATTTTCAGGAGGTTCCGATGGGGCAGATCGATTCAATTCGGGCGGTGCGCGACACCTGCATGGCTTTGGCGTGGGATGGTGTGCGGTCCTTGCGCGTGAATGCCGATGTCGAAGATTTGCTGGCGCTGTTGCCTGCTGGGCATGCGGGGCGCGTTCACGGTTGGCCCCTGCAGGTGGCTTTTGCCGAGGCCACCAACGCTGCCGACCAGTCCCGCGCTTTGCACAGGGCCTGGTCGCAGGTGGTCACGCCCACAACCCGCAAGGCGCTGCTGCTGCGGGTGCATGCGCCGGGCGACTTCAATCCCCAGTCTGCGGTGTGGGCCGCGTGGCGCGCAGGTTTGCAGCCCCATTGCCGCGTGAGCTATTGGGACGTGTGGGACCCGCAACTGGCGGCGGGCCACAAGCGCTTTGTGGTGTGGGTGGGGGCGTGAGGTGGCACTAAGCGGCCCGCGCTTTCAGCGCCTCGATCAGCGCAGGCAAACCTGCCGCTGCCGTGCTGGGCCACTGCAAGTTCAGGTATTGGGCCAGGCCCGAGGGGGTGGGGTTGATTTCGGCCACGAATTTGCCGAGGCGGTGGGCGTTGATGGGCAGCTCGGCGGCGGGCCACACCACGCCCGAGGTGCCCACCACCAGCATGGCGTGGCAGGCGTCGACCGCGTCTTCGGCGTGCCGCCAGGGTTCTTGCGGCATGGCTTCGCCAAACCAGACCACGCCGGGGCGGATGTAGCCGCCGCAGTGCAGGCAGTGTGGCGGTTCCAGGTGCATCAGCTTGGGGTCGGGCTCGCCGGAGGCAAAAGCGCCGGGGCGTGCGCAGGCCGCGCATCGAGGCGCAAACAGGCTGCCGTGCAAGTGTGTGACCTGGGGGCTGCCTGCGCGTTCGTGCAGGTTGTCCACGTTTTGTGTGACCACGTCGACCTGCACCGCCTGGCCATGCACGCTTTGCAGCGTGTCTGCCAGTTGGGCGATGGCGCGGTGGCCTGCGTGGGGCTGGGTTTTGAGCACCGCGCCCCGGCGGCCTTCGTACCAGGCCCAAACGCGTTGTTTGTTGCTGCGCCAGCCGTCGGGTGAGGCCAGTTCTTGGGGGTTGAATTGGGCCCACAGGCCCTGGGTTGTGTCGGCATCTGCGCTGCGGAAGGTGGCGATGCCGCTTTCGGCCGACATGCCCGCGCCCGTGAACACCACGATGCGCCGCGCTTGCAGCAGGGTTTCGATCAGGACTTCGGGCGTGTTGGCGGTGGGGATGTTCATGCTGTGGGCTCCTGAATGAAATGGAGACGTCAGTATGGGCAGCCGGGCGACAGATGGTGTCGGGTCGGCTGCGTGTGGGCGGCAAAGGGGCCATTTTGTGGGCGGAAACAGGGCGCAAAGTTCCCGATCGGACATTTTTGTTGTCTTGAAACCTTGTTGGTGTGATAATTTCCCGATCGGGAACCTTTATGCGCCATGACATCCGCACACCGCAACAACTGGCCGACCAGCTGCGTGCCGCACGCAAGCGGCTGGGTCTGACGCAGGCCGAGTTGGCCATGGCCGCCGGGGTGGGCTTGCGCTTCATGGTGGACCTGGAGTCGGGCAAGCCAACGGTACGGCTGGAGACGGTGATGCGCGTGATCGATGCCTTAGGCGGGGTCATTCAACTGGCAGGATTGCCCGCCGATCCTGCACGGCACAAGGAGCCCGGCAATGGCGCATGAACTGGATGTGTACCTGTTTGCTGACCGTGTGGGGCAGTTGAGCTTGTTCAATGGTCGGCTGCAGTTTGCCTATGCCGCCGATTGGTTGGCCCATGCGCGAAGTCTGCCCTTGTCTCAGTCATTGCCTTTGCAGGCGGAGGTTTTTGATGACCAGGCCAGCCGTCCATTTTTTGCAGGGCTGCTGCCGGAAGGGCGGATGCGCCAGCTGATCGCCAGGCAGCACCAGGTTTCGCGCCAAAACGACTTTGCTTTGTTGGATCACATCGGGGGTGAGTGTGCGGGGGCTGTTTCTTTGCGCAATCCCGGTCAATCCATGGGCGGCAACGTCGCGGCAGCCGATGTGCAGTGGCTGAGTCAGGCCGAGCTGGCCACGATTTTGGACGAGTTGCCCAGCCGCCCCATGTTGGCCGGACAAGAAGGTCTGCGGCTTTCTTTGGCAGGCGCACAAGACAAACTGCCCGTGGTTTGGGATGGCCAACGCATGGGGTTGCCGCGCAACGGTGCGCCCAGCACGCATATCCTGAAACCTGCCATTGAGGCGGTGCCTGACAGTGTGGCCAATGAGGGGTTTTGCCTGGCGCTGGCCCAAGCCATGCAGTTGCCTGCAGCTGCGGCCAGCATGCATGTGTTGGATGGGCGATCGTTTTTGCTGGTTCAGCGTTACGACCGCATCCATGACCCTGAAGGACTGCAGCGTTTGCACCAAGAAGATTTTTGCCAGGCGCTGGGTGTGGTGCCCGAGATGAAATACCAAAACGAGGGTGGGCCCAATCTGGCCCAGTGTTTTGCCTTGTTGCGCAGCGTGACACGGCCCAGTGCGCCGCAGGTCTTGCACTTGCTGGACTATGTGGTGTTCAACGCCCTGATTGGCAACCATGACGCGCACGGCAAAAACTTTTCCTTGTTGTATGCGACTGGCGCAGTGCCTGTGTTGGCGCCGCTCTATGACACGGTGTCCACGGCGGTGTATCCGCGCTTGACACCCAAAATGGCGATGAAAATTGGCAGCAAATACAAATTCAGCGAGCTGCAGCCCCATCACTGGGGTGCTTTTTTTCGGTCAACGGGCTTGAGCCCATCGCTGGCCCAAAAACGAGTGATCGCCTTGGCCAAACGGCTGCCCACGCAAGCCCGTCTACTTCAGGCCGACCCTGCAAAAGGCTTTGCCCAGCAAGCCGTGGTGGCGCACATCACGGACTTGATCGAGGCGCGTTGCGCACTGACGGTACGGCGTTTGGAAGAGGATGCGGCGAGGTAATCAGGTCAGGTGATTCAAAACGTTGTGGCCGGGTTCAGCGCCACGCCGCAGCGCTCCAGGCGTTTTTTCATGCAGAGCACTTGGGCGTCTTTGCTGTGCAGGGTGGCGGTGTGAGCCACGGCCAGGTCGATGAATTTTTGGTCGTCGGCGTCTTTGCAGGCGTAGGGGGCTTTGGGCGCGTCGGGCTGCAGTTGGGCCCAGCGGTCAAAGTGGTCCAGCACCACGCTGGCTGGCACTTGGCGGTGCGTCAGGCGTTTGGCGATTTGCGGGTAGGCCAGCACGCGGGCCAGCTCTTCGCGCATGGCGGCGGTGGCCAGCCAGTGCGTGCTGCCGCTCTCTAAGCTGGTGCGCAGGGCTTCGGCCTTGGGCTCGTCAAACACCCACAGGTCGAGCACGATGTTGGTGTCCAGCACGCGGCGGGTTGGTGCTTGAATCCCGACTGCGACCGCAGCATGGCGCTGGGGCGTGCCGACTTCTCGGCCACCCTCAAGGCCTACCTGAGTACCCAACTGTGCAGCTACTTCCGAGCCCAAGCCCACCTCCAGGCTCATGGTGCAGATGTTCCTGATGTGTCGGTGCCGGGCGTGCCCGCTGGGGTGTTGGTGCCGTCGCCAGGCACGCGCTTCAAGCTGCCTTTGACCATGTCAAAGCGGAACAGGCGGCATTCGATGGGGCCGTTCCACATGGGCACGCGGCGCGATTCTTTAAGGCGCATTTTGCTGGGCAGCTTCAGGTCGGGCGTGAGCATCCAGGCGCTCCAGCCGCTGTAGTTTTTCTTCCAGTGGCTGGCCAGTTGGGCGAAGAAGTCGCCGCCGTCATCGGTCTGGGCAGTCTCGCGGTGGTGGCTTGGGGTGGCAGCTCGGGAACTGGCCAGGGCACCCGGCTGGAAGTTGTCACGCCCACGCCCGGCCACACCCGCTGCGGCAATGCGCTCGCCATAGGGCGGGTTGAGCAGCATCACGCCTGGTGTCTCGCTGGGGGGCATGCGTTGCAGGGCGTCGCCACCCCGGAACTCGATCACGCCCGAGACGCCTGCACGCTCGGCATTGCGCTCGGCAAAGTCGACCATTCGGAAGGCCACATCGCTGCCAAAGACGGGCGCGGTGGGCTCGTGTTCCAGGTCACGGGCTTCTTCGATCAGGCCTTGCCAGACGTGGTTCTGGAAGGGCAGCAATTTTTCAAAGCCAAAGCGGCGCTGCAAACCGGGCGCAATACCGCAGGCGATTTGCGCCGCTTCGATCGGGATGGTGCCGCTGCCGCAGCAGGGGTCGTACAGCGGTGTGGTGCCGTCCCAGCCGCTGGCCGCGATCATGGCGGCGGCCAGTGTTTCTTTCAACGGGGCGTCGCCCTTGTCGGTGCGCCAGCCGCGTTTGAACAGGGGCTCGCCCGAGGTGTCGATGTAGAGCGTGGCCGTTTCGGGCGTGAGGTGGGCGTAGATGCGCACGTCGGGCCAGGCGGTGTCGACGCTGGGGCGCTCGCCACGCTTGGCACGAAAGCGGTCGGCCACGGCGTCCTTGATCTTGAGGGCGGCAAAGTTCAAGCTGGTCAGCGGGCTGTGCTGCGCGGTGATGTCGATCTTGAAAGTTTGCTTGGGCGTGAACCAGATTTCCCAGGCCACTTCGCTGGCGGCGTTGTACAGGTCGTTTTCGTTGCGGTAGTCGGTCACCGACAGCTGCACCAGCACGCGCTGCGTCAGGCGGCTGTGCAGGTTGATGCGCATGGCGTCGCGCCAGGAGGCGCGGGCCATCACGCCGCCACGGCCGGTCATCAGGTCGTGGCCCGTCAGGCCCGTGATGGCGTGCACCTCGTCGGCCAAGAAGCCCTCAACGCCCGCGGCGCAAGGCATGAACAGGTTCAATGAATTCACTCAAATACTCTCAAAGGGTTTTGCGCAGGTTGGCGGGCGCGATCTTCAGGGCTTCGCGGTACTTGGCCACCGTGCGGCGGGCGCAGTCGATGCCTTGCTCTTTCAGCATCTCGGAAATCTGGTTGTCCGACAGGGGCTTGGCGGGTTTTTCAGCGGCCACAAACTGCTTGATGAGCGCCCGCACGGCGGTGCTCGATGCGGCGCTGCCGCTGTCGGTGCCCAGCCCTGAGCCAAAGAAATACTTCAGCTCAAAGGTGCCTTGCGGCGTGGACATGTATTTGGCCGTGGTCACGCGGCTGATGGTGGACTCGTGCATGCCCAGCTCGTCGGCGATCTCGCGCAACACCAGCGGGCGCATGGCCAGCTCGCCATGCGTGAGGAAGTTTTTCTGCCGCTCCACGATGGCGGTGGACACGCGCAAGATGGTGTCAAAGCGCTGCTGGATGTTCTTGATGAACCAGCGCGCTTCTTGCAGGCGTTGCTGCAGGCCCGCATGGTTGTCGCCCTTGCCGCCGCGCAGGGCGTTGGCATAGATGTCGTGCACACGCAGCTTGGGCATCACGTCGGGGTTGAGCTGGATGCGGAATTTGGGCGTGGCCGTCTTGCTGGTGTTCACCACCAGCACGTCGGGAATGATGATGTTTTGCTCGGCCTGCACAAAGGGACGGCCGGGCTTGGGTTCGAGCCGGGCGATGAAGGGGATGGCGGCTTTGACCACGGCTTCGCTCAAGCCGCAAGACACGGCCAGGCGCTTGAAATCGCGCTTGGCCAGCATCTCCAGTGGCTGGGCACACATGGCCAGCGCAGCCTGGGCCACCTCGTCATCGGGCGCGTCTTTCAGGTGTGCCTTGATTTGTATGCGCAGGCACTCGGCCAGATCGTGTGCGCCCACCCCCACGGGTTCGAGCGATTGCAGCAAGCCCAGCGCCACGGTGAAGCGGTGTACCAGCTCGTCGAGTTGCTCGAAGTCGTCGGTGCCTGCAAGCCCAGCGGCCAGCTCTGGCAAGGTGTCGGTCAGGTAGCCATCGTCGTTGAGCGATTCGATCAGAAAGCGCAGTGCGGCCCGGTCGATCTCGGACAGGCGCAGCGACAAGGCCTGGCGGTGCAAGAAGTCGGTCAGCGAGCCGCTGCTGCGGGCCAGGTCTACGGCATCGGCCGTTTCTTCTCCGGTGTTTTGCCGGGCTGGGGCGTCGCCACCCCATTCGCTGTCGTCGGCGCGCATGTCCACGCTGCCATCGCCATCCCAGCTTTCGGCCACGTCGGTCACGGCTTCGTCGCGGGTTTCGCTGGCGTTGTCGTCACTGCTGCTGGCGGTGCTGGCGCTTTCGCTGACCCTGTCGCCCAAACTGACATGGGTGTCGGCTTGGTCCAAGCCAAAGGCTTCGGCGGGCGCTTCTTCTTCGGCACGCTCCAGAAAAGGGTTCTCGTCCAGCATCTGGTCGACCTCTTGCGACAGCTCCAGCGTGGACAGTTGCAGCAGGCGGATCGATTGTTGCAACTGGGGCGTGAGCGCCAGGTGCTGGGACATGCGAAGCGACAGGCCGGGCTTCATGGCTGTGCTTTCAAATCGAGAACAGGGTTCGCTTCCATCACATCCTGAAGTGTTCGCCCAGGTACACCCGGCGCACATCGGCGTTGGCCACGATCTCGTCGGGCGTGCCTTCGGCCAGTACGCGGCCTTCGCTGATGATGTAGGCGTGGTCGCAAATGCCCAGTGTCTCGCGCACGTTGTGGTCGGTGATGAGCACGCCAATGCCGCGCTGCTTGAGGAAAGCGATGATGCGCTGGATTTCGATCACGGCAATCGGGTCGATGCCGGCAAAAGGCTCGTCCAGCAAAATGAAGCGCGGGTCGGTGGCCAGGGCGCGTGCGATCTCCACGCGGCGGCGTTCACCGCCTGACAGCGCCACCGAGGGCGAATCGCGCAAATGGTCGACCCGCAAATCGCCCAGCAATTCAGTCAGTCGCTTTTCCACTTCGGCACTGGACAAAGAGCGGCCTTGCGCATCGGTTTGCAACTCCAGAATGGCCCGCACGTTGTCGGCCACCGAGAGCTTGCGGAAAATCGAAGCCTCTTGGGGCAAGTAGGACAAACCCATGCGTGAGCGCTTGTGAATGGGCATGCGAGTCACATCTTGGCCGTCGATCAGGATCTGCCCGCCATCGGCCCGCACCAGGCCCACGATCATGTAAAAAGAGGTGGTTTTGCCCGCGCCGTTGGGGCCAAGCAAACCCACCACTTCGCCCTTGCCCACCTGCACCGATACGTCATGCACCACCTTGCGGCTGCCGTAGGCTTTTTTGAGGTGGCGCGCTTGCAGGCGGCTGTCGGCGGCAGCGGCAGTGCTCATGGTTTTTGGGTGGGCATGAGGCCAGGGCTGGTACGCAAGGCGGGCGCGCTGGCTGAATTGGCTGCTGGCGCTGACGCCGCATTGCGGGGTGTCAGGATGGCGCGCACGCGTTGGCCCGGACCGTTGGCTGCCTGGCCGTCCACGGTCATGACTTCGCTGGTGTTGTTGAACACGATCGTGTGGCCGTTGAGTTGGTCAGCCACCTGGTTGCCACGCAAGATGCGCACCTCGGCGCGTTGGCTCAGGGTGATGATGTCGGCTTGGTTGTCGTACGTGACCTGTTCGGCCTCGCCTTCGGTGAATTCGTTCACGCCTTCACGCTTTTGCCGGAAAAACACCCGCTCGGATGGGGCCGCCCAGAGTCGGGCCACTTGACGGCCTTTGGCGTCTTGCTGCACCTCCATGCGGGCGGCGCGCAAGACCAGCGTGCCCTTGATGGCTTGCACCTTGCCGGTGAACTGGGTCAGCTGACGCGCTTCGTCGTGGCGCATGCTGTCGGCTTCGATCTGCATGGGCTGGTCGCGGTCGGCTTTTTCGGCCCGACTGGGCAGAGCCAGCAAGCTCGCGCAAACGGCCAACAGGCACCAAAGGGCCAAGCGAAGTGAAGAGGGTGTTGTGAGGGGCATGAATCTTGCTGTGAATCTGTTCCATTGTAGGTGCAAGCGCCCCGCATCGCGCCCGCAGCAGGGCAAAAAATCAAAGGGTGGGCGCAAAAAAGCCCGCACGGGTCAGCGGCGGGCTTCGGGGCGTGCATTCCGTTGGAATGCCCAGGGGACTCAGCGGCCCTGGCGGGTCTGGGTGATCAGCGCGTCGGCCACTTGCAGGGCACGCGGCATGCTGCCAGCCAGGGTGCCGTCGATGTAGTAACGGCCCGCCACGCCCAGCGAAGGCACGCCTTCGATCTTGAAGTCGTTTTGCAGCTGCACGGCACGCTTGGCCTTGGTGGCCACACCAAAGGACTTGTAGGTCTGCTCGAACTTGGCTTTGTCAATGCCTTGCTTTTCGGCCCAGGCCAGCACGGCGGCATCGGTGTTGAGCATCTGTTTTTCGCCATGGATGGCGGTGAACACGCGGATGTGCATCTTCTCGACCAGGTTCATGGCTTCGAGGGTGTAGTACAGGCGCTGCTGGGGCACGAAGTCGTCCCGGAAAGCCACAGGCACGCGGCGCACCACCACGTCTTTGGCGGCATTTTTGGCCCACTGCTCGAACGCGGGTTCAAACTGATTGCAGTGGGGGCAGCTGTACCAGAAGAACTCCAGCACCTCGATCTTGCCGTTGCCCGCTTCGGCGGCCACGGGGCGTTCCAGGGTGATGTAGTCCTTGCCTGAGCGGAAGGCTTGTTGCGCCCAAGCAGATGCAGTGCCCATCAAGGCGGTCGCAGTCAGCATGGCGGTGGAGAAAAGGCGTCGTTTCATGAGAACTCCTGTAGGGGGTGCTGCTTGGGTGGTTCAGCGTTGCAGGCGAACCAGGGTGTTGTCGATGCCGTTGCTTTCGAGCTGGGCCCGGACGCGTTCGGCGGCGTTCTTATCACTGAAAGGCCCCAAGCGTACGCGGTAAACCACGCGCCCGGCTTGATCTCGCTCAGAAACCTTGGCGTCCAGGCCCAATAGTGCGAGCTTGGCTTTTTGGGCGTCGGCATCGGCGCTGGTGCGGTAGGCGCCGGCCTGCACCACATAGTCAAAAGGGTCACTGGCGTCGGCGGGGGCTGAGGGTGTAGCGGGCGTGTTCAACCCCGACTTGGCTTTGGCCAGATCGCCCAAAGGGTCAGCCGTCACAGCAGGGCGGGGCGGGGTGATGGCTTTGTCTGCGGTCTGGGGTGCTGTCACTGCCGCGCTGGTATCTGGCGCAACAGGAGGCTCGGCCGGGGCCTTGGGCTGCAGCACGCTGTTGGGGTTCCAGTCCTTGTTCTTTTCGGTTTCCTGCACGTCTTGCGCACTGGTGCGGGGCTGGTTTTTGTTGGAAAACGGCGTGGGCACCTTGGTCACGTAAATGGCCACGGCCAAAGCCACGCCCAGGCCCAACACCAAGCCGATGATGAAGCCTAGAAAAGTACCACCGCCCTGTTTGTTCAAAGTCATGCCGTGTCCATTCACATTTTTTGCGGGGCCGAAACGCCCAGCACTTTGAGGCCGTTGCGCAGCACCTGCGCGGTGGCTGCCACCAGCGCCAGACGCGCTTTTTTGACCGCTTCGTCGTCCACCAAAATGCGCTCGGCATCGTAGTAGCTGTGGTACAGCGAGGCCAGATCGCGCAGGTAAAACGTCACGTCGTGCGGCGCGAAGTCGTTGGCGGCAGACGTCAGCATCTCGGGGTACTTGGCCAGGGCCAGCATGAGCGCATGGGCCTGCGGGCTTTGCAGGGGCGACAGGTTGGCTTGTGCCAGCGAGGCCACATCGCCACCGTCTTTTTCTTTCCAAGCGGCCAGCACCGAGCAAATGCGGGCGTGGGCGTATTGCACGTAATACACCGGGTTGTCGTTGTTCTGGGCCAGCGCCAGGTCGATGTCAAAGATGTATTCGGTGTCGGGTTTGCGCGAGAGCAAAAAGAAACGCACCGCGTCTTTGCTGGTCCACTCGATCAGGTCGCGCAAGGTCACGTAGCTGCCTGCCCGCTTGGAGATCTTGACCTCCTCGCCGCCGCGCATCACACGCACCATGGTGTGCAGCACGTAGTCGGGGTAGCCCTCGGGGATGCCGACGTTGGCCGCTTGCAAACCTGCACGCACGCGGGCAATGGTGCCGTGGTGGTCGGTGCCCTGAATGTTGACCACCCGGGTGAAGCCGCGTTCCCACTTGGCGATGTGGTAGGCCACGTCGGGCACAAAGTAGGTGTAGGTGCCGTCGCCCTTGCGCATGACGCGGTCTTTGTCGTCGCCGTAGTCGGTGGATTTGAGCCACAGGGCGCCGTCTTGTTCGTAGGTCTTGCCCGCATCGCGCAGCTTTTGCACGGCGGCATCCACCTTGCCGCTGGTGTAGAGGCTTGACTCCAGGTAGTAGTTGTCAAAGCGCACGTCAAAGGCTTTGAGGTCCAGGTCTTGCTCGCGGCGCAGGTAAGCCACGGCAAACAGGCGCATGCCGTCCAGGTCATTCACATCGCCGCTGCCGGTGAATTCGCGGTCATCGGACTTGACGGTCTTTTTGGCCAGAAAGTCGTTGGCAATGTCCTGGATGTAGTCGCCGTTGTAAGCCGGGGCATTTTCGCCACTGGGCCACTCGGCGTCACCCGGCTTATAGCCCTTGGCCCGTAGCTGGGTGGAGTTGGCCAGCGTACCGATTTGCACGCCCGCATCGTTGTAATAAAACTCACGGTAGACCTGCTGGCCTTGGGTGGCGAGCAGGTTGCAAATGGCGTCGCCCAAAGCCGCTTGGCGACCGTGGCCCACATGCAAGGGGCCAGTGGGGTTGGCCGAGACGAACTCGACCAGTACTTTGTGGGGCTGGGCAGGCTGCTCGCCAAAGCATTCGGCCGCTTGCAGCACTTCGTGCACCACGGCTTGCTTGGCCGCGTCTTTCAGTCGGATGTTGATGAAGCCGGGTCCGGCGATCTCGATGGCGTCGACCCAGCGCTCGAAAGCCGGGGTGGCCAGCAAGGCGATGCGCAGGGATTCGGACAACTGCCGGGGGTTTTGCTTGAGGGCTTTGGCCAGCTGCATCGCGGCGGTGCAGGCCAGGTCGCCATGGGCGGCCACTTTGGGCGATTCGAAGGCCGCACGCGCACCCGCGCCGGTTTGGAGTTTTTCCAGTTCAGCGGCCAGGGCCGTGAGCAAATGTTGTTTGGCAGAAAGCATAGGGCGCGATTTTACGGGGGCGGGGCCAGTCTGCGCCGCCGGGCAGGTGCCATGGGTGGTTTTATGTGCAGCAATTACAGTTGGTCACAACTGCTGTCGCCCCTCGGTCCCGTTGGCGCGTTAAGGGGTGGACTGCACAAACCTGTGCGGTGTCATTTGTTCTTGGATCATTTTTTCGGAGTTCACACATGCGTCACACCCTTTCTATCGCGGCTTTGGGTTTTGCCTTGGTTTCTGGCATGGCTTTCGCAGCCGACCCCGTCAAGCCAGCAGCTGCTGCCGCCGCCGCTGCGCCTGCCGCATCTGCCCCTGCAGCCGAGAAAACACCTCAGCAAAACAAGATGGCCACTTGCAACAAAGAGGCCGAAGGCAAAAAAGGCGACGAGCGCAAAGCCTTCATGAAGGACTGCCTGAGTGCCAACAAGCAAGAAAAGCAGCAAAACAAAATGAAGACCTGCAATGCCGAAGCTGCTGGCAAAAAAGGCGATGAGCGCAAGGCCTTCATGTCAGAGTGCTTGAAGAAGTAAAAGCAAGTCGCCAGTTTTTCGCCAAGTGTGATGCGCCCGCTACAGCGGGCGCATTTCTTTTGGAGAAACCGATTCAAGTTCGAGTGGATGGGCCAAAGGCGAATTTTTTCAGGTGCCCTCCCTTGGGCAAATGGCATGGCCCCTGCCCATCACAGAGGCGGCTGTGCGGCCTTATCCCTCGGCCGCTTGCCAGTAACCGGGCTGCGCGTAATGGTGTTTCAGGTGGTCGATCCACAGCCGCACCCGCAGCGGCAAATGCTTGCGCTGCGGAAAGACCACAAAAATGCCGTTGGGTGGCGCGGCAAAGTCTTCCAGCACGGCCACCAACTGGCCTGAGCGGATTTCGCCCTCCACTTCCCAAGTGCTGCGCCAGGCGATGCCGTAACCGGCCAAGCACCAGTCGTGTAGCACCTGCCCGTCCGAGCAGTCGAGTGGCCCGCCCGGGCGCAAGTGCACCACGTCCTGGCCGCCATCTGCCGGGTTGCGAAAAGCCCAACCCCGGGTTTGCGAGGCGTCGCTCGACAAAGTCAGGCAGTCGTGCTGCAGCAAGTCGGACGGCTGCAAAGGTGTGCCGCGTCGCGCCAAATACGCCGGAGTGGCCACGCACAGACGGCGGTTGTCGGCCATGCGCACGCTCACCAGCGAGCTGTCAGGCAGGTCGCCCACACGCACCGCGCAGTCAAAGCCTTCGGCGGCCAGGTCCACCACCCGGTCGCTGAGGTTCAGCGAAATCGATACATCGGGGTGCAGCTCTCGAAAGCGCGGCACCAGTGGGGCGACATGGCGCCTGCCAAACCCGGCCGGGGCGGTGATGCGCAAATGCCCGCTGGCCTTGACGCCGCCTGCCGACACGCTGGCTTCGGCATTGGCCACATCCGTGAGCAAGCGCTGACAATCTTCCAGAAAAGCACTGCCTTCGTGGGTCAGGGTGATGCGCCGTGTGGTGCGCACCAGCAGCTTCACGCCCAGGTTTTCCTCCAGCGCATCGAGCCTGCGACCGATGATGGCCGGGGCCACGCCCTCAGCCCGGGCCGCAGCGGTCAGGCTGCCCTTGGTGGCAACCGAGACAAAGGTTTCGAAGGCTTTGAGCTTGTCCATGCGACCCGATTATGCGGGTTCAAGGTTGCAATGCCGCCGTCTTGGCGTGAGATTGGTGCGCGCGCAGTGGTGTTCAACGGCCAGGCCAGCCTTTGGGCAATCCCGCTTCGGGCGTCATGCCATACAGCGGCTCGCCAGGCAGGCCTGCTTGCAGCGGCTCGCGGGCGGCCATGAGCCGGTTCATGTCGACCCCGGTGGACACGCCCATGGCTTCGAACATGAAGACCAGGTCTTCGGTGACCACATTGCCCGAAGCACCCGGCGCATAAGGGCAGCCGCCCAAACCGCCGAGCGAGCTGTCGAAGGTGCGCACCCCTGCCTCGTAGGCGGCCAGGCAATTGGCCAGGCCCAGGCCTCGGGTGTTGTGCATGTGGGCGGCGCCCGTCAAGGCGCCCACTTCGCTGAACAGCGCCTTGAACAAGCGCGCGACCTGCGCCGGGTTGCCCATGCCGGTCGTGTCCGACAGGCCAATTTCGTCGACCCCCGCCTGCGCCAGTTGGGCCGCCAGCAGCAGCACATCGCCCTCGGGCACAGGGCCTTGCAAAGTGCAGCCAAAGGCGGTGGACATGCCCACCTCCACCGGCACGCCGGGCGCGATCTCGTCGCGCAGACGCAAGACGGCCCGTACCTCTTCGACCATGGCTTCCGGCGTTTTGCGCACGTTGGCCATGGAGTGCGCGTGGCTGGCCGATACGGGCAAGGTGAGCTTTTGCGCCCCGGCCTGCAGCGCCGCTTGGGCACCGCGCAAGTTGGGCACCAGCGCCATCACCCGCACCCCGCTGTGTCGCAGGGCGTGCTGCACCACCTGCGCGGCATCGGCCATTTGCGGCAAGAGTTGGGCGGGGACAAACGAGGCGACTTCAATCTCGCGCAAGCCCGCCGCTGCCAGCGCGTCGATCCAGCGCAGCTTGTCGGCGGTGGGCATGGTGGTCTTGACCGACTGCAGGCCATCGCGCGGGCCAACTTCGCTGATCAGGATTTCTGGGCTGGGGAGACGTGTCATGCCTGAATTAAACCGCAGTGCGCAGCGGTGTTGGGGCTTGAGCAAATCGCCCTGCATTTGTGCATAAAAGTCATGGGTCTATGAAGATCTGGCGGGTTTATCGGCGTCTAAATTTAGAATAGAGTGTTTGATCCCATGGGCTTCATGGCAGCTTGCCTGCTTTCAACAGAAGCCACCCCCCATTTTTTTGACTTGACCCCAGAGGTTTTCATGACTGCACGCACCGCGATCCACAACCTGCAAGTGGCCAACCCGCTGCTGAGTTTCATCAACGACCAGATGTTGCCCGCCACCGGCGTGGACCCAGACAAGTTCTGGAAAGGCTTCAACGACATCGTGGCCGACTTGGCCCCGAAAAACATCGCCTTGCTGGCCGAGCGCGACCGCATCCAGACCGCCATGGACCAGTGGCACACCGCCAACCCCGGCCCCGTAGCAGAAGGCAAGGCCATGAAGGCCTACCGCAAATACCTCAGCCAAATCGGTTACCTAGTGCCAGAGCCACGCAACGCCCAAGCAACCACTGCCAACGTAGACGCAGAGCTGGCCAAGTTGGCAGGCCCTCAGTTGGTGGTGCCGATCCTGAACGCCCGTTACGCCCTGAACGCGGCCAACGCCCGTTGGGGTTCTTTGTATGACGCGCTGTACGGCACCGATGCGATCAGCGAAGCTGACGGCTGTGAAAAAGGCACGGGCTACAACCCTAAGCGCGGCGCCAAAGTCATCGACTACTGCCGCAACGTGCTCGACCGCACGGCACCCCTGAAGACCGGCTCGCATGTCGGCAGCAAGGGCTACGCCGTGAAAGCGGGCAAGCTGGTCGTGACCCTGGCCAACGGCAAAAACTCCACACTGGCCGACGCCAAACAGTTCGTGGGCTACACCGGTGACGCCAAGGCCCCCGCATCCGTGCTGTTCGTGCACAACGGCATCCACCTGGACCTGCAAATCAACAAGTCCACGCCCATCGGCAAGACCGACCCCGCTGGCGTGTCCGACCTGATCGCTGAAAGCGCGTTGTCCACCATCCTCGACTTGGAAGACTCGGTCGCCGCAGTGGACGCCGACGACAAAGTGTTGGCCTATGCCAACTGGCTGGGCATTTTGCAAGGCACTCTGAGCGAAGAAGTGCAAAAGGGCGGCAAGACTTTCACCCGCACCATGAACGGTGACCGCGAGTACACCAAACCTGCTGGCAAAGGCACCGTGAAATTGCACGGCCGCTCGCTCATGTTTGTGCGCAACGTCGGTCATCTGATGACCAACCCCGCCATCCTCTACAAAGCCGCCGACGGCACCATGAAAGAGATCCCTGAAGGCATCCTGGACGCGATGGTCACCGTGACCTGCGCCTTGGTGGACTTGCAGAAAAAGTCATCGCACCCCCTGCGCAACAGCCGCACCGGCAGCGTTTACATCGTCAAGCCCAAGATGCACGGCCCCGCCGAAGTGGCGTTTGCCGACGAGTTGTTTGGCCGCGTTGAAAAAGTCATCGGCATGAAGCCGTCCACCGTCAAGCTGGGCATCATGGACGAAGAGCGCCGCACCAGCGCCAACTTGAAAGCCTGTATCGCTGCCGCCAAGAGCCGCGTGGCCTTCATCAACACGGGCTTCCTGGACCGCACGGGCGACGAGATGCACACCTGCATGCTGGCCGGCCCCGTCATGCGCAAGGGCGACATCAAGAACAGCACTTGGCTGGGTGCTTACGAGAAGAACAACGTCAACGTGGGCCTGGCCTGCGGCCTGCGCGGTCGCGCCCAGATCGGCAAAGGCATGTGGGCCATGCCCGACCTGATGGCCGACATGTTGAAAGCCAAAATCGGCCACCCCATGGCCGGTGCCAACACCGCTTGGGTGCCCAGCCCCACCGCCGCCACGCTGCACGCCATGCACTACCACCAAGTGGACGTGCCCGCCCTGCAAAAGCAGATGGAAAAGGCCGTGGCCAAGCAAGACCCGAAACAATTGCGCGAAGACACCCTCAACGCTTTGCTGCAGTTCCCCGTGGTGGCCAAAGACGCGGCCAACTGGTCGGCTGAAGACAAGCAAAAAGAACTCGACAACAACGCCCAAGGCATTTTGGGTTATGTGGTGCGCTGGGTTGATCAGGGCGTGGGCTGCTCCAAGGTGCCCGACATCAACGGCGTGGGCCTGATGGAAGACCGCGCGACGCTGCGCATCAGCAGCCAGCACATGGCCAACTGGATGCAGCACGGCGTGGTGACCGAAAAGCAAGTCAAGCAAACCATGGAGCGCATGGCCGCTGTGGTGGATGCGCAAAACGCGGGCGACGCGGCTTACCAGCCTATGGCCGGTAACTTCGCCAAGTCGGCGGCTTACAAAGCGGCGTGTGACCTGGTGTTCAAAGGCAAAGCGCAGCCCAGCGGCTACACCGAGCCCTTGCTGCACGCCTGGCGTTTGAAGGTCAAGGCGGCCTGAACGAATTCAGACCGGACAGGGTCTGACGCTTGAAAAAACGGCTCCTTCGGGAGCCGTTTTGCTGTGGGTCATGCGTTGCGGCACCGAGCATGCCTGAAAATAGGGTTTTATGGAGGGCGCAATGCGCTGGATAGACCGGATTCCGATGTTGTGGCTGGTGGGCATTGCCGTTTATTTGGCGGGGGCCCCGTTTGTGCCCGAGCCGCATCTGGTGGAGAAGTGGCGCATGCTCCTGCAAGGCAGCCTGAGCAAACCCATCGACATCTTTGATTTCTTCTTGCACACCGTCCCCATGGTGGTGCTGGCCATTCGACTGTGGCGTGACGCGCAGCGCCGCCGCCAGGGCAAAAACTGAGATTTCACCGCCATGACGCAGCCCGCCCTTGACCCCTGCCGCTGCCCCTTGTGCGGGCAGCCCAACGCCTGCGCCATGGCCACGCCCAACACCGGGGCTGCTGCGCCCGGGCCGTGCTGGTGCACGCTGGTTCAGTTCAGCGCCGACTTGCTGAAACAAGTGCCCGAAGCGGCGCGCAACAAGGCCTGCATTTGCGCGGCTTGCGTGGCGGCATCCGAACAGCCGTCTCAAGGCAAAAGCCAAGGCGAAAGCGAAAGCGACGTTGCATGAGCCTGGCCCAAGGCCCCCACAGCCTGCAAGCGCTGCAAGCGCGTTATGGCGAGCGGCACCGTTGGTTGCTGCTGCTGTCGGTGATGCTGGGCTCCATGGCGGCGGTGATGTCGTCCACCATCTTGAACGTGGCCATTCCCGACATGAGCCAGCACTTCACCCTGGGCCAAAGCCGGGTGCAGTGGGTCACCTCGGGCTTCATGGTGGCGATGACGGTGTCCATGCTGACCACGCCCTGGCTGCTGTCGCGTTACGGCTACCGCCGCGTGTACGAGGTGTGCATGTGGCTGCTGCTGGGCGGCGGTGTGGTGGGCGGCTTGGCCAATGATTTTCCACTGGTCATGGCCGCACGCGTGGCCGAGGGCCTGGCGGCGGGTGTGGTGCAACCCATCCCGGCCATCATCATCTTGCGGGCCTTCGCCTCGCACGAACAGGGCCGCGCCAGCGGGCTGTTTGGCATGGGTGTGGTGTTGGCCCCCGCCATTGGCCCCAGCATTGGCGGGGTGTTGGTCGATGTGTTCGGCTGGCGCTCGATCTTTTTCATGGTGGTGCCGCTGGCCATGGTGGCGCTGTGGCTGTCGCGCCGCTATGTGCCCACGTCGGCCCCGGGCGGTGTGCAGGCCGATGCGGGCAGCCCGGGCCTGGACTGGATCGGGCTGGCGCTGGCCAGCGCCTCGACCTTGATGCTGCTCAACGGTCTGGTGCAGCTGCGCGGCGACGATCACACGGTGGCCGTGGCCCTATTGGTGCTGGCGGGCGTGGGCATGGCGGTGTTTGTGGCTTGGCAGCGGCATTTGTTGCAGCCGGGCGGGCGTTTGCGCCGCGCCTCTTCGGGCCGAAAAGGCCAAGCTGTTCTTCCGGTGCGACGCGGCCCGCTCATGAACCTGCAGGTGTTTGGCCACCGCCATTTCGCCATGGGGGCGCTGGTGTCGTTCACCTACGGCATCGCGCTGTTTGGCTCGACCTATTTGCTGCCTGTCTACATGCAAATGGGTTTGAGGCTGTCACCGTCCTACATTGGCGCCGCCTTGTTGCCCGCGGGCATTTTGCTGGCCGTGACCATCGCGGCGGTGGGCCGTTTGTCGCACCGCATGCCGCCCGCCCATTGGGTGAGCTGGGGCTTGGCCTTGCTGGCGCTGTCGTTTGCGCTCATGCCCTTGGTCCACCCCGCGGCGGGCTTAGCGCTGCTGTGGATTTTGGTGATCCTTGGGCGCATTGGCCTGGGCTTCATCTTGCCTTCACTCAACCTGGGCGCGATGCGGGGATTGCCCAAAGACCTGATCCCGCAGGCGTCGAGTGTGATTGGTTTTGTGCGCATGCTGGGTGGTGCGGCGGGCGTGAGCATTTGCGCCATCGTGCTGGAGTGGCGTTTGGCGGTGTACGCCTTGGCTTCAAGCAGCCCGGGCAGCGCCGATTTACGTGCCTTCAACGAGACCTTTGTGTTTCTGGCCACCATGACGGCCTTGGCCTTGTTGGCCGCCTGGAAAATGGGTGAGGCGCCAACGCCTTCCAAGAAAGACTGAACCATGTGCCAACTGCTCGGCATGAACTGCAACACCCCCACCGATGTGACCTTCAGCTTCAGCGGCTTTGCCCAGCGCGGCGGCATCACCGACCACCACGGTGACGGCTGGGGCATCGCCTTTTTTGAAGGGCAGGGCGTGCGCCACTTTGTGGACCACCAAAGTGCCAGCACCTCGCCCATTGCCGACCTGATTCGCCGCTACCCGATCAAAAGCCAGAACGTCATCGCCCACATCCGCAAAGCCACGCAGGGCGAAGTGAGCCTGGAAAACTGCCACCCCTTTGTGCGCGAGCTGTGGGGCCGCTACTGGGTGTTTGCGCACAACGGCAACTTGGTGGACTACGCGCCGCGCCTGCACGGCAGCTTCAAGCCCGTGGGCCAGACTGACAGCGAGCGGGCGTTTTGCTGGCTGATGCAGGAGCTGGCCAAGTCACACGCCAGCGTGCCCAGTGTGCAAGAGCTGTCGCTCACGCTGCGCGAGCTGGTGCCGCAGATCGCCCGCTTTGGCACCTTCAACTTCTTGCTGTCTAACGGACAGGCCTTGTGGGCGCACGCCAGTACGAACCTGCACTATGTGCTGCGCAAGCACCCCTTCAACCGTGCGACTTTGAGTGACGAGGACTTGAGCGTGAACTTTGCCGAGCACACCCGCGAGACCGACCGGGTGGCGGTGGTGGTGACCGCGCCCTTGACCACCGACGAGGCCTGGACAACTTTTGAACCAGGTCGCGTTTACACTTTTGAAGAAGGCCAGCTTAGTTTTTGATGACAAAGTGAGAGAAGCATGAAAAAAAAGTTATGTGAAATTTTGACGGGTACTTTACTGGCACTTTTGAGCGCTCTGTCGTACGCTGGCAATTACCAGGATTGGTGGTGGGACCCCCAGCAAAGTGGCATGGGTTTCAATGTTGGTCACCAGGGCAATACAGTGGTGGTTGCTTGGTACAACTATGGTGAGGATGGCAAAGCGAGCTACCTCACCATGGCAGGGCCTTTGAATGGTTCCGTTTTGAAAGCAGGTTTATACAGAGGTACAGGCCCTGCACCGGGGCCGGGATATTCAGCCTCGCAAGTCAAGCAAACCCTTGTGGGTGAGGCCAGCATCACTTTTAGCTCTGATACCCATGCCCAATTCAATTACAGCTTTGACGGTAAGGAGGGTACGATGGCATTGGAGCGCTTCACGTATGACACAACGGACATCACGGGTACTTGGAGTTTTGTGAACAAGAGCACCTATGTTGGTTGCGATTACCCCGGGTACAACAAAAACCAAATTGACTACGGCACGATGCGCATTACCAAACAAACGGCAGCCCATACTTATTTGTTGCAGACGGGAAGTTGCGACATCACCTTTAAAGCCAGTCAAGCAGGGGCGCAGGTGTCTGGAGTCGGCACCTTTCAGTGCGAAGATGGCACCCGAGGCAGCACCGTTATATCTAAGATGACGGTAAACGACCAAGCCATGCGCATGAATTTGGTGCTGACTGACGCACCACCCTTGCGTTGCATCCAAGAGGCCGTCCTCACAGGCTTGAAGTGATGTTGTGTGATGGCCAGACCCTGCCCCTTAAAGCGCCGCTTCCACCGCGTCCCAAAACAGCGCCGCCACATCACAACCCATCTGGTCGGTGATTTCCTGAAAGCAGGTGGGGCTGGTCACGTTGATCTCGGTGAGGCTCTCACCAATGATGTCCAGGCCCACCAGCATCAGGCCGCGTGCAAATAGGATCGGTCCCAGCGTTTCAGCGATTTCGCGGTCACGCGCTGAAATCGGTTGGGCCACGCCCTTGCCGCCTGCGGCCAGGTTGCCGCGAACTTCGCCGCCTTGGGGAATGCGGGCCAGGCAAAAGGGCACCGGTTTGCCGCCGATCAAGAGCACGCGCTTGTCGCCTTGCGCGATGCCGGGCAAAAACTTTTGCACCATCACGGTTTGTGCGCCGCCGCGGTTCAGGGTCTCGATGATCACGCCCAAATTCAGGCCGTCTGCGCCCACCTTGAAGATGCCTGTGCCGCCCATGCCGTCCAGGGGTTTCAAGATGATGGTGCCGTGCTCGGCATGGAAGGCGCGGATGTCGGCCTCGCTGCGCGTGACCAAGGTCGGCGCGATGAACTGCGGAAACTCCAGTATGGCCAGCTTTTCGGGGTGGTTGCGCAAGGCGGCCGGGCTGTTGAAGACCTTGGCGCCTTCGCGCTCGGCCTGGCTCAGCAGGTGGGTGGCGTAAAAGTATTCGCTGTCGAAAGGCGGGTCGGTGCGCATGATGACCGCGCCAAAGTCCTTGAGGTTGGCGCGGCGCGTGGCGGTCTGGGTGAACCAGGCGTCTGGCTGGCCAGTGAGTGTGATGTCGCGCACCTGGGCCGACACGGCTTCGCCTTGCTGCCAGCGCACATCGGTCATCTGGCAGGCCACGACCTGGTGGCCGCGCTTTTGCGCTTCGCGCATCATCGAAAACGTGGTGTCCTTGTAAATCTTGAAGGACTCGAGGGGGTCGGCAATGAAGAGGATATGCATGGGATCATTTTAGAGGGCAGCTGTGAATGTGCGGGTCACTTGCGGTACGCGCATCTGCAAAGCAGATAAGCGCTGTAGATGTGAGCGCAGCCGCCATCAAAAAAGCCAAGCGTTTTCGCTTGGCTTTCAGGACGTGCTCAGTCCATCTCTTCTGCGGCTATCCGTGACCGTGGGTCACAAGCCAATTTTCCCGCCATCGTCTTTCGTGATCATCAACGTGGCAGAGCGAGGGCGGCCTGAAGGGCCATAGGCAGAAGGTAAGCCACCACCGTTGCCTGGCCACTGGCTTTGGAAGCTAAAGGCAGGACTGGTGCCTATTTTTGTGGTCATTTCACCGGGGTGCTGGATGTTCACAAACAAAGTTTTGCCATCTGCGGTTTCCGTCAAACCTGTGACTTCAGCCCCCTTGGGAGCCACCAAGAAGCGGCGCAAACGCGATTCACCCAAAATGCCGCCTACAAAAGTTTTCTGTTTGCCTGTGGTCGTCACGCCGTTGGCAGTTAACGAGTTGTTCACCACAAACTCTCCGCCGTCACCCACTGTGCCAGGCACGGCGGCCAGCAACATGCAGTTGGTTTCGTCGGTGAAAGCGCCATCATCGGTTTGGATCCAGCAAATGCCCGTGCTTTTGCTGAACCACAGGCCATCAGGGGAAGACATGCTGTTCTTGGCGGTCAATTGGGAAATATTCACATCGGACGAGGAATCTTCTTCCGCACCAAACAGGAAGATATCCCATGTGAAGGTTGCGGCCGTTGACAAGTTACCAGCTTCTTTGAAGCGGATGATATGGCCGTTCGGGTTGCCACTGCCTTTGTTGCCATCCGGGTCGTTGTAAGCGCGAGGGTTGGCTGCATCGACTTTCGCTGGGGTTCGGTTGGCCGATGAGTTGTTGGTCAGTGCAAAGTAAATTTCACCATTGGCATGATTGACCGCGCCCCATTCCGGGCGGTCCATTTTTGTGGCCCCGGCTGCGTCAGCAGCCAGTCGGGTGTGCACATAAATTTCAGCTTGGTTGGCAAAAGCAAAAGAGCTGTAACCACTGATGCTGCTGTTGCTCATGCTCAGTTCAACCCACTGCCCGGAACCGTCGCTGTTGAACTTGGCTGCATAGAGCTTGCCTTCGTTCAAGTATTTGTTGCCAGCAACGATACCGCCACCGATGTCTGCCGCATCCCAGTTGGCCGTGGTGACAAATTTGTAGATGTACTCATTGCGGCTGTCACAACCCATGTAGAACGACAAGGGCTTGCCAACCACCGGAATGCTGCACACGCAAGCTTCGTGTGCAAAGCGCCCCATGGCCATGCGCTTGGCGGGTACAGCGCTGGGGTTGGCGGGGTCAATCTCGACGTTATAGCCAAAAGTGTTGGGCTCATTGCGAAAGTCATCGGCAGCGGTGGCGCCTCCCGCTGCAACGTTCCAGCGGCTGAAACGGTGATTGTCATCTGCCAGGTCGGTAGGGGTGAACCAACCTTGACCTGACGCAGCGGTTGCACCCGCAGCGATAGCGGTTTTGGCCACGCCATAACGGGTACGCGACGCCAATGTCTTTGCGTCCGTCGGGGCGGCTGCGCCAGTCGCAATGTTGAAATAAAACGCCCAGTTTTCTTCACAAGCCAAGTAAGTGCCCCATGGGGTCGCACCATGGCCGCAGTTGTTCAAGGTGCCACGCACAGTCGCGCCAGTGGTGTCAAATTTGGTCACCATCATGGCTTTCAAGTCAGCCAAATGCGCGGCTGGGCCGGTGACATTCATCAAGGTCTGGGGGGTGATGTGACGGTTCATGCTGGATGTGGCGTTGTAACCCGTGGGTTTGCCGTTGATGTCCAAGGTGACTTCTACGATCGACACGCCGTGCAGATTGATTTCTTTGAGGACTTGGTCGCCAGGGCGAGTCAGGGCATCCCAAGAGCCAAATTGGTCAAACTTCTTGCCGGTCACCCCCCCCGATGTCTGGCCCGTGGGGTTCAAAAAGTGAGCGTCAGCCGAGCTTTCATGGTTGATCGCGATCACCGCCTTGTTGGTGGCGGTGTAAGTGGCCTTGTTGTTGGCATCGATGTAGAAAAGCTGCATGCCATCGTGGTGATCGCCTACTCGATTTTCCCAGCTGTCACCTGTTTCTGTGCCGGCATTTGAATAGGCTGGCGCCAATGGGCTCAAGGTGTCGCCTGTGGCGTGCAAAATTTTGGCGGTGTAGCCGCTCGGCAAGACGATTTGATCAAGAATGCTTTTGTTGACCGCCGTGAAAGCCAGTGTGCTGCTTGTAGGCAGTGTGGGTAAACCAGCCGCTGCGCTGGCGCCACCGCATCCCGGCAACATGGGCAAGGCGAACATGGATGCCAAACCCAAGCCACCACGCAAAATGGATCGGCGTGACGGGTTTTCCAGAGCACGCGTCAGTACGTCTTGAAAGTGTTCGTTGTTGGAATGGTTGTTGATCGGATCAAAGTCATGTGACATGGTGAAAGCTCCAAAAGCACAGTTGAAAAACTCAGTGTGCTGGTGCTTTGTGAAACTTTCATTACGGTTGATTGACTCGATAAATAGGGATTTATTGAAATGCCACTTCGGCAAAGCTGCGCAGCTTGCGGCTGTGCAGTTGCTCAGGGCCTGCGTCGCGCAGCAGCGTCACGGCGCGGATGCCGATTTGCAGGTGCTGGTTCACCCGCTCGCGGTAAAAGTGGTTGGCCATGCCGGGCAGCTTGATCTCGCCGTGCAGGGGCTTGTCGCTCACGCACAGCAAGGTGCCGTAGGGCACCCGAAAGCGGAAACCGTTGGCAGCAATGGTCGCGCTTTCCATGTCGAGAGCCACGGCGCGGCTTTGGCTAAAACGCCTTTGCGGTTTGTTGTCGGGCAGCAGCTCCCAATTGCGGTTGTCGGTGCTGGCCACGGTGCCGGTGCGCATCAGGCGTTTGAGGTCTGCACCATGACAGCCCGTGACCTCGGACACGGCCCGCTCCAGCGCCACCTGCACCTCGGCCAGCGCCGGGATCGGCACCCACAGCGGCAGTTCTTCGTCCAGCACATGGTCTTCGCGCACATAGGCGTGGGCCAGCACGTAGTCGCCCAGCAGCTGCGTGGTGCGCAGGCCCGCGCAGTGGCCCAGCATCAGCCAGGCGTGCGGGCGCAGCACAGCGATGTGGTCGGTGATGGTTTTGGCGTTGGCCGGGCCCACACCAATGTTGACCATGGTGATGCCGCTGTGTCCCTTGCGCACCAGGTGGTAGCCAGGCATTTGCGGCAGGCGCGGCGGTGTTTGACCCATCGCGTCCACGTCCTCAGGTGCCAGGCCCACACGGCGCGTGACCATGTTGCCGGGCTCGACAAAGGCGACGTATTCACTGTCCGGGTTTTGCATCTCGGCGCGGCCCAGCGCGATGAACTCGTCGATGTAGAACTGGTAATTGGTGAACAGCACGTAGTTCTGAAACCAGCGCGGCGAGGTGCCTGTGTAGTGGCGCAGGCGCTGCAGCGAGTAATCGATGCGGGGCGCGGTGAACAGCGACAGCGGCCGCGCCTCGGCGGCTGCAGGCTCGTGCGTGCCGTTGGCAATGCCGTCGTCCATGGCGGCCAGGTCGGGCAGGTCAAACACCTCGCGCATCAGGGCCTGGCGCTCGGGGCTCAGGTTGCCTTCCATGTGCTCGTCTTCGGCCCAAGAAAAGTGGATGGGAATCGGCTGGTTGCTGGTGCCCACCTGCAGGCTCACGCCGTGGTTTTGCAGCAGCAGCGCCAGTTGCTGGCGGATGTAAAAAGCGAACAGGTCGGGCCGGGTGAGGGTGGTTTCAAAGCGGCCCGGCTCGGCCACAAAGCCGTAGCTCAGGCGGCTGTCCAGCCCCGCGCTTTTGCGGCTGGCGCTGCTGACCTGCACCCGCACAAAGGGGTAAAACGCCCGCACCCGGGTGTCCGTCATGTCCGCGCCTGCCACAAACTCGCGCATGGCCTGGCGCAGGTGGTTCACGCTGTGCAGGTAGATGTGCTGAATTTGCGCCAAGGCGCTGTCGGCATCGTGGTGCTCAGAAGGGGCGATGAAGGGCGGCAAGTGCTGCATGGGGTGTCCTGAAAGGGTGCGTTGAGTTTAGTGGCTCAGTCTGTGCATTCTGGGGCAGGTGCATGACGGGGGTGTGGCAGGGCTCCAAGGCCCTTCATAACGGTCCTGGACGGCCCCGTGTTGCCTTGGTGACCCCAAGAGGCCGGTGGCTCGGGCATGCTGACGCGCATCCTTGGTCAGCCCGTGCTGGCCAACCATTTTCAGGAGACGGTTCATGAGCAAAGCCCGCAAAGTCATCATCACCTGCGCCCCTACGGGGGCCATCCACACGCCCAGCATGTCGCCGCATTTGCCGGTGACCGCCGACGAGATCGCCGATGCGGCGATTGCCGCAGCCGAAGCGGGTGCAGCCATTTTGCATTTGCACGCCCGCGACCCGGCAGACGGCCGCCCCACACAAGACCCGGCCTTTTTTGTGCCGTTTTTGCAAAAGATCAAAGCCAGCACCAACGCCGTGATCAACCTGACCACAGGCGGCAGCCCGCACATGACGGTGCATGAGCGCATGCAGCCGGCCCTGACCTTCAAGCCCGAGGTGGCATCGCTGAACATGGGATCGATGAATTTCGGCTTGTTCCCCATGCTCGACCGCTTCAAAAATTTTGAGCACGAGTGGGAGCGTGAGCACCTGGAAAAAAGCCGCGACCTGGTGTTCAAAAACACCTACAAGGACATCGAAACCATTTTGCGCTTGGGCACTGAAAACGGCACCCGCTTTGAGTTCGAGTGTTACGACATCAGCCACCTGTACAACCTGGCGCACTTCCGCGACCGGGGGCTGGTCACGGGGCCTTTGTTTGTGCAGTCGGTGTTTGGCATTTTGGGTGGCATCGGCCCGCACCCCGAAGACCTGATGCACATGCGCCGCACCGCTGATCGTTTGTTTGGCAACGATTACCAGTGGTCGATTTTGGGCGCAGGCAAAGGCCAGATTGCGCTGGCCAGCATTGGCGCTGCCATGGGCTCGAACGTGCGCGTGGGCCTGGAGGACTCGCTGTGGATCGGCCCTGGAAAATTGGCCGAGTCCAGTGCTCAGCAGGTCCAGCGCATCCGCACCGTGCTCGAAGCCCTCAACCTGGAGATCGCCACGCCCGACGAGGCCCGCAGCATGCTGGCGCTCAAGGGCGGGGATCGGGTGAACTTCTGAGGTTCACATGTTGCGCCGGTACTGACCCCCCACCTCGAACAGCGCGTTGGTGATCTGGCCGAGTGAGCAGACACGCACCGCGTCCATCAGCACTTCGAACACATTCCCGTTGTCGATCACGGCTTGCTGCAAACGCTTGAGCATGGCGGGCGATTCGGCGGCGTGCAAGGCGTGGAAGTCGTTCAGTCGCTGGAGCTGCGACTGTTTTTCTTCCTCGGTCGAGCGGGCCAGCTCCAGCGTTTCCATGACCTCGTCGCCTTTGGGGTTGCGGAAGGTGTTGACGCCGATGATGGGCAGCTCGCCCGTGTGCTTGAGCATCTCGTAGTGCATGGACTCGTCTTGAATCTTGCCGCGCTGGTAGCCGGTTTCCATCGCGCCCAACACACCGCCACGCTCGGCGATTTTCTCGAACTCGGCCAGCACCATCTCTTCGACCAGCTCGGTGAGCTCGTCGATGATGAAGGCACCTTGGTTCGGGTTCTCGTTCTTGGCCAGGCCCCACTCGCGGTTGATGATGAGCTGGATTGCCATGGCGCGGCGCACCGAGTCTTCGGTGGGCGTGGTGATGGCCTCGTCAAAGGCGTTGGTGTGCAGGCTGTTGCAGTTGTCGTAGATCGCGATCAGCGCCTGCAGCGTTGTGCGGATGTCGTTGAACTGGATCTCTTGTGCGTGCAGCGAGCGGCCTGAGGTCTGGATGTGGTACTTGAGCTTTTGGCTGCGCTCGTTCGCGCCGTATTTCTCTTTCATCGCCACGGCCCAGATGCGACGGGCCACGCGGCCGAGCACCGTGTATTCCGGGTCCATGCCGTTGCTGAAGAAGAACGACAGGTTGGGCGCAAAGTCGTCGATGTGCATGCCACGCGCCAGGTACGCTTCCACAAAGGTGAAACCGTTGGAGAGCGTGAAAGCCAGCTGCGAAATCGGGTTGGCCCCGGCTTCGGCGATGTGGTAACCGCTGATGGACACCGAGTAGAAGTTGCGCACGTCGTGGTGCACAAAATACTGCGCGATGTCGCCCATGACTTTGAGCGAGAACTCGGTCGAGAAGATGCAGGTGTTCTGGCCCTGGTCTTCTTTCAGGATGTCGGCCTGCACCGTGCCACGCACATTGGCCAGCACCCATTCGCGGATCTTGGCGGCTTCGGTGTCGGTCGGCTCTCTGCCGTTGTCGGCCTTGAACTTGTCGAGGTTCTGGTCGATGGCCGTGTTCATGAACATGGCCAAAATCGAAGGGGCGGGGCCATTGATGGTCATCGACACCGAGGTGGTCGGGTTGCACAGGTCAAAGCCCGAGTACAGCACCTTCATGTCGTCGAGCGTGGCCACGTTCACACCCGAATTGCCGATCTTGCCGTAGATGTCGGGGCGCAGGTCCGGGTCGTTGCCGTACAGCGTGACCGAGTCGAAGGCGGTGGACAGGCGTTTGGCGGGCAAACCTTCGCTCACCAACTTGAAGCGGCGGTTGGTGCGGAACGGGTCGCCTTCACCGGCAAACATGCGGGTCGGGTCTTCGCCCTCGCGCTTGAAGGCAAAGGTGCCAGCGGTGTAAGGGTAGCTGCCGGGAACGTTGTCCAGCATCAACCACTTGAGCACTTCGCCGTCGTCTTCGTACTTGGGCAGCGCCACTTTGCGGATGGTGGTGCCAGACAGCGACTTGGTGGTGAGCGCCGTGCGAATCTCTTTGTCGCGGATTTTCACCACGTACTCGTCGCCCGCGTAGGCTTTTTGCATGTCGGGCCACTGGGCCAGCAGCTTGCGGGCGTGAGGGTCTTGGGTTTGTTCGCGTTGCACGGCCAGATCAATCGCCGCTTCGGCCGCCTTGGCACGACCGGATTTGCCCACTTCGAGCATGCGGGCTGCAGCACGCAGTTGCTGGATCTCACGGGCCAGGCGCGACTGGTCGATGGCGCGTTTTTTGTACCCGCGCACGGTGTCGCTGATCTCGGCCAAGTAGCGGGTGCGGGAAGACGGCACCACCGGGTTTTGGTGGGTGCTGTAGCGCACGCTGACCACCGGCAAACGGCCTTCGGTGATGGGCATGCCCAGCTCTGCCAGGCGTGCTTTGAGCGCCTGGTACAGCGCGGTCACGCCGTCGTCGTTGAAGCGGGCGGCCATGGTGCCAAACACCGGCATCTGCTCGGTCGGCACGGTCCAGGCTTCTTTGTTGCGCTGCACCTGCTTGGCCACGTCGCGCAGGGCGTCAGACGCGCCTTTGCGGTCGAACTTGTTGATGGCGACAAACTCGGCAAAGTCCAGCATGTCGATTTTTTCGAGCTGGCTGGCCGCGCCAAACTCGGGCGTCATCACGTACATGGGCACGTTCACATGCGGCACGATGGCCGCGTCGCCCTGGCCAATGCCAGACGTTTCCACCACGATCACGTCAAAGCCCGCCACCTTGCAGGCCGCGACTACGTCGGGCAGGGCGGCTGAAATTTCACTGCCAAAGTCACGCGTGGCCAGCGAGCGCATGAACACGCGCGGGCCTTGTGACCAGGGGCTGATCGCGTTCATGCGGATGCGGTCGCCCAGCAGCGCACCACCGCTCTTGCGGCGGGATGGGTCGATGGAGATCACGGCCACGCGCAGCGCGTCGCCCTGGTCCAGGCGCAGTCGGCGGATCAGCTCGTCGGTGAGTGAGGACTTGCCCGCACCGCCGGTGCCAGTGATGCCCAAGACGGGCACTTTCTTTTGTGCGGCTTGTTCGCGCACAGCTTGGACCACGCTGGCATCGGCCTTGTCGTTCTCTAAAGCGGTGATCAGTTGCGCCAAGGCGCGCCAGTTCATCTCGCCGTGGCCCTGAATCGCGTCCACGGTTTTCGGGGCCAGCGGGCTCACGTCCTGGTCGCAGCGCATGACCATCTCGCCGATCATCCCGGCCAGGCCCATTTTTTGGCCGTCTTCGGGGCTGAAAATGCGCACGCCTTTGTCGGCCAGGGCGCGGATTTCAGCCGGCACGATCACGCCACCACCGCCGCCAAACACCTTGATGTGTTCGCCGCCCCGGGCCTTGAGCAAATCGACCATGTAGCTGAAGTATTCGTTGTGCCCGCCCTGGTAAGAGCTGATCGCGATGCCTTGGGCGTCTTCTTGCAGGGCGGCGGTCACCACCTCGTCCACCGAGCGGTTGTGGCCCAGGTGGATCACTTCGGCGCCCATGCTTTGCAGGATGCGGCGCATGATGTTGATGGCGGCGTCGTGGCCGTCAAACAGCGAAGCGGCGGTGACAAAGCGCACCTTGTTGGTCGGGCGGTATTCGGCCAGGGCTTTGAATTCGGCGGACAGGTCGGTCATGGGGTCTCCGTTAGCGGGCGGACTGCAGGGTTGAATGGTTGCTGGCTTTGACGTTGACGTAAACGTCAACCAAAACCCGCATCTTAGCTGTTGCAGCCTGTCCTGTCACTGACACAGGGGTCCTCACTTTGGCGACTTGGCAAAAAGCTATGATTTCACATCAATCTGGGACTCGCATCGAGGCCCGTGCACAGACGAAATGGCCACCATGACCTCTCCATCGACCCCTCTTGCGCAAAACGTTCAACCCGCAGCCGGTTACGCAGGCGACATTTCGCCAGAGCAGGCCTGGGCCTGGGTGCAATCGGGCGAGGCCGAACTGGTGGACGTGCGCACCGACGCCGAACGCGCCTGGGTGGGCTTTGTGCCCGGTGCCCACGCCCTGGCCTGGAAGCAGTGGCCCGGCATGGCGATGAACCCGGGTTTTGACGCGGGCGTGCAGGCCTTGGGCGCGGGCGGCAAAAAGCTGGTGCTGCTGTGCCGCAGCGGCGTGCGCTCCATCTCCGCCGCCCAGCGCGCCACCGAACTGGGCCTGCAGGCCTACAACATCCTCGAAGGCTTTGAGGGCGACCCGGACGCGCAGGCGCACCGGGGCCAAAAGGGCGGCTGGCGGTTTCGCGGCTTGCCTTGGCAGCAAAACTGAGCGCGCGGTCTGGCGCTGCGGTGCCTCACACGCCAGGCGGGCGGCGGTTGATCATGTCCAGATTCGCCATCTCGTAGGCGTGCGCCAGTTTCAGCAGGGCCAAGTCTCCTTGGGGTTTGCCAATCAAGGCCAGGCCCATCGGCAGGCCGTTCTCGCCAAAGCCTGCAGGCACGCTGATGGAGGGCAAGCCCGCAAAGGTGGCGTAAATCACCACTTCCATCCAGCGGTGGTAGGTGTCCATGGCACGGCCCGACACGCTTTGCGGCCAGCGCAGGCCAATGTCAAAGGGCCAGACTTGTGACACCGGAATGGCCAGCACATCAAATTGTTCAAACAAAGCCAACATGCTCAGGTAAAAGCGCGTGCGGCTGGCGCTGGCGGCCATCAATTGCGAGCCGGTCAAGTTCAGCGACTGGTCGTGCTCCCACAGTGCCTCGGGCTTGATGTGGGCGCGGTTGGCCGGGTTGACCAGGAACGGTGCAATGCGTGGCCCCACCAAGGCCTGCCGCCACACCAGCCAGGCTTGCCAGATTTGCTCGGGCGGCATGCCCAAACGCGCTTCGTCGACGGTGCAACCCATGCCCGAAAAGCTGTTCAAGGCCGATTGGCAGACCTCCAAAATGCCGCCCTCCATGGGCAGGTAGCCCTGCAAATCGCCCAGCCAGCCGATGCGCTGGCCTTGGGGGTCGCTGTCCAGCGCGCCCGCGAACACCGCTGGATCGTCGGTCAGGCTGAGTGGGCAGGCCGGGTCCGCGCCCGCTTGCACCGACAGCAGCATGGCCACATCGCGCACATGGCGGCCCATCGGGCCTTCGGTGCCGAGCTGGGCAATGAACACGTCTTGTGCGGGTGACATGGGCACACGGCCTTGAGAGGGGCGCATGCCAAACACATGGTTCCAGCCGGCCGGGTTGCGCAAGCTGCCCATGAAGTCCGAACCATCGGCCACGGGCAGCAGGCGTTGCGCCAGTGCCACGGCCGCGCCGCCGCTGCTGCCACCCGCTGATTTGCCCGGGTCCCAGGCGTTGCGGGTGGGGCCAAACACCTCGTTGAAAGTGTGCGAGCCCAGGCCAAACTCGGGCGAGTTGGTTTTGCCAATCACGATGGCACCTGCGGCTTTCATGCGACGGGCCATCAGGCCGTCTTCGCTGGCCACGAAGTCTTTCATCAAGGGGCTGCCCAAAGTGGTGCGCAGACCAGCCACATTGGACAGGTCTTTGATGGCTTGGGGCATGCCGTGCATCCAGCCCATTGACTCGCCCCGGGCCAGCTGCGCATCGCGTTCGCGCGCTTGTGCCATCAAAAGTTCGGGTTCTTGCAGGCTGACGATGGCGTTGGACTGCGGATTGAGTTGCGCAATGCGATCGAGTGTGGACTGCATGACTTCCTGGCACGACACCTGCTTGAGGTGAATGGCGCGGGACAAATCCAGGGCTGAAATATCAGGGTTGACCATGTGGTGTTGCTCTCGGGTTTATTTGTATTATGAAAGCGGTCAAAGGGTGCGCAGCCACTGGTGAAAACCCCGACTCCGTTTTGCGCAAAGGTGACGCTTGTTCGCTTTGAAAGCTGTCATCATGAATTTTCAACTGTTCCTATTTTTGGAGATCTGATCATGAAGAGACGTGTTCTGTTTGCCGCCACCGGCTTGTTGGGTCTGAGCATGCTGGCCCCCGTGGTGGCCCAAGCCCAAGCGCAAGACAACAAAGTGTTCCGCTTTGTGCCGCACGCCAACCTGGCGGTGCTCGACCCGATCTGGACCACGGCTTATGTGACGCGCAACCACGCGTACATGATTTACGACACGCTGTTCTCGGAAGACGCGCAGGGCAACATCAAGCCCCAGATGGTGGACACCTACACCAACTCGCCCGACCGCAAGACCTGGACCTTCAAGCTGCGCAGCGGCCTGGAGTTCCATGATGGCAAACCGGTCACCAGTGAAGACGTGGTGGCCTCGCTCAAGCGCTGGGCCAGCCGCGACGCCATGGGCGGCATTTTGAACACCTTCATTGACCGCTACGAAACGCCCGATGCCAGCACCTTCCGCTTGATTCTCAAGGAGCCCAGCGGCATTGTGCTCGACGCTTTGGGCAAGGCCTCCTCCAACGTGCCTTTCATCATGCCCGCACGCATTGCGGCCACGCCAGGCTCTGAACAGATCAAGGAGCACATTGGCTCAGGCCCCTTCATTTTCAAAGCCGATGAGTTCAAGCCCGGCGCTTTGGCGGTGTACACGCGCAATGCCAAATACAAGCCCCGCGCCGAAGCGCCCAACGGCATGGCCGGTGGCCGCCCGGTCAACTTTGAGCGCGTCGAGTGGGTCATCATCCGCGATCCGCAAACCCAGTTCAATGCGCTCAAAGCCGGTGAAGTGGACATGGTCGAGCAGCCCAGCTTTGAGCAGTACGAAACCCTGAAGAAAACCGAAGGCGTGAAGGTCGAGGATTTCTCGCCCGCGGGCCTGACGTTCATCATGCGCTTCAACCATCTGCACAAGCCTTTTGACAACCCCAAGATCCGGCAAGCAGCCATGGTGGCGATGGGTCAGCAGGCCGTGCTCAACACACAGATCGGCATCCCCGAGTTGCAGAAAGTGTGCCGCAGCATCTTCCCATGCGGCACGCTCTACGCCGATGAAAATACCGGTTATTTCACTGGCATCGCCAACCCGGCCAAAGCACGCGAAATGCTGAAAGAGGCGGGTTACGACAACACGCCCGTGCTGCTGATGCGTCCCACCGATCTGGCTTCGATCGCCAAGATTCCGCTGGTGGCCAAGCAGCAGCTGGAGGCCGCAGGCTTCAAGGTGGACTTTCAGCAAATGGATTGGGCCTCGCTGGTGGCCCGACGCGCCAAGAAAGACGCGCCTGCAGCCGGTGGCTGGAACGCCTTCCTGACCGCCTGGACGGCCGGTGACATCACCAACCCGCTGGCCATGGCCATGCTCAACGCCAAGGGCGACACCGGCTGGTTCGGCTGGCAAAACGAGCCGCGCATCGAGACCCTGAAAGCGAGCTTTGCACGCGCGGCCACCATCGAAGAGAAAAAGAAGATCGCCAGCCAGATTCAGGCTGTGGCCATCGAAACCGCGACCCACGCACCTTTGGGTCAGTACCGATCACCCACCGTGGTGCGCAGCAACGTCAGTGGCTTGATTCAGACACCGGGCATCCCGGTGATGTGGGGCCTGAAGAAAAACTGATCAGGTTCTGACCGATGCTTCAATTTGTCTTGCGCCGCCTGTTGGCGGTGCTGCCGGTCCTGCTCGTCGTGTCGCTGGTGGTTTTCCTCATCCTGAGGCTGGCCCCCGGTGACCCGGCGGCGGTGATTGCCGGCAACAGCGCCACCAACGAAGAAATCGACCGCATCCGCCAGCAGCTGGGTCTGGATGGTTCCATCCTGTCCCAGTACTTCATCTGGATCGGGCGGGTGTTTCAGGGCGATCTGGGGTATTCGTATTACCTGAGTAAACCTGTCACCGAGCTGATCGCGCAGCGCATCGAGCCCACTTTGTCTCTGGCGGTCGGCACCTTGCTGCTGGCCATTGCCGTGGCGATCCCGCTGGGCACCATCGCGGCCTGGCGCATGGGCGGCTGGCTCGACAAAATCCTCTCCGGGTTTTCGGTGGCCGGGTTTTCGGTACCGGTGTTTGTGGTCGGCTACTTGTTGATCTACCTGTTTGCCATTCGCTTGGAGTGGTTGCCGGTGCAGGGCTACAAAACCTTGTTCGGGCCGCGCAGTGTCGGGGTTTGGGACTGGATGCGACAGCTGATCCTGCCCTGGATGACGCTGGCCTTGATTTATGTGGCGCTGATTGCGCGGGTCACCCGGGCCAGCGTGTCCGAGGCCTTGACCGAAGACTACATCCGCACGGCGCGAGCCAAAGGGGTGACCGAGCAAGCGGTGCTGCTGCGCCATGCGCTGGCCAATGCGGCCGTGCCCATCGTGACCGTGATTGGCATCGGTGTGGCCTTGCTCATTGGCGGCGTGGTGGTGACCGAAACGGTGTACGCCATCCCCGGGCTGGGCATGCTCACAGTGGATGCGGTGCTCAACCGCGATTTCCCGGTGATTCAGGGGCTGGTCCTGCTGTTCTCCTTCGCCTATGTGTTCATCAACCTCCTGGTCGATTTGAGCTACCTCTTTCTTGATCCGAGGATCCGTTACTGATGTCCCTCTCTCATCGTTTGTGGGCCAATGGCTCAATCCGGTTTGGTGCCGTGGTGCTCGGGTTCATGGTCCTGGTGTCTTTGTTGGCACCGTGGCTGGGCACGGTGGACCCGGCCGCCATGGACTCCAACTACATCAACAAAGCTGCCGGGCTCAAGGGGGATTTCACCCTGGTCGATGGCAGCACCGTGGCCCACACCTTCTGGCTGGGCACCGACAGCTTTGGTCGTGACCTGTACAGCCGTGTGGTGTACGGGGCGCAAGTGTCCTTGCTGGTGGGGGGCTTCACCGCCGCGCTGGCGCTGGCGCTGGGCGGGTTTTTGGGCATGCTGGCCGGTTACTTCCGGCAAGTTGATGCGGTGCTCATGCGCTTCATGGATGGCCTGATGGCCATCCCCGCCATCTTGTTGGCCATTGCGCTGGTGGCGGCATTGGGCGCGCAAGTGTGGACGGTGGTGGTGGCCATCGCCATCCCCGAGGTGCCGCGTGTGACGCGTTTGGTGCGCTCTTTGGTGCTGAGCTTGCGTGAAGAGCCTTTTGTGGAGGCCGCCCGTGCGCTGGCCACCCCCACGCCTGTGATTTTGTGGCGGCACATCCTGCCCAATGCCTTGGCTCCGCTGATCGTGCAAGGCACCTTTGTGGCCGCGTCTGCGGTGCTGACCGAAGCGATTTTGAGTTTTCTGGGCCTGGGCCTGCCGCCTGACATTCCCACCTGGGGCAACATCATGGCCGAGGGCCGTGTGCAGTTCAGCCAGTACCCCGGCAACGTGCTGTACCCCGCCTTGTTTTTGGTGCCCACGGTGCTGGCCGTGAATTTGCTGGGAGATGGTTTGCGCGACGTGCTCGATCCCAAGTTTGCGAAAAGGGGCGCGTGATGAGCACAGCTTCTCCTCAACCGGTCCTGTCCATCCGCGATCTCTCGGTGGCCCTGCCTGCCGGCGGTGACCGGGCGCACGCGGTGCACCAAGTGTCGCTCAGCATCCTCCCCGGCCAGACTTTGTGTGTGGTGGGCGAGTCGGGTTCGGGCAAGTCGGTCATGGCCACCACCGTGATGGGCCTGCTGGCCAAAGAGCTGCGTCCCAATGGTGGTGAAATTTTGTTGCAAGGCGAGTCCTTGCTCGGCGCCTCGGTAGCGCGTTTGCGGGCCTTGCGCGGGCGCAGCATGGGCATGGTGTTCCAAGAGCCCATGACCGCCCTCAACCCGGTCATGACCTGCGGCGACCAGGTCGACGAGTTGCTCTCGACCCACACCGACTGGCCCCGCGACCAGCGCCGCGCCGAAATTTTGCGCATCTTCGAGCGGGTGCGCCTGCCCGACCCCGAGCGCATGCTGCGCAGCTACCCGCACCAACTCAGCGGCGGTCAGCGCCAACGCATCGTGATCGCCATGGCCGTGGTGCTCAAGCCAGCCCTGATCATTTGCGACGAGCCGACCACGGCGCTCGACGTGACCACGCAAAAAGAAATTTTGCGGCTGATTGCCGACCTGCAGCGCGAGCAAGGCAGCGCGGTGCTGTTCATCACCCACGACATGGGCGTGGTGGCCGAAATCGCCGACGAGGTGCTGGTCATGAACCAGGGCCAAGCCGTTGAGGGGGGACCCTGTGAGCAGGTCTTGCGCCGCCCCAAGGCCGAGTACACGCGCCAGTTGCTCGCCGCCGTGCCAGGCATGACGCCGCCAGCGGCCAAGCCCGCGTTCAGTGGCGCGGCGTTGTTGTCGGGCCAGGGCGTGGGCAAAACCTACGCCAGCCGCGACTGGTTGGGCCGCAACCGCGCCACCGCTGCGCTGCAAAACGCCCATGTTGCGGTACACGCGGGCGAGACGGTGGGCATTGTGGGTGAGTCCGGTTCGGGCAAGTCCACTTTTGCCCGTTGCCTGATCCGCCTGATCGACCCGACCGAGGGCCGCATCTTGTGGGGCGACGACGAGGTGGCCACTTTGCCCGAGGGCCGCTTGCGGCCTTTGCGCAACCGTGTGCAGGTGGTCTTCCAGGACCCCAACCGCTCGCTCAACCCGCGTCGCACGGTGGGCCAGTCCATGGTCGAAGGGGCCATGAACTTTGGCCAGTCCCGCGCCGAGGCCGAAGCCTTGGCGGCCGAGCTGATGACGCAGGTGCGTTTGCCGGTCGAGGCGCTGCAGCGTTACCCCAGTCAATTCAGCGGCGGTCAACGGCAACGCCTGGCCATTGCGCGAGCGCTGGCTTGCCGGCCCCAGGTGTTGGTGGCCGACGAGGCGGTGAGTGCGCTGGATGTGAGCGTGCAGGCACAGATTCTGAATTTGCTGCGCGAAATCCAGGGCCGTCTGGGCCTGGGTTTGCTCTTCATCACGCACGACCTGCGTGTGGCCGCGCAGCTGTGCGACCGCGTGATCGTGATGCACCAAGGCCACATCGTTGAAGAAGGCCCAACCGCCGCGCTCTACGCCAACCCGCAACAAGACTACACGCGCCGCCTGCTGCAGGCCGCGCCTGCCGCTTTGCCGCCCCTGGAAGCTGCACCTTGATGTCGCACCGCGACAGCGCAGCTTCAGCCGGCTTGATTTGAACCCTGAACACGGCCCCCTATGACCCGCATCCTGATCGCTGGTTACCAGCACGAGACCAACACCTTTGCCCCCAGCCTGGCCGATTGGGCCGCCTTCCAAAGCGGCGAGGCCTTTCCGGCCTATGTGCGCGGGCAGGCCCTGATCGACCAGATGACGGGCGTGAACATCCCGGCGGGCGGCTTCATCGACGCGGCGCGGCGCGAAGGCTGGCAACTGGTGCCCTCGGCCTGGGCCGGGGCCACGCCCTCGTCGTACGTGACCCAAGACGCGTTTGAGCGCATCTGCGCGGCCATTGTCGAAGACGTTCGTGCGGCCCTGGTGCAGGGCCTGGACGGGGTGTACCTCGATCTGCACGGCGCAGCCGTGGCCGAAAACGCCGACGACAGCGAAGGCGAGCTGATCGCCCGCATCCGTGCGGTGGTCGGCCCCAAGCTGCCCATCGTCGCCAGCCTGGACCTGCACGCCAACGTGACCGAGCGCATGCTGCAGATGTCCGATGGCCTGGTGGCCTACCGCACCTACCCGCACATCGACATGGCCGAGACCGGCGAGAGGGCCGCCTTGCTGCTGCGCGAACATTTGCGTGCAGGCGGCAAGCGCCCCATGCAAGCGCGACGCCTGCCGTTTTTGATTCCCCTCAACGCCCAAAGCACCTGGATGGCCCCGGCCAAAGACCTGTATGACGAGATGATCGCGCTCGAGTCGCAAACCGGTTGCATGCTCAGCTTTTGCATGGGCTTTCCGGCGTCTGATTTTGCCGAGTGCGGCCCCGTGGTTTGGGGCCATGGCCCGCAGGCTGACATGGCGGTGCAGCGCCTGTTTGAGCGCGTGGCCGAGCCCGGTCAGTGGCGTCCCGATGTGTTGCCCGCCCGTGAGGCCGTGACGCAGGCCCTGGCCACGGCCGAAGTGTCTGCGGCCCCTGTGGTCATGGCCGACACACAAGACAACCCGGGCGCTGGCGGTGACAGCAACACCACGGGCATGTTGCACGCTTTGTTGCAACAAGGCGCGGGCCAACGCTGGCCTGGCCAGGTGGCGCTGGGCTTGTTGTTTGACCCCGAAGCCGCCCGCATGGCCCATGCCGCAGGGGTCGGGGCCAGCCTGCAACTGGCACTGGGCAAAGCGGTACCCACCTTCACGGGCGAGGCGAGCGATCCACCTTTGCAGGGGCGCTTCACGGTGCGGGCCTTGGGGCCGGATTATTGTGAGCTCAAAGGCCCGATGATGACCGGCATGAAAGTCCACATCGGCCCTTGCGCATGCCTTGAAATCGACGGCGTGCTGATCGCCGTGGCCAGTGGCAAATGCCAAATGCTCGACCGCGAACTGTTTCGCGCCGTGGGCATCCACCCCGAGCAAATGAAGCTGCTGGTGGTCAAAAGCTCCAACCATTTCCGGGCCGACTTCACGCCCATCGCCAGCCGTGTGCTGGTGGCCAAAGCGGCCGGCCCCATGGCCGCCGATCCGGGCGACTTGCCCTGGAAAAAACTCAGCCCCAACACCCGCACCCGTCCTTGACGTGGCTGCACGGCCGGGCTTTTGAACTTTTTTGAAGAGGCACACCCATGAGCGCGACACCCCAAGACCTGACCCAAGCTCCCGCCCACGAACTGCTGGCGCTGTACCGCAGCGGCCAGGCCTCGCCGGTCGAGGTGACGCAGGCGGTGCTCTCGCGCATCGAGCGGGTCAACCCGCAAATCAATGCCTTTTGCCTGGTCGACGAACCAGCGGCTTTGGCCAGCGCCCGTGCCAGCGAAGCGCGCTGGCAGGCGCACCGCCAGCAAGGCACGCCCGTGGGCGCTTTGGACGGCGTGCCCACGTCCATCAAGGACCTGATCCTGACCCAAGGCTGGCCCACCCTGCGCGGCAGCCGCACCATTGACCCGAACCAGCCCTGGGATGTGGACGCCCCAGCCACCGCCCGCCTGCGCGAAGCGGGGGCGGTCTTGGTGGGCAAAACCACCACGCCCGAGTTTGGCTGCAAGGGCGAGACCAATTCACCCGCCACCGGCATCACACGCAACCCCTGGAACCTCAACCACACGCCCGGCGGCTCTTCGGGCGGCACGGCCGCTGCCGTGGCCGCAGGCCTGGGGCCCATTGGCGTGGGCACCGACGGCGCGGGCAGCGTGCGCATCCCGGCGGCCTTTTGCGGCAATGTGGGCTTGAAGCCTAGCTTTGGCCGGGTGCCCGCTTACCCCTTGTCACCCTTTGGCTCGGTGGCGCACCTCGGCCCACACACCATGAGCGTGCGTGACGCCGCCTTGATGACCAACGTGCTCAAGCAGCCCGATGCCCGCGACTGGACATCGCTGCCTCCAGATGCCAGCGACTACACCGTGGGCCTGGAAGACGGCATCCGAGGCCTGCGCATTGCCTACTCGCCCACCTTGGGCTATGCGAACAACGTGCACCCCGAAATCGCCGCTGCGGTTGAAGCTGCTGTGCAGCAACTGCAAGCGCTGGGCGCTCATGTGGAGCAGATCGATCCCGGATTTGAAGACCCGCTCGAGATCACCACAGGCCTGTGGTTTTTGGGGGCCTACACCGTCTGGAAAGGCTTGAGTGCCGAACAGCAGGCCGTGGCCGACCCCGACTTCCAGACCGAGGCCGAGCTGGGGGCGCAGCTCAGCGCCTTGCAAATTCAACAGCTCAACCAACGCCGTGGCGTGTTGGGCTCGCACATGCGCCAGTTCATGCAGCGTTATGACCTGCTGGTCACCCCCGCTGTATCGATCCCCGCGTTCGAGGCGCGTGCCGCTGGTACAGTGGCCATGAACCCGGTTTCGATGCTGGGCTGGACACCCTTCAGCTACCCCTTCAACCTCACCCAACAGCCCGCCATCACCGTGCCCTGCGGCCTGACCCGCAGCGGCCTGCCCATGGGCCTGCAGATCGTGGGGCCGATGTTTGGCGACGCCTTGGTGCTGCGTGCCGCCCGGGCTTACGAGTCGGTCATGCCGGTGGCCAGACCCGTTTTGTGAAGCCCTGAGCCGGGCGCGCGGCGGCGTTCAGGCCGCCCGTTCTGGCCGCCCGTTTTCGCCTGTGCCCGTTTTGGTGTGAATGCGGCCACGTCACTGTGGCGGGCACACCGTGCGCCCAACGATGGGGTGCGACGCCACCCCATGCCCACCGAGCTGCCCAAAGCACTTTTCCCATGAAAACAAGCCATGAGTCCTTGTGTCAAAACGCCCTGTGGCGGATTGACTTGATGAATACTTTTGGTATAAATAAAGCTTGTCTAAATCGGGTTGAGATCTCTTGGAGCGCGTATGCAATTGATTTGGGTAGCAGGTCCGGCGGCCAAGGTGGTCACTCTGTCCATCACCACCCGCACCGTATTGACCGCTTTGGCCGCCGTGTCCAGCTTTCTGGTGCTCCTGGGTTTTTTGTTTCACTTGATTGGTTTGAGGGTGGCCGTCGAATACGTGCCCGAGCTGGCCCATCGCATGGGCGGGGTGACCAGCCAAAGCGAGCAACAAAGAGTGGAGGCCATTTACCGCGAGAAACTGGACGTTCTGAACCAGCAGTTGAGTGGTGTGTCCGAACGCTTGCACGAACTTGAGGCCATCAAAGACAAGGTTCTGGGGCGTTTGGGCATCGAAAAGCTGCTGTCCTTTACTGGGCCCTCAGGGCGTGAGACCTTGGCCGGCCGGGGTGGCCCCATGAACCTGTTGACCACTTGGGGCTTTTCGTCGAGGAAGCTGAACCACCAACTCGATCAGTCCCTGGCGCAAATGCGCCACTACGACCAGGCCATGGCGGACATGCAGGTGCGCTGGCAAAGCGATTTGGGACGGCTGGATCTCTTGCCAACCGTGCTGCCGCTTTCGGGGGACTTTCTGCTGAGCAGCTCCTTTGGCGTTCGTGCCGACCCCCTCACCCACTTGCCCAGCATGCATGAAGGCATCGATTTTGTGGCGCCGATCGGAACGCCCGTGTTGGCCACGGCGGCCGGCGTGGTGCTGCGTGCAGAATTTGCAGGCGCTTACGGTCACATGGTGGAGGTGGCCCACGCCGATGGATTCGTCACACGCTACGCCCACCTCAAGACCATTCAGGTCAAGCCCCAGGATGTGATTGAGCGCCATGATGCGGTGGGAACTTTGGGCAACACTGGGCGATCAACTGGACCTCATTTACATTACGAAGTGATTTACAAAGGACGTGCCATGCACCCAGCCAAAGCCTTGGCCGCATGGGCCCAGTCCTGAACCCCACGAATTCAACAAAAGGAGACGCGCATGTTTGGCAAAAAGAAAACCGCCCACACCCCTTTGGTGATGAGTCAGGAAAAGTTTGACACCCTGATTGGTCGCCACGCTGAAATCCATGGATGCCTGCGTTTGCAGGAAAGTGTGCGCATCGATGGCAAGGTTGTGGGCAACATCGAAGCGCCCAGAGACCTGGCGATTTCCGTGGTGATCGGGCCCAACGGCGAGGTTCAAGGTGATGTTCTGGCCGGCCGCATCATCGTGGCGGGCAAAGTGGCAGGCAACATCCATGCATATGAGCGGGTGGAGTTGATGGCCAGCGCCCTGGTCCAGGGTGACATCAAATACGCCTCCATGGCAGTGGAGCATGGGGCCAAGCTCTTGGGCTTGCTCTTGCAGGTGGACGGGTCTGACACGCCCACACGGTCAGACCGGGATGCACAAGACGCCATCCGCAAGGCGCAAAACGCTGGCGTCAACGGTTGAGTCAAAGGCCAAGTGCCCCCGTTTCGGTGACTGAAATTCATTATCATCGGTAGATGACATTTTTAGCCATCGATGTGGGCAACACGCGCCTGAAATGGGCGCTGTACGACCAACCGAGCCCCCAGGGCCAACTGCTGGCGCACGGCGCCGAATTCCTCGAAAACATCGATCGCCTGTCTGAAGGCCCTTGGTCCAGCCTGCCCAAGCCCGATCAGATGCTCGGCTGCGTGGTGGCCGGTGACGCCATCAAGCGCCGTGTGCAAGAGCAAATGGAGCTGTGGGACTTCACCCCCCAATGGGTGGTGCCCAGTGCGCAGGAGGCGGGGCTGACCAACGGCTACGACCACCCTTCGCGGCTAGGGTCTGACCGTTGGGTGGCCATGATCGGAGCGCGTCACCGCATGCTGGCCACGGGCCAGTCGCGCCCTTTGGTGGTGGTCATGGTCGGCACGGCCGTGACGGTCGAGGCCATCGACGAGCAGGGCCGCTTTCTGGGCGGTCTGATCCTGCCCGGCCACGGCATCATGCTGCGTGCCCTGGAGTCCGGCACGGCCGGTTTGCATGTGCCCACGGGCGATGTCAGGCCCTTTCCCACCAACACCAGCGACGCCCTGACCAGCGGCGGCACCTATGCCATTGCCGGGGCCTGCGAACGCATGGTGCAACACCTGCGAGAGCACACCGGGCTAGAGCCCGTGTGCATCATGACCGGCGGTGCCGGCTGGAAAATGGCCCCCAGCATGTCCGTGCGTTTTGAGCTGGTGGACAACCTGATCTTTGATGGTCTGCTGGCGCTGGCCGCGCAGCGCTTTGACTGATCCAGAGGCCTCGGCTCAGGCCACGCTTGGCGCGCTGTAGGCCGCCGTCAATGCCTGCAGGTGCTGCTGCACTTGCGCATCGGCCATGTAAGGCGTCAACAGCGCCAACACATGCTGCGCCCCCCGTGTCAATGCCAGTCCGGCGCTGGCGGGCTCCATGGCCTGGCGTGGGTTGCGCACATATTCGTAACTGAGCCAATAAGTCACCATCACCGACAGACTCGCCGACAGGGTCTCGATGTTGTCGGCATCCATGCGCATCAGGCCCACTGCACCTAAGGATTCCAGCATCTGCCGAAAGGCCAAGGTTTTGCGCTCCAGCACTGCATGAAAGTGCGTTTCCAGGTGGCGGTTGCCAGACAGCAGGTTGTTCAGGTCGCGGTACAAAAAGCGGTGGTTCCACACCTGCTCAAACAGTGAATGCAGGAAAAACCAGGTGTCCTCCACATCGCGCACATCGGGCGCGGCATCGAGCAAAGACAACATGGCCGCTTCGTACTGGTCAAACAGCTGGTTGACCAAGGCGTCCTTGGAGGGAAAGTGGTAGTACAGATTGCCCGGGCTGATGCCCAGCTCGGCCGAAATCAGCGTGGTCGAGACATTGGGCTCACCAAAGCGGTTGAACAGCTCCAGCGTCACCTGCGCTATGCGCTCGGCGGTGCGGCGGGGGGCTTTTTTGGCCATGTGCGGGTGGCGCGCTTGGGGTCAGGCCGATTTTTTGCGCGAACGCGTGGAAGGTGCGGCAGTTCTGGCAGGTGCTGCCGATGGGGTGCGCGGCTTGGTCGACTTCGGGGCGGCTTTTTTGATCGCCGGGCTTGTTTTGGGCGGGCTGCCAGGGTCAGCCGGGGCGCTGCGCCCGGATTGCAAGGCCAACAACTGAGACTCCAGTTGCGCCACGCGCTCGCTCAGCATCTGGATGTCCAGCAAGGAAGGCATGCCCAACCGGTGCAAGGCTTTGGCCACACGGTCTTCAAACAGGTGCTCCAGTTTGTCCACACGCCCGGATGCGTTTTGCCCAAAGTCGCTGGCCAGGTGGCCCAGGCGTTCGGTCGCTTCCTGCAGGCGTTGCTGGGCTTCGGCCTGACTTTTGCGTTGAAAGGCCAGACCATCGCTCAGCAGTGCTTCCATGGCTTTGCTGCCTTGCTCCTGCGCTTTGGCCATGGCCCCTAGGCCCGCCAGCCACACCTGTTGAGCGGGCGGCGCAAAGGCTTGAGCGGTCGGCTGCGCAGGGGTGGCTTGGCTTTTGGGGGGCTTGGGTGTGGCCATGGGTCATTTCCTCAATGAGGTCACCACTTTAACCTGAGCGTGCGGAAGATCGAAAGCATTGAAGGCGCGGGGCGAAAGAACTTTCAAAGCTTCTAAAATCCAACATAGGTGGTGCAGCGCCCGTTGCGCCCGGACTTTTTCATTTCACATGACCCTTCTGGTGACCGGCGGCGCAGGTTTTATTGGCGCCAACTTCGTGCTCGACTGGCTGGCCACCAGCAACGAGGCCATCATCAACCTCGACAAACTGACCTACGCGGGCAACCCGGAAACCCTGGCCAGCTTGCAAGGCGATGCACGCCACCAGCTGGTGCAAGGCGACATCGGCGACACCGCCTTGGTCAGCCGCCTGTTGGCCGAGCACCAACCGCGTGCGGTGGTCAACTTTGCTGCCGAAAGCCATGTGGACCGCTCCATCCACGGCCCGGGCGAGTTCATCCAGACCAACATCGTGGGCACCTTCAACATGCTTGAAGCAGTGCGTGGCTATTGGGGCGCATTGCCGGAGACCGACAAAGCGGCGTTCCGCTTTCTGCACGTCTCCACCGACGAGGTGTACGGCTCTTTGTCCAAGGGCGATCCGGCCTTTACCGAAACCCACCGCTACGAGCCCAACAGCCCCTACAGCGCGAGCAAGGCGGCATCTGACCACCTGGTGCGCGCCTGGCACCACACCTACGGCTTGCCGGTGCTCACCACCAACTGCAGCAACAACTACGGCCCCTACCATTTCCCCGAAAAACTCATCCCGCTGATGATCGTCAACGCCCTGGCGGGCAAACCCCTGCCGGTGTATGGTGACGGCATGCAAATCCGCGATTGGCTCTACGTCAAGGACCACTGCAGCGCGATTCGCCGCGTGCTCGAAGCCGGTCGCTTGGGCGAGGTCTACAACGTGGGCGGCTGGAACGAAAAGCCCAACATCGAGATCGTGCAGACCATCTGCCAGCTGCTCGACGAGATGCGCCCCAAGGCCGACGGCGGCTCTTACGCCAGTCAAATCACCTACGTCACCGACCGCCCGGGCCACGACCGGCGCTACGCGATTGACGCCCGCAAGCTCGAAGCCGAGCTGGGCTGGAAGCCGGCCGAAACCTTTGACACCGGCATCCGCAAAACGGTCGAGTGGTACCTGGCCAACCCCGAGTGGGTGCAGCATGTGCAAAGCGGCGCTTACCGCGAGTGGGTCAATCAGAACTATGCAGGACGCCAGTCATGAAGATCCTGCTGCTGGGCAAAAACGGCCAGGTCGGCTGGGAGCTGCAACGCAGCCTGGCCCCCTTGGGCGAGGTGTTGGCGCTGGACCGCCACAGCAGCGACTTTTGTGGTGACCTGAGCCAGCCCGAGCGCCTGGCGCAAACGGTGCGGGACTACCAGCCGGATGTGGTCGTCAACGCCGCGGCCCACACCGCAGTGGACAAAGCCGAAAGCGAGCCCGAGCTGGCCCGTTGCCTGAATGCCACCGCGCCCGCCGCGCTGGCGCAGGCGGCCGCACAAATCGGGGCCTTGCTGGTGCATTACTCCACGGACTACGTGTTCAACGGCCAGGGCCAAAACCCGTGGCAAGAAGAAGACGCCATCGGGCCGCTCAGCGTGTACGGCCAGACCAAGCGCGAAGGCGAGCAAGCCATTGTGGCCAGCGGCTGTGCGCACCTGATCTTTCGCACCAGTTGGGTCTACGCCGCGCGGGGCGACAACTTTGCCAAGACCATGCTGCGCCTGGCCGCCGAACGCGAGCGCCTCACCGTCATTGACGACCAGTTCGGCGCACCCACCGGAGCCGACCAGATCGCCGATGTGACCGCGCACGCCATCCGGGCCAGTTTGCAGCAGCCCGCGCTGGGCGGGCTGTACCACTTGGTGGCCGGTGGTCAGACCACCTGGCACGGCTACGCCAGCCATGTGATCGCGCAGGCCCGGCTGCTTCAGCCCGGTTTGGCCTTGAAGGTGAGCGAGATCGCCCCCGTGCCTACCTCGGCCTTTCCGACGCCCGCGCAGCGCCCGCTCAACTCGCGCCTGGCCACGCACAAGTTGCAAAACGCCTTTGGCCTGGTGCTGTCGCCATGGCAGCAGGGTGTCAACCGCATGCTGGCCGAGATCCTCTGATGCGCCATGCGCTTGCGGCACAATTGTCCGAACGTGTGCGCTGGCTGCACCCGACTCTTTTCATTGGCCCATTTGCTGAAGTTTTTCTGACATGACCGACACCACCCTTGCCCCCACCGTTGCGCCGCATGACCAGGCCCAGATCCTGGCCCAGGCCATGCCCTACATCCGCAAGTTCCATGGCAAGACGCTGGTCATCAAGTACGGCGGCAACGCCATGACCGACCCGGCCTTGCAGCAGGCCTTTGCCGAAGACGTGGTGCTGCTCAAGCTGGTCGGCATGAACCCGGTGGTGGTGCACGGCGGCGGCCCGCAAATCGAAACCGCCTTGAAGCGCTTGGGCAAAACCGGTGAATTCATCCAGGGCATGCGCGTGACCGATGCCGAGACCATGGAAGTGGTCGAGTGGGTGCTGGGCGGAGAAGTGCAGCAAGACATCGTGGGCATGATCAACCGCGCAGGCGGCAAAGCCGTGGGCCTCACGGGCCGCGACGGCGGCCTGATCCGCGCCAAAAAACTGCGCCTGGTGGACAGCCAAGACCCCACCAAAGAACACGACGTGGGCCAGGTCGGTGAGATCGAAAGCATCGACCCGTCCATCCTCCAGTGCTTGCAGGACGACGCCTTCATCCCGGTGGTCAGCCCGATTGGCTTTGGCGTCAACAACGAAAGCTACAACATCAACGCCGACGTGGTGGCCGCCAAGCTGGCCACTGTGCTGCAGGCCGAAAAATTGCTCATGCTCACCAACATCCGGGGCGTGCTCGACAAGCAAGGCCAGTTGCTGACCGAGCTGACCCCCAGCCGCATCGACGAGCTGTGCGCCGACGGCACCATCAGCGGCGGCATGATCCCCAAGATTGCGGGGGCCCTGGACGCAGCCAAGAGCGGCGTGAATGCGGTGCACATCATCGATGGCCGCGTGCCCCACGCCATGCTGCTGGAAGTGTTGTCGGAGCAAGCCTTCGGCACCATGATCCGCAGCCGTTAAAGCAGCACCGCCAACACGGGCGGCTCGAACAACAAGGGGATGACATGTCAGATCAAGAACAACACGAGCCCATGGCCGACGAAGAGTCGGCCCCCACGCGCAAGCGCCCCAAGCCGGGCGAGCGCCGTTTGCAAATCTTGCAAACCCTGGCTGCCATGCTGGAGCAGCCCGGTGCCGAACGTGTGACCACGGCCGGCCTGGCCGCCAAAATCGGCGTGAGCGAAGCCGCCCTGTACCGCCACTTTGCCAGCAAGGCGCAAATGTTCGAGGGCCTGATTGACTTTGTCGACCAGTCCACCATGGGCCTGATCCGCCAGGTCACCGACCGCGAAAGCGCAGGCCCCCAGCAAGCCGGCCGCATCGTGGCGCTGTTGTTTCAGTTCGCCGAGAAAAACCCCGGCATGAGCCGCGTCATGATCGGCGACGCTCTGGTGCTAGAGCACGAACGCCTGCAAGAGCGCATCAACTTGCTCTTTGACAAGATCGAAGCGCAGCTGCGCCAGTCCCTCAAAACCAGCGACTCGGCTACATCGGCCACTTCTTCCACAGCCGATGCGCAAGTAGCCGCTTCCGTGCTCGTGGCCTTCATGCAAGGCCGCCTGCAGCGCTTTGCCCGCACGGGCTTCAAGCGCTTGCCGTCCGAGCACTTACAGGCGGCGTTGGCGCGGATGTTGTAAGCGCCATCCAACCTGCATCGTGCCGGGGCTGACAGGTGTGGCACCTTCAGGTGCGAGCCGTTAACATCATGGCTTCCAGCCTATCTGAACGCCCTATGACCGCTCTGTCCATCGCTCCTGCTCCTAAGGACCTGACCTCAGAAGTACCCGGGGCAGAAGTTGACGGCCTGCAGCCTGATTCCCTGCGCACTTACCTGATCAGTCCCCTCAAACTCGACGAGTCTGGGCTGAGCTTGGCCAAGGCCGTGGCCGCCGTCGCCTGTGCTTTGGCAGGCCTTACCAGTCCATTGGCCTTGGCCAGTGCGCTGGACGGCCGTTGGACCGGTGCATTGACCTGTTCTGAAAACACCGCAAATCGCAGCCCCAGCTTCACCATCCCGCTGACGTTGACGGTCTCCGGCATTTCGGGCACAACCGATCGTACAGATGGGCAGACCGTGGAAACTTTTTCCTATCAACTGGCACCATCGGGTCAGCTGGACATCCAATCTCAAGGGCGACGTCGATCCGACACCGAGACCCGGTGGGTCACACGCCTGAGTGGCCATGCCCCCAACGGCACACTGGAACTCCAGGGGCAAATGTTCGCGGCAGATGGCAAAACCAGGGTGCGAGAGCGGTGCAGCGCCTCCCTCAGTCGCACCACAGGCATCACCACGACCGCAGCAATTGACCAAGGCACGCCATCTCTCAGCAACACCAGCCTCAACCACAAAAATTTTCAGATCAGAGAGGTCGCGCCCAAAATACCACCCAAAAACCAGGCAGCTACCACGCCAGGGCCAGGTGGCGCACCCTTGGGAGAGGGGGGTGTGCTTTATTTGCCTGAAGATTGGCTATTGGGTTCAGGCCAACCCTGGCACTACCGCACCACCCCGCGTCCGCAAGCTCAGCCTGTACCCGTGCGCCCAGCCTCTCCCGCAGAAGCGCCAATCGTCCAGCGCGCCGAAGCACTGATGCAGCAGATCGAGTCACGGGTACTGGTCTTGCTGGACGCCGGGGAAATCGTGAGCATCACCGCTACAGGGGGCATCCGCCTGGACTCACGCTTGATGAGTGCCAGCATGGCCAAGACCATGACCGCACTCGCTGCGGGCAAAGCCATCTGCTCAGGTCGATTGAGCCTAGGTCAACGTGCCGATGCGGCGATCCCCGCCCTGTCTGGCACCGATTTGGGAGCCGCCACATTGCGCGACTTGCTCATGATGGCCTCGGGCACCACCGAACCTGGCGAACGCGACTACTTGGGGACCACCGCAGAAGAAACGCGCTTTCACCTCGAAGGCGCTGGCAACCTTGAGCGATTGCTGGCCACACCCAGCCAATCCACGGCTCAGCGGGGCGTGTTTTCCAAAATCAAGCCCGGTGAACGTTTCAGCTACAAGTCACGCGACCCCTACACCGTGGCCATGATGCTGGAAAGAACAGTTGGTATGCCTGCCACCCGCTGGATGCAAGAGCAATTGTTGGCCCCCGCCGATGCCGAGCATTCGGCCATTTTTGCAACCGATCGCAGTGGTTATTTTCGAGGAGCCAACGACGGCATGCGCTTGGCGCTGATCGATTGGATCAGGCTGGCCATTTACATTGACAAAGAGCGCCAGAAAGACAGCTGCTTTGGCCGTTTCATTCGGGACATGGGCAGCACCCAAATCAGAGCCCCCAGCCTGGTCAACCACATGTCCGGTTACGGTTACTTCACCTTCACTGAAAACGCCATGGTGCCCCAGAGCTTTTGGGCTGCAGGCTACGGCGGTCAACGCATTGGCTGGAGTACAGAAACGGGCAACTCCAGGATTTTCATGATGTTCAGCAACTCGGCCGACCGCCAGATGGACTTGGTCTATCCAATTGCGCGGGACTGGATGCGCCTGGGCAGCAAGCCCAGAAACTGATCCCCCTCAGCCCATGAGGCCGAGTCCCAGAGCTGGCAGGGCGCGGTGGCAAAGTGCAACGTTGCACCATGAACCCCGGGTCTTCGCCCGGGTTGACCCAAAACAAGAGCAGCGCGGGTATTTCAGCGCCATCGAGACGTATCACTTGCAGTGAGCAGGTGTTGACTGTGGGGACTAGGGGGACTGGGGTAACATCCATCGCTATTCAGCTTTCGACGATGTCCCCATGACCGCACTGTCCACCGCCCCCGCTTCCACGGACCTGACCGCCGCTGTGCCCAGGTCACGTCTGGGCGACTTGCTGGTCAGCCAGGGCAAAATCTCGGCCCGCGACCTCGACCGTGCGCTCAACGCCCGCGACGAAACCGCCAGCGTGCTTGAGCAAGTTCTGGTCAACCTCGGCCTCGTGTCCGAGGCCGACGTCACCCAGGCCCTGGCCGAACTGTTGCAGCTGCCCTTTGTGGCCGCCGACGAATTCCCTGACGTCATGCCCGAAGTCGAAGGCTTGCAGCCCGACTTCCTGCGCACGCACCTGATCTACCCCCTCAAGCTTGACGAGTCGGGCCTCAGCCTGGCCATGGCCGTGGCCGACGACGCCTTTGTCCTCAAGGCCTTGCGCCTGGCCACTGGGCAAACCATCCGCCCCTGCGTGGCCAACCCGTCCGACATCGAAAAAGCCCTGACCAGCCAGGACGAGCCCGAGCGCGGCGAAGACGACGTGTTCGACACCGATGTGGGCGACTTCGTCGAACACCTGCGCGACCTGGCCAGCGAAGCACCCGTCATCCGTCTGGTCAACGTCATCATCGGCCGCGTCATCGACATGCGCGCCTCCGACATCCACCTCGAACCCTTTGACGACGGCCTGCATGTGCGCTACCGGGTCGACGGCGTCATCCGCACCGAAGACATCGTCTCGCCCCAGCTCAGCCCTGCTGTCAACTCGCGGGTCAAGCTCATGGCGCACCTGGACATCGCCGAGCGCCGCCTGCCCCAAGACGGCCGCATCAAAACCCGCGTCAAAGGCCGCGAACTCGACCTGCGTGTGTCCACCGTGCCCACGGTGCACGGCGAAAGCGTGGTCATGCGCGTGCTCGACCGCACCAGCGTGCGCTACAGCCTCGAATCCATGGGCTTCGAAGCCGACACCCTGGAGCGCTTCAACCAGCTGCTGGCCAGGCCGCACGGCATCGTGCTGGTCACCGGCCCCACCGGCTCGGGCAAAACCACCACGCTGTACGCGGCCCTGTCCAAAATCGACTCGGACGCCCACAAAATCATCACCGTCGAAGAGCCGGTCGAATACCAGCTCGAAGGCATCAACCAAATCCAGGTGCACCAGCAAATCGGCCTGAGCTTTGCCCGCGCCCTGCGCTCCATCCTGCGGCAAGACCCCGACATCATCATGATCGGCGAAATGCGTGACACCGAAACCGCGCAAATCGCCGTGCAGTCCGCCCTCACGGGCCACCTGGTGCTGTCTACTTTGCACACCAACACCGCCGCTGGCGCCATCATCCGGCTGCAAGACATGGGCGTCGAGCCCTACCTCATCACCTCTTCGGTCAATGGCGTGCTGTCGCAGCGCCTGGTGCGCCGCCTGTGCCAACACTGCAAACAAGACTACGTGCCCGACCCCAAAGTGGTCAAAGACGCCGGCATGGACCGGCTGGGCCTGAAGACCCCCAAACTCTGGCGCGCCGTGGGCTGCCCCCACTGCCGCCAAACCGGCTACTCGGGCCGCACCGGCATCCACGAACTGCTGGTCATGGACGACGTCATGCGCCGAGGCATCCTCGACGGTCTGGACTCGGCCTCGCTGCACACCAAAGCCACGGCGGCGGGCATGCACACCCTGTACGAAGACGGCCTGCGCAAAGTGGCCGACGGTGTCACCACCCTCGACGAACTGCTGCGCGTGACCGAGGACCAGTCCGATGCCTGATTACGTCTGGAAAGCGGCCCGCGCCGACGCCAGCATCCTCGAAGGCCGCCTGAGCGCCCCCAGCCAGGCCCGTGCCATGCAGCAGCTGCGCAGCCAGGGCCTGACCCTGCTGAGCATCAACGAGGCCGGGGCCGCGGCGGCGGCTGACCCTGCTGGCAAGTTCAAATCCTTGCACGGCGGCGAACCCTCGCGCCTGTCGCGCCTGCTGTCCAACCAAAAAATCACCCAGGCCGACATCCTGGTCATGTCTAGCGAACTGTCCATCATGCTCAAAGCCGGGCTGGCGCTGGACAACGCCCTGCGCGTGCTCATTGGCATGAATGCCAAGCCCAGCATGATGAAGCTGACCCAAACCCTGCTCGAAGACGTCAAGGGCGGATCCACCTTGAGCAAAGCCCTGGCCAAGCACCCGCAGCAGTTCAGCGACTTCTACATCAACATGATCCGCTCGGGCGAAGCCAGTGGCCAGATCAGCGCCGTGCTCGAGCGCCTGGTCGAACACCTCGAACGCCTCAAAGCCCTGCGCGAAAGCGTCATCTCGGCCATCATCTACCCCTGCATCTTGCTTGGCGTGGCCGTCATCTCGCTGGTCGCCATGCTGGGCTTTGTGGTGCCGCAATTCGAGACCCTGTTCAACGACATGGGCGACGCCTTGCCCGCGCCCACACGCTTCGTCATGGTCGTGGGCAAAGCCTTCACCGACTACGCGCCTGTCATGGCGGTGGTCTTGCTCGCGCTGTTCTGGCTGGTGCGCCGCTGGATGCGATCGCCCGGCGGCCAGCAGTGGACCCAGGCCAAAGCCTTGCAAACCCCCTTGCTGGGCAAACTCGTCCTCAAATACAACCTGACCCTGTTCACCCGCTCCTTTGGCACCTTGCTGGGCAACGGCGTGCCTTTGTTGACCGCCTTGCACATCGCCACCCAAACCGTGGGCAATGTCAATTTACGTAAAGCCCTGGACCCAGTGTCCGGCAAAGTCAAAGCCGGTGGCAAAATGGTGGACGCTTTGCAAGGCAGTGGCATTTTTGAGCCACTGGCCATCAACCTGGTGCGGGTCGGCGAAGAAACCGGCCGCACCGGCCCCATGTTGTTGGAGATCGCCCGCATCTTCAACAGCGATGTTGAAAACGGCATCAAGCGCGGCCTGACCATGCTCGAGCCCCTGCTGATTCTGGTTTTGGGCGTCCTCATCGCCGCCATCATCGTCTCCATCTTGCTGGGCATTCTTTCTGTGAATGACCTCGCCGTATAATTTTTTGCCTCTTCAAGAGCAGATTGCCATGCACAAAACCACAGTTTCCCGCCCCAAGCGCCAGCGCCAAAAAGGCTTCACCCTCATCGAGCTCCTGGTGGTTCTGGCCATCCTGACCCTGTTGGCCGGCCTGGTCGGTCCACGCGTGCTGGGGCAGTTGGGGGGTGCCAAATCCAAAACCGCTGGCGTGCAAATCAACGACCTCGAAAAATCCCTCGAACTCTTCAAGCTCGATGTCGGCCGCTTCCCCACCACCGAAGAAGGCCTGGCTGGCCTGGCGGCCAAGCCCGCCAACGCCACCGGTTGGAACGGCCCCTACATCAAGGGCAACGTGCCCAACGACCCTTGGGGCAAGCCCTACAAATACGCCAGCCCAGCCGCCAATGGCGGCGCTGAAATCATCTCTTTGGGCGCTGACGGTGCGCCGGGCGGCGAGGGCGAAAACGCCGACATCCGCAACCAACCTTGATGCCCTCAGCCCATTGACCATGCACACCCGCGCCGCTCGCAGCCGTGGCTTCACGCTGATCGAGCTGCTGGTGGTCATGGCCATCGGTGCCTTGCTGGTGGGCGTAGCCCCGCCCGCCTTTGACCGCCTGCAAGCGGCCAGCCAATACCGCGACACCGTGCGCGGCCTGGTCACCGGCTTGCGCCAAACCCGACTCAAAGCCATCCAGCAAGGCCAGCCCATGGCCTTCACCATCGACCTGGCGGCCAAACAATTCGGCCCCGAAGGCGCGGCCACCCAAAAAATCCCGGCCTCTGTGGCCCTGACCACCACCGTCGGCTCACGCACAGGGCAAAGCGCCGACACCCAGGCCCGCATCGTCTTCTTGCCCGACGGTGGCTCTACGGGCGGCGTGGTCGACGTGGTGCGGCCCACAGGGCAGGGCACCCGCATCCGGGTGGACTGGCTGCTCGGCCAAATCATCCAGGAAGCCCGTACACCATGACCGGCCCCTCGTGCAAACCAGGGCAGGGCAGGGCGGCCGCCCGGCGGCAAGGCGGCTTTTCGCTGCTCGAACTGCTGGTGGCCTTCAGCATCATGGCCATGTCCTTGGGCCTGCTGTACCGCGTGGCCGGGGGCAGCCTGCGCAGCGTCTCCGACGTCTCGCAGCACCAGCAAGCCACCTGGCTGGCCGAATCCCTGCTGGCCAGCCGCCAGGTTGTTCGTGCCGACGGCTGGAACGAATCCGGCGAAAGCGGCGGCTACAACTGGCAAGTGCGCAGCAGCCCTTACCCCACAGGCCTCAATGGCCCCAAAGCCATTCCCCTGCACGAAATTCAGATCGAGATCAGCTGGCCGATGGGCGCACGCACCGGCCGCCTGCAAGCCGTGACCCTGCTGCCCGAGCAAAAACCACCCCCGGGGAGCACGGTCCGATGACCCGGCCCAACATCCCGCCAGCAGCCCGGCAGCAGGGCTTTACCTTGCTGGAGTTGCTCGTCGTCATGAGCCTGCTGTCCATCATCATGGTCGGCCTGGGCGTGGCCCTGCGCGGCATGGCCCAAACCGAAGACCGCGTCGACAAACGAATCGACCGCATGGGCGAGATCCGGGTGGTGCGCCACTTTTTACAAACCACCCTCGGGCGGGTATCGGGGCAAACCATCGACCTGCCCAACACCCCGGGCCAGCAAACCGTGCCCTTTCAGGCCACGCCCGACAGCCTGACCTGGGTCGGCATCTTGCCCGCCCGGCCCGATGTGGGCGGCAGGCACTTCTTCAGGCTCAGCATGGAAGAAGGCCCCCAAGGCCCGCAACTCATCTTGCGCTACGCCCCCTGGAACCCCGACTTTGTGCTGCCCGACTGGTCGGCCACCGAATCGCGCGTGCTGGTCAAACAAGTCCAGACCTTCGCCATCCAGGCCCAAGGCCTGCCCCCGGACATGAACGACACCCGCAAACCCTGGCCGCAAGGCTGGCAAGACGGCTGGCCCGTCACCGACGCCTTGCCCGAGCGTGTGCGCCTGCTCATCAGCGACGCCCAAGGTGCCTGGCCTGAGTGGGTTTTGCCCATACAGCCCTCGGCGCAAAGCGACAGCAACATTAATTTGGTGGTGGTCGGCGGAGGCAGACGATGAAGCCGAACCGCAGCCACCCCCAGTCCTCCCGTGGTTTGGCCCTCATTGCCGTGCTGTGGCTGGTCGCTGCCATGGGGCTCATCATCACCGGCGTGGTCAAGTCGGTGCGCACCGAAACCACCAGCAGCGGTCAACAGCGCCAAGTCCTCCAGGCCCAAACCCAGGCCGACGCCGTGGTGTTGTTGGCCCTGCAAAGCCTGTATTTCCAACCCAATCCTGTTGCCCAAGCCAACCAAAGTGCCAACTTTGATTTTGCAGGGCAAACTTATACAGCGCAGGTCAGCACCTTGAACGGCCTGATCGACATCAACAACGCGCAGCCCGCGCTCTTGGCCCAACTGTTTGCCGTGGCCGGACAGCTGCCCAACGACACCGCCCAGGCGCTGGCGCAAGCCACGGTGCAAACCCGGCAAACAACCAATGCCAAAGCGTTTCAAGCCAAGTTTGATGCCCCGGAAGACCTGCTGCGTGTGCCGGGAATGACCTATGACCTCTATGCTATTATTCGCGACCTTGTCACCGCCGACCTCAAAGACGGCAGCGGACGCGTCAACCCCTTGGCGGCACCTGTGTCCGTGCTCCAGGTGCTCACTGGGGGCGATGCAGTCAGAGCGGCCGCTCTGTATGCCAACCGCAACGTACCCCTGACCGGGATGGACACCACGGCTTTGAACCCCGCCTTCATCGAAACCAGCCTCTCCAGCAGCATCAGGCTGACGGTCACCATGCCTATGGCCAGTGGGGGCCGACTGATTCGCAGCTGGGACGTCATGGGCCAAGAAGACAGCCGCACCGGCCTGCCCTGGCGCGTGTTGGGCAAACACCAGTCCTTGTCCAACAACGCTTCTGCCCAGAACTGATCCCCATGCCCAGCCTTCAAAAAGACGCCCGATTGTTTGGCCTGGACCTGGCCCCCCTGGGCCGCGATTTCGTGACCGCTTGGCGAGGCATGCTGGATTGGCCTGTGCTCGCATGGCTGTGGCCTCAGCCCCAGGTGCGCTTGTGGCTGCCCGACGGCCAGCAAGCCATCAGCCGTGGCCCCGACACCCCTGCCCAAACGGCCCCTTCTGGCCAGCCAAAAACCCGGTTTCAGGCCATCGTGCTGCCCGAAGACATTTTGCTGCGCCGCAGCCTGGTTTTGCCCATGCTGGCGCAAGCCGAACTGGAGTCGGCCCTGGCGCTGCAACTGCAGGCCTATAGCCCCTTTGCGCCAGAAGACCTCGTGTGGACCTACGAAAGCCAGGCCATCGATGGCGGCGTCAGCCTCCAAGTGCACGCCGCCCTGAGCTCGCGGCCACTCATCGCGGCGCATTTGGCGGCCACCGATCCGGCGGCGTCACTCGACAACTTTGAAGTCTGGGTCCCCCAAACGCAGAACGGTCACCATGTCTTGGTGCCAGGGTTCGCCGAAGGCCGCCGCCAAAGCCGCAGCACGGCCTGGCGCTGGGCCAGCGCCACCTTGCTCCTGGTCGCCTTGGCACTGGTAGCCACCATGGCCGCCACACCCAGTTTGCAGCTGTATTTGCGCTCCAAACAGGCCGAGGCCGCGCTGTCCGCACTGCAGCAAAAAGCCATTCCTGTCCTCTCCGAAAGGGAGGCGTTCACACTGGCCACAGAAAAACTGGGCCAGCTGAGCGACATGCTGGCTTCCAGCACACCGCCCATGCCCGTGCTGCAGTTGATCACCGAAGCCTTGGCAGACGACACCTCCTTGCTCAGCGTTCAAGTGCAGGGCAACAAAGTCAGTCTGTCTGGGCAAACCGTCAACACCTCCTCGCTCATGAAGCAGCTGAGCACCACCCCTGGCCTCAAAGACGTGCGTGCCCCGGCCCCAGCGACCAAGCCCCCGGGGGCCACCCGCGAATCTTTCACCATCGAATTCAGCATCGACCCCGATTTGTGGGCTGCTGCCCGACCGCTTGCTGCGGCTGATCCGGCCAGCCTTGCTGCTTCGGCACCCGCACCAGCAGCCTCGGTGCCTGCGCCCGCAGCGGCCAGCGCCGCAAAAGCAGCTGCTTCATCACCAGCTGCGGCCTCCGCTGCAGCAGCGCCTGCATCCAGCGCCGCCAAACCCTCGCCAGCTGCGACACCCGCAAAGCCCCAAGCGTTGCCCGCCAACCCGCTGGCCGTACCCGTAGCCCCGAGCAAGAAGCCATGAGCCCACCCCGCTTTAACCGAATCTTTGGGCTGCAAATGCTCACGCTGGCCTTGTTGCTGGCCCCCCTGGTGTGGCTGGGTCTGTATGCCGCAGACAAGCATGAGCTGGCGCAAAAACGCATCGAACAAGCCGAACCCCGTTACGCCCGCCTGTTGGGGCTGGTCGCCCGACGTGAAGACATCGGTCAGTTCGCCAACGAAGCCAACCAGATCACGGCGCGCCTGGCTTTCCCGGCTGCGCAAGATGCGGCCCAAACGGGCAGCGAAGCCCAGCAACGCATACGCAGCATTTTTGCCGACAGCAAGCTCGACATCGGCAGCATCCAGGTCTTGCCTGTCAAGGAAGGCCCGCACTTTGACCGCATCCCCATCAACCTGCGGGTGGAAGGCGATTTGGCGGGCATCCACAACGCCCTGACCCTGCTGGCCACACAAAGCCCGGTCATCGGCCTAGAAAACTGGACCCTGCAGACCATCGGCGCGGTCAGGCCCGCCAGCAACCAACGCTTGGGCGCGCAATTCAACTTCTTTGTCGTGCGGGCGCGCTCATGAACGTCGGACCTTTGCACCTGCTGGCCTTGGTTAACCTCGCGTTGGCAGGTGGACTCGCGAGCCTGTGGCTCGACGAGAATGCCCAACCCCGAGCCGAACTGATCTGGCAAGCCCCAACGGCCGTGTCGCCCGAGATCGCCTTGCCTGCCTTGGCCCTCAAAGCCGACCCCAACGCGGGCAACCCCAACGCCTACCCCGGCATTCTGGCC
>NZ_JAFEIF010000033.1 GCF_017848645.1 Limnohabitans sp. | reverse complement strand
CCCCTGGGTCATGACCAACCTGAAAACCCTGGACGGCCTGGCCGAAGTGGTGGCGTTCATCGAAAAGCGCGGGATGCTGGTCTGAACCCGCGCCATCAAGGCGTGGCAAAGCAAAACGTGCAGCACAGCGTTGCACACCCATTGAACGATCTCAAAATAATTCCTTAGTAGTCACTCAGGTTACTCACTCCCCATTCAAACCCTATTGCTTTCCCTGCTGAACTGACCTAACCTGAGTTCATCAGAGACAGTAATCAGCAAGGGGATGCGATGACCACCGAGATTGTGAACACCCTCACCAGTGACCTGGTGCCAGGCGATCACCCTTACCTGCAAGGGGCCTGGACCCCTTTGCTCGAAGAGGTCAATGCCACAGAGCTCAAGGTGCTGGAGGGCAGCATTCCGCTGGACATTGATGGGGTTTACCTGCGCAACACCGAGAACCCGGTGTTTCAGGCCAAGGGCAAATACCACCCCTTTGACGGTGACGGCATGCTGCACATGGCCGCCTTCAAAAGCGGCAAAGTCAGCTACCGCAACCGCTTTGTCCAGACCAAAGGCCTGCAAGCCGAACTGGAAGCGGGTCGCGCCCTTTGGGCGGGTTTGATGGAAGACCCGGCCCTGTCCGAGCGCGCAGGCTGGGGCGCACACGGCAGCCTCAAGGATTCTTCGAGCACCGATGTGGTGGTGCACGCCGGACGCGCCCTGACCACCTTCTACCAATGCGGTGAAGGCTACCGGCTGGACCCCTTGAGTCTTGAGCACGAAGGCATTCCGCCATGGTCGCCGCTGGACGGCATTTCGGCCCACTGCAAAGTGGACGAACACACCGGTGAGATGCTGTTTTTCAACTACTCCAAACACGCGCCTTACATGCATTACGGCGTGGTCGACAAGCACGACAAGCTGGTGCACTATGTGCCCATTCCCCTGCCCGGTCCGCGCTTGCCGCACGACATGGCCTTCACCGAAAACTACGCCATCCTGAACGATTTCCCGCTGTACTGGGACCCGGAGCTGCTGGCCCAAGGCAAGCATGTGGTGCGTTTTTACAAGGACACGCCTTCACGCATCGCCATCATTCCAAGGCGCGGTCAAACCCAGGACATCCGCTGGTTCGAAGCGGCACCCACCTTTGTTTTGCACTGGCTCAACGCCTACGAAGAGGGCGATGAGATTGTTCTGGACGGGTATTTTCAAGACAACCCGATGCCACGCAACTACGAAGGCGCACCGGCCGGTTACGAACGCATGATGTCTTACCTGGACCAGAAAAAAATGGGCTGCCACCTGCACCGTTGGCGCTTCAACCTCAAGACAGGTCAGACCACCGAAAAACGCCTGGACGATCGCATTCTGGAGTTCGGCATGTTCAACCAGCGCTATGCCACGCGCCCCTACCGTTATGCCTACAGCGCGGTGCAGGTGCCCGGCTGGTTTCTGTTCAATGGCTATGTCAAACATGATCTGCAAACGGGCCAATCCTGGGCCATCCAGTTGCCCGAAGGCCAGTACGCCAGCGAAGCCCCTTTTGCACCACGCACGAATGCGCAAGACGAAGACGATGGTTATTTGGTGAGCTTCATCACCAACGAGAACACCCAACGCTCTGAAATCATCCTGATCGACTCCAAGAAGTTTGAAGCCGGTCCGGTCTGCCGCATTGAGCTGCCGCACAAACTGTGCAGCGGCACACACGCTTGCTGGGCCAGCGGGGCCGACATGCAGCCCGGTGGCTTGCTCTCGGGACAACCGGCCTAAAACCCTCCCCCTTCAACGCTTTTGACCAGGAGACAGCCATGGGACTTGAAACACTGGTGGACACGCCACCCTACCTCATCGACAACCCGAACTTGCAAGGTGGCTTTGCGCCCGTTGACCAAGAGTTGGTCGTGCATGAGTTTGAAGTGATCGGGGAAATCCCCTCAGACTTCAGCGGCATGTATGTGCGCAACGGGCCCGTGCCCCAGCACACACCCAAAGGCAAATACCACTGGTACGACGGCGACGGCATGCTGCACGCGGTGCACTTCCAGCAAGGCCGCATGAGCTACCGCAACCGCTGGGTCAACACCGATGGCTTGCAGGCTGACCGCGCCGCTGGCGAAAGCCTGGCGCCCGGGCTGAAACAAAAATTGCCCGAGGGCGCGCTGCCTGACCATGCCCTGAAAAACACCTCCAACACCGATGTTAAATACCACAACGGCAAACTGCTTTCGATGTGGTACCGGGGCGGTGCGGTGTACCAGGTCGACCCTTTGAGCCTGGAGACGGTGGGCAAACTGGAGCCGGACCCGCGTCTGAAGGGCCTGCAAATTTCCGCCCACTCGCGGGTGGACGAGCGCACGGGCGAGTACATGTTTTTCGCCTATGGCAACCTGCACCCCTACATGCACTACGGCGTGGTCAATGCCAGTGGGCAGTTGCAGACCCTGATCCCGGTCGAGTTGCCGGGCCCCCGTTTGCCGCACGACATGGCCATCACGGCCAACTACAGCATCCTGCACGACTTCCCGCTGATCAACAACCCCGAAGCCCTCAAGGCCGGGCGCTACAGCCTGGAGTTTCACCCCGAGTGGAATTCCCGCTTTGCGGTCATTCCCCGCCATGGCAGCGTGGACCAGATCCGCTGGTTTGAAGCCGACCCGCGCTATATGCTGCATGTGGCCAACGCCTGGGAAGAGGTCAACGACCAAGGCGAAACCGAAATTGTCATGCTCGGCACCCCGTACGCCATGCCCAAACAGTTCGATGGCTCGCTGGACGTGAAACGTCTGCTCTTCACCATCGGCACACAGGGCACCGAATACGAGTTCTACCAATGGCGCTTCAACCTGAGCACGGGCCAGACCCGGGAAAGTGTGGTCGATGACATCCTGAACACCGAGTTCCCGATGATCAATGGCTGGTACCAAGGCTACAAAAACCGCTACACCTACCATGTGCTAATGGGCCGCGCGCGCACCGTGGAGCAACCGCACTTTGCGGGCCTGGCCAAGTACGACCTGGAAACCGGCAGCGCCGTGACCTACCACCCGGGCGAGGGTTACTGGTTCAGCGAGGCCCCGTTTGCACCGCGCGACAACCCGCAAGCCGAAGACGACGGTTACTTGGTCGGCTTTGTCTGGAACGGCCTCCAGGAACGCTCCGAAGTGTGGATCATCGATGCCCAGAAGCTGGCCAACGGTCCCGTGGCCCGGGTCATCCTGCCGCAGCGCGTGCCCCACGGCTTTCACAGCACCTGGGTGCGTGAAGCCTTGTTGCCACAGGCCTGAATCGGCCCGACACACCATGAGCACTTCCACAACAACGCGAACCGCCCAGGACTTGCTGGGCGTCTGGCACCTGGTGCGCTGGGAAATCACTTACGACGATGGTCGGGCGACCACTTACCCCTTCGGCCCCGACGCCACCGGACTGATCCAGTACACGCACGACGGCAGCATGGCCGCTTGCATTGCACGCGCCAACCGCCCCCGCCTGTCCAGCGACAGCGTGCGCAGTGCACCCGTTGCCGAGCGCCTGTCCGCGTTCGAGAGCTTTTTCCAATACGCAGGCCGCTTTGAGGTGCGCGAACACGAGGGACGCGCCCAGGTGGTGCACCACGTCAGCCACGCGCTCAACCCCAACTTTGTGGGCAGCCAACAGGTGCGCAACATGGACTTCGCCGCAGATGGCGGGCTGACCCTGTCCGCATCCGACCTGGTGCCCGGCACCACCACCTTGAGACACCACCGCCTGATCTGGAGACGTGGATGAGCTTGTTTGACAAACACCGTGCAGTCTTCGAGCTGGCCCAGCAAGCCTGTGCCACGCGCCACTGCTGGAGCCCCTACCCTGACATGCCCGACAAATACCCGGATGCAGCGCAAGCCAAGGCAGCGGGTCTGGCGGCTTTTGAACGGCACCTGAACAACGGCCGTTTTGCACTGGATCAACCCGGCATCGTCCAATGGGTGGGAGAAGAAGTCTCGCCCTACACCCAGGCCCCTTTGGGCGTGTTGTACCCGCAATCGGACATCGACAGTTTGTTTGGAGCGGCTGAAAAAGCCATGGACAGCTGGGCGCAGGCCTCCATCGGCCAGCGCATTGGCGTGCTGATGGAAGTGCTCGAGGTCATTTACCGTGACCACCTGTTCGAGGTGCTGCACGCGGTGATGCACACGGCCGGGCAAAGCTACAACATGGCCTATGCCGGCTCGGGCGTGAACGCCCTGGACCGCAGCATCGAAGCGCTGGTGTATGCCGAGCAAGCCATGCGCTCGGTGGCCCCATCGGCCTTGTGGCAGCGCCGCTTTGGCAGCTCGGACATTCAGTTGCAAAAAACCTACCGTCTGGTGCCCCGCGGCACGGCCGTGTGTTTCTCGTGTGCCAGCTTTCCCACTTGGAACGCCTGGCCCTCCATGATGGCCAGCCTGGCCACAGGCAACCCGGTCATCCTCAAGCCCCACCCGGCCACCGTGCTGCCCATGGCCATCACCGTCAAGGCCTTTCGCCAGGTCTTGCAGTCGGCCGGTTTTGACCCCAACCTGGTCACCCTGGCGCTCGACACGGTCAGTGAGCCCATCGGCAAGCGGCTGGTGCAGCACCCCCAAACAGCCATCGTGGACTTCACCGGCAGCGTGCGCTTTGGCCAGTGGGTCGAGAAAAACGCCCACCCCGCCCTGGCCTTCACCGAGACAGCGGGCTGCAACACCGTGGTGCTGGAGTCAGCCGTTGACCTGGACGCGGTGCTGCGCAACCTGGCCACCACCATGTGCCTGTTCAGTGCGCAAATGTGCACCAGCCCACAAAACATCTACGTGCCCCAAAGCGGCGTGCACACGCCGCAGGGCGTGGTGCCTTTCCAAGAGGTCGCCACGCGCCTGGCATCGGCCGTGCAGGCCTTGACTTCAGAGCCCAAAAAAGCGGCCATGATTTTGGCCACCATCCAGTCACCGCAAACCCTGGCCTTACTGCAAGAGATGCAGGACTCTGGCGCGCAACGCGGCCAAGTTCTGTTGACCCCCAAAGCCTACCCCCACCCCGAGTTTCCAGAGGCCCGCACCAGCACGCCGCTCATGCTGCAAGTCACCACACAAGAGCGCGACCTGTATGCCGAGGAGCGCTTTGGCCCCATCAGCTTCGTGATCGCTTGCAAGGATGCCGATGACGCCTTGCACCAGGCCACGCAGGACGCACGCACGCAAGGCGGACTGACCGCCTTTTTGTACAGCACCCAAGAAGACTACATCGCCCGGGCCGAGACGGCCTATGCCCGGGCGGGGGCCCAGTTGACCATCAACCTGGTCGGGGCCATGCCGCTTAACTTTGCGGCAGCCTACAGCGACTACCACGTCACGGGCCTGAATCCGGCGGGCAATGCCACCCTCACCAACCTGGCGTTTGTGGCCAGCCGCTTTGGCATCGTCCAGTCACGCCGCCCCGCAAGCGCATTGCAGGAGAAGGCTGCATGAAAGCCACGCCACTGCCGCTGAAGCTGCCGGTGTTTGCAGCGCCCATGTTCCTGATCTCCGGGCCGGAGATGGTGTTGGCCGCATGCAAGGCCGGGATTGTGGGCGCTTTTCCAACGCCCAATGCACGCCCCATCGAGCAGCTGGACGTGTGGATGAAGACCATCACCGAGGGCTTGGCGGCGGCACGCGACACACAGGGCGCAGACACCGTGGGCCCCTGGTGCGCCAACCTGGTCACGCACTCGTCCAACACCCGCCTGGCGCAAGACCTGGAACTCATTGCCCGCTACAAGCCCCCGGTGGTGGTGACCGCCCTGGGCAGCCCCAAGCCCGCCATCGAGGTGGTGCAGGCCTATGGCGGACGCGTGTTTGCCGATGTCATCAACCTGACGCTGGCCCAAAAAGCCGTCAAGGCCGGTGCCGATGGCTTGGCCTGCGTGTCCGCGGGCGCGGGCGGACACACCGGCTTCTTGTCACCCTTTGCCTTTGTCAGCGCCATCCGGGAGTTTTTTGACGGTGAAGTGGTGCTGGGCGGTGGCATCGGTGATGGCTGGGGCATTGCCGGGGCCATCGCGGCCGGAGCCGACTATGTGTACATGGGCACCCGCTTCATACCCGCCACTGAGAGCATGGCCCCCGAGGCCTACAAGCAAATGGTGGTGGACAGCACCGTGGACGACCTGGTGGTCAGCGCCGGGGTGACCGGCACACCCGCGAGTTGGCTCAAACCTTCCTTGCGCGCCAACGGCCTGGACCCGGACAACATGCCCGATGCCCCCAGTCGGCAATACGACAGCAGCGCTTCTTTTGCCGGCAAGAAATGGCTCGACGTCTGGGCTGCGGGCCAGGGCCTGGGCACCATCCACCAAACCGAACCCATGGCCAACATCGTGGACCGCTTGGCCAGCGAGTTCAGCCGTGCCATGCAGCGCCTGCACAGCCTGTCCTACCCCCAAGGGAACGTCCAATGAGCGAACCCGTTTACATCCTGGGCGGTTACCAGACCGACTTTGCCAAGGCCTGGTCGCGCAATGGCCTGGACATTTCAGACATGGTGCGCGAGGCGACCCAGGGCGTGCTGGCACACTGCGAACTCGACACCTCGGCCATTCAAAGCATCCATGTGGGCAATGCCTTTGGTGAAATGCAGCGCCAGCAAGCGCACCTGGGCGCCATGGTGGCGCAGATGACGCCCGAACTCTGGGGCGTGCCGGCCATGCGCCACGAAGGAGCCTGCGCCTCGTCGTCCCTGGGTGTGCTGGCGGCGATGGCCGAGATCGAGGCCGGACGCTACGACTGTGTGCTGGTCATGGGGGTGGAAGAGTTCAAGAACACCTCCGGCGACGTGGCCTCGGTCAACCAGAACGCGGCCGCCTGGCAAGGCCATGAAGACCTGGACTGCACCTTCATGTGGCCAGCCGCCTTTGGCCTGCTGGCACAAGAATACGAGCGCCGCTATGGGCTGGACCGCAGGCACCTGAACCGCATTGCCGAGCTCAACTACGGCAACGCCAAACGCAACCCGCTGGCGCAAACCCGCAAGTGGCAATTCGATGCCCTGAGTTTTACCGACGACGACGAAGCCAACCCGGTGATCGAACCCGGCACACGCCGCCAGGATTGCGGCCAGATCACCGATGGGGCCTGCTCGGTGGTGCTGGCCTCGGCCCGTTTTGCGCAGGCCTATGCCCAAAAACGCGGCCACAGCCTGGACCAATTGGCCCGCATCGCGGGCTGGGGTCACCGCAACGCAGGTCTGCGCCTGCGCGACAAGATCGAACGCAGCCAGGGCCAGGCCTATGTGTTTCCACATGTGCGCGACACCATCGAAGACGCCTGGCGACGCGCGGGCGTGTCGGGCATCGAGGCCATGAGCGGCATCGAGACCCACGACTGCTTCACCACCACCGAATACATGGCCATCGATCACCTGGGCCTGACCGCGCCTGGCCAAAGCTGGCAGGCGGTGGAAGACGGCACGATCGATCCCGGTGGCCGTTGCCCCGTGAACATGAGCGGCGGCCTGATCGGTTGCGGCCATCCGGTCGGTGCCACGGGCACGCGCATGCTCTGGGATGCCGCACGCCAGGTCACTGGCCAAGCCGAGGCTTGCCAGATTGAAGGCGCCCAGCGCATCCAGACCCTCAACATCGGCGGCTCTTGCGCCACGGTGGTGAGCTTTGTGGTGGAAGGTGCCGGCGCATGATCGAGGCACTTTGGCAACAACACGCCACCCCCTTGCTCGCCGTCTGGGCGGCGTTGGCCGCCTTGTGGCTGTGGGGCATGCCACGCGAACAGGTGCGCTGGCTCGACCGGGCTTACCCGGTGCTGCCCTTGGTGGTGGCGGCAGTCGCCGCCAGCGGTGCGCTGGCCCCTGCATTTTTGGCGGTCGTCATGCAATTGGGCATCTGGCTGTGGGTCTGGCTCACCGTGGTGTGGGTCATCAGCCTCCTCAAGCGCGATGCCAGCATCATGGACATCGCTTACGGCGTGCTGCTGCTCGGGGTGCCCTGGTGGCTCTTCCTGCACCTGGGCGGGCAGCCCCAGGCCTCCAGTTGGCTGTTGCTGGGCATGGCGAGCATCGGCTTTGGGCGTTATTCGCTCTACATCCTGTGGCGCAACCTGCCGCACGGCGAAGACCCGCGCTACGCCCGCTGGCGTCAGCGCTCCGGGGCGCGTTGGTGGTGGTGGAGCTACTTCCAGATCTTCCTGCTACAAGGTGTGGTGATGTGGGTCTGGGCACTGCCTCTGGTGTTTGGCATGAGCGCGGCCGGTCCGATCGGGTTTTGGCACATCGCAGGGGCCTTGGTCTGGTTGGTGGGCTTTGTGTTTGAGGCCGGGTCGGATTACCAATTGACGCGCTTTAAACGCCAACGCACCGACCGCAGCCAACTCCTCAACACCGGTCTGTGGGCCTTGACGCGCCACCCCAACTACTTTGGCCAGACCTGCATGTGGTGGGGCTACGGGGTGTTCGCGCTAGCCCACCCCTGGGGATGGCTGTCGGCGTTGCCTGTGGTGTACATCACCTGGTTCATGAACAAGGGATCGGCCACCTCGCTGATGGAGCGGCACATGACCAAAACCAAACCCGGCTACGCAGAGTACTGCGCCACCGTACCCGCCTTTTTTCCGCGCCTGTGGGGACGCGCCCATCCAACGAAAGACACACCATGAACCACCCCCTGATCATCGACGCCTTGCGCAGCCCACGCGGCCGAGGCAATGACAAAGGCGCCCTGCGCCCGCTCAAACCAGTGGACCTGTTGGCCCAACAATTGAAGGCCCTGGCCGAGCGCACGGGCCTGGACACCGCACAGGTCAGCGACACCATCATCGGTTGCGTGACCCAAACCGCCGAGCAAGGCGCCAACATCGCCAAGCTGGCCCTGGTGCGGGCGGGCTGGCATGACAGCGTGCCCGGGCTGAGCATCAACCGTTACTGTGCCTCGGGCCTGAGCGCTGTGCACCTGGCCGCGCAGCAGGCCATGGACAACAACAGCCTAGCCGTGGGCGGTGGCGTGGAGATGATGTCGCGTGTGCCCATGGCCGCCGACCAGGGGCCGCTGACACACGACTTTGAATTCCAGCAGCAAACCACCCTGGTGCCCATTGGCATCAGCGCCGACACTGTGGCCACCCAGGAAGGCTTCAGCCGCGAACAATGCGACGCATATGCGGTCGCCTCGCAGCAACGAGCGGTCGCAGCATTGGCACAGGGGCGTTTTCGCTCGGTGGTGCCGGTGGTCGATGGGCAAGGCGCTGTGCTGCTGGCCCAGGACGAGACACCCAGGGCGCAAACCAGCCTGGAGAGCCTGGCCGCGTTGAAACCCGCTTTTGCCGCCATGGCTGAAAAGTACGGCATCGATCCCCTGATGTGCGAGCGTTATGGGCTCGAACGGATCGACCATGTGCAGCACGCGGGCAACTCGCCCGCCATGGCCGATGGGGCCTCCGCTGTGTTGCTCGCCAGTCCCGGTGCCGCCGCCAAATGGGGGCTCAAGCCTCGGGGGCGCATTTTGGCCACGGCCACCGTGAGTGTGGACCGCACGCTGGCCCTGACGGGTGCGGTGCAAGCCACACAACAGGCTTTGTCCAAGGCTGGTTTGCACATCGAAGACATCGACTTGTTCGAAGTCAACGAGTCCTTTGCCTCGCTGATGCTGCATTACATGAAGCACCTGAACGTGCCACACGACAAGCTCAACGTGAATGGTGGCGCCATTGCCCTGGGCCATGCCATGGGCTCCACTGGCAGCGCCTTGGTGGGCATGGCGCTGGACGAGTTGGAAGCCCGGCAAGCCCGCCGTGCCGTGATCAGCCTGTGCGGTGCCGCCGGCCTGGCTGTGGCCATGGTGGTTGAGCGCGTGTGAACGCCCAAGCCCGAACGTCCATGCCCCAACGCACACCCGTGAACAGATGATCAGCAACCCCGACCTGGAACTGACGCACGCCGCGCTGGCCTCCAGCACGCTCAGCCACGGCCTGAAGGTCTTTGGCGACCGCTGGACGGTGCAGGTCATGCTGTCGGCTTTTCTGGGCATCAGGCGGTTTGATGAGTTGCAGAGTTTCTCCAGCATTCCCCGCCCCACCTTGTCAGACCGTTTGCGCTCACTGGTGCAAATCGGGGTGCTCAAGCCCCGCCTGTACCAGGAAAAGCCGCCGCGCTACGAATACCACCTCAGCCGCAAAGGGCTGGGCCTGTACGACGCCACCTTGATGATCTGGGCCTGGGAAAAGAAATGGGGTCAACGCGCCCAGGACCTGCCCAAAACCCTCTTTCACCAGACCTGCCAACACAGCTTCCACCCACAGTTATGTTGCAAAGCCTGCGGCGAAAAAGTCAGCATGAAAGACCTGGACTACAGCCTGGTGCCCAATGCCCGTCTGCGCCACCAGCCGCTGGAGGGCGTGCGTGCGCCGCGCATGTCCGGGCGCGAAGCCACCGAGATGAGCCTGGGGCTGCGCGTGGACCGCTGGAGCCTGCTGATCCTCACGGCGGTGGTGCTGGGATGCCACTATTTTGACCAGATCACCCAAGCGCTGGGCATTGGCCCCAAGGTGCTGTCGCGTCGGCTCTCGGACATGGTCGAGGCCCGCTTGTTGCAATGCGAAACCGATGCCCAGGACGCCCGCAGGCGCCTGTACCGCCTGACCCCCAGCAGCCGCGACCTGTTCGGCTACATCGTTTGCCTGTCCAACTGGGCTGGCGAGTCTCACCTGCACGAAACCAGTTCGATCCGGCCACGCCACCGTGCTTGTCAGCACAGCTTTTCTCCCATGGTGGCGTGTGACCACTGCCACCAAAGCCTGAACCCCTGGGAAGTCTCCTTCCCGCCTTCGAATGGAAAAAATCCATGAATGATTTCTGGCAAACCTTTGCCCAACTGACCGTCAACGGCATCGCCGTCGGGGCCATCTATGCGCTGGTGGCGCTGGGCATCGTGCTCATTTACAAAGCCACCGAGGTGCTCAACTTTGCCCATGGCGATTTACTGGTGGTCTCGGCCTTCAGCGCCTGGGGCTTGATCACGGTGTGGGCCTTGCCGTTTTGGCTGGCCTTGCTGATCACCGTGTTGGGTGTGGCCGCTTTGGCCTATGTGCTCGATGCTGTGGTGATCCGCCGCATCGCCGGACAACCGCAGTTTGCCGGAGTGATGCTGACCATTGCCCTGGCCTTCATGATCCGGGGCGCGGTGAGCATGCTGTTCGGGCCGGAGTCGCGCAACTACCCCACACCCTGGAGCCAACAAAGCACCCAGGTGGCCGGCATCTCGATCGCCAACCTGCAACTGGTGATTCTGGGCGTTTCCATGATGGTGACCCTGGTGCTGTTTTTCTTCTTCCGCTACACCCGGCTGGGCGTGGCCATGCAGGCGGCTTCACAAAACCAGTTGGCCGCTTATCTGAACGGGGTGCGCGTCAAACGCGTGAACTCCATGGTCTGGGCCCTGGGCGGCGTGACGGCCGCGTTTGCGGGCGTGCTGCTGGCCCCCATCACCTTGGTCGACATCAGCTTGTGGTTTGTCACGCTCAAGGCCCTGTCGGCGCTGGTGCTGGGCGGATTTGGCAGCATTCCCGGGGCCATTGTGGGCGGCTTGCTCATTGGCCTGATCGAGCAATACGCCGGGGTCTACATGCCCGACGGCACCAAGGACATCGTCGCCTACCTGGTGCTGATCGCCGTGCTCATTGTCCGGCCCCATGGCTTGCTGGGCGAAGCCCATGGCCGTCGCGTCTGAAAAAAGGAAAGAACCCGCTCCATGCGTTTTGATTACCACACCCAATACCGCGAAGGCTTTGCCCTTTGGCGCAGCCCTTTTGACCGCAACCTTTACGCCTTGCTGCTGCTGGGCTTGTGTGCCTTGCCCTGGGTCATCACGCCCTTCATGCTGGGCGAGATGGCCTATGTGTTCATTTTGTGCGTGGCCAGTCTGGGCCTGATGACCTTGACCGGTCTGACCGGACAGGTCTCGCTGGGCCATGCGGCCTTCATCGCCATCGGGGCCTATGGCCATGCCTGGTTCCTGTCCAAAGGCGTGCCATTGCCGCTGTCGATGGTGCTGGCCGCCTTGCTCAGCGCCAGCGCCGGTTTGCTGGTGGGCATACCGGCCATTCGGGTCTCGGGTCTGTACCTGGCCATGGTGACCCTGGCCTTTGCCATCATCGTCGAGCAAATCATCGGCCACTGGAGTTCCGTGACCGGTGGCTTCACCGGCTTGGCGGTGAACGAGCCCGTTTTTATGGGCCTGTCACTCGGTGGCTCCAAAGCTTTTTATTACCTGTGCCTGGCCATTTTGGTGCTGGTGCTGCTGGCCTTGCTCAACATCTTGCGCTCGGGCATGGGGCGCGCCCTGATCGGTGTGCGCGAATCCGAGGCCGCCTCCTACGCACTGGGCATCCCGGTCGAGCGCATGAAGGCCGGCGCCTTTGCGTTGTCGGCGGGCATCACCGGCTTGGCTGGCAGCATGCTGGCTCACCACCTGAAATACCTCACGCCGGATGGCTTCACGCTGCTGTTGTCGCTCGAGCTGGTCCTGATGGTCGTGATCGGTGGCCTGGGCAGCCTGCGCGGCGCAGTGCTGGGGGCGGTGCTCATCAGCCTGCTGCCCACCGCCATCTCGCGCATCAAACCATTTTTGCCCGACACCGTAGCCAAACAGTTCGGCCTGGAGACCTTCATCTTCGGCTTTGTCCTGGCCTTTTTTGTGCTGTATGAGCCCATGGGCCTGAACGGCCGCTGGCTCAAGATCCGCAGCCTTCTGGAGTCTTTCCCCATCTACCGCAAAGACACCTTCAAACGCAACAAGCGCTACATGAAATCGGAGCGTTACCGTTGAACACCCCCATCGCCACATCCCCCCTGCTGACGGTTGAAAAACTGTCACTCACTTTTGGCGGCGTCCAAGCCATTGCCGACCTCAGCCTGGAGGTGCGCCCCGGCGAAGTCCTGGCCGTGATCGGACCCAACGGTGCGGGCAAAACCTCGCTGCTCAATGCCGTCACCCGCGTGTTTGATCCCAGCGGCGGACACATCCGTTTCAAAGGCCAGGACCTGACGGCCCTGCAACGCCATCAAATCGCCAACCTGGGCATTGCGCGCACCTTTCAAAACATCGAACTGTTTGAAGCGGCCACCGTGCTGGACAACTTGCTGCTGGGCCGCCACCGGTTTTTCCAGGGCCACTGGTGGCAACAGGTTTTGCGCACACCGGCCTTGACGCGTTTGGAGGAAGCCGCGCTGGCTGAGGTGGAAAAGGTGATTGACTTTCTGGACCTCACACCCTGGCGACACGCCCCGATTGCGGGACTGCCCTACGGCGTGCGCAAGGTCGTGGAGCTAGGCCGCGCCCTGTGCGCCCAGCCTGAGCTGCTGTTCTTGGATGAACCCGCCTCGGGTCTGAACCCGGAAGAAACACGCGAGCTGGCGTTCTGGATCGACGACATCCGCAGCGAGCTGGGCATCACCGTGGTCATGGTGGAGCACGACATGTCCTTGGTCAGCGCCGTGGCCGACCGGGTCATTTGCATGGCCCAAGGCCGGGTGCTGGCTGAAGGCAGCCCCACCGATGTTCAAAGTCATCCGGCCGTTGTTGCCGCTTATTTGGGAGCTTGAGCATGAGTGCCTTGCTGGAAGTGCGCAACCTGGAAACCTGGTACGGCCCTATTGCTGCGATGCAAGGGGTGAACCTGCAGGTTGAAAAAGGCCAAATGGTCGCCGTCCTCGGCGCCAATGGCGCGGGCAAGACCACTTTGCTCAACACCCTGGCCGGGGTCATCGACCCCTTCAAAGGCCAGGTCCTGCTGGCCGAGCAAGCCATCCATGGGCTGGACGCCGACGAGGTGTGCCGCCGTGGGCTGGTGCTGGTGCCTGAGGGGCGGCAGATCTACCCCTTCCTGAGTGTTGGGGAAAACTTGAAGATGGGCGCCTACACGCGCCGCGATGCCGATGGCGTGCAGCAAGACCTGGAGCGGGTTTTTCAGTGGTTCCCTCGGCTGCTGGAGCGGGCCCAGCAACACGCCGGTCTGCTGTCCGGCGGTGAGCAGCAGATGCTGGCCATTGGTCGCGCCTACATGGCGAAACCCCAACTCCTCATGCTCGACGAGCCCTCGCTGGGCCTGTCCCCCTTGTTGACCAAAGAGATCTTCAACATCATCAGCCGCATCCGCCAGGAAACCGGAACCTCGGTGTTGGTCGTCGAACAAAACGCGGCCATTGCCCTGGCGCACGCCGACTATGGCTACATCATGGAGCTGGGCCGTATCGTGGCCGCTGACAGCTGCGCCGTCCTGAGCCAAAAAGCCGATGTGCGCGAAGCCTATCTGGGCGGACACGGCGCGCAAGGCGTCAGCGGCACCACACAACGCTGGAAACGGCGCAAAACATGGCGATGACCCCCCACCCCATGAACACCGTGAACACCATGAACGCACCTGCCCCCATCACTTTCCTGGGCGAAGACACGCCCGCCAAGGTTTTTCGCCAGCGCTCACGCGCCTGGGCCGATCAACCTGCTTTGCGCTACAAACAGCGCGGCCTGTGGCAAAGCACCACCTGGGCCGAGTACTTCGGCCATGCCCGCGCCATGGGCCTGGCCATGCAGGACATGGGGCTGGAGCGCGGACACGTGGTGTGCGTGCTGGCTGAAAACCGGCCGCAGTGGCTGTATGTGGACATGGCCGCCCAATGCATGGGCCTGATAGGCAACGGGGTCTACCCCACCTCGTCGGCGGGCCAGTTGCAACACATCCTGGTGGACTCGAACACCCGCCTGCTGTTTGTGGAAAACCAGGAGCAACTCGACAAGGCCATGGAAGTGCGTGCGCAATGTCCGCAACTGCAGCGCATCGTGGTCATGGACCGCGAAGGCCTGCGCGGCTTCAGTGATCCCGACGTGGAGTTTTTTGACGATTTTCTGGCGCGTGGCCACACGCTGGCCACTGCCCAGGCATCAGTTTTTGAGGCATCGATTGACCGCACCCAGTCCGAAGACCTGGCCTTTTTGGTCTACACCTCGGGCACCACGGGTGCACCCAAGGGGGCCATGATCCTGAACCGCAACCTGGTGTTCCAGCTGAGTCTGGCCACCGAATACCTGGACATCCAGCCGGGTGACAAATCGGTGTCCTTCTTGCCGCTGTGCCACATTGCCGAGCGCATGTCATCGGTCTACAACCCCCTTGCGCTGGGCCTGACGGTTCACTTCCCGGAAAATTCCGGCACGGTGTTCAACGACATGCGCGAGGTCGCCCCTCACCTGGTGTTTGCACCACCCCGGTTCTGGGAAAAGATGTACTCCCAGATCGACCTGTTCATGCGCGATGCCATCGCGCCGGCCCGCTGGGCTTATCAAACAGCCCGCATCATGGGCGCTGCGCGGGTTGAAGCCCAACTGCAAGGGCAAGCCAGCAGCCCACCTGGCCTGCTGGAAAACGCCATGCAATGGCTGGCCTTGCGCAATGTGCGCGTCTTTCTGGGCTTGCAAAACGTCAAGAGCGCACTCACGGGCGCTGCGCCCGTGCCACCGGATTTGATCCGCTGGTATTTGGGCTGCGGCATCGAACTGCGCGAAGCCTTCGGCATGACCGAAACCACCGGCTTTTGCACCGCCACCCCAAAAGGCGGTTTGCGCCTGGGCTGGGCAGGCGTCAAAGCCTCGGGCACCGAAATCCGCATTGGCGAGAACAACGAGGTCTTGGTACGCGGCCCCAACGTGTTCGGAGGTTACTGGAACATGCCGGAAAAAACCCGCGAAAGCCTGGACGATGAAGGCTGGCTGCACACTGGCGACTGCGGCGAAATCAGTGCCGAAGGTTACCTGGCCATCCGGGACCGCATCAAGGACATCCTGATCACCTCGGGTGGCAAAAACGTGACCCCGAGCCACATCGAGAGCCTGCTCAAATTCAGCCCCTACATCACCGATGCGGTGGTCATTGGCGATGGCCGCAAATACCTGACTTGTCTGGTCATGATCGACCAGGAACATGTGGCCCGTTTTGCCCAAGAACACCAAGTGCCCTACACCGATTTCGGCAGTCTGACGCGGGCCCCCGAGGTTGTGGCCTTGATCCACAGCGAGATCGAGCGCATCAACCCCCAACTGGCCCGGGTCGAACAGATCAAGGCCTTCAGGATCATTGCCGAGCTGCTCACGGCCGAAGACGAGGAACTCACCCCCACCATGAAACTCAAACGCAAGGTCATCGCCAGCAAGTATTCGGCGTTGATCGAGAGCATGTACCCCAACTGAGGCGGCCGCTCAGGGTATGCACGCATGCGTGATCCAGGCCAGATGACTATCGTTTAACCACAAGGAGACAACCATGAACCTCAGCAGAAGACTTCTCATTCTCGCCACCACGGGCGCCCTCGCAGGGGCCGTTCAAGCGCAAACCACCCAAGGGGTGAGCGACAACGAAATCGTGATCGGCACCCACATTGACCTGTCGGGACCGGCAGCGCCTGGCATGCCCATGCTGCGAAACGGCATGCAACTGCGCATCGACGAACTCAATGCCGCAGGTGGCGTGCACGGGCGCAAGATCCGGCTGATCGTGGAAGACAACGGCAGCCAGCCCCAACTGGCCGTGCGGGCTGTGCAAAAGCTGATCAAAAGCGACGGTGTATTTGCCATCGTCAACCCTTTTGGCTCTGGCCCCAATGCGGCCACGGTCAAACTGGCCAACGAAGCGGGCGTGATGGTGTTTGCCCCCTGGGGTGCATCGGGCATCATCCAGAAAGTCAGCGGCAACAGCCCTTTGCTGTTCACCACCGTCATGAACTACGACACCACCACCGCCTCGGCGTTGACCTGGGCCGTGAACAACTGGAAGACCCAAAAAGTCGGCGTCATCTACCAGGAAGGCCCCTTTGGTGATCTGGTCCGAGGCGGCATCACACAGGCGCTCAAAGGAGGCGGTTTCACTGTGGCAGCCGAAGCCGCTTACAAAGTAGGTGACATCGATTTTTCGTCGCAAGTGGCCAAAATGAAGGCCGCCAACGTCGACCTGATCGTGGCGGGCACCGTGGTGCGTGAAACTCTGGGTGTCATGAGCGAGGTGAAGAAACTCAACTGGTCTCAGGTCAAGGTCTTGACCACCATTCCAGGTCGCTCCAGCATCGTCGCCCGATTGGGCAAGGACACCGTGGAAGGCCTTTATGGCATCGGTGGCTGGAAACTCCACGATGCCGACAGCACCGACCCCGTGGCCAAGAAATTCATGACCGATTTCAAAGCCAAATTCAACCTGGACGCCGATGAGAACGCTGCCAACGCTTACTCCTACACCTCGTGGTTCATCGCGGGCCTGCAAGCTGCTGGGCGCAACCTGACATCAGCCGGCATGGCCAAAAGCATGGCGGGTGTGACACACCAGGACTTCACCACGTTCAACCGACAGTCTTTCACCAACAACCATGTTGGTCCTGAATTGGTCTCCATCGACCAGATCAAGGGCGGCAAGTGGGTTCAGGTGGCCGCACCGGGCAGCAAATAATGCCCACGGCCCGAGGCTCAGCTGCGGCCGATCCCGGGCCGATCAGGCTACAATCTGCCTCCAAGGAAGCGTGGCAGAGTGGTCGATTGCACCGGTCTTGAAAACCGGCGACTCGAAAGGGTCCGTGAGTTCGAATCTCACCGCTTCCGCCAGAACCCCGTTTATCGGGGTTTTTTTACGTCCAATGGTTGGCGTAAGTTGTTGATTTATATAGGACAGGTAGGCAAATAAGGTACATTAGGGTTCAACACAGTCTCACGCCCTTATGTTGGTAAGGATGTTGGGAACGGTTTTAAGGACTCGAATTCATGCCAAAGATAGCCAAGCCATTGGGCGCACTAGACATCAAGCGATTGACCGCCCCCGGGTTCCATGCCGTGGGCACCGTGGCAGGGCTTCACCTTGTTGTCAGCGATACGGGCGCACGGTCTTGGATCATTCGCACCAAGATTGGAACCAAGCGATCAGATGTTGGATTGGGGGGGTACCCCGCCGTGACGTTGGCCGAAGCCCATGAAAAGGCCCGAACTTTAAAAGCACAGATCAGCGCCGGGGTGGACCCACTCGCCCAACGCAGGCAAAACCGCATGCTTGACGTCAACTATCCTAACCGCTCGGCGACAACTATCCTGGCCGGTGGAAGCGGGGAATAAACTGAACGGGTTACTTGCTTGAGCTGACCTT
>NZ_JAFEIF010000001.1 GCF_017848645.1 Limnohabitans sp. | reverse complement strand
TGATCCACAGTCACTGACCGAGAAGACAAAAGAAACAGAGAGACAGCTGAAAAACAACCGACACCTATTGACAGGTCAATCCATACCAGGAGCCCACCCCTGTGGGCGATGGCTTGCCCTGGCGGTTGGATGCCATCGCCCACAGGGTAGGTTCCTACAAGCAGCCCATCAGCCCATCCACCCGGGCAACCAGGTGGCGATCCCTGGCACCATGAAGACCGCCACCAACAGCAACACGCTCATCGCCAAGTAAGGCGTGACCGCCAGAAAAATGTGGGTCATGGTGACTGAGGGTGGGGCCACGCCGCGCATGGTCATGAGCAGCAAACCATGGGGCGGCAAGAGCAGGCCCATTTGCATGCAGATGAGGAAACTGCAAGACCGCATTTTGGTGCGGCCCCGCCACTTTGGCGCGATCGCCGAGCTGGCGCAAAACACCGATTTGCTGTGCATCGTGCCAGAGATGTACGCCCGCGAACTGAGCCAGCGCGTGCAGCTGCAGATGTGGACCATCGAAGATGCGCCTGTGTACGAGGTCAACCTCGTCTGGCACAGCAGCACCGAGCAGGACTCGGATCAGCAGTGGATGCGAGGGGTGATTGAGCGGCTGTTCACGCGCAATTGACGTGCAGGCAAACGCTGTCTTGATGAGGTTTCGTCTAGTGGGTGAATGGCGATGTTTGGCAGATCTGACGTTGCCCGATGTGGGGTCTGTCGCTTTTCGCCTCAATACCCGGCTTCATCGACCGGGTGATCCAGATCATCCAGGCCTTGTGCCTTGATCACGCGCACGCCGTGCTTGCTCAAAATCTCCACATACACCGATGAAGCGCCGGTTTTGGCCGCAGCATCGACCGCTTCGATCACGGCACCCACACGCACCATTTCTGCGCTGTCGGCGCTCAGGCCCACCTTGCAGTCAAAGTCCCAAAAGTCCACGCCCTTGGGCAGGGCGCGGTTGCGCTCGCGCTTGAAGTATTTGCGGATCTCGTGCTTGACGGCTTCGAGCACACGGTCGGGGTGCTTGCCTTCGGCTTGCAGGGGGAAGTTCTTTTTCATGGGAGGTCCTGAGGGGTGGGCAAGCGCCCGGTCCGGACGTGAATGCAGGGGCGAATTATCGCCGTTTTGCCCGGCGCGCCTTGGGGCTTGGGTGTGCTGACTTGCACATTTTTATGCGTTCATGCAAAAATGCAGACATGCGTACTTCACTTGATTTTCCTGACGCGCTGTTCAAGCACCTCAAAACCCGGGCCGCTCAAGAGGGCCGGACCCTGCGCGACCTGGTCATTGAGCTGGTGGAGCGGGGTTTGAGCGCCCGCGAGGTGGTGGACCCGCAAAAGCGATTTCACGCGCGCCCGCCGGTGATTCCAAGCCAAGGCCCCATGGCCCTGCCGGTGAGCCAAATGACCAATGCCGATCTGTACGATTTGATCAACGAGGAAGACGATGAGCGAACCATCCGGCTCTTGGGGCGTGGCTGAGGCCTCGGCCAACTGGCGCTTGGCACCTGGCGATTTGCTTGATGTCAATGTGTGGGTGGGGCTGTGCAGTGCCGCTCACCCGTTTCATGCGCAGGCCATGCGCTACTGGGAATCGGCCTGCGCGGCCGCAACGCCTTTGTGGTTTTGCCGCAGCACCATGATGGGTTTGGTGCGCGTGCTGTCGCTGCCCCGCGCGATGGGCCCCAATGTGTTGAGTCTGACGCAGGCCATGACCATGTACCGCCAATGGTTGGAAACGCCTGCCGTGGGATTGCTGGCCGACCCGCCCGGTTTGGATGACGCCATTGCGCAGTTACTGGGGCGTCGCGGTGAGCCCCAGCCCATTCGCTTGTGGACCGACATGTGCCTGGCGGCCACCGCCCAAAGCGCAGGCCTGCGCATGGTCACGTTTGACCGTGACTTTGAGCGTTTTGGGCTGACGCGTTGCCTGGTGTTGCCCAAGGACTCCGGCACCGACGCCGGTACAGACACCGCGCCCTGAGCGCATTCACATCAGTCGGCCTTGATGCCCTGGTCCTTGATCAGGCGGGCCCAGCGCTCGGCGTCACGCTCGACCAGTTGGGCAAAGGCTTGCGGGGTGCTGCCGCTGGGGTCCATGCCTTGCGAGACAAACGCCTTTTGCACATCTTCTCCGCCGAGCAGTTGGTTGATCTCGCGGTTGTACAGGTTGACGATGTCGGCCGGTGTGCCTTTGGGGGCAAACACGCCGTACCACATGTCCACGTTCACATTGCCCGCTTTGGCTTCGGCCAGGGTGGGCAGATCGGGCAGCAGGGCGTGGCGCTTGTCACTGCCAATGCCCAGCGCCACCAGTCGGCCGGATCGGATGTGCGGCAAGGCCACATGGATGGGCAGGAACATCGCGTCCACCTGACCGCCGAGCAAATCGGTCACGGCCGGACCGGTGCCCCGGTAAGGGATATGCGTCAGAAACACCCGTGCCGTGTTTTTGAACAGCTCCATGGACAAATGGTGTGGCGTGCCCACACCGGGCGACGCGTAGTTGAGGCGGCCCGGCTGCTGGCGTGCGGCTTGCACCAGTTCGCCAGCGGTTTTGTGGCCGGTTTTGGGGTGGGTCACCAGCAGCAATTGGCCCCAGCTGGTTTGCGACACGGCTGACAAGTCTTTCACCGCGTCAAAACTCAGGCCTGGGTACAGCGCCCGGTTCATGACCAGGGTGTTGACGCTGACCAGCAAGGTCGCGCCATCGGGCGCGGCGCGAACCACGGCTTCGGTACCGATGTTGCCGGAGGCGCCCACGCGGTTTTCCACCACCACCGGGCGGTTCAGTCGCTGCGAGAGTTTGGGCCCCAAGGTGCGGGCGATCAGGTCAATGCCCGTGCCGGGGGTGAAGGGCACGATCAGCTTGAGCGGCGCCTGTGTGGCCGCTGTTTGCGCCCAGGCCAAAGGGGCAGTCCCCAAACACAAAAGGCTGGCGCCCAGCAAGGTGCTCAGTTGGCGGCGTGACGGGTTCATTGGGGTGGTCTCCATGGGTCATCGGTCAATCGACCATTATTGGTGTGCCCAGCTGCGCTGTGCACCCATAAAATCCCTGCACTCGTCGTGTGCCGGACAGTGCTGTGTCAACGAAAGCGGTACTTGAGCTGAAAACTGACCGCGCCATACAGCCGGTCTTTGAGAGGTGGCACCAGTGCCACGTTCAGGCCCCAGTGCTGGCCTTCCAGGCTGGCTGTGGGAATGAGAGCCGGAAACCAGCCACCCTTGTAAGCGTTGGGGTAGCCATTAAAAGCCCCGGCCACCACGCCCAGCTTCACGCCAGCCCAAGTCCAGGGTTGGTAGTAGGCACCCACATAGTTGGAGTTGACGTCGTTGCTGTTGCGAAAATGCCCGGCGGTGGCCGACCAGGTGTCGTCGATGCGGTATTCCAAGCCGATGCCGGGGTTGGCGTTGCGAAGGCCCTTGTTGCTGTCAAAGTGCGCCGAATAAAACCCGGCGTTGATCCACAGACGGCTGGCGTCGAACTCGGCTTGGGCCGACAGCGTGGCCGAGCTGACGACAAGCAGGCAAGCCAAGCGCTTCATGGTTGGGCTCAAAGCGACTTGAACACGTCAGCTGCGACACCCACCGTCTCGGCAATGTCGGCTTCGGTGTGCGCGGCACTCACAAAACCGGCTTCATACAAAGCGGGGGCGATGTAGACACCGCCGTCCAGCAAACCGTGGAACAGTTTGTTGAACTTGGGGCTGTCGCTGGTCATCACTTTGGCGTAGTTTTGTGGCAGCTCAGGCAGCAAGAAAAAGCCGAACATGCCGCCCTGGCAATCGCCCACAAAGGGTACACCTGCCGCGGCGGCGGCGCCCGTCAGGCCATCAACCAGACTTTGGGTGCGTGCACTCAGGGCGTCAAAAAAGCCGGGCTTGGCGATCTCGCGCAGCGTTGTGAGGCCGCAGGCCGTCGCCACCGGGTTACCGCTGAGCGTGCCAGCTTGGTAGACCGGACCGGTAGGGGCCAACTGGCGCATGATCTCGCGCGGGCCGCCAAAGGCTGCCAAAGGCATACCGCCGCCAATCACTTTGCCGAGCACCGTCATGTCGGGCTTGAAGCCGGGGATCAGACCGGCATACACGCTTTGCGCGCTGCCCAGGGCCACGCGGAAACCCGACATCACTTCGTCAAACACCAGCAAGGCGCCGTGCTCGGTGCACAGCTCGCGGCAGCGCTTCATGAAAGGCACGCTGGCGCGCACAAAGTTCATGTTGCCCGCAATCGGCTCGATCATCACGCAAGCCAGTTCCTTGCCGTGCAGGGCAAAGGCTTCTTCTAGGGCCGTGATGTTGTTGTACTCCAGCACCAAGGTGTCGCGCACCACTTCGGGCGGCACACCGGCGCTGGTGGGGTTGCCAAAGGTGGCCAGGCCCGATCCGGCCTTGACCAGCAGCGCATCTGCGTGGCCGTGGTAGCAGCCCTCAAACTTGATGAACTTGGTGCGACCGGTGGCCCCACGGGCCAGGCGCAGCGCGCTCATGCCCGCTTCGGTGCCCGAGCTGACCAGGCGCACCATCTCCATCGAAGGGACGTGTTTCAGGATTTCTTCAGCCAGCTCGATTTCGCGCTCTGTGGGGGCACCGAACGAGAAACCGTCGAGCGCCGCTTTTTGCACCGCTTCGAGCACAGCAGGGTGGCCGTGGCCCAGGATCATCGGGCCCCAGGAGCCGATGTAGTCGATGTATTTCTGGCCGTTGGCGTCCCAAAAATAGGCGCCCTGCGCACGCTGTACAAAGCGGGGTGTGCCCCCCACGGCGCGAAAGGCGCGCACGGGCGAATTCACGCCGCCGGGGATCACTTGGGCGGCGCGGTCAAAAAGGGCTTGGTTGCGGTCGGTCATGGTGTTTGTCTTTGGCTTCAGTGTTTGGTTTCGTTGAAAGGCACTTCAAAATAATCCACCCCCGGGTGCACTTCGGGGCCATCGTCGTCGGTCTCTTCGCCTTCGGGCAGCGCCCAGAACAAGCGGTCTGGAATGACCTGGCCCATACCAGGCCGAAAGCCTTCGTCGAGGCACCGGTCCAGGTAATGGAGGGCTTCGCTGGTGGCTTCGGGCAGGTCCATGCCGGTGGCCAGCAAGGCGGCGAGGGCTGCGGTCAGCGTGTCGCCCGCGCCCGCAAACACCGCTTCGATGCGTTCAAACTTTTCGTGGGCCAGCACGGTTTCGGGTGAGGCCAGCACGTTGTCGATGTGTTGCTCGGGCAAGGGCAGGCCGGTCACCAGGGTGTAGGGCACGCCCAGCTCGGCCGCGGCTTTGGCGATGTCGCGCGGGCCGGGGTTGCGCTCGCCGCGCCAGTCGGGCAGCAGCCAGCGGCGCAGCGTGCTGTGGTGGCCGACCAGCACGCTGGTTTGGGGCAGCAGCAATTCGCGAAAGGCGTCCAGGTAGGCGTCGATCTTGTCTTCTTCCCACCATGACAGGTTGGGCATGTAGGCCACAACCGGCACGCCGTCGTAGTCGTCCGACAGCTCGGCGATCACCGCCAAACTTTCGGGCGTGCCGACAAAGCCCACCTTGATGACCTGCACCGGCACGTCCTCGGCCACGGCGCGGGCCTGGTCGTGCACGGCTTCGTCGTCGAGTGCAAAAAAGTCGGTGATGCCGCTGGTGTCGCGCACATAAGTGCCGGTGCAAATGGGCATGCAGTGCGCCCCCACCGAGGCCATGGCCACCGCATCACTGCTCAGACCGCCTGCACCACTGGGGTCGTTGGCGTTGAAGGACAGCACGCAGGCCAAGCTGACCGACTCTTCGTCATCCAGAAGTTGTTCGATGTCGGTGATGGCGGGCTTGGGATCGGTCATTGAAGGTCAAATGTCAGGGCCATGACACCCGAAGCTGGGCGTGTCTGGAATGGGCCGATACAATCAAATCATTCTATTCGACTCTCTGATTGCGACACTGTGATGGAACACAAAACCTGGATGTGCCTGATTTGCGGCTGGATTTACGACGAAGCCGCGGGGGACCCCGAGCACGGCATCGCCCCCGGCACCAAATGGGAAGACGTGCCCATGAACTGGACTTGCCCCGAATGCGCGGCCCGCAAAGAAGACTTCGAGATGGTCGCCATCTGATCAGTCCGCGCTTTTCTTGACCACCGCATACCGGGCCAGCGTTTTCTCGCGGGCTTGGGCGTGGTCCACGATGGGGGCCGGGTAGGTTTTCCCAATCACCACCCCCGCCGCTTGCAATTCCATGGGTTTGGCCAGCCAAGGCGCGTGCAACGCGGCTGTGGGCAGGTCCGCCAATTCCGGCAAGTAGCGGCGAATGAATTTGCCCTCGGGGTCGAATTTCTCGCTTTGGCTGATCGGGTTGAAGATGCGGAAGTAAGGCTGCGCGTCACACCCGCTGGAGCTGGCCCACTGCCAGCCGCCGTTGTTGGCCGACAGGTCAAAGTCGTTCAGGTGGGTAGCGAAGTACTTTTCGCCCCAGCGCCAGTCGATGCCCAAATCCTTCACCAAAAAGCTCGCCACCACCATGCGCAGGCGGTTGTGCATGTAGCCCGTCTGGTTGATCTGGCGCATGGCCGCATCCACCAGCGGGTAGCCGGTGCGCGCCTCGCACCAGGCGTCAAACAGCTTGTGGGCGTGCGGGCCGTGCTCCCAGTGGATGGCGTCGTAGTCGGGTTTGAAGCTTTGGCCCCGGCCCACATGTGCAAAGTTGTGCAGCACCTGCACATAAAAGTCGCGCCAAATCAGCTCTGACAGCCACACGCTGGCCCCCACGCTGCCGGCCAACATGCGCGGGTGCGCCTCGCGGGCCAGTTGGCGGATCGACACCGTGCCAAAGCGCAAATGCACACTCAAATAACTGGGGCCTTTGACAGCCGGAAAGTTGCGTGTGTCCTCGTATTGGTCAATGCGGGTCAAAAAGTCTTGCAGCAAGGCCTGCGCGCCCGACTCGCCCGTGGGAATTTTCAGGGCCTGCAGGTTGGTGGGCTCAAAGCCGATGTCGGCCAGGCTGGGCACCGGATGCGCCAGGTCGTGGGGGCGCGGGGCTAGACGTTGGGCCAGCGGGGCCACTTCATAAGCCTGCAGGTCTTCGGGTGTGACCTTTTTCAGCCAGGCGTTTTTGTAAGGCGTGAACACGCTGAAGGGCTTGGCCATCTGGGTCAGCACCTCGTTGCGCTCAAACACCACATGGTCCTTGAAGGTGTGCAGCACGATGCCGTGGTCGGCCAAGTGGCCGCGCACCTGGATGTCGCGCGCCAGCGCCAGGGGCTCGTCGTCGTGGTTGGCAAACACCACCTGCGCCTGCAGGTGCTGGGCCAGCTTGACGATTTTGTCTTTGGCCACGCCGTGGCGCACGATCAGGCCGGCTTGGGGGTGGCCTGACATTTCCCGCAAACGGGCATCGACTTCGACCAGCGACTCGCGGATGAACTCGACCCGGCGGTCGGCGCGGGGCAGGGCGTCCAGGATTTCGGTGTCGAACACAAACACCACATGCACCCGCTGGCAGTGCTTGAGGGCCTGGTGCAGCGCCGCGTGGTCACTCACGCGCAGGTCGCGCCGCAGCCAGACCAGGCCACAAGAAAAAGGGGTTTCCATCGGGGTATGCCGGGTTGAGTCAAACAATGCACCTGTGGCCTCGTCCGCAGAAACGGGGCCGCTAAAATCGGTGCATGACCGCCGATTCTGCCTCCATTGACCTCAAGCATCATTTCCTGATCGCCATGCCCGGGTTGGAGGACGAGACATTTGCCCGCAGCGTCATCTACATGTGCGAACACAGCGCGCGCGGGGCCATGGGCCTGATCATCAACAAACCGGCCGACATCAGCATGCGCCTCTTGTTTGACAAGGTGGAGCTGCCCCTGCGCCGCGAAGACCTGATGCAAAACCCGGTCGGCCACGGCGGCCCGGTGCAAACCGAACGAGGTTTTGTGTTGCACGACCCTTTGCGCCCCCTCTTGCACGATCCTCTGCGCTCGGACAAGCCCCCACAAGAAGGCTCGGCCTACGCCTCCACCCTCACCGTGCCGGGTGGGCTGGAGATGACGACCTCGCGCGACGTGCTCGAAGCCTTGTCTTCTGGCGCTGGCCCGCGCCGCGTGCTGGTCACGCTGGGTTATGCGTCCTGGGGTGAAGGCCAGCTCGAATCCGAGTTGGGTGAAAACACTTGGCTCACGGTGCCCGCCTCGGCCGATGTGATCTTTGATGTACCCATGGCCGAGCGCTACGACCGCGCCCTGGACCTGCTGGGTCTCAAAAGCTGGATGCTCTCGCCAGACGCGGGGCACGCATGAGCAGCACACCCGAGAACACTGTCCCCGCCAACCACCAGAGTTTTCTGGCCTTTGACTACGGCCTCAAGCGCACCGGCGTGGCTGTGGGCAACCGCCTGATGAAGTCGGCCACGCCGCAAGGCACGATTGCCGCCGAGGGTGATGCCCGCTTTGAACACATCGCCAAACGCATCAAAGAGTGGCAACCCGATGCGCTGGTGATCGGCGTGCCTCTCCACCCCGATGGCGGCGAGCACGAAAACACCTTGCGCGCCCGCAAGTTCGGCCGTCAACTGCGCGGCCGTTTTGGCCTGGTGGTGTACGAAGTGGATGAGCGCTACACCACCACTGAAGCCCATTCTTATGGGGCCAAAGACGCCGATGCGGCGGCGGCGGCGATCATCCTCGACCAATTTTTAAGGAACATCCCATGAGCGCACTGGCCCTGAACGCCGAGGCCCTGTACCTGGAGCTGCTGCGCGGTGCGCGCAGCCTGTGCACGGCTCACACCCGCCTGGTGGGCATCACTTCGGGCGGTGCATGGCTGGCCGAGCGCCTGCAGCGTGACCTGGCCTTGCCCGGCGAGTCGGGGCAGGTGTCCTCGGTCATGCACCGCGACGATTTTGCCCAGCGCGGCTTGTCGGCGGGCGGGCAGACCCACCTGCCTTTTGAGGTCGATGGCGCCGATATTCTGGTGCTCGACGATGTGCTTTACACAGGCCGCACCATCCGCGCCGTGCTGAATGAAATTTTTGACTACGGTCGCCCCGCCCGCGTGCAGCTGGCCGTGCTGGTGGACCGGGGTGGCCGCCAACTGCCGGTGCAGGCCGACTTTGCCGCTGCACGCGTGGCCTTGCCCGAGACCCAATCGCTGGCGCTGGCCCGCGACTCGGCTGGCGCATTCAGTTTTGAAGTGAAGAACAAGGCCTGAACCCGACAAGGACACCATGCTTTACAAACGCAACAACCCCCAACTCAACAAAAACGGCGAGCTGATCCACCTGCTCTCCACCGAAGGCCTGTCCAAGGACATCCTGACCCACATCCTGGACACGGCGGCCAGCTTCGTCAGCGTGAGCGACCGCGAGGTGAAAAAGGTGCCCCTTTTGCGCGGCAAAAGCGTGTTCAACCTGTTTTTTGAAAACAGCACCCGCACCCGCACCACCTTCGACATCGCGGCCACCCGCCTGTCGGCCGATGTCTACACGCTCGACATTGCGCGCTCTTCGGCCAGCAAAGGTGAGTCGCTGCTCGACACCATCGCCAACCTGAGCGCCATGGCGGCCGACATCTTTGTGGTGCGCCACGGCGAGTCGGGTGCGCCGTATTTGATCGCGCAACACGTTGCGCCCCATGTGCATGTGGTCAACGCGGGCGATGGTCGCCACGCCCACCCCACCCAGGGCCTGCTGGACATGTACACCATCCGGCACTACAAAAAAGATTTCACCAACCTCACCGTGGCCATCGTGGGTGACGTGTTGCACTCGCGTGTGGCCCGCTCCGACATCCACGCGCTCACCACCTTGGGCTGCGCCGAAGTCCGTGTGGTAGGCCCCAAAACCCTGGTGCCCGCCGACATGGCCCAGATGGGTGTGCGCGTCTTCAACAACCTCGAAGAGGGCATCAAGGGCTGCGACGTGGTCATCATGCTGCGCCTGCAAAACGAGCGCATGAGCGGTGCGCTGCTGCCCTCCAGCCAGGAATACTTCGAGAGCTTTGGCCTCACCCCCGAAAAACTGCAACTGGCCAAGCCCGACGCCATCGTCATGCACCCCGGCCCGATCAACCGGGGCGTGGAGATCGATTCCGCCGTGGTCGACGGCCAGCAAAGCGTGATCCTGCCGCAGGTGACGTTTGGCATCGCCGTGCGCATGGCGGTGATGAGCATCGTCGCGGGCAACGTCGCTTGAGGACAGACATCATGAAATTACTCATCCAAAACGGCCGTGTAATCGACCCCGCCAGCGGCTTTGACCAAACCGCCGATGTGGCGATTGCCGCCGGACGCATCGTGGCCATGGGCCAGGCCCCCGCCGACTTCAGCCCCAACCGCGTCATCAACGCCCAAGGCTGCATCGTGGCCCCGGGCCTGGTCGATTTGGCGGCGCGCCTGCGCGAACCCGGCCAGGAACACGCCGGCATGCTGGAGAGCGAAATGGCCGCAGCCGTGGCCGGTGGCGTGACCAGCTTGGTTTGCCCGCCCGATACCGAGCCGGTGCTGGACGAACCCGGCCTGGTCGAGATGCTGCGCTACCGCGCCGAAAAACTGCACCAAGCGCGTGTGCTGCCTTTGGGTGCACTTACGCTGGGCCTCAAGGGCGATGTGCTGACCGAAATGGGGCAACTTACTGCCGCCGGTTGTGTGGGTTTTTCTCAGGCCGAGGTGCCCATCCCCAGCACCCAGGTGCTGCAGCGCGCCTTGCAATACGCCAGCACCTTTGGCTTCACGGTCTGGTTGCGCCCGCAAGAGCTGCACCTGGGCAAGGGCGTGGCCGCCAGCGGCGCTTTGGCCACACGCATGGGCCTGTCGGGTGTGTCGGTGGCGGCCGAAACCATTGCCCTGCACACGATTTTTGAGCTGGTGCGCAGCACCCAAGCTCGCGTGCACCTGTGCCGCATCAGCAGTGCCCAAGGGGTGGATCTCATTCGCAAGGCCAAGGCCGAGGGCCTGCCGGTCACGGCCGATGTGAGCATCAACTCGCTGCACCTGACCGATGCCGACATGGGTTACTTTGACAGCCGTGCGCGCCTGGTGCCCGTGCTGCGCCAGCAGCGTGACCGCGACGCCCTGCGTGCGGGCTTGGCCGACGGCACGCTGGACGTGCTGGTGTCGGACCACACCCCGGTCGACGCCGACGCCAAGGCCCTGCCGTTTGCCGAAGCCGAGCCCGGTGCGACCGGCATGGAGCTGCTGTGGAGCCTGGCCCTCAAGTGGGGGCAAGAGTCTGGCGTGCCCGTGAACCAAGTGCTCGCGCGCATCACGGCCGACCCGTCCCGTGTGCTGGGCAGCACCCTGGGCAGCTTGCAAGACTCGGTCGGCCATCTGGCCGTGGGCGGCGTGGCCGATGTGTGTGTGCTGTCCACCGGAGGCCATTGGCTGGTAAGCGACGCCGCATTGCGCAGCCAAGGCAAGAGCACACCGTTCTCCGGCTACGAGTTGCCCGGCCGCGTGCGGGCCACGGTGGTGGGTGGGCAAGTGGCGTTCGAGGCCGCTTGACCGCAGAACGCACCACCAGCATGGGTTCTTTGCTCGCCGTTTGGAAATTCTTGCGCGGCTTGTGGCATGTGTTCATGGGCATGTGGACGATTTACTTCCGCTTTCCCCAACTGAGCCCCGAGCAGCGCGAGATGCGCGTTCAAGCCTGGGCGCTGCAGTTTCTGGCCTTGTGGGGCATCCATTTGCGGGTGCTGGGCCAACCGGTGGCCAACGGCCCGGCGCTCATGGTGGCCAACCACATCTCCTGGCTCGACATCCTGGTCATTCACGCGGCCAGGCACTGCCGTTTCGTCTCCAAATCCGACATCCGCGAGTGGCCGCTGGTGGGCATGCTGGCCACGGGCGCGGGCACGCTCTACATCGAACGCACGAGCCGCAAAGATGCCCTGCGCATGGTCCATGACATGGCCGATGCCATGCGCAATGGCGATGTGGTGGCGGTGTTTCCGGAAGGCACGACCAGCGATGGGCGCGAGTTGCTGCCTTTTCACGCCAACCTGATTCAAGCCGCCATCCAGGCCCAGGCCCCGGTGCAGCCCATGTCGCTCAAATTCACCGATGCCCAAACGGGTGAACTGAGCTTTGCGCCTTGTTACATCGGTGACGACACCCTGATCGGCTCCATGTGGCGGACCCTGAAATCTGGCCGCATCGAGGCGGTGGTGCATTTTGGCGAGCCCCAAGCTGCCAACGGCCGTGACCGCCGGGCTTGGGCGCAGGATTTGCGCCAGGACATCATGGCCTTGCGAGATGCGCCTTGAGTTGGTCTTTCATGGCCTGATCTTGGCCTTGTCGGTTCTATCGGGTCGGTTCTTGGCCTGAGCGCTCAAGCAGCCAATCCGAACGCTGTCCCCTTGCGGTACCGCCTCAGTCCGTGGTTTCACGGGTAATTTGCCATTGGCCTTGGCGCCACACCCAGTGCATGGTCTTGCGATCGCGCGCGCGCAGGCGCTCGTCCTGGTAAATCTGAGTGAACCGAACGGTGGCCAGATTGGCGTTGATCTGGACGGTCAGATTCTGGATCTCGTGCCGGATGCTTTTTTTGCTGGTGATGCGCTGCGTGCGCTGCTTGACCCAGTTGGTGCGGCTCAAGCCCTTGGGGGGCTCGAAGTCGCTGGCGTAAATGCCCAGATAGGGGGCCATGTTCTGTCCACTCCAGGCTTGGCTCCATTGTTGGATGGCCTGGCGCAGTGCCGCTTCACTGCCGCTGGCTTGCGGTGGCTGCTGACGCGTGGCCGTGATGGCAGCAGCAGGGGCAGGGGTGGCTGGCGCAGATGTGGCCTGGCGCTGCGGAGTATCTGAGGCCCTGCTCGCAGACCGCTGACTGGGTGAGCCCTCGCTCAGCGAGGTCACGATCACCGAGCCGGGTGGCTCAATCGGTGGGGTCCAGCTGCCCCGCTGGTCGTCGTTTTTGGCCATCAATTGGGACAAATGCATGAGCACCAAAACCAACAAAAACCACAGCAAATGACGTTTTTTTAGCCACCCGGGCTGCATGCTCAATGCAGCCGCTTGTCCCTGTGAGGATGCGGCCCCGCCGATGTCTCGCCAAGCCCAAGGCTCCATGGCGCGTGCTGCGTGGTCCTGGGCCGCACGCGGTGGCGCAACCAGCACCACATCCCTGAAATTGAAAAAACCAGCTCGCCCCCCGGCCGCTGGCGTTGTAGCACTTTCTTCGCTTGAAAAAGATCTTGAATTCATCAGTTCACCAAGTTGGTTTCGTATTTTTGGTGTAATTTACAGTTTTATTGCATATCAGTAAAGATATTTTTTTCGAAGAAGAGCCTGAAAGAATTCTTAAAAGATGAATTTTGTCACATCAGGACAGAGTGAACGGCTCGAAAAGCCATGAAAAAAAGAGCTTTATCTCAGCGGCGCAGGTGCGATTTGACGAAGATTTTGGTCAATCCCATTGGGGAACGGGCAGAAGGGGGCGAGTACATTGGGAGCGGGTCCCTGGAGATGGCTTTAAGTCAAAAGCCGATGCCGAAATTTACGTTTTATGTAAATTTGATGGTTTGATACTTCGGATCCGTGTGCTCACAGGCTTCGGCTTTGGCGCAAGGCATCTGGCACAGATCGCGGTCGGAGACCGGACAGGCGCGGTTGAAAGTCACGACGTGGTCCACCTCGGCCCGAATGCCAATCCATTCGCCCAACTTGTGGTCGTGGTGGCTGGGCACATGCGCCATCAGCAGATCGCCGCTGGCCAGGCGCAGGGTGTACAAAAACTCCGACCCCCGAAAAGCCTTGCGGATGATTTCAGCCTTCACGGGTGCGTCGTCGTCGTGCACGATGTCGTCGGCTCGCAAAAGCACGTCGCATTCGCCGCCTTCAAAAGCACAGGGCAAGGGGCATTCGGCCACATCGCGCAGCTCGCCCACCGGGGTGCTGACCAGAATGTGCCCGTCCACCTCGCGCAGCGTGGCGGGCGTGAAGACGCCGTGGCCAATGAAGTCGGCCACAAAGCGGGTCGCTGGGCGGTGGTAAAGGCTGTAGGCATCGTCCCACTGGTGCAGCTGGCCTTCGTTCATCACGCCAATCACGTCGCCGATGGCAAAGGCTTCGAGCTGGTCGTGCGTGACCAGCAGGGCTGTGGCCTTGGCGGCCTTGAGGATGTTGCGCACCTCGTGCGCCAGGCGCTCGCGCAGGTCGATGTCCAGATTGGAAAACGGCTCGTCCAGCAGCAGCAGATCGGGCTTGGGGGCCAAGGCTCGGGCCAGTGCCACGCGCTGCTGCTGGCCGCCCGAGAGTTCGTGCGGAAAGCGCTTGTCAGAACCCGCCAACCCCACCAGCTCCAGCACCTCGGTCACGCGTTTTTGGCGTTCGGCCTTGGGCAGGTGTTCCAGCCCAAAGCCCACGTTGCGGCCCACATCCATGTGCGGAAACAGCGCGTAGTCCTGAAACACCATGCCAATGCGTCGGCGCTCGGCCGGTTCGGTGTGGCCTTTTTCGCTCACCACCCGGTTGGACAGCAAAATCTGCCCGCCCGACACCGGCTCCAGCCCCGCCACCGCGCGCAGCAAAGTCGTCTTGCCGCAACCGGATGGGCCGATCAGCACGCCAATGTCACCCGAGCGCAGGCCCAAGTTCACACGCTGCACGGCTGGCGAGGGACTACCGGGGTATTGGATGTCGAGTTGGCGCAGTTCTAGAAACATGCTCTGGATTGTAGGCAGGTTGTTTGGCGCTCCTACAATCCAAGACTATGTCCACCAACTTGGCCCGCCGTTTATCGGGCCTTCCCTCCTTGCTCTTTGTCCTGCTGGCGTTGGCTTTGGCCTTGCCGGTGTTGGCCGTGCTCGGCTCGTGGCTGCAGTGGAGTGGCGAGAGCGCCAGCATCTTGCGCGAGATGGCCGCTACCGTGCTGCCCGATTACGTGCTGACCACGCTGGGCCTGTGCCTGATGGTGGCGGTGGGCGTGACGGTGCTGGGCCTGGCCACGGCGGCGTTGGTCACCTTGTTTGATTTTCCGGGGCGCGGCGTTTTTGAATGGCTGCTGCTTTTGCCTCTGGCCATGCCGGCCTATGTGGTGGCCTATGCCTACACCGACTTTTTGCAGTTCAGCGGCCCGCTCCAGGTGGCCCTGCGCGAGGCGCTGGCTTTGCAAGGCCGCTTGTGGCCCGATGTGCGCAGCGTCTGGGGAGCGGCGCTGGTGTTCACTTTGTCGCTTTACCCCTATGTTTATTTGTTGGCCCGCACCGCCTTGGTGGAGCGGGCCTCGGGTTTGATGGAAGCGGCGCGATTGCTGGGCGCCCCTTTGTCCCGGCGCATCCGCGAAATCGCATTGCCGCTGGCCCGCCCCGCCGTGGCCGCAGGCGTGGCGCTGGCGCTCATGGAAACCCTGGCCGACTTTGGCGTGTCCAGCTACTTTGGCATCCAGACCTTCACGGCGGGCATCTACAAAGCCTGGCTGTCCATGGACAACCGCATCGCTGCGGCCCAACTGGCCACGGTGCTCTTGGCCGTGGTGGTGGTGTTGCTGCAGCTGGAGCAACGCGCCCAAAAGCGCATGCGCTTCAACCAAGGGCGTGGTTCGCGCCAGGGCTCGGCCGAGGCGCAGCCGGTGCAGCTGCACGGCACGCGCCGCGTGCTGGCGTGGACGGTCTGCAGCTTGCCCGTGCTGCTGGGCTTTGTGCTGCCGGTGCTGATCATGCTGCGGGCTTTTGTGGGCGAGACGACCGAGATGCCTTGGGAGCGCTTTGGCCAGTGGGCTTGGACCAGCTTGCGCTTGGGTGCCATCACGGCGGTGCTGGCGGTGGGTGTGGCGCTGGCGCTGGCTTTCAGCGTGCGCACCCGCGCCGACCGCATCAGTCAGGGGGCTATTCAGTTGGTGGGCTTGGGGTATGCCATCCCCGGTGCGGTGGTGGTGGTGGGTTTGCTCTTGCCCGTGGGCTGGATTCAGCAAACCTGGCCTGCCTCGTCGGCGGGGGCCTGGATCACGGCCACATCACTTGGCCTGGTCTGGGCTTACCTGGTGCGTTTTTGTGCAGTGGCTTTGCAGTCGGTGCAAAGCGGCTATGCCCGCATTCCGGCCAGTCTGGACGATTCGGCCCGCATGCTGGGCGTGACGGGTTGGGGCCTGATGCGCCGCGTGCACGCGCCCTTGTTGCAACGCACCACCATCGCTGCCGCCTTGCTGGTGTTTGTGGACGTGATGAAGGAGCTGCCCGCCACCATGGTGCTGCGCCCCTTCAACAGCGACACCCTGGCCGTGGTGGCCTACCAGCTGGCACGCGATGAGCGCCTGGGCGAAGCGGCCTTGCCCTCGCTGGCGCTGGTGCTGGTGGGTTTGATTCCGGTCATTCTGCTCAGCCGGACCCTCAGGCAGCCGACCTGAGCAAGACCCAACGGGACCCCGCGCGCGCGTCCAGCGCACCCAAATCCGCTCCCATCTTCGCAGGTTTGGCCTTCCAGGTCCGACATCTTTGGCGGCGACCACCGTCTTTAACAAATGTCGCTTCGCGAAGTGAAGAACTGTCGGACCTTCATGCCCCGAGGCCACTTGCTCTGTCAGCTTCAATGCAAACCGTGTCATTTTTGTTGATTCACCACAAAGCACCAAAGACATTTTTTTTGAATTGGATGAGTGTTACACGTTTCCCCTTTTGGGTAATTAGCGTTCCCTTTGGTATTACATTGATTTGAATATTTCCATTTAAATCAATGACTTGGCTGAGTTTTCGCCTTTTTCTCTTACCTGCTTCCCAGACGTCGAGGCCTCAATTTTTTTGTCAAATAGCTATTAAATTAGCAATTTTTTACATCTCAATACGATAAAAACACTTGGATACTCCAATTGGCCAATTTACTTTGATCTGGTGGCTCCTTAACATCGCACTACAAATCAAAGTACCTACTTATGGCCTCAAGTCACACCCATTCAGTGAATTTCGAAAACTTTTTAGTTCATTTATTGGCTCAAAAAGCTTTCGAAATCAAAACAAAAGTATTGCTCTTTTCGGGTGGTACAGCGGCACGTTTGCCCTTTGGGAACGCGTTTGGCGCGCTCAATGGCGTGCCTGTGGGTTGGCGACTGAAGGCTTTGACGGTTCTTTCGTTCCATTCATCGCAAATTTAGTTTTTTCCGCAGTTTCGTAAGAACAGCCACCTCTCAACCATTTAAAGCGCGACCAGCACCTGTCGTTCGAGTCCACCAGATTAAAGAGAAGCACCATGTCCAAAAAATTCAAAGTCATCGTCAACACCGGCAACCCAGACAACAACCAGAGCGTGGAGGTCACGCAGGGCCAGGGCGGTCGTGGACAGCCGGTGCGCCTGCAGGCCAAGGCGGGGGCCAAGTACCAACTGCTGGATCTGGAAAAAGCCAAGGCCGTGGGCCCCGACTACGTCAAAGTCAAGCGCGTGGGCAAGAACTTGCACATCCTGTTTGAGAACAGCACCGAAGCCGATGTGATCATCGAGGACTACTACGAGGTCATGCCCGAGGGCTACAACGGCGTGGTGGGCCAGGCAGAAAACGGCAACTTCTACGAGTACATCCCCGAGGATCCGGACGTCAAAGGCCTGATCCCTGAGCTGGCCGATGGGGGCCAGGCGGTGAGCGTGGCGCTGGGGGGCGCGGAGGTGGTGGGCTCGGGCGCGGCCATTGCCATCTTGGCCTTCAACCCCTTGCTGGCGGGCCTGGGCCTGTTGGGCGCGGCGGCGGCTGCGGCTGCGGGCGGTGGCGGCACCACGTCAACCAACACCAACAATGGCTCGGCCACGGCGCTGAGCATCGATCCCATCTCGAGCGACAACCTCATCTCTTTGGCCGAAAGCGGCGCGACCAGCGTGACCGTGACTGGCAAGGTCACCGGCAAATTCGCCGCAGGCGATGTGGTGACCCTCAAGCTGCATGACAAAACCTACGCCGCTGTGGTGGCTGCCGACGGCACCTTCAGCGTGGTCGTGTCCATGGCCGACCTCAAGGCCGACGCTGACACCAAGATCGAGGGCACCATCACCGGCACCGGCGGCAGCACGGCCACCGCAGCGCAGGACTACCAAGTCGAGACCGAGACCACCGCGGGCAAGCTCACCGCGCTGAGTATTGATCCCGTCACGGCCGACAACTTGGTGAGCGCTGCAGAAAACACCGGCAGCATCAACATCACCGGCAAAGTCACGGGCAAGTTCGCTGCAGGCGATGTGGTCACCCTGAGCGTCAACGGCAAGCCCTTCACGGGCAGCGTCAACGCCCAAGGTGTCTTCAGCATCCCCGTGCCCGCCTCTGACTTGGTGGCCGACAGCGACACCTTGGTCGAGGGCCGCGTCACGGGCACCGGCGGCACCGCAGCCAACGCCATCCAGGACTACGCGCTCGCCTCAGAAATCCAGCCCACACCGGGCAACAACACGGCGCTGAGCATCAACCCCATCACAGGCGACAACCTGATCACCGTGGCCGAAGGGGGCGCTGCCAGCATCACCGTCACCGGCAAGGTCACGGGCAAATTTGCCGCAGGCGATGTGGTCAGCCTCAGGCTCCATGACAAAACCTACGCCGCTGTGGCAGCCGCTGATGGCACCTTCAGCGTGGCCGTGTCCATGGCCGACCTCAAGGCCGATGCCGACACCAAAATAGAGGGCACCGTGACCGGCACCGGCGGCAACGCGGCCTCCGCTGCCCAGGACTACCAAGTCGAGACCGACGCCACCGCGGGCAAGCTCACCGCCTTGAGCATCGATGCCATCACGGCCGACAACATCATCAACGCCGCAGAGAACACCGGCAGCATCAACGTCACCGGCAAAGTGGCGGGCGCGTTTGCCGCAGGCGATGTGGTCACCCTGACCATCAACGGCAAGCCCTTCAACGGCAGC
>NZ_JAFEIF010000078.1 GCF_017848645.1 Limnohabitans sp. | reverse complement strand
CCAAGGCGAGTTCACCTTCCCCTGGCCGATCATTTCTGCAGCGCTGATCGTGGCCATTGTGCCGGTGGCCATCCTGATTGCGATTTTTCAGGAGCGGGTGGTGGGTGGGTTGACCCAGGGCGGCCTCAAGGGCTGAGCGTCGCATCAAGCCGATTTTTGACAGGAGGTACACCACGCCGGATTTAACGTCACTGATTCTGTTTCTGTCACAACCATTGGACTCGAAGAGTCATTTTTAAAGGGGATTCAAAATGAAAAAAACACTTGTCACTGCCATGGCCGTCTTGGCTGCGGGCAGCAGCTTTGCGCAAAGCAGCGTCACCCTGTGGGGCCGCATGGACTTGGGTTATCAGCACATCGACATGGGCTCTGCGACACGCAGTGGCATTGACAATGGCGCGTATGGCACCTCACGCTTCGGTATTCGCGGCGTGGAGGATCTGGGTGACGGCCTGACCGCACGTTTTGCCATGGAGTCCAGCATTGCAGCCGATAACGGCCAGATCGGCGCGGGCAGCACGTTTTTCAACCGCGGCAGCAGCGTGGGCCTGACCAGCAAGACTTGGGGTTCGATCGATCTCGGTCGTCAATATGTGCCCATGTTCTGGCCATTCCTGTGGGCAGATGACAGCAGCCGTTGGCGTCTCTCGCCCTACAGCGCCGTGCAATCGGTGCAGCGGGGCAGCTTCACCCGGATCAACGCTGCAGCCTCACCGGTCAAGACGGCTGGCTCGCTGGACAGCATCTCCAATGGCATTTACTCGGTGGGCATCACTTCCGCCTATGAAGACAACCTGCTTGTCTATAGAACACCCACCTTCAACGGCTTCAGTGGCAGCGTTGCTTACGGCATGGGTGCAGAAAACGCCAGTGACAGCGCCAACAAAAAAGACCGCAAGGTTCAAAGTGCCAACTTGGAACTCAAGAAAGATTGGGGCTACGTGGGCGTGGGGATGAACTCCAAAAATGGCTCGGTGGTGTCGGGTGAGACCCAGAAGTTGACCGAATCCTTGGTCTCGGGCATGTACAAGGTGTCCTCTAGCCTGAATGTTTATGGCAATTACCACACCTGGAAACTCGACAGCGCCCAGGACCTCAAAGGCAAAGACCACATGCTGGGCGTTTCCTACTGGATGCCCTCGAGCATGGTCTGGCTGAACTACGCCAACAAGAGCTTGGACAATTGCAACGACTGCGGCTCCAAGGGTTTTGGTGTGGGTTACCACTACTTCCTGTCCAAGCGCACAGAGGTCTATGCCCAATATGGCAAAACGAGCAACCAGAGCCAATCGGCTGTAGGTTTGAACGGGTTTAACCCCAGCACACCAGGTCAGGGCGTGACGGGCTACAGCTTCGGCATCGCACACTCGTTCTGACGCTGAATTCTGCCTGAGCAGCGGACGTTGTCGTCCACCACTGGCTGTCTGCCGCTCGGGCAGTTTTGTCAACATTGCAGGGCCGTCTTCCCTGTTGCAACCCAGCGGAGGGCCTCAGGGTCCTCCGTGTTCTCCCCGATGCAAGCTTCTTGCAAAATTTGTATGATGACCTGATCAATTCACATCGGGAATCTTTCATGCAACGCAGAAACTGGATCGCAGCGGCCGCTGCTTTGGCCGCCATCACGCCCTTTTTGGCCAGCACCGCTACGGCGCAGACTTGGCCCGCACGGCCCATCAAGCTGGTAGTGCCTTTTCCACCTGGCGGCTTGATCGACAACATGGCGCGCTTGGTTGCGCCCAAGCTGGCGATCGAATTGGGCCAGCCCATCGTTATTGACAACAAGCCCGGTGCCGGTGGCAACCTGGGCGCGGCCGAGGCGGCGCGTGCGGCCGCCGATGGTTACACCTTGCTCATGGCATCGCCCCCGCTGACCATCAGCCCGGCGCTCTACAGCAAGCTCCCTTACAAGCCCGAGCAAATTGTCCCGGTGGCCCTGCTGGGCCGCGTGCCCAATGTGCTGGTGGTCAACCCGGCTGCTGGCATCCACACGGTGGCTGAACTCACGGCCCTTGCCAAGTCCAAGCCGGGCCAGCTCAACTATGCGTCCAACGGGCAGGGCACCTCGCTGCACCTGAGTGCGGAGTTGTACAAAAGCCAGTCGGGCGCGTTTGTCACGCACATCCCTTACCGGGGTGCGGCAGCAGGCCTCACGGGCCTGATGGCGGGCGAGGTGAACATGATGTTTGACAACCTGCCCTCGGCGCTGGGCCTGATCAACGGCGGCAAGCTCAAGGCCCTGGCCGTGACCACACCCCAGCGCAGCAGCGCCTTGCCCAATGTGCCCACCATGGAAGAAGCGGGCATGAAGGGCTACCAGGTGTTTGCCTGGTTTGGTGTGGCCGCGCCTGCGGGCTTGAGCACCCCGGTTGCGCAAAAACTGGAACAAGCGCTGGAGCGCGTGGCCAAGCAGCCCGAAGTCCAGGCCGCCATGCAGAAAGCCGGTGCGGAGCCGACTTGGGTGAACGCCCAAGGCATGGCCAGCTTCATGCAGGCCGACACGGCGCAATGGAAAAAAGTGGCGAGCTTCGCCAAGATCACTTTGGATTGAGGAATCACAAGATGACCACCGTTGGATTGATTGGTTTGGGGGCCATGGGCTCGGGCATGGCCGCATCGCTGCGCCGCGCCGGGCACAGCGTGCAGGTGTTTGATGTGCGCCGCGAGGTGGCCGAGGCCTTCACCCACGCAGGGGGCATGGCGCATGACACGCTGGCCTCGCTGGGTGCGGCGTGTGATGTGGTGGTGTCTGTGGTGGTGAATGCCGCGCAAACCGAAGCCGTGTTGTTTGGCGATGGCAGCACCTCCGGTTGCGCGGCCAGCATGAAGCCGGGCAGCGTGTTCGTGATGTGCTCCACCGTGGACCCGAATTGGTCGGTGGCTTTGGAATCGCGCTTGGAGGCCATGGGCTTGCGTTATGTAGACGCGCCCATCTCGGGTGGCGCGGCGAAAGCCGCATCCGCACAGATGACCATGATGACGGCAGGCAAGCCAGAGGCTTATGCCGTGGCCGAGCCCTTCTTGAACGCCATGGCCGCCAAGGTCTACAAGCTGGGCGACAGCGCGGGCGCGGGCAGCAAGGTCAAGATCATCAACCAGCTGCTGGCGGGCGTGCACATTGCGGCCGCTGCCGAAGCCATGGCCCTGGGCCTGCGCGAGGGTGTAGACCCGGTCGCTTTGTACGAGGTCATCACCAACAGCGCGGGCAACAGCTGGATGTTTGAAAACCGCATGGCCCATGTGCTGGCGGCTGACTACACACCGCTGTCGGCCGTGGACATTTTTGTGAAGGATTTGGGCATCGTGCTCGACATGGCGCGTGCCAGCAAATTCCCGCTGCCGCTGTCCAGCACCGCGCACCAGATGTTCATGCAGGCCAGCACCGCAGGCTTTGCCAAAGAAGACGACAGCGCGGTGATCAAGATTTTTCCGGGCATCGAATTGCCGAAAGGCAAGGCATGAAAATCAAACTGGGCTGTATTGCCGACGACTTCACAGGCGCCACCGACCTGGCCAACAACCTGGTGCGTTCGGGGATGCGGGTGGTGCAGACCATTGGCGTGCCCACCGCGCCGCTGGCCGCCGATGTTCATGCCGTGGTGGTGGCGCTCAAGTCGCGCACCATTCCCGCGGCCGAAGCCATCGCGCAATCGCTTGCCGCTTTGAAGTGGTTGCAGGCGCAAGGGGCAGAGCAAATCTATTTCAAATACTGCTCCACCTTTGACAGCACGCCCGAAGGCAACATCGGCCCGGTGACCGAGGCGCTGATGGACGCGCTGGGCACGGACTTCACCATCGCCACCCCGGCCTTTCCGGACAACGGCCGCACCGTGTTCAAAGGTTACCTGTTCGCGGGCAACGTGCTGCTCAATGAATCCGGCATGCAAAACCACCCGCTCACGCCCATGAACGACGCGAATTTGGTGCGCGTGATGCAGGCGCAAACCAAGCGCCGCGTGGGCTTGATCGACTACAAAACCGTGGCCCAAGGCGCGGAGACCATTCGCGAGCGCATCGCCGCGCTGCGAGCCGAAGGTGTGGGTGTGGCCGTGGTGGATGCAACCAGCAACGACGACCTTCTCCTGCTTGGGCCCGCATTGAAAGGCATGCCGCTGGTCACCGCCGGTTCGGGTGTGGCGATTGGCCTGCCCGCCAACTTTGGCCTCCAGCCTTCGCTGCAAGCCAGTCAGTTGCCTGCCACCAGTGGCTTGCAGGCGGTGGTGTCGGGCAGCTGCTCTGTGGCCACCAATGCGCAAGTGGCGCACTTCAAAGCCACGGGCCGACCCGCGATGGCGATCAACCCGGCGGCGCTGATGCACGGCCAAAGCGACGCCCAGGTGCAGCAGGTGCTGGCCTGGGCCGCGCCGCTGTTGAAAGATGGCCCGGTGCTGGTGTATTCCACCGCCGAGCCCGATGCAGTGAAAGCCGTGCAGGCGCAGCTGGGCGTGGCCGAAGCAGGTGCTTTGGTGGAACACGCGCTGGCCGCTGTGGCGCGTGGCCTGGTCGATTTGGGTGTGAAGCAGCTGGTGGTGGCTGGGGGTGAAACCTCGGGCGCTTGTGTGCAGGCGCTGGACATTGCGCAGCTGCAAATCGGCCCGCAAATCGACCCGGGTGTGCCGTGGTGCCATGCGCCTTCTGAAGACGGGGGTGTGCACATCACGCTCAAATCGGGCAACTTCGGCACCGAGGATTTCTTCAGCAAAGCCTTTACAGTCTTGGCATGAGCATGACCGAAACCCAAGCCCGTGAAGAGATGTGCCGCGTGGGCCGCAGCCTGTTTGAGCGGGGCTATGTGCACGCCACGGCGGGCAACATCAGCGTGCGGCTCGATGACGGCTTCCTCATCACCCCTACCGACGCGTGCCTGGGTTTTCTGGACCCGGCGCGCCTGGCCAAACTCGATGGGCAAGGCCAGCAAGTCAGCGGCGACAAGGGCAGCAAAACCATCGCCTTGCACCGCCAAATTTACGCCGCCGCTTGCGAGCACGATGCCAACACCCGCTGCGTGATCCACACCCACAGCACACACTGCGTGGCGCTCAGCCTGAACGCCCAGGGGCCTGAGTTGCTGCCGCCCATCACGCCTTACTTTGTGATGAAAGTGGGCCATGTGCCGCTGGTGCGCTACCACCGCCCGGGCAGCCCCGATGCCGCGCAAGAAGTGGCGGCGCTGATCCGCCAATACGCCGCGCAGGGTGCGCCGATACGCGCCGTGATGCTCACGCGCCTGGGGCCCAACGTCTGGCATGACACGCCAGCCGCTGCCATGGCCACGCTCGAAGAGCTGGAAGAAACCTCGCGGCTCATGCAGCTCCAACCTGACACGCCACCCCTGCAAGCCAGCGCGCTGGACGAACTGCACCAGCACTTTGGCGCACGCTGGTAACCCTGCAGGAGCGAACTCCTCGCCGCGATTGAACCCATTGCACAACGAAAGAAAACCCATGCCACGTTTTGCCGCCAACCTCTCGATGATGTACCCCGACTTGCCGTTTTTGGACCGCTTTGAAGCGGCGGCCAAAGACGGTTTCAAGGCCGTGGAGTATTTGTTTCCTTATGCCTTTCCAGCGCAAGAGCTGTCCGCCCGTCTGAAAGCCAATGGTTTGCAGCAGGTGCTGTTCAACGCGCCGCCGGGGGGCACCGATGCCGAGAGCTTTGGCAAGGCTTGGGAGACGGGCCAACGGGGCACAGCCAGTGTGCCCGGGCGCGAAGCCGAGTTTCGTGCCGGCTTTGCGCAAGCCTTGGTCTATGCCGAGGCGCTGAACTGCCCGCGCATCCACGCCATGGTGGGATTGCGGGCCGAGGGGGCCAACCCTGAAGCGGCTGACGCCACGCTGATCGGCAACTTGCAATGGGCCGCCGTCGAAGCTGCCAAGGCCGGGCGCGATGTGCTGGTCGAACCCATCAACACCCGCAGCGTGCCGGGCTTTCACCTGAACCGCCAGGACCACGCGCACCGCATCGTGCAGGCGGTGGGTGCGGCCAATGTGAAGGTGCAAATGGACCTGTTCCACTGCCAGATTGTGGAAGGCGACTTGAGCGCGAAGATCGCGCAGTACCTGCCTACGGGCCGGGTGGGACATTTTCAGATTGCCGAAGTGCCGCACCGCCACGAGCCGGGCACGGGCGAAGTCAACTGGACACATGTCTTCCAGGTCATCGACCAAGTGTCGGCCGAATGCGGCTGGGATGGCTGGATCGGGTGCGAGTACAACCCGGCCGATGCTTCGGCGGGCGGCACGTCGCGCGGCTTGGGTTGGGCGCGGCCTTACCTCTGATCGTTGGCGCTGGTGCGCACAGGCTGATCAGGGCGTGTGCCACGCCCATCGCTCACCCCGTGGGCGATGAACCTTCAATCTCTCGTCAGACCATCGGCAAAGGCAAAGCGCGCAAGCGCTTGCCATTGAGCGATGCGATCGCGTTGGCAATGGCCGGTGCCAAAGGCGGCAGGCCCACTTCGCCAATGCCACCGGGGTGGTTGTCGGTGGGCATCACCTTGACAAACACTTCTGGCGTTTCATTGGCACGCAGCACCTGGTAGGTGTTCAGATTGGTTTGAAAAGGTTCACCGGCCCTGAAGTCCATGCGCTCGTGCAGCGCGGCCGACAAGCCAAAGATGACCGAGCCTTCGATTTGTGCCTGGATGTTTTGCGGCTGTAAAGCGTGACCGCAGTCCACCGCTGACCAGACCTTGTGCACCTTGGGGCGGCCCTTGACGATGGACACCTGCACCACCATGCCGCAATAGGTGTTCCACGCATCTGAATATGCCAGGCCCAGCGCATGGCCTTTGGGCAGCTTGGCCTTGCCCCATTGGGACATGTCGGCCACCGCTTTGAGCACGGCCTGGCCACGCGGGTGTTTCTGGAGCAGGTCCATGCGGTAAGCCAGGGGGTCGGCTTTCACACCACGAGCGACTTCGTCGATCAGGGTCTCGATGGCAAACTTGGTGTAGCCCGGACCCACGGCACGCCAGAACCCGGCCTGGATGCCGCGCTCTTCGATCATGAACTGCGCGCTGTGGTCGGGGATGTCGTAGGTGATTTCGACCCCTTCCATCACGGGGGCGTCTTTGCCTCCAGCTGCTTTGAAAGCCGGTGGCACCACGCGTGAATAAATGCCCTCGGACACCACGCGGTGCAGCAGGCCCACGATCTTGCCCTGTGCGTCCACCCCGGCCACCAGGTGCTGGCCGGTCATGGGGCGGTATTTGTCATGGACCATGTCGTCTTCACGGGTCCAGATGACCTGGATCGGTGTGCCTGGCATGGCCTTGGCCACCAGCGCCGCATCGGCCGCGTAATCGGCCTCCACCCGGCGACCAAAACCACCACCGAGCAAGGTGATGTTGACCGTGATGTTTTCCGGCTTGAAGCCACCTGCGCCCGCCACCGTACCGGTGACAAACGAGGCCGATTGGGCCGGTGCCCAGACTTCGATCTTGTCGCCGTCCACCCGCGCGGTGCAGTTCATGGGCTCCAGGCAAATGTGGCTGACCATCTCGCTGATGTAGGACGCACTGAAGGTTTTTGTTGCCCCCGCCAACTTGGCTGCTGCGTCGCCGTGCGCGATGAAGGCCACGCCTTTGTCGTTCAGGTCTTCCGCACGCTTGGTGTATTCCACGCGCATTTGGTCGGTGTATTGCACGCGTGCCTTGGAGTTGCGGCTCCAAACCACCTTGAGCTGGTCGCGTGCCATCTTGGCCGTGTAGAACGAATCGGCCACCACGGCCACGCCGTAGGGCAGTCGCACCACGTTTTTCACACCGGCAACCGCGCGGGCAGCGGTGTCGTCCACGCTCTCGGGCACTTCGCCTTGCACCGGCGCACGCAGCACCGATGCCCACAGCATGCCGGGCAAACGCTGGTCAATGCCGTAGAGCGCCTGGCCGCTCGACTTGGCGGGCACGTCGACGCGGGGAATGTCCTTGCCGATCAGGCGAAACTGCGCCATGGGCTTGAGCATGCTCTTGTCGACCTTGGGCAGCTCGGCCGGGGCCTTGGCCACCTTGGCGATGTCGGCGTACGTCATGGCGCGGCCACTGCTGTGGATCACGCGGCTGGCTTCAGTACGCAGCTCGGCAGCAGGCACGCCCATGGCCTGGGCCGCAGCGTTCACCATCACCAAACGGGCCTGGGCACCGGCCAGGCGCAGGGGCTCGTAATAGCCTTGCACCGTGCGCGATGCGCCGGTGGTCATGCCGCCACCAAAGCGGGGGTTGCCAAAGCGCTTGGGGTCGCTGGGCGACTGCACCACGCGCACCTGGCTCCAGTCCAGGTCCATCTCTTCGGCCAGCAGCATGGGCATGGCGGTCATGGTGCCTTGGCCCATTTCGGAGGCGGGCGACATCAGGGTCACCACCCCGTCCAAGCCGATATTGATCCAGCTGTTGGGAGCAAAGCTGCCTGCGCCGGGCGCCTGGGCCAACGCCAGCTCGGTTTGTGTGAGGCCGAACGACAAGCCCAAAGCCAGACCGCCAGAGCCAAGGATGAAGGAGCGGCGTGACACGCTCGGTGTGGTGTTCATCGGGTTCATGCCTTGCCTCCTTGGAGGGTTTTCTGGGCGTGCGAGACCGCGCTGGCGATCTGGTTGTAGGTGCCGCAGCGGCAGATGTTGCCGCTCATGGCTTCGAGGATTTCGGTGCGACTGAGGTTCTTTTTGACCACGCTGATCACCTTGGCCGCGGTCATGAGTTGGCCCGACTGGCAATAGCCGCATTGCGGCGCTTGGGCTTTGACCCAACCGGCTTGCAGCGCCTGGCCCGTGCGGGTTTTCATCAGGCCTTCCACGGTGGTGATGTCTTTGCCCTCGGCGGCCGACAGGGGCAGCGCGCAAGAGCGCACCGGTTCACCGTTCAGGTGCACCGTGCAGGCGCCGCACTGGGCAATGCCGCAGCCGAACTTGGTGCCGGTGAGGTTGAGCTTTTCGCGGATGACCCAGAGCAATGGGGTCTCCGGCTTGGCGTCGACCGACACGGCCTCGCCATTGACTTTCATTCGAACCATGCGTGTCTCCAGTGGTGTCACCCGATGCAGTCCTCCTGAGTCCGCGCAAAACCCACGCCTTGCGCCTGCACCGTGAAGCGATGAAGTTAAAGCGAGCGCTGTCACTCGCTTGTCGCGCAGGGCTCAAACCCGGGCAAACCCTGAGGGGTGGTGTGTCAGAAAGCCAGTTCCCTGCAGGGGCACACACCGTGGGCGATGGGGCCGCTCGCGGGTGACAGGTCAGGACGTGTGCCACGCCCATTGCGCACGGGGTGCAGCGCCCACAAAAGTCTCAAGCGCTCAACCCACACACTGTCTTCGAGCCTTCCCAGTTGCTGAGCGCTTGTTTCAAATCAGTGCCTCGGCGCATGGCGGTCATCTCGGCCACGATGCTCAAGGCGATTTCGGGGGGCGTCAAAGCGCCAATGTTCAGGCCGACGGGACCGTGCAATTGCTGAACTTCGGCTTCGCTCACGTCAAAGTCGAGCAAGCGTTTGCGGCGCTGCGCGTTGTTGTGCAGCGAGCCCAATGCGCCCACATAAAAGGCGGGGGTGCGCAGTGCTTCCATCAGAGCCAGATCGTCGAGCTTGGGGTCGTGTGTGACGGCCACCACGGCGCTGTTGTGGTCCAGCCGCATGGCCAGAACCAGGTCGTCGGGCATCTGGGTGGACAAGGTCACGCCCGTCATGGCTTCCCAGCCCTCGTGGTATTCCACACGCGGCTCGCATACCGTGACCTGGTAGTCCAGCATCGCGGCCATGGCGGCCAGGTAACGCGACAGCTGACCGCCACCGATGATGAGCAATCGCAGGCGTGGGCCGTGCACCGTGGTCAGGCTTTGGCCATCAAACTGCAACTTGTCGCCTGTGGTGGCGGCCCCCATGCGCACCAGGCCCGTGGCCATGTCCAGGCGGCGCTCTACGCGCTGGTGTTGCTCAATCAGCACCAGCAATTCGCGCAGCTGCGACTGGGCCGACAGTGGCTCCAGCACCACTTGCACTGAGCCGCCGCAGGGCAGACCGAAGCGGCGCACTTCTTCGGCGGTCTGGCCGTAGGTGGTGGTGTCGGGCAGGCGCAGGGCCAGCTCGCCAGCGGCCACACGGCGGATCAAATCGTCTTCGATGCAGCCGCCCGAGACCGAACCGGCCACCTGGCCGTCGTCACGGATGATCATGAGTGAGCCAGGGGGACGTGGGGCCGAGCCCCAGGTGCGCACCACCGTACCCATGACCACGCGGTGGCCCCGGCTTTGCCAGTCCAGCGCGGTGCGGATCACGTCAATGTCGATGCTGTTCATGGTGTGTGTCTTGTTGAGCGTTCCAAATCGTGCGGCCAACGCAGGCTTTGCCCCGTCAACTGCGCCACGGCCAGGCGGTCTTCTTCATTGTCCACGTCCAGGCGGTAATGGCTATCGGGTGTTTCCCAGTGGTACACGGCTGCGGGGTGGGCGCGTTGCCATGGGCGAACGCCCATGTGGTCGTCGCCCGCCAGAATTTGCGCCATCACCGCGCCAGAGAAGACCACGGGGTTGCCGGGCAAGCCTTGCACGCTTGGTTGCAGCAGCGCGGTGCCGGCCGGGCGCTGCGCAAAAGCCTGCAGCAGCGCTCGCACCGCTTGTGCGTTGATCAGCGGCTGGTCGGCCAGCGCCACCACCACCGCATCCAGCCCGGGCGGCAAGGCCCGCAAGCCGATGCGCAAGGAGCTGACATGGCCGTCATCAGGCTGTGGGTTGCGCACAGGCTGGGCCGCCCAACGGGCCCAGGCGCCGTCTTGCAAGATGCGCTCGACGTGGTGCCCCAGCACCACGCCAACGGGCGTCACGCCCGCCAGTGTCAAGGCCTGCAATTGCCGCTCCAGCAGACTCACGCCATCGATCTGCAGCAGGCATTTGGGCCGGTGGCCCATGCGGCTGCCCGCGCCCGCGGCCAGCACGAGGCCGCCCACGCGTGGTGCTGGGCTCGGTGTGGGCTGAACTGGCAGTGTCGCGGTCAAACGGGCGCTCCTGGTCGGTGACTGACAGGTCATTGTGCCGCGGGCTTGCACCTGTGCTGCCGCTTTGGCGTCACCTCTGTGAATGCCTGCCGTGGCCAGCCGATCCCAAACGCGCTACAGTGTTTTTCTTTTGTGTCGCCCTGAGGAGCCCCACCATGAACGCCCCCCTGCACCGCGAAATGCCCGAAGGCACGCTCGACAGCGCCCGCGCCCTGAACGACGTGACCCAAGCCTGGGACAGCACCATCCTGCCCGAGCTGAAAAATTACATCGAGATCCCGGCCAAGTCGCCCTCATTTGACGCCGATTGGGCCGTACACGGCCACATCGAGACCGTGCTGCGCAATGCCGCGCAGTGGGTCGAGGCGCAAAAGGTGGAGGGCCTGACACTGGAGGTCATTCGCCTGCCGGGCCGCACGCCCGTCATGTTTTTTGAAGTGGCCGCCACCCGCGCTGCCAGCGAGGGCTCGGGCCAGACCGTGCTGATGTACGGCCACCTGGACAAGCAACCCGAGTTCAACGGCTGGCGCAATGACCTCGGCCCCTGGACCCCTGTTTATGAAGACGGCAAGCTTTATGGACGAGGCGGCGCAGACGATGGTTATGCGGTCTACGCCAGCATCGCGGCCGTGCAGGCGCTCAAAAGCCAGAAGACACCGCACCCGCGCATCGTCGGCCTGATCGAGACTTGCGAAGAGTCCGGCTCTTATGACTTGCTGCCTTATGTGGACGCGTTGCGCACCCGCCTGGGCGATGTGGGCCTGGTGATTTGCCTGGACAGCGGCGCGGGCAACTACGACCAGCTGTGGCTGACCACCAGCCTGCGCGGCATGGCCAGCGGCACGCTCAAGGTGCAGGTGCTGACCGAGGGCATCCACTCGGGCGACGCCTCGGGCCTGGTGCCGTCGAGCTTTCGCATCATGCGCCAGGTGCTCGACCGCCTCGAAGACAGTGCCACGGGCCGCCTGCTGCCCGCCAGCTTCCATTGCGAAGTGCCCGCCGAGCGCTTGGCGCAAGCACAGGCCACGGCCGCCATTTTGGGCGACGAGGTGTACAAGCGCTTCCCCTGGGCGCACTACGACTGCGGTGGATCCACCAGCTTTGCCCTGCCCACCACCACCGACCCGACCCAAGCCCTGATCAACCGCACCTGGACACCCACACTGAGCGTGACCGGAGCCGAAGGCTTTCCGGCGATCAAAGACGCTGGCAATGTGCTGCGGCCCTACACCGCCTTCAAACTCAGCCTGCGCCTGCCGCCACTGGTGGACGCCGCGCAAGCCGTGGCCGAAATGAAAGCCTTGCTGGAAGACAACGCGCCTTACCAAGCCAAAGTGACCTTTGAATCGAATGGCGGCGCCACCGGCTGGAACGCGCCCGACACTTCACCCTGGTTCGAGCAAGCCCTTAACGCCTCCAGCCAAGCACACTTTGGCGCGGGCGTGGGCTACATCGGCCAAGGCGGCACCATTCCGCTCATGAACATGCTGAGCGCCGGTTTCCCCAAAGCGCAAATGATGGTCTGCGGTGTGCTGGGCCCCAAGAGCAACGCGCACGGACCGAACGAGTTTTTGCATGTGCCCTATGCCAAAAAACTCACCGCTGCCGTTGCCGAAGTCATGGCCCGCATGCCCTGATGACCGTCATGACGCGCCCCTCACTGCCACGCCCAAGCCTTTCGGCATTGCCGGGCGAGGCCGGTCAGCTGGCGGTCTACGATTGGGCCATGCCCGCCAGCCAACCCCTGGGCACGGTGCTCTTGGTGCACGGCCTGGGCGAACACGCCGGGCGCTATGGCGAGGTGGCGGCGCACTTGCACCAGTGGGGTTTTGCGGTGCGGGCCTATGACCAGCAAGGCCACGGCCAGTCAGAAGGCCTGCGCGGTGACATGCTGCGCCCCGGCAGCTTGCAGGCCGATTTGTGCCGCGTGATCGACGACACGCGCCAGCGCCCGGCTTTGATGGAGACGCCCCTCATCTTGCTGGGCCACAGCATGGGGGGCCTGGTGGTGGCCCGTACGCTGGCCGAGGCTTTGCGCCCGGTGGATGCAGCGGTTTTGTCGTCCCCCGCGCTGGGCGCGTTCCCCACCTTTTTCCAGAAAATACTGATGGCCAGCCTGCCCCGCGTGCTGCCCCACTTGCGTGTGGACAACGGCCTGAAAACCGAATTCGTGTCGCGCGACCCCGATGTGGTGAAGGCCTACAAGGCCGATGCGCTGGTGCACCGCCGCATCTCAACGGGCCTGGCCGGCTGGATTCTGGCGAACGGCGAGAAAACCCTCCTTGATGCGGCGAAGTGGGAAGTGCCCACCTTGCTCCTGTACGCAGGACGAGACAAGCTGGTCAATGCGCAGGCCACCGCTGACTTTGCAAACGCAGCACCTCAGGCCGTGGTGCAGTCCCAATGTTTTGAGGGCATGTACCACGAGATCTTCAACGACCTCTACCGCGCCCAGGTGTTCGCCGCGCTCAAGCGCTGGTTGCTGGCGCGCTTTTCTGCTCAGATCGCTGCTTGACCACCATCCAGGCCAGCGCCATACCGGTCAGGGCCACCGGGAGCAGCGAGCCGATGTTCAGCCACATCCAGCCCTGTGTGGTGACCAGTGCGCCTGAGGCGAAGGAAGTCACGGCCATGGTGGCGAACACAAAGAAGTTGATGGCCGCCTGACCCCGGTCTTTTTCGGCGGGGGTCCAGGCCTTCATGGCCAGCGTGGTGCTGCCGGTGAACAGGAAGTTCCAACCCAGCCCCAGCAAGAACAACGAGATCAGGAACTGGTGCAGCGCCACGCCCGACAGGGCAATCGCGATGCACACAAAGTTGATGACCACACCCACCGCCATGATTTGTAGCGTGCCGAATTTTTTGATCAGGTGGCCTGTGAAAAAGCCTGGCGCGAACATGCCGATCACATGCCACTCCAGCACCAGCGCCGCGTCGTCAAAACTGAAGCCACACACCTGCATGGCCAGCGGCGTGGCCGCCATCAGCAGGTTCATCACGCCGTAGCTCAGGGCCGCAGCGGCCGCCGCCACGATGAACACCGGCTGGCGCATGATCTCGCGCAAAGGACGCCCCACGCTGTCGCCCGGCTTTTTAGCAGGCACTGCCGGGAAGCGGATGAAGCTCATGCACACCATGGCCCAAATGGCCACGATGCCCAAAGCCAAATAAGCACCCAAAAACGGCACCTCGTACAAAGTGCGGGTGCGAGAAGCCAGGTTGGGGCCGACGATGGCCCCGATCAAACCGCCCGCCAGCACCAGCGAGATCGCTTTTTCCTTGAAGCCGTCCGCCGCCAATTCAGCGGCTGCGAAACGGTACAGCTGACCGTTGGCGCTGTAATAACCGGCGATCACCGTGGCGGCCACCAGTAACCAGAAGTTGTGGCTCCAAGCGGCGTACGCGGCCAGCAAAGTCGAGAAAAAAGCCACCACCAGCCCCAGCTGAAAAGACACTTTGCGCCCCCAGCGCGACTGGCTCTTGGCCACCAGCCCGGTCGACAGCGCACCGCCCACCACATAGCCCATGACGGGCAAAGTCGCCATCCAGCCCAGCGGCGCCATGGACAAACCCACCAGCCCGTTGATGGCGATGAACGTCACGTTGTTGGTGAAGAACAGCCCTTGGCAGAGCGTGAGGAGGATGAGGTTGGCATTCATACCGGGCAGTGTATCCCCGGCCCAACCCGCTGGCCCGCGCTTTGGCGACTGAGGCCCATCGCCCGGTAAAATCACCGCTTTCGCCAGCCCGCACGGGCCCGGCCAGCTTTGGACCCCATTGGCGGTCCGCACGACCTTCAGGACCCCTTGTGACCTACGCCCACGAAACCCGGCGCCGCCGGACTTTTGCCATCATTTCGCACCCCGACGCCGGTAAAACCACGCTGACCGAAAAACTCTTGCTGTTCTCGGGCGCGATCCAGATCGCCGGCTCGGTCAAGGCCCGCAAAGCCTCGCGCCACGCCACATCCGACTGGATGGAAATCGAAAAGCAGCGCGGTATCTCGGTGGCCTCGTCCGTGATGCAGATGCTCTACCGCGAGCACGTCATCAACCTGCTTGACACCCCCGGCCACAAAGACTTCTCGGAAGACACCTACCGCGTGCTGACGGCGGTGGACTCGGCGCTCATGGTCATTGACGCAGCCAACGGTGTGGAAGCACAAACCCGCCGCCTGATTGAGGTCTGCCGTCAACGCGACACGCCCATCATCACCTTCGTCAACAAGATGGACCGCGAAGTGCGCGACCCACTCGACATCCTCGACGAAGTTGAGCGCGAGCTGGGCATGCCCTGCGTGCCCATGACCTGGCCCGTGGGCCAGGGCAAGAGCTTCGGCGGCATCATCAACCTGCGCACGCAGGCCATGACGGTGTTTGACTCCGGCAGCGAACGCCTGCCGCAAGATTTCGAAACCATCCCGCTCACCGAGCAAGCCCAATTGGCCGAGCGCTTTGGCCTGGAGTGGCAAACCGCCATGGACAGCATGGAGCTGGCCACGGGCGCTTCGCCCGCGTTTGACGAAGCAGCGTTCTTGGCGGGCAAACAAACGCCCGTGTTCTTTGGTTCCGGCGTGAACAACTTCGGCGTGATGGAAGTGCTGGACGCCTTGGTGGACTTGGCCCCCGCGCCCAAGCCCCGCACCAGCAACCTGCTGGTCAACAAGCAGCCCGTGGTCAAGGAAATCCAGCCCGAAGACAGCGCGTTCTCGGGCGTGGTGTTCAAGGTGCAAGCCAACATGGACGCCAACCACCGCGACCGCATCGCCTTTGTGCGCATGGCCTCGGGCAAATACACCCCCGGCATGAAGCTCAAGGTGCAGCGCACCGCCAAAGAACTGCGCCCCACCAGCGTGGTCACTTTCCTATCGCAACGCCGTGAAGCGGTGGACGAAGCCTACGCGGGCGACATCATTGGCTTCACCACCCACGGCGGCGTGCAGCTGGGCGACACCATCACCGACGGGGCCAACCTGCAATTCACGGGCTTGCCGTTTTTTGCACCCGAACTCTTCATGACCGTGATCCTGAAGAACCCGCTGCGCACCAAACAATTGCAAACCGGCCTCGACCAACTCGGCGAAGAAGGCGCGATCCAGGTCTTCAAACCCGAAATCGGTGGCCCTATGCTGCTGGGTGCGGTGGGCCAGCTGCAGTTTGAAGTGGTTCAACACCGCCTCAAAGCCGAATACGACTGCGATGTGCGTTTAGAAGGCTGCCAGTACACCGGCGCCCGCTGGATCACCGCCGACACCCCGGCCGAGCTGCGCGAATTCACCAACGCGTACCCACAGCGCATGTCGCTCGACGCGGCAGGCACGCTGGCGTATTTGTGCACCAGCCCTTACGACGTGCGCCTGGCGCAAGAGCGCTTCCCCAAAATCCACTTCCATCCGCTGCGCGAGCACGCGGGATTGGCGCTGGGGTCTGCGGGTTGAGGGGGCTGCAAAGTTTGTCGATTGGGCGCAGACGGCAGGCCCGTTCGATTTGATCAATCGCGACACCCCGGGATATTGGGTGATGACATCCTCCACAGCTTGGAGAGCCTGCATCAATAGGCATTGGTCAAGTGCCCGCTTGTTGCGAAAGGTGTCATGGTGACATTGATGCCCACAAAGTGTCGCAATACTTTGATCGCGACATGGTGGTCCCGTGGCGCTGTATGGTGCGCGAACTGGGGCCAGACGTGCCCCGGCACATCGCCATGGCCGAGGGCTTGCGTTTTGTCTACATCGGCAATGTGCTCGACGCACAAAGCGGCACCACCTTTTGCCCCAATCCCCAACCCCCGTGCTGGTGTTTGCAGCGCATGGCGAAGGTTGTAGAGAGGCATTTTTGGATGTGAACCGGTTAAATATGCAAGTTTTGGCTTGCATTCGTGGCATTTAAAACTCAAAATGCAAGCCATGACTGACAATATCCGCCTCCCTGATGAATTGGGCCTGCAGTTGCGTGCACGTCGCGAAGCGCTGGGCTTGAGCAAGTCCGCGCTGGCCGAAAAGGCGGGCAAAGTCCGGGAAGTCATTTACAGACTGGAGGCCGGGGAAGATTCCACCGTGTCCTCGCTTTTGGCCGTCATGGGGGCCTTGGGGCTGGTGATGCGCATGGAGCGCGCAGGCCTGCCAACAGCCAGCGAAGTCGCTGCCAGGTTCATGGACGAGGACGACGATGCTGCCTGAAAAAATCCGTTTGTTGAACGTCTCGATTGGCGATGCCGACAACGCGGGTCAACTGATCCGGGCGTCTACCTATGAATTTCGCTATGTGCAGACCGACCCCGCGCAAGCGGCTGTGGCCTTGCTGATGCCGCCCGCACAGCAGCTCACATGGCAGGACGGTGACCTTTTTCCGCCGATGGACCAGAACCTGCCCGAAGGCGACTTGTTCATGAAGATTCGGGAACTCTTCTCGAAGCAGCCCATGACGCCCATGCACATGCTGGCGCTGGTAGGGCGCAATGGCATTGGCCGACTGGGTTACAGCCTGCCCGACCACACGGCCACGCCCATGCCCCGAACGCTGAGCAAAAACGAGTTATTGGGCACGGCCTACACCCCCGAGGTGTTCAACGAGTTGGTGGCCGCTTACCTGAGCACAGGCGCTGGCATCGCAGGCATGCAGCCCAAGATCATGGTGCCTGACCGCCCCACCGTGCCGATCCCTTCGCTCATTGTGAAGGCCGCCAGCCCTGCATACCCAGGCTTGGCCGCCAACGAATTTTTGTGCCTGACGGCCGCACGCGAAGCGGGCATCGAGACCCCTACATTCGATCTTTCAGACGATGGACAAATGTTGGTGCTGGACCGTTTTGACTTGGTGATGCATGACGATGGCCGGGTTGAACGCTTGGGGTTTGAAGACATCGCGGCCCTGGCTGGGCTGCGTGTGCGCGACATCCTGTCTGACCGCAAATACCAAGGCAGCTACCAGCGCATCGCAGAACTGTTGCGTCAACTGCAATTGCCCAGCGACAACCTGCACCGGTTTTTTGAGCAAGTGGCGTTTTCCATCATGGTGCGCAACGGCGACGCACATCTGAAAAATTATGGTTTGCTCTACCGCTCTGCTGAACAAGTTTGGCTGGCCCCCATGTTCGATGTGGTGACCACCAGCATCTACACCTACACCCAATACGCGGGCGGCCCTGAGCTGGAGGACCGCACCCTGGCGCTCAAACTGTTTGCGGGCAAGCACCACAGCAAAGCCTATCCCACGAAAGAGGAACTGGAAGATTTTGGCCGTCGCGTGTGTGGCGTCAGTCAGCCTGCGCATGCGCTGGCGCGCATTGCCCAAGCCATGCACAGCACCATGGAAAAAGCCAAAGGCGATCCGCGTGTGCCCAAGGCGCTGTGGGCGCAGATGGCGCAGGCTTGGGAGTCGGGGTATGGGTATGCGTAGTAGGTTGTCGAGTGCTTGCGTTCTGCTTTAGGCTGTTATGTAGAGATCTACATAACAGCCTCTATGCTCAGGTGACAACTATGCGCAGATGTTGTTTTGTGAATGACACTGGCCCCTCTGTCGGTGAGACTGCGGGGCCAGCGAAATCTGCGCATAGTTACAGTGTCTGAAGGAATTGCATAAGCGAGTCGGGAGCTTTGTATCGGCTCATCTTGGTATTGGGTTCCTCCAGCCTCGCAAGGGCCCGCTCTTTCATTGCAAGGTCAGCCTCAACGTAGCGGTGGGTGGTTGTCAATTTTTCGTGACCCAGCCAGAGAGCGATCACGTTGAATGGAACGCCTGACTGGAGCATGGTAAGCGTCCGGCCGTCCCATCTTGCTTTTCAATTCCCGCCTGTCACAACAGATACGTGTCCACTTAAAAATCGTGGACACGTAGACACTAAACCGGTG
>NZ_JAFEIF010000026.1 GCF_017848645.1 Limnohabitans sp. | reverse complement strand
GGGCCATGTTGATGACGCCTTGGTTGAAATACATGACCGAGCACCACCCGAGCGTGCAGGTGGCCGTGTCCCGTGGTTCCACCGAATTGCAGCTCATGCAACTGCGCGAGCGGCAACTGGATGCCTTGGTCGTGGACGTGCGGCGGGTGGCGACCGCACCCGATCTGAACATGGCGCACATCGTTGAACTGCGGGCCGGCTTTGTGTGTCGCCGGGGGCATCCGATCCTGGCTCAATTCCCTGACCAGGTGCCTTTTGACGCTTTGTTGGCGTATCCGATGGCGTCTACCCCTTTGTCGCAAGAGGTGGCCCGCATCATGGTGGATCATTACGGTCCACGCGCCAATCCGGCCCACATGACCACCTTGCAGTGCGAGGAAATTCCCAGCTTGATCGATGTGGTGCAGCAGACCGATGCCATTTATCTGGGGATTTTGGGGGCCGCGCGGCAGGGACTGGCCAGCGGTTCGCTGGTGGAGCTGACCATGGACCCGCCTTTCCGCGCAGGGGCACTTCTGGCGCTGATCACCTTGGCGGGCCGCACCGAATTGCCCATCATGTCGGTCTTCAGGGAGTTTGTGACCCGTCAGCTCACCGATTGAGAACAACAAGGATTTCACATGCAAGAGTGGTTGCTGCCCATCGCGGTGGTTTTGGGTGGGTATACCGTGCTGGGCCTGACCGGCTTTGGCTCGGCCTTGGTGGTGGTGCCTTTGCTGGCCTGGAACTGGCCCTTGCCCGAGGTGGTGGCCTTGACCCTGCTGATGGATGTGCCCGCATCGGCGTTTCACAGTGGCCTCAACTGGCGACGGGTGCAGTGGCGTGAGCTGCGCCGCTTGTTGCCGGGCATGGTGGTGGGCACGCTGGTCGGCTTGTGGCTCATGCAGCACATGAGTGCCCGGTGGCCCCTGCTGTTGCTGGGCTTGTATGTGGCGGCTGCCGGGTTGAATGCTTTGCGACCCCGCACAATTGCTCAAGCGACGGTGGCCATGGGGTGGGCATACCCGGTGGGCACAGCGATCGGGCTGGTGGAGATGCTGTTTGGCACAGCAGGGCCTTTGGTGGTGGCCTGGCTCAACCGGCGCTTGAGTGACGTGCAGCAGATGCGGGCCAGCACACCCATGATCATCACGGCTGCCGCTGCCACGGTGCTGCTCGGCATGGCTTGGGAGGGGCGTTTGTCGAATGGGCTGCTCTGGCAGCGGTGGACCGTACTGATGGGGGTAGCCCTGGTCGGTGTGTGGCTGGGTCACCGCGTGGCACACCGGGTGCCCGCAGCACGCTTGCGACAAATCATCTGCGGTCTGCTGGTCATCAGCGGCCTGATGCTGGCGCTGGGGGCCTTGCGCTGAATGGCCAAAGCAATTTGGTCATCCCGAAATGATCGGGGGGCATTTTTTGAAGTCGTCACCCCCGACTTGATCGGGGGCCCATGGCTTCGGCTGTCCTGGATACCCGTGTGCACGGGTATGACAAAGAGGTGTTGTCGCCCCGGACTTGATCGGGGGCCCATGGCTTTGGCTGCGAGGGATGCCCGTGTGCGCGGGCATGACCTAAGTCGACTTACATCAACAGGTGCTCACCCGCGTTGTCGCCGCCGAGGATCACGTAGTTCACCTTGCGGATGTCCATCAGCTTGGTGCCACCGGCATAGCTGATCGAGCTTTGCACGTCCTGCTCCATCTCGATCAGTGTGTTGGCCAGCTTGCCTTTGATGGGCTCTAGGATGCGCTTGCCTTCCACGTGTTTGTACTCGCCCTTGTTGAAGTCACTGGCCGAGCCGTAGTACTCCTTGAACAAGGCGCCATCGACCTCGACCGTCTTGCCGGGCGACTCTTCGTGGCCTGCAAACAGCGAGCCGATCATGACCATGCTCGCGCCAAAGCGGATGCTTTTCGCGATATCGCCGTGGCTGCGGATGCCGCCGTCGGCAATGATGGGCTTGGTCGCCACGCGGGCACACCACTTGAGGGCCGAGAGCTGCCAGCCGCCCGTGCCAAAACCGGTTTTGAGCTTGGTGATGCAGACCTTGCCCGGGCCCACGCCCACTTTGGTCGCATCCGCACCCCAGTTTTCCAGGTCGATCACGGCTTCGGGCGTGGCCACGTTGCCTGCGATCACGAAGCTGGTGGGCAGCTTGCCTTTGATGTAGGCGATCATGTCGCGCACGCTGTCGGCGTGACCGTGGGCTATGTCGATGGTGATGTACTCGGGCACCAAACCTTCGGCGGCCAGCTGGTCCACCGTGGCGCGGTCGGGTGCTTTGACGCCCAGCGAGATGGAGGCATACACGCCCTTGCCATGCATGTCGCGCACGAACTGGACGTTGTCCAGGTCAAAGCGGTGCATGACGTAGAAGTAGTTGTTTTGCGCCATCCACAGGCAGATGGTTTCATCCACCACTGTCTTCATGTTGGCAGGCACCACCGGCAGGCGGAAGGTGCGGCTGCCCAAGGTGACGCCCGCGTCGCACTCGGAACGGCTTTCCACGCGGCACTTGCGTGGCAAAAGCAGGATGTTGTCGTAGTCAAAAATTTCCATGAGAAAACCAAGCTCCAAAGAGGATCGTTGAAAGAACGAGTGAGCGCTTGGCTTGGCCGGTTATCGTCGCCTGCTGTTCGGTCCGTTGCAAACCGTGGGCGAAAAAAAACCGGGCGCAAGAATCTTGGGCCCGGTGTCTGATTCTACCCGCATTGCCTGACGGTTCTTTGGGGCCCAGATCCATCGGGGCAAGTTTTCAGTTCACTTGGGGCAGCACCGGTTTGGTGGCCAGCATGAAGGACAGCGAGCCGAGAGCCGCCAGCAGGGCCAGCAGGCTGAAGCCCAGCTGGTAATCGCCCGTGAGGTCGGCCAGCACACCGGCGATCATGGGGCCAGCGATTTGACCCAGCGCGATGATGGCGGCTGACAGGCCCATGATCAGGCCGATGGCGTTGCGCCCGAAGTAATCGGCCCGGATGGCCTGCATGAAGGGGCCGCGCAGGCCCCAGGCGATGCCGTGAAACACCCCAAACGCCACCAGCATGGCCATGTGCGAAGCGTAGGTCAGGCACAGCATGCCGATGCCGTGGGCCAGCATGCACAAAGCGGAGACTTTTCTTTTGTCGAACCAGTCCCCCAGGGTGGCCCCCATCAGCACCCCGGCCAGCTGGCCAAAGGTCATGATCAGGATCACCCAACTGGCAGTCGTCACCGAGTAACCCAGGCCTTCCTTCATGTGGGTGATGGCGTGCACGTTGACGGCCGACACCACCAGCAAGGCCAGACCATGGCCGATGGCCAGCATCCAGAAAGCCCGGGTGCGCAGGGCCTGCGCCACCGTGAATTCGCTCTGCACCGGCGGGGCTGGGCGACCTTGGGCGCGGTCAGCGGCGGCTTGCGCCGGGTCGATGCCGTCGACGTGTTCACCATGGTCCTCGGGGCGGCGGCGGATGATGCTGGCCATGGGCAAGCCGGTCAGCAAGACCAGCACACCCGAGCCTGCGGCGGTGGCCCGCCAGCCCCACTGCTGCATGGACCAGGCCATCAGCGGCACCACCAGCCCTCCCATGGCCAAGCCCAGGCTCATGACGGACAAGGCGCGGGCACGGAACTTTTCGAACCACTGCACCAGCGCCACCGACAGCGGAAAGTAACCGCCCAGGCTGGCACCAATGGCCATCAGGATGGCGCTGGCATAGAAAGTAGCGACGCTGTCGACTTGGCTCAGCAGCAACAAACCCGCGCTGAACAGCACCATGCCCCAACGGATCATTTTTTGCGGGCCAAACCGGTCCATCACCCAGCCCAGCATCGGGCCGATGATGGCCGCTTCGACCGATTGCAGGGCCGCCGCACCCGACAAGGTGGTTTTGCTCCAGCCCATTTCGTCCGACAGCACGGCGATGTACAGGCCCAGAGCCTGCGTGAGAAAAGCGGCGAGCAGGAACTGGATGCCGCAAGCCGCGCCCACCATGCGCCAGCCATAAAAAAGCTTCATGCCGGGGCCCCCTTGACGCTGCCGTTCCGGCCCTGCCATCCCTGGGGCAGTGTGGGCGTGGGCCTGGCGAGTGGTGTCATGGAGGAGGGCGCTTTGTCGGGAAGACGTTCTAGGGTTTGCATGTTGGCACGCTCGGGGCCCGCCGTGTGTCCCGAAGTGGACGAAAAACCGGTTCTGTGGTGCCAGCAAGGCAGCTCAGACCATTGGCAGGTGGAACCTGATGGGGAAGTGATGCGAACTTCCTACAATCGACGGATGTTGTCTGATCCCTCCCCGAACGCTTCTTCCCCCTTGCTCGCCCAACTCAACGACGAGCAGCACCGTGCGGTGGCCTTGCCGCCCGAACACGCGCTGATCTTGGCCGGAGCAGGTTCGGGCAAAACCCGGGTGTTGACCACGCGCATCGCTTGGTTGCTGCAAACCTCGCAGGTCTCGCCCGGAGGCATTTTGGCGGTGACCTTCACCAACAAAGCCGCCAAAGAGATGAAGCTGCGCCTGCAGTCCATGCTGCCGGTCAATGTGAACGCGATGTGGATCGGCACCTTCCACGGCCTGTGCAACCGCTTTTTGCGGGCGCATTACCAGCTCGCAGGCTTGCCGCAGACGTTTCAGATTTTGGACACACAAGACCAGCTGTCGGCCATCAAGCGGCTGTGCAAGCAGTTCAATGTGGACGAAGACCGCTTCCCCCCGAAGCAGGTGCAGTATTTCATTTCGGGCTGCAAAGAAGACGGCCAGCGCCCGGGCGATGTGCCGGTGCGCGACGACGAGACCCGCCGCAAGGTGGAGCTTTACCAGCTGTACGAAGAGCAATGCCAGCGCGAAGGCGTGGTGGACTTTGGCGAGCTGATGCTGCGGTCGTATGAGTTGCTGCGCGACAATGTGCATGTGCGCGAGCATTACCGCCGCCGCTTCAGGCACATCCTGGTAGACGAGTTTCAGGACACCAATAAATTGCAATACGCCTGGCTCAAACAGCTGGCCGGGCTGCCGGGCGAGGGTGGGGAGTGCGCCATCTTGGCCGTGGGCGATGACGACCAGAGCATTTACGCTTTTCGCGGAGCCCGCGTGGGCAACATGGCCGACTTTGTGCGCGAGTTTCAGGTCAAGCACCAGATCAAGCTGGAGCAGAACTACCGCAGCTTCAGCAACATCCTCGACTCGGCCAACCACCTGATCAGCCACAACAAAACCCGTTTGGGCAAAACCCTGCGAACAGACCAAGGCGCGGGAGAGCCGGTGCGCGTGGTCGAATCGCCGTCTGACTTTGCCGAGGCGCAGTGGCTGGTGGAAGAGCTTCGCCAGTTGGTCAAACAAGACGGTTTTGAGCGCAAGGAAGTGGCCCTGCTGTACCGCAGCAACGCCCAAAGCCGGGTGCTGGAGACCGCGCTGTTCAACGCCGGGTTCCCGTACCGCGTGTACGGCGGTCTGCGCTTTTTTGAACGCGCCGAGATCAAGCACGCGCTGGCTTATTTGCGCCTTATGGAGAACCCCAACGACGACACCAGCTTTTTGCGGGTGGTCAACTTTCCGCCGCGTGGCATCGGGGCGCGCAGTGTGGAGCAGTTGCAAGACGCTGCGCGTGCCGCAGGTTGCTCATTGCACGACGCGGTGAGCGCCACCACTGGCAAGGCCGGGGCCAATCTGGCGGCGTTTGTGGCCATGGTCGATGTGCTGCGCGAGCAGACTGAAGGGCTCACGCTGCGCGAGATCATCGATTTGGTGCTGGACAAAACGGGGCTTGTGACCCACTACCGCGCCGAAAAAGAAGGCGCGGACCGGGTGGAAAACTTGGAAGAATTGGTCAACGCGGCCGAGAGTTTTGTGACGCAAGAAGGTTTTGGGCGCAGCGCGGTGGCCCTGCCGCAGGCTTTGTCGCAAAGCCCGGCCAGCCAGGGCCTGAGTGGCTCCACGCAAGCGGACGCTGGCTTGGGTACCCTCGACGAATTCAGCGAAGACGGCGTGATCATGAGCCCCTTGGCGGCTTTCTTGACCCATGCTTCGCTCGAAGCTGGCGACAACCAGGCGCAGGCCGGTGAAGACGCGGTGCAGCTGATGACGGTGCACGCCAGCAAGGGCCTGGAGTTTGATGCGGTGTTCATCACCGGTCTGGAAGAAGGCCTGTTCCCGCACGAAAACGCGATGAACGACTTTGACGGCCTGGAAGAAGAGCGCCGCCTGATGTACGTGGCCATCACCCGCGCCCGCAAGCGCTTGTATTTAAGCCATTCGCAAACCCGCATGCTGCACGGCCAGACCCGCTACAACCTCAAAAGCCGCTTCCTGGAGGAGCTGCCTGAAGAGTGCCTCAAGTGGGTCACGCCCAAAAATGGCGGCTTCTCCAACATTGGGTCTGCAGGGGGCGGGGGTGCCAGTGCCTCGGGTGGCGGTTGGCCGCAAACCCCGGCTTTCAACCGCCACGCCCGGCCAGCTTGGGGCCAAAGCAGCTTGAGCACCGAAACCTACAAAAGCCCGCCTGTGCCGGTGCAAAAAGCCGAGCCCGAGCACGGCATCGCGGCGGGCAAAAACGTGTTCCACACCAAGTTTGGTGAGGGCAAAGTGCTGGCCGTCGAGGGCGTGGGGGCCGATGCCCGTGCCCAAGTGAATTTCCCGCGCCACGGCGTGAAATGGCTGGCGCTGAGCGTGGCCAAACTCACCGTGGTTTGATTCTGATTGCGCAATGAATTCAATCCAAATCTCTCACATGGTTGGGCTGATGGATGCGATTGTTGATGGAGCTGAAAAAAGATGACAAAACATTTGGATCTTGGCTGCGGCCTTAAACCACGCAACCCTTACGGGGCTGGCGCGACCTTCGGTTGTGATGTGCGAGACATTGACCTCGATGTGGAAAAAATAGGCTTTGACTACAAGCGCGTGAACTTGGTGGTGGAGCCCATTCCTTATCCCGATGCTTTTTTTGATTCAGTCTCGGCCTTTGATTTTTTGGAGCACGTACCAAGGCAAATGGTCTTGCCCAACGGTGATGTGACCAATCCATTCATCAACATCATGAGCGAGATCCACCGTGTGCTGAAGCCCGGCGGTCGTTTTTTGGCTTTTACGCCAGCCTACCCCAGAGCAGAAGCCTTCACTGACCCGACCCATGTGAACTTCATCACCGATCAAACACACGAGTACTTTGTGGGGGCCAAGCCCAGCGGGGCCATGTACGGCTTTAAAGGGGCTTTTGAAGCCTTGCAAGTTCGCTGGGAAGCACCTGCCAATGTTTATGATTTGAACCAATCACCCTGGCGTAAAACCATGAGACGCCTGCATCGGAAAATTTTGCGCGGCGGTATGGCTCACATTCTTTGGGAGTTTGAGGCCATCGGAAAATAGGTGCAGTAAACCTCCCGCCGTCTTGACTACATTCACCTGCGCACAACTGAAAGCTCGACAACTTCTATGAAAATCACCCAAAACACCGTCGTCACCATGCAGTACAAAGTGACCAATGCCCAAGGCCAGTTGCTGGACAAGGCGCAAGAACCCACCTCGTATTTGCACGGCGGCTACGACAACACCTTCCCCAAAATCGAAGCCGCGCTGGAAGGCCAGGAAGTGGGCTTTGCCACCACCTTGAAGCTGGCCCCGGCCGATGCCTTTGGCGAGCGCGACGAAAGCCTGGTGCAGACGATTCCTAAAAGCGAGTTTCCGCCCGGTGTCAAAGTGGGTGGCCAGCTGCGCGGGCGCACGCCCGATGGGCAAGAGCAAGTGTTCAACGTGCTCAAAATCAAGGGCGACAAGGTGATCCTGGACGGCAACCACCCTTGGGCCGGGCAGCACCTGACGCTGAGCCTGAAGGTGATGGAAGTGCGGGCGGCCTCAGCCGAAGAGGTGACGCACCGCCACGCACACGGTGCACACGGCCACCACCACTGATCCGCTCAGTTCTTAATCGGGCCGGTCCGCGCTGGCGGGCGGCTCGTCGTAGACATCGGTCGAGAAGCAGTCGCGCACCGAAAACAGCATCGAGCTGAAGAACATGGCCGCCACCATCAGCGCCAAGGGCATGAAAGTGGCCGTCATCAGGCCCGGATTGCCCAGGAGGCTGGAAATCAGCAGCGCCAGGACCCCGGACAACATGAAAACCACGCCCCAGGCGATCACATACACCCCAAAAGCCTTGAGGTTGCGCCAGCAGGCCACGAAGCTGAAAAACAGGCTTTTGACGGCCGGCAGGCCGTACCAGTGCACCAGGGCAGGTGCGTGCCAGAACATCATGGACAGCGGCACATAAAACAGCATGGACACCCACAGGGCGGTCTGGAACGAGTCGGTCGTGACCACCTCGGGCGTCATGGCTTGGCCGCCAAAGTACACCTTGGCGAAGGTGCCGCCATCCACCAAGGCCGAAGCGCCCATGACCATCAAAAAGATCAGCGCATACAGCCCGCCCAGATGGAACATGGCTTGGCGGTGCGGTCCGGCCTTGAAGGCCGTAAAGAGCACGCTGGGCATGGGGAACTTGCCCTCGGTGGCGGTCTGGGTCGCCGCCATCATGCCCAAGGTGAGTGCGGGCAGGATAATCAGCGCCAAAGCACTGCCGATGAAGGGCACGATGGACACAATGGAGACCGTGGCCATGAACAAAAAGAACAGGCCCGACAGGGCCAGCGGCTGACGCCAGAAGGTCCTCATGCCCTGACGGACCCACTTGAGGCCGGCACGGGCGGGAACGATTTGCAGGTTCATGGTGTTCAGACGAGGTCGGACAGGGAAATGGGGTGTTGCACCCGACCGCGCAAAACGCGTTCGAAATGGGTCGGGTCATGCGGGGTGAGCATGGCCGCTTCGCGGGGCAGATGGTAGTCCCACAGCCGAGAAATCCAAAAACGCAAAGCCCCTGCGCGCAAAAGGGCGGGCAGCAACTCGCGCTCGGCTGCGGCCAAGGGGCGCACTCGGTTGTAGGCCTGCACCATGGCCTGGGCTCGGGAGGCATCGTGCACGCCCGTGGGCAAGTCAATGCACCAGTCGTTCAGGCACACGGCCAAGTCAAACAGCCAGGTGTCCACGCCCGCAAAATAAAAGTCAAAAAAGCCCGTCAGCTGCTCGCCGTCAAACATCACGTTGTCGCGGAACAGGTCGGCATGCACCGGGCCTCGGGGCAGGGCGGCGTAGGCTGCGCCCTCGGCGATGTGGTTTTGGAAGGCCAGTTCGCTGCGAAGCAAGGCCGATTGGGGGGCATCGAGGTGGGGCAGCACCACGGGCACGGTCTCGTTCCACCAAGGCAGGCCGCGCAAATTGGGCTGACTGCGGTTGTAGTCGGCCCCTGCCAGGTGCATGCGCGCGAGCATGTCGCCCACGGCGGCGCAGTGCACCGCTTGCGGCTGCAGCTGGCTTTTGCCCACGAGCTTGTTGACCACGGCGGCGGGTTTGCCGCACAGGGTGTGCAGCACATCGCCGTCGCGGTTGGCGGCCGGATCGGGCACCGGGATGCCGCGCCCGGCCAGGTGTTTCATCAGGAACAAGTAAAAGGGCAGCTGCTCGTGCGTCAGGCGCTCGAACAGGGTGAGCACGTACTCGCCTTGGGTCGTGGTGGCGAAGTAGTTGGTGTTTTCAATCCCGCCTTCGATGCCGCGCAATTCGGTCAAGACCCCGAGATTCAGGGACTGCATCAGGTCGTTGGCCTGGGTTTCGGTGACTTCGGTGAATACCGCCATGGGAAGAGATGTGAGCGCCAGCGCGGGCTGGCTTGGGTGGGCAAAGTAATGATTGTAGATGGCGAAAAGTCAACAATGACCCGCAAAGGGCTGGGTGCGCGGGGGCGATGCGGCAAAGCGAATCGCCTCTGAGGCCTTGCGCACCCAGCCCTTTGCGGGTCTGCCTTCGCCTGAGAGCGATGGTGTGTGGGGCCTGCGCCAAGGCTCAGAGGCGCTTCGCTTTGCCACATCGCCTCAGCGCAGGCCCCACACACCATCTGGGGGTTCGTCCATGGTCAGTTGCGTTGTGCGTTGACACATGCCCCGGCGCAGGCACGACTACCCGATCATGAAGTCGTTTGACGGTCAAGGCTCGATCCCGGTACACAATCATGGGATGAGCGACACCACCCCAATCACCCCCGACACCTCCAAACCGACCCTCTTGCTGGTCGACGGCTCCAGCTACCTGTACCGCGCCTTCCACGCCATGCCCGACTTGCGGGCCGTGCCGGGCGACCCGACCAGCCCCGCCACCGGGGCCATTCGCGGCATGATCAACATGATGGAGCGGCTGCGCAAGGACGTGCCGGCTGTCTATGCCGCCTGCGTGTTCGACGCCAAAGGCCCGACTTTCCGCGACGAGCTGTACCCCGCGTACAAGGCCAACCGCAGCCCCATGCCCGATGATTTGCGCTCGCAGATCGAGCCGATCCATGAGCTGGTGCGCCTGATGGGCTGGACCGTGCTGGACGTGCCGGGCGTGGAAGCCGACGATGTGATCGCCACCTTGGCCCATGTGGCCGCGCAGCAAGGCATCACCGTGACCGTGTCCAGCGGCGACAAGGACTTGAGCCAGTTGGTCAACGAGCACATCACCATCATCGACACCATGAACGGCAAGGTGCGTGACGTGGCGGGCGTGACGGCCGAGTTTGGTGTGCCGCCCTCGCTCATGATCGACTACCAGACCCTGGTGGGCGACACGGTGGACAACGTGCCGGGCGTGGCCAAGGTCGGCCCCAAGACGGCGGCCAAGTGGCTGATGGAATATGGCTCGCTCGACAAGCTCATGGAAAACGCCCACGACATCAAAGGTGTGGCGGGTGAGAACCTGCGCCAGGCGGTGGACTGGCTGCCCAAGGGCCGCGCCTTGGTGTCCATGAAAACCGATTGCGACCTGAATGGCTGGGTGCCCGATTTGCCCTCGCTCGCCAGCTTGCACCTGCACGCGCCGGACAAAGACAAGCTGCTCAATTTTTACCAGACCTATGGCTTCAAAGGGCTGGTGCAGTCGCTGGGTGGGGCCGTGCCTGCGCCTGTGGCCAAAGCCAAAACCGCTAAGCCACCAAGCCGGGGGGTGGACACGGGCATGGGGGATTTGTTTGGATCGGCACCTGACGAGGAGCCTGCAGCCGTCCCCGTGCTCGACACCGCCGCCAGCTCGGTGCAAGGCGAATTGAAATACGACACCGTGCTCGACTGGGGCGCATTCGACAGTTGGCTGGCTCGCATCGAGCAAGCCCCGCTCACCGCCATCGACACCGAAACCACTTCTTTGGACGCCATGCGCGCCGAAATCGTGGGCATCTCGCTGAGCGTCACGCCCGGCGAGGCGGCTTACATCCCACTGGCCCACAACGGCCCGGCTGCGCCCGAGCAGTTGCCCTTGGTGGAGGTGCTGGCCAAGCTCAAGCCCTGGCTGGAAAACCCGGCTCGCCTGAAACTGGGCCAAAACATCAAATACGACCGCCATGTGTTTGCCAACCATGGCATCGAGGTGCAGGGCTACGCCCACGACACCATGCTGGAGAGCTATGTGCTCGAAGTGCACAAACCGCATGGCCTTTCAAGTCTTGCCGAGCGCCATGTGGGCCGCAAAGGCGTGACGTATGAGGACCTGTGCGGCAAGGGTGCGCACCAGATCCCGTTTGCGCAGGTGGACGTGGACAAGGCGGCGCATTATTCGTGCGAAGACTCGGACCAGTGCCTGGACGTGCATTTGGCGCTGTGGCCGCAGATCGAAGAGCATGCGGGCCTCAAGTACGTTTACGACCTGGAGATCGCCACCAGCGAAGCGCTGTACCGCATCGAGCGCAACGGCGTGTTGATCGACGCCCCCACGCTGGCCGCGCAAAGCCAGGCGCTGGGCGAGCGCATCGTGCAGCTTGAAACCGAGGCCTACGAGATCGCGGGGCAGCCCTTCAACTTGGCCAGTCCCAAGCAGTTGGGCGAGATCTTTTTTGACAAGCTGGGCCTGCCCGTCATCAAGAAAACCGCCACGGGCGCGCGCAGCACCGACGAAGAGGTGCTGGAGAAACTGGCCGAAGATTACCCGCTGCCCGCCCGCATCCTGGAGCACCGCAGCCTGGCCAAGCTCAAGGGCACTTACACCGACAAGCTGGCGCAACTGGCTTTGCCGCGCACGGGCCGGGTGCACACGCATTACGCGCAGGCCGTGGCCGTCACGGGCCGTCTGTCGAGCAACGAGCCCAATTTGCAAAACATCCCGGTGCGCACCGCCGAAGGGCGCAAGGTGCGCGAGGCCTTTGTGGCTCCCGCAGGTTGTGTGATTGCGAGTGCCGACTACAGCCAGATCGAGCTGCGCATCATGGCGCACCTGAGCGACGACGCGGCCTTGCTCAAGGCCTTCCACGACGGGCTGGACGTGCACAAGGCCACCGCGGCCGAGGTGTTTGGTGCAACGCCCGACACCGTGACCAGCGAGCAGCGCCGTTATGCCAAGACCATCAACTTCGGCCTGATTTACGGCATGAGCGCTTTTGGTCTGGCCAAGGCCTTGGGCATCGACAACACCGCCGCCAAAAACTACATCACGCGCTACTTCGAGCGTTTTGCGGGCGTCAAACACTACATGGACGCCACCCGCGAGCAGGCCAAGGCGCTGGGCTATGTGGAGACCGTGTTTGGCCGCCGCCTGATGCTGCCCGAGATCAACAGCCCCAACGGCCCACGCCGCGCCGGAGCCGAGCGTGCCGCCATCAATGCGCCCATGCAGGGCACGGCGGCCGATTTGATCAAGCTGAGCATGGTCGCGGTACAAAAGGCGCTGGACGAACAGGGCAAGGCCACCAAAGTCATCATGCAGGTGCACGACGAATTGGTGTTCGAAGTGCCCGAAGCAGAAGTCGAGTGGGTGCGCACCGAGGTGCCGCGCATCATGGCGAGTGTGGCCGACTTGAAAGTGCCACTCTTGGCCGAAGTGGGTTTTGGGCCGAACTGGGAGCAGGCGCACTGAGCAGGCGCAGAGGGCTGTTTCCAAGGGCCCGTACCACGTCCTCTCCAACGCTCAATGCTCAACGCTCCTGCCAGGGCGTGTGCTTGTGCATGATGGCTGCGAACAGCGCTGAGGCCTCAAAATCCTCCAGCCACTTCGCCAGGGCAGGCCAGGGTTGCGCCGCAAACCAGGCCGGATCGGTGTGGGCGTATTGGCGCACAAAGGGGGCCACCGCGGCATCGGCCAGGCCGAAGTGCCCGCCAGCCAAAAAAGGCTGTGCGCGAAGCTGCCCATCCAGCGTGTGCAGCCACAGTGCCGCCGCATCGCGGTCGGCCGCGCCGCTGTCCAAGCCTGATCGGTTGGGGTATTTGTAGCGGTCCAGTTGCTGTTTGAAGGGGCCGTCGTTGTGCGCGATCAACGCCAAGGCCTCTTGCATGGGCGCCTCTGAGTCGGGCAGCCAGCCCAAAGGGTCGTGCTCGCGCAGCGCCCATCGCATGATGTCCAGACTTTGTTCCAGCACCTGATCGCCTGCTGGACTGCGCAGCCACAAAACCGGCACCGTGCCTTTGGGCGAGAGGGCGAGCATGTGGGCGGGCTTGTGCTTGAGCACCACTTCGCGGTGCTCGTGCGCCACGCCGCTGGCGTGCAGGGCCAGCCGGGCCCGCATGGCGTAGGGACAACGGCGAAACGAATACAGGACGGGCAGGACGGATTCGGACATGGCGGCAGTTTAAATCCCCGCATCCAGTGCCCGCTGCCTGACTTGGCTGGAGATCACCGTCGTCTTTCACTGCCAGCCATCCCTGCGCTGGTGCAAGCCCGCAGCGACTGTGCCAAGATAAGCGTTTTTTATGGCACGACCGAGGAGATATGCCTTGAACCACGACCTGATTGAAGACTCGCAAGCCCTGTTGGGCGGACGCACAGATGCGGCTGGAGCCACACGCCGCACGGCTTTGAAAGCCGCATTGGGCGTGGGCTATGCCGCCGCTGCCGCGCCGATCATGGCGCAAACGGCCATCAAAACGCCTTCCACAGGTCTGGTTTCGGGCGAGGTGACCATTGACGTGAACGGTTTCAAGATGCCCGCCTACCGCAGCGCGCCTGCGGGCAAAACCGGTTTGCCGGTGGTGTTGGTGATCTCCGAGATTTTTGGGGTGCACGAGTACATCGCCGACGTGGCGCGCCGCTTGGCCCAGGCCGGTTACATGGCGATTGCCCCCGAGCTGTTTGTGCGCCAGGGCGACCCCAATGAGTACGGCGAAATCGCCAAGCTGCAAGCCGAAATTATTTCCAAAGTGCCCGACGCGCAAGTCATGGGTGACCTGGACGCCTGCGTGGCCTGGGCAGCGGCCAACGGCGGCAACACCGACAAACTGGCCATCACCGGCTTTTGCTGGGGCGGACGCATCACTTGGCTGTATGCCGCGCACCAGCCCAAACTGAAGGCGGGTGTGGCTTGGTACGGCCGTCTGGTGGGCAATGCCACAGCGCAAACGCCCGCGCACCCCTTGGCCTTGGTGGGTCAACTCAAGGCCCCGGTGCTGGGTTTGTACGGCGCGGCCGACACGGGTATACCCCTTGACACGGTTGATAAGATGAAAGCCGAACTGGCCCAAGGGCCCGCAGCGGCCAAAGCCAGCGAGTTTGTGGTTTATCCTGAGGCCCCGCACGCTTTCCATGCCGACTACCGCAGCAGCTTCCGCAAGGGACCCGCTGAAGACGGCTGGCAACGTTTGCTGGCCTGGCTCAAACGCAACGGCGTGGCCTGATATTCACTGCAGAGAACACCTCTTGGGGGACCGTTCTGAACACACCGCCCTTTGGGGTGAAGGCTTTCAAAACCGCCCCATGGGGCGGTTTGTTTTGGGGTGCAGGGCACTCCGGGAAAAACGATGACTTTATTGGCGATTTTGGTAGGCACTTTGGTGGCGGGCATTGGCAGCGTTTGGGTAGCGGCCTGGCTGAGTTTTGGCATTTTGAGCCGCTACACCCAGCACATGCTGAGCCTGGCCGCCGGGGCTTTGATGGCGACGTCGTTTTTGCACCTCTTGCCCGAGGCCTTCGAGAGCGAGGCCGGGGCGCACGAGCTGTTCATGACTTTGCTGGTGGGTTTGTTGTTTTTCTTCCTGCTCGACAAGGCGGAGCTTTGGCACCATGGGCATGAACATGGGCACGACCATGGACATGCGCATGGGCACAGCCATGGGCACGCCGACCATGAACATGCGCACAGCGCTCATGCCGACGAAGAGCCACCCCGCGGGCAGTGGGCCGTGTTGGCAGGCGACAGCGTGCATTGCTTTGGCGACGGCATCTTGATCGCTTCGGCCTTCATCGCCGACATGCGCTTGGGCGTGATTGCCGCGCTGGCCGTGCTGGCCCACGAAATTCCTCACCACATGGGCGATCTGGCGGTGCTGCGCCAAGGCAGCAGCAGCCGCCAAGCGGCCATCCTCAAAGTGTCCATGGCCGGGGCCATCACCGCTTTGGGTGGCTCGGTCGGTTATGTGCTGGTCGACGCCCTGCACGACTGGTTGCCTTATTTCCTGGTCGTGGCCAGCAGCAGCTTTGTGTACGTGGCCCTGGCCGACCTGATTCCTCAATTGCAAAAGCGCTTGTCAGCGCGCGAGACGGCGGCCCAGATCCTTTGGCTGAGCGTGGGCATCGGCATGGTGGTGCTGGTCAGCGCCGTGGCGGGGCACCAGCACTGACTTGAAGGGTTTTAGCCTTTGGCGCAGGGCAGCCCGGGCGTGCGGCACCACTCGCTCCAGCTGCCCGCATAAAGGGCGGTGGGGCCAAAACCGGCCAATTCCATGGCCATCAGATTGGGCACGGCCGTGACGCCGCTGCCGCAGTGGTGCACCACGCTGCTGGCCGGGCGGCCCGCCAGCACCTGGCGCCATTCCGCCTTCAGTTGCTCGGGGCTTTTGAAGCGGCCGTCTTCGTTGAAGTTCTCGGTGAAAGGACGGTTCAAAGCGCCCGGAATGTGGCCCGCCACCGGGTCCAGCGGTTCCACTTCGCCCCGGTAACGGGCACCTGCACGGGCGTCGACCACGGTTTGGGTGGCTTGGCCCAAGGCGGCCGAGACCGCATCCGTCAGCACCAGTTGGCGCAGCGGCGCTTTCAATTCAAAGCGGGCAGGCGTCATGGGCTCGGCAGGCCCTGAAGCCAGGTCACCGCCCGCATCTTTCCAAGCCTGCAGACCGCCGTCGAGCACAGCCACGGCCTCGTGCCCCAGCCACTTGAGCATCCACCACAAGCGGCCGCAGTATTGGCTTTTGTTGCGGTCGTACACCACGATCTGCATGCCGTTGTGAATGCCCAGGCTGCCCAGCCACTGCGCCACGATTTCGCGTTGCGGCAAGGGGTGACGCCCGCCGTTGACGGCTTGGCCCGGGTGGTGTGTGCTCAGGTCTTTGTCCAGATGCGCCGGCAAGGCACCCGCGATGCGTTCGCAGGCAAAAAAACCATCGGCCAGCTCGGGTTTCATCAGGTCAAAGCTGCAGTCCAGCACGGCGCAGGGTGCGCCCTGGGCTTGCAGGGCTTGCAATTGGGTGGCGGTGATGAGCAAGTTGTACATGGCAAAGGTCTCCGTTCAGTGGTCTTCGGCTGGGGCACGGGGCAGGGCGCGGTTACGCAAAATGGTGGATGCGATGCCGCTGGCCATGATCAGGGCCATGCCCAGCCAGCCCATGAGTGGAATGTGTTCACCAAACAGCATCAGGCCAAACAAGGCACCAAACACAATGCCCGAATACTGCAAATTAGCCACCACCAGGGTGGCGCCGCGGCTGTAGGCCTTGGTCATGCACAGCTGGCCCAGTGCCGCCAGCACACCCACGGGCAGCAGCCACAGCATGCTGGGCCAAACCCATGGACTCATGCCAGTGACCAGCATCAGCACCGCGCCCACCACGGTGGTGCCCAGGGAAAAATAAAACACGGTGCGGGCTTCGGGTTCGTTCAACCGACCCAATGCAGCCACTTGAATGTAGGCCAATGCGGCGATCAGGCCCGAGAGCAGCCCAACGATGCCGGCAAACAACTGGTCTTGTTCGATGGTGGGGCGCAGCAGCAAGATGACGCCGCCAAAACCCGCCATCACCGTCAGCACGATGGGCCCTTGTCTTGTGGCGTCTTGCAGTCGGCCCATGACCAGGGTGCCGCCCACCAAAAATACCGCCACCCAGATGCTGCTCATGTAATTGAGCGTCATGGCGGTGGCCAGAGGCAGGTAGCCAATGGCGTAAAACCAGGCCGCCAGCGAGGTCACGCCCACCACCGAGCGCCAGACATGCATCAAGGGGATGGGGGTGCGCAAAGAAACGCCTTGAACGCGGCAGATGCTGGCCATGAAAATGACACCGATCAGCCCCCGGAAAAAAACCAGTTCAAAAGTCTGGAAGTGGGCCGATGCAAATTTGACGCAAACCCCCATCATCGAGAAGAACAAGGATGCCAGGATCATCCAGGAGGCTTGCATCGTCGCCTTCGGTTCAGAGGGTGCTCATCTGGCGGCGGTACCACTCATGGAAGTGCTGCATGCCGTCTTCCATCGGGCTTTGGTAAGGGCCGACTTCGTTGTCACCTCGGGCGAGCAGGGCTTTGCGGCCTGCATCCATGCGCTCGGCAATCTCGTCGTCTTCGATGCACGTCTCCATGTAGGCCGCTTGCTGGGCTTCAACGAATTCGCGCTCAAAGGCCACGATTTCTTCGGGGTAGTAAAACTCCACCATATTGAGCGTCTTGTTCGGGCTGATCGGGTGCAGGGTGGACACCGTCAGCACATGCGGATACCACTCGACCATGATGTGCGGGTAGTACGTCAGCCAGATCGCGCCGCGCTCGGGCAGTTGGCCATTGCGGTACTTCAGCAGCACCTCGTGCCACTTTTTGTAGGTGTCCGAACCGGGCTTGCCAAAACCGCCCGACACACCCACGGTCTGCACCGAATAATGTTCCTTGAACTCCCAGCTCAGGTCGTCGCAGGTGACGAACTGGCCCAGCCCCGGGTGGAAGGGGCCGACGTGGTAGTCCTCCAGATAGACCTCGATGAAGGTCTTCCAGTTGTAGTTGCACTCGTGCAGCTCGACCCGGTCCAGGGCGTAGCCATCGAAATTCAGTTGGGCCCTCGGGCCCATGCCGGCCAGGTCGGCAGCGATGTCGCGGCCGTTGTCCTCGAACAAAAGGCCGTTCCATTCCTGCAACTTGTAGTTGTTCAGGTTCAGGCAGGGATCGTGCGCAAAGTGGGGTGCCCCCAACAACTGGCCGCTGGGTGAATAGGTCCAGCGGTGCAGCGGGCACACAATGTTGCCGCCTGCGCTGCCCTTTTGCTGGGTTTGCAGGTTGCCCCGGCCGTTCAACATCACGGCCTGGCGGTGGCGGCAGACGTTGGAGACCAGCTCGACACCGCCTTGGGCGTTGCGCACCAAGGCGCGGCCTTCGGCCTCGTGGGGCAGGGCGTAATAGTCGCCCGGGTGGGGCACCGCCAGCTGGTGGCCCACATAGCGGGGGCCTTGCCGGAAGAGCGTGTTCAATTCGCGCTGAAACAGCGCTTCATCGAAATAAGTGGAAACTGGTAGTTGGCTTGCGGCCTGCTGCAGTTGAAGACTTAAATCAGACATGGGTGACCTGACCTAGAGACTCCCCCTATGAAGGGGCAGGGACAAAGCGCTGAATTCAAGGAAAACCGCGCAAAAAAATGACAGGGAAACCCTGCCGATGAACCCGGATTCTACCCCGGGGGGTGGGGCCTGCTGTGCGTGACTTCACATGCCGTGAAAAATTCAGGGTCTCCTATGGTGGGCCTGCCCGTCACCACGCCCATATCCGTCTTGTGGACTTGACAGGGCCAACTGTCAGCCCCATCAAGGCTTAAGGCCTAAAATCGGGTTTTTTCCTCGGAACTCCCCATGCCCAAGGCCATCCCCTCCGACGCCGCTGACACCTCGGTAGCCCCGCTGCCCGCCACGTACGAAGCGGCTTTGGCGGAGCTGGAGTCCCTGGTGGGCCAGCTCGAATCGGGCCAAATGCCTTTGGACCAGCTCTTGA
>NZ_JAFEIF010000011.1 GCF_017848645.1 Limnohabitans sp. | reverse complement strand
GGCCTGCATCGGCCGCTTTGCCCAACCCCAGCACCGCTGCCCCAGTTGCGCCCTGCCCTTGCCCCACCCGGCCCGGCGCTGCGGCGCTTGCCTGAAATCACCGCCCCCGCTGGACCTGTGCCTGACGGCCACCGCCTACGCTTGGCCCTGGGTGGGCCTCATCGCCCGCTACAAGTTCCAGCAGCAAGCCGGCTGGGCTGGGCCTTTGGCCACCCTGATGCTGAGCACCCCTTGGGCCGAAGACACGCTGGACGCGGCCGACTGGGTGCTGCCGATTCCACTGTCGGCCCAGCGCTTGGCCGAGCGCGGATTCAACCAATCCTGGCTGCTGGCACGCCAACTGAGCCCCCACAAAGCCGACGCTCATTTGCTGCTGCGCACCCGCGACACACCTTCCCAGCGCACCCTGCCCCGGGCCGAGCGGCTGGCCAATCTGGTGGGGGCTTTTGCGGTGGAGCCTTTGCGGGCCGCGCAGTTGCGTGGCAAAAAGGTGGTGCTGATCGACGACGTGATGACCAGCGGCGCCTCCCTGCACACCGCGGCCCGGGTGCTGCGCGAGGCGGGCGCAGCACAGGTCAGCGCCCTGGTGCTGGCACGCACCGAAGCGGGGGGCGACGCCTGAAGGCCAAGGCACAATACAGGCCATGTTCCATATCGTCCTGGTTGAGCCCGAAATCCCGCCGAACACCGGCAACGTCATCCGCCTGGCCGCCAATACCGGCTGCACGCTGCACCTGATCGAGCCGCTGGGTTTTTCGATGGACGACAAACACATGCGCCGCGCAGGCCTCGATTACCACGAGTACGCCGATTTGCGCCGCCATGCGGACTGGGCCACCTTTTTAGCCCAGGAAAAACCCGATCCCGAGCGCATGTTTGCCCTGACCACACGCGGCAGCAGCGCTGCCCACGGCGTGGTTTTTGCGCCCGGCGACTGGCTGGTGTTTGGCTCGGAAACGCGGGGCCTGTCGCCCGAGTTGCGCGAACAGTTCGCCCCAGCCCAACGCATCAAGCTGCCCATGCGCGAAGGCCAGCGCAGCCTCAACCTGTCGAACGCGGTGGCGGTCACCGTGTTCGAGGCCTGGCGGCAAAACGGCTTTGCCGGGGCCAGCCCGGCGCCAGGACTGCCCCCTCAGGCGTAAATGCGCACCAGCGACTCGGCCGCACACACTGGTTTGTCGCTGCCCTCGCGCTCCACCGTCACGTTCCACTGCAGCTGCAGGCCGTTCACCTCAATCGGCGTGGCCGAATGCAAATGCAGGTGCGCCCGCAAGCGGCTACCCACCGGCACCGGGGCCATGAAGCGGACCTTGTTCAGGCCGTAGTTGACGCCCATGCGGGCCGATGTGACCACGATGGTTTTGTCAAAAAACTGCGACAGCAAGGACAAGGTCAAAAAGCCGTGCGCAATCGGTGCACCAAAGGGGCCTTGTTTGGCCCTCTCCTCGTCGACGTGGATCCATTGGTGATCACCCGTGGCCTCGGCGAACTGGTTGACCTGCTGCTGGGTGATGGTCACCCATTCGGTCGCGGCCACATCCTGGCCGACACAAGCGGCCAATTCGGCCAAGTTTGCAAATGTTTTCATGGCCTTGACTGTATGCACCTGAGCGTCCTCAGGGTGTCGATGACGTGACACAGCCCCATCCACCTCATCGGGCTCAAGCGGGGGGAGCTGCCTCGCTGTCACCCATCTGCCGGAGCTCTTCACGCAAACGGGCCAATTCAGCGCGGTAGTTTTCCGCATCGCCGTAATCGGCAAAGCCATGGTAATGCGCATGCGCTTGCATCCTGCGGCGGGCGTGCTTGATCGGGCACCAGTATTTTTCGGTCAAGGCCACCACCTCCCGGCCATAAGCCATGAGGCCATTGCCATAAGAGCAATACGCGCAGTTGATTTTTTCCAGCCAGTTCAAATAGGCCAGGTGCGTTCGGTCGTACACAAAATACGCCGATCGCTGGACCCGGGGGATGCCACACAAAGGAAAACACACCCATTGGTAGAGGGTGATGAGGGCGTCCAGCAGCAGCATGGGCACCAGCACCGGGTAAATGAAGGGCACGCACAGCACATGTCGCCAATCGGCGGTGAGCACGTACCCGAGCAAACCCGCCTTGAAGCGCTTTTGCTGCGCCAGCACCTCTTTTTCAAAACGCACCTTGTGCTCTTCAAAATCGGCCTGCCACTTCTGGCGGCGGCTTTTGGCCTCTTGCTCTATCGCCGCCTCCAGCTGCTGGATACGGTCCAGAAATTCCTGAATTTGGGGGTTCATGGGGTCTCCTTGATCAGGCATGGGCAAACATTGGGCGACAGCATGGGCTTGCCTTGACGGCGGTCAACACGTGCAGGACTGAGTGCTCACAAACTGGTCGATGACCATGGCAGCCGATCACCCACCCGACCACCTTAACACCGCCCAAGGGCTGACAACAGCCCAAGCCCGCACACGGCTGGCACAAGATGGCCCCAACGAGGTGGCGCAGGGCACACACCGCTCGGTGTGGCGGCGCTTGGCCGACACACTGCGCCAGCCCATGTTCGCCTTGCTGGTCACCGCGGCGCTGCTGTACATGCTGCTGGGCGACCTGACGGAAGGGCTGACGCTGTCGGTGTTTGTGTTGGCCGTTCTGGTGCTCAGCTTTTACCAGGAGGGCCGGTCCGAGGCCGCCATCGAAGCCCTGCGCCAGCTCACACAAGCGCAGGCCCGTGTGCTGCGGGATGGGCGCACGCAGCAAATTCCGGCCAGCGAAGTGGTTGCTGGAGACAGCTTGCTGTTGTCAGAAGGCGACCGGGTCGCCGCAGACGGCTGGCTGCTGCAGGCCAACAACCTGCAAGTGGACGAATCCCTGTTGACTGGGGAATCGGTGGCCGTGGACAAGCGCCCAACCGAGCCAATGCCAGGCAGCGACTTGTCCAACCAGCCCCCGTCGGCCTGTTGCGTGCATGGCGGCACCTTTGTGGTGCGCGGCAGCGGGCAACTGCGGGTCACAGCCACCGGCATGCGCAGCCAGATTGGGCAGATTGGCCTGGCCTTGAATCAGGTGCGTGAAGCCGACACACCCTTGCAGCAACAAACCGCCCGACTGGTTCGCGTGCTGGCCAGTTTGGTGGGGGTGCTGTGTGTGGTGTTGGTGCTGACCCTGGGCTGGCGCACCGGTCAATGGGTGCCAGCCTTGCTGTCGGGGATTGCGCTGGCCATGGCCATCCTGCCCGAAGAATATTCCGTGATCCTCACGCTGTTTCCGGCCATGGGTGCGCGCCGACTGACGCGGGAAGGGGTGCTCACTCGGCACATCAACGCGATCGAAACCCTGGGCGCGATCAGCGTGCTGTGCACAGACAAAACCGGCACCCTGACGCAAAACCGCATGACCGTGACGGCGATGGCCGTGCCCCGGATGGCCGACAGCGCAGAGCCCGGCGACATCCTCCAATGGCGCACACCCGACGCTGGCCAAATCCCCTCTTCACCAACTCCCGAGCCAACCCTGTCAGAGGCTTTTCACCCCCTGATTGAACACGCCATTTTGGCCAGTGCGCCCACACCCTTTGACCCCATGGAAACCGCCTTCCACGCCATGGGCCAAGACCATCTGAACGGGGGACATCGGGCGTTCGGCGAGGGCCAGCTGGTGCAGACCTACGCCCTGAGCCCCAGCCTCAAAGCCATGTCGCATGTCTGGCAGTTCGATCCCCATGATCCGCATGTGGTTTCGGCCAAAGGGGCGCCCGAAGCCATCATGGATCTGTGTCATCTGAGTCCGGCCGCTCGTCAGCACTGGCTGGCCTGCGTGGCGGACATGGCCGCACAAGGCTTGCGCGTGTTGGCTGTGGCACACAGCCGGTTCGATGGCCAAAGCTACCCCGACAGTCCCCACGACTTTGACTTTGTGTGGCTGGGCCTGATCGGGCTGACCGACCCCTTGCGCCCCGAAATCCCCCAGGCCGTGGCCGACTGCCAATCGGCAGGCATTCAAGTCATCGTGATCACGGGCGACTTTCCGGCCACCGCCCAAGAAATCGCCAGACAAGCCGGACTGCCCGACGGGAAAACCCTGACCGGCGAAGCTTTGGAAGGCCTGGATGCAGTGGCTTTGGGCGAGCGGCTGCGCCAGGTCACGGTTTGTGCACGCATCTCGCCACACCAGAAGCTACGCATCGTGCAGGCGCTCCAAGCCCAGGGCCATGTGGTGGCCATGACGGGCGATGGTGTGAACGACGCCCCGGCCCTCAAAGCCGCGCATGTGGGCATCGCCATGGGTGCCCGCGGCACCGACGTTGCGCGGGAAGCCGCCGACCTGGTGCTGGTGGACGACAACTTCGCCTCGATCGTTCGGGGCATCCGTTTGGGACGGCGCATTTTCGGCAACCTGCAAAAGTCCATGCAGTACATCTTTGCCATCCACATCCCGATCGCGGGCATGGCTCTCGTCCCCATGCTCATGGGCTGGCCACCACTGATGCTGCCCCTGCATGTGGCCTTGCTGGAACTGGTGATTGACCCCACCTGCGCCATCGCCTTTGAACAAGAACCGGCCGACCCTGACGTCATGCAGCGCCCGCCCAGAGATCCCCGCACCGCTTTGTTCAGTGCCCGGCAAATCACCTGGGCAGCAGGACAAGGCCTGTGCGTGCTGGTTTGTGTGGGTATGTCCATCGGCATGACACCCGCGCTTGGGGCCTGGTTGGCCCAGGGACCCCATGACGCAAGTTGGCTGATTCAGGGGCCCCCTTGGACCGAAGAACACCTGAGGTCCATGGCTTTTGTCACCTTGATCACCGGCCACGGCGTTCTGGTTTTTTCCAGCCGGTCCTTCACCCGTCTGTTCAGGCCCGTCGGCACCCGGGCACTGCGCGATGCCAACACCGCCCAAGGCGGACGACTTTGGCCATTGGCCAACCCGACAGCCCCGGTCTTCGTGGGCCTGGCCATGGGATTGCTGGCCTTGGCCATCCATTGGCCCTGGCTGGCTGAGCCCATGCAATGGGCACCACTGTCCCCCATGGCTTGGGGCATGGCCTTGTTCTGGGGCATCCTGTCCTGGCCGCTGATGCTGGCACTGGCCAAGTGCCAGCAGGCTTTTTCGCAAGCATAGACACCACGCACGTCCACCTCACCCGATCAAGCCCATCGCAGTGCCACTAAAATCGGACTCTGTTTCAAATAGAGTCCCTCTGTTGTACCTTTCTCCCAGCTCCCCTTTGCCACAGCACATTGCCATCATCATGGACGGCAATCGCCGTTGGGCCAAAAAGCGCTTCATGCCTGCGGCTTTGGGCCATGCGGCGGGCGCGCAGCGGGTGCGCGACATCGTCAAAACCTGCGGAGAAATCGGCATCCCCCAACTGAGCCTGTTTGCCTTCAGCACCGAAAACTGGAAGCGCCCCGAAGAGGAGGTCAGCAGCCTCATGGGCTTGTTCACGACTTACCTGAAAAAGGAAATTCGCAACATGAACACCAACGGGGTGCGGCTGAAGGTGCTGGGTGACACCAGCCGATTTGCGCCGGCCCTGCAAGCACTGATCGCCGATGCCCAAGAGCAAACGGCGAACAATGTGGTCATCACCTTGAACATTTGCGCCAATTACGGCGGCCGCTGGGACATGCTCCAGGCCACCAAAGCCTGGCAAAAGGCGCACCCGGACAAACCTCTGGACGCCCTGACCGAAGATGCCCTGGCCCCTTACCTGAGCACAGCCGATGCACCGGAAGTGGATTTGTTGATCCGCACGGGCGGAGAGTCGCGGGTGAGCAACTTTTTGCTCTGGCAAGCGGCTTATGCCGAGCTGTTTTTCTGCGACGAACTGTGGCCGGACTTCTCGCCCGAAACCCTGAAGCAGGCTCTGGCCTGGTTTGCCACGCGCGACCGGCGCTTTGGCTCCTCTGCCCCCCTGTGACGCGCGGGCATGCCCAGCCTCAAACGCTGGCTTCGACCTGGTGGTGATCCACCTGCACCACGGTGGGCCGCCCCAAAATTTCCAGCAACACCGCCACCCTTTTGCTGGACACGTTGTGCACCAAACCCTCGATGGCCCCCAAGGCGGTGTGCTTGAGGCGCACTTTTTGCCCCACCTTGAGTTGGTTGAGCTCCTCGATCGTGGCCTGATCGCGCAATTGCTCCATCTGGCGAATCCGCTGCACCACATCCTCACTCAACAGGGCCGGTTCAAAACCAAACCGAACAATCGTGGTCACGCCCTTGGTGCTGCGCACCGCTGAAATACTTTGTTCGAGACGGCTGGGTCGAAACAGGATGTAGCGCGGAAACATGGGCTCAAACAGCGCTACCGGACCTTGTTCGGTTTTCTTGAATTTCTTGAACAGCGGCAAATAGGCTTCAAAGCCCTGTTGCTCCAGGTTGACCAAGGCCACAGATTCCTGCTTGGGCTTGGTATAGGCCAGATACCAGCGGTTCAAGCTCTGGTTTTGCATATCGACAATCTCAGAATCCAAGACGACACCCATTCTCACGATCGGTCAACCCCTTGGGTCCACCATTTTATGAATCCATGACCAAGCCCAAGTCACTCCGGTTGAAACAACAAACCCCGCCGCAGCGGGGTTGGCTTTCAAAATCCAAAATCGTCAAAAATATAAAATTAACCTTAAACAGTCAATTTAAAACCAAGACGATTCGGCTCCCGTGATTCAGGCAATCACGAAAGGCGCACGGTCCTGGCCTTCGATCCATTTGGGCGCTTTGCCGCGACCTGTCCAGGTTTGACCAGTGGCGGGGTCGCGGTATTTGGCGGCCACTTTGCTCGCAGGCTTGGCAGCCGAAGTTTTGGCACCACGGCCTGGGAAAACGTCTTGTGCGGTCAAGCCATACTCGGCCACCAGCTCGCGCACTTTGGCCACGGCACTGGAGATTTCATTTTGACGCGCTTGGGCAATTTCACGCTCCAAGGCTTCGCGCTTTTGCAATAATTCTTTATAGGACAAGGACATGGTTTAACCTCAATAGATAATGACAGTGCGTTAATGTACATCAAAGCGGTTTTATTTGGCAGTACTGCTTGCTCTATATTTGAATGAGGCCGACTTGAAGGCCATCACTATTCGATCTTGTGGGATTTTTTAAATCACCAACCGTCCACAAAGCCCAATGCCCCCGAAAATCACAGGTAAATCTGGCTCACAATATCCAAAATCTTGACTCCCTTTGAGGAGCTGGTTCCATGAAGGGTGCATATGGCGATTTACTGGGTCGGTGACATTCAAGGCTGCGACGCGCCTTTGGCGCGCTTGCTAGACGAGGTGGCGTTTTCGCCCAGCCGAGACCACTTGATCGTTTTGGGAGACCTGGTCAATCGGGGCCCGGACTCGGTGGGCGTGCTGCGCCGCTTGATGGCGCTGCAAGGCAGTGTGCAGTGCCTGCTGGGCAACCATGATTTGCACGCCCTGGCCGTGGCCTGGGGCTTCAGTCGCACCAAGCGGCTGGACACACTGGAGGGTCTGCTGCAAGCGCCAGACAAAGAAGTATTGATCGGCTGGCTGCGCCAGCAGCACCTGGCGCTGTGGTCACACGGGGTGTTGTCGGTGCATGCGGGGGTTTTGCCCAGCTGGACTCTGGCGCAGACCTTGTCCTTGGCGGATGAGGTGCAGGCTGTTTTGCGTGGGCCGGACTTGCCCCATTTTTTGGCCCACATGTATGGCAACGAGCCCGCCGCCTGGCGCGACGATTTGACGGGACTGGACCGTTGGCGGGTGGTGGTCAACGCCTTGACGCGCCTGCGCTTTTGCGCGGCCGATGGCACCATGGAATTCGCCACCAAGGACAGCGCGGCGCAAGCCCCGGCCGGCTTCATGCCCTGGTTCGACGTACCGGGGCGGCGCACGGCGGACATCACCGTGGCCTTTGGCCATTGGTCCACTTTGGGCTGGCAAGGCCGCAGCGACATCTGGTCATTGGACACAGGCTGCCTCTGGGGCGGCTGCCTGAGCGCCATGCGCCAGGGCGAAGACGGACAGCGCGCGCTGGTTCAAGTGGCGTGCGCTCAGGCGCAAGCGCCGGGTTGAGGGCAGTCGCTGCGCTCAACCACCGGGCTTGAGCAACACCACCAAGGCCCCCGCACCGCCCTCGGCGGGCTTGGCCTGCACAAAGGCCAGGACCTGGTTTTTCTGCACCAGCCAGCTGTGCACTTTGGACTTGAGCACGGGGGTTTTGCCGGGCGAACCCAGGCCTTTGCCATGCACCACCCGCAAGCAACGCAGTCCCTGGCGGTGCGCCAGGCGGATGAACTCCGACAAAGCCACGCGGGCTTCGTCGCTGCGCAGGCCATGCAGATCAATCTCGCGCTGAATCGACCAATCGCCCTTGCGCAGTTTGTGGATCACGTCGCGCCCAATGCCCGGGCGACGAAAGCTCAGCGCGTCGTCGGTATCGAGCAAAGTGCTGGCGTCAAATTCATCGCTCAGGCAATCGCGCAGCACCGCCTCGTTGTCCTTTTGGCGTTGGTGCGCAATGGGGGCTGGGCTTGGGCCGTCCAACTTGACCAGGTCGTGCGCAGGCAAGCGCTGCACAGCACCCACGGCGCGCACAAACAGGTTGCTTTCGGCTTCGCGCTGACGCGCCGCCAGCACCTGCGCAGCCGCCAAGGCCTGGGCGTGCGCGTGGGCCTCGGCCAGCTTCTGGCGCACTTTTTTCAGGTCTTGCAGCGCATTGATTTTCACGGTGGATTCCAGGCAGGGCGTGTGGGGCGTTTTCAGCGAACAAGGTAGATCGCAGGCGCGTCACACACCCCGGTTGCGCATCCAGTCGGCGGTCTTGAAGAAACTGGCGTTCAGCCGCTCGCGCAGCACCGGGTCCAGGTTCAATTCGGTCATGGCCTGGTCCATGCAGGCCAGCCATTGGTCACGCTCGAGCACACCAATCGAAAACGGCATGTGGCGCATGCGCAAACGCGGGTGGCCAAAGCGCTCGGTGTAATGCTCGGGCCCGCCCAGCCAGCCGCACAAAAACCAGAACAGCTTGTCACGGGCACCGTCCAGGCTGCTGCCGTGCGCATCGCGCAGCGCCTTGTAGCCGGGCTCCATGTCCATCAGGTCGTAAAAGCGGTCGGCCAGGGCACGCACCACCGCTTCGCCACCTATCCAGGCAAAGGGCGTGTCAAACGGGGGCTTTTCTTCGATGTTCATAGCCATCGATTGTGACGGGTTGCAAAGGGCCCTGACCCAGCAAGATCACTGCGCCGCTTGGCGCAAAGTCTGCACCACCGGCTGGCGCAACACCCCGGCCAAACTCAGGCTGCCCGCACCCCAGGCCAGCAAGGCTCCGGCCAGGCCACCGGCCAATGGGGCCCACAAAGGTGGCTGCCAGGCGAACTCGAAGGCATAACGGGCCAAGGCCCAGCCCACCACCAGCGCCATGGCGCTGGCCATGAAGCCCGCCAGCCAGCCGATGCCCAGCAGCTCGGTGCGTTGCACCTGCGCCAGCAGGCTGCGGCCTGCACCCAGCGCCCGCATGATGGCGTATTCGCGCTCACGCGCCTGGCGGCTCGCGCCCACTGCGGCCAGCAACACCATCAGGCCCGCGGCCAAAGTGAAGGCGAACAAAAACTCCACTGCCCGGATCACCTGGTCCATGACCCGCTGCACCTGCGCCAGCGTGCTGCGCATGTCCACGCTGGTGATGTTGGGAAAGGCGTTGACCATGGCGTTCTCAAAACCCGGCACGCCCTCGGGTGAGCGGAAAGCGGCCATGTAGGTCATGGGCAAGTCGGGCATTTTCGAGACTGGAAACAGCATGAAGAAGTTGGCCCGCATTGACGCCCAATCCACCTTGCGCAAAGAGGTGACCCGTGCCTCGTGCGGCTGACCGGCAATGTCAAATCCCAGGCGATCACCCAATTTCAAACCCAGCGCTTCGGCGATGCCCTCTTCCACACTCACGCCATCGGCCTCCTCGGCCTGCCAGCGCCCGGCCACCAGGGGGTTGTGGTCCGGCAAGACGGCGCTGTGCGAGAGGTTGATTTCTCGGTCAAGCAAGCGTTTGCCCCGGTCGGCCATCAGGTCATCGGGTCCGATGACACGGCCATTGATGGCCACCAATCGTCCCCGGATCATGGGGAACCAATCGGGCGACTGCACGCCGGCTTTGTTCAGGTGCGACAAAAAGGCCTCGGCCTGATCGGGCTGCACGTTGATGACAAAGCGGTCGGGCGCATTCACGGGCGTGGCCTGACGCCAGCTCGCGATCAGGTCGGTGCGCAGCAAGACCAGCAAAGCCAGCGCCAGCAAACCCACCGACAAAGCACTGACCTGCACCACCGCGAACACCGGCCGCGCCGCCACCTGCCGCGTGGCCAGGCGCAGCCAGCGCGGGGCCGACTCGTCTGGCACCACACGGCGCAGCAAAAACAAAGCGGCCGCTGCCAAAGCGGCAAACACCAAGAGCGCCACGGCAAAACCGCCCACCGTGATCAGGCCCAACGTCAGGTTGCGGCTGACCATGAGCAGCGTGACGGCAAATCCGAGCAAGCCCATCACCAGCACCAGGCCCGAGCGCACCTGCACACTGCCCAGGTCGCGGCGGATCACGCGCAGCGGTGGCACCTTGGCCAGCTGCAACACAGGCGGCAGGCCAAAGGCCACCAGCAGTGTCAAGCCCATGGCCAGACCCATCAGCGCGGGCTGCAGCGTGGCACCCGGCAAATTGGCATCCACCAGACCGGCGAGCAACTGCACAAACCCGAGGTGCACGCCATAACCGGCCAGCACCCCCAGCACACTGGCCACCAGGCCTGCACCCAGAAATTCCAGGCCATAACTCAATGTGAGTGTGCGCTGGCTTTGCCCCAAAACACGAAGCAAAGCGCAAGCATCCAGTTGGCGCTCGGCAAAACTGCGTGCCGCCAAGGCCACGGCCACAGCGCACAGCAAGGCGGCCAACAAGGCCACCAGGTTCAAAAACTGGGAGGCCCGGTCCAAGGTCTGGCGCATCTCGGGGCGACCGCTGTCCAGCGACTCCACCTTCACGCCGCGCACCTCAGGCTTGTCGGCCTCGGCCTTCGCCCAGGGCAAAAACTGGCCTACGGCCGCATCACTGCCCGCCACCGCCATGCGCCAGCTCACGCGGCTGGCCGGCTGCACCAGTCCGGTCGAGGCCAAGTCGGCCATGTTCATCATCACGCGCGGTGCAAAACCCATGAAGCCCGCGCCCCGGTCGGGCTCGCGGGTGATGGTGGCACCAATGCGCAAACTGCGCTCGCCCAAGCCCAGCATCTGGCCGACTTGCACATTCAGGGCTTCGAGCAAGGCCGCATCGACCCAGACCTCGCCCTCAGGTGGAATGCTGGGCGCGGTGAGGCCCGCTATCTCCAAACGACCGCGCAAGGGGTAACCGGGCTCCACGGCTTTGAGGGCGACCAAACGGGTTGCGGGTGGCGTGTCAGGTGGGGAGACGGCATCCGGCGCGTTCATGGCCCGCGCCATGGTCGGGAAACTCACGTTGGTGTTGCTCTGCAAACCGGCATCGCGGGCCTTTTGCACAAAGGCATCGGGCGTGCGCTGGTCGCTCACCACCACCGCGTCCCCCCCCAGCAGCTGGCGCGCATCGCGCCACAGGCCCGACTGCATGCGGTCGGCCAGAAAACCCACCGCCGTCAAGGCCGCCACAGCCAGCGCCACCGACACCATCAAGAGGCGCAACTCGCCCGCGCGCAGGTCACGCCACAACTGGCGCGCACCCAGCTTCAAACCATGCATCCAAGACTGATTGTTCATCCCCTGACCATAACCGAGGGGCGAAGGTCTGGCAGGGCTGGGGGCTTGGCGAGACAAGACGAGCGACAAAAACCAAAAAGCCCGCAGTCGTGAAACTACGGGCTTTGAATTGGTGGTGATAGGTGGATTTGAACCACCGACATCAGCATTATGAATGCTGCGCTCTAACCAACTGAGCTATATCACCTGAAACTGTTTGACGTCGTCGTCAAGCCCGAAATTATACACAAAATTCCGTGGCAAATGGGCCAGTTGGCGTAACAATCGGCAGATGACACCGTCAAGCACAGCCCCCGCCCCATCACAGCCTTCTGCCGGCCAGGTCAGCGCCCAGCAAGCCGCCCAAATGATCTGGGCGCATTGGCAATCTGGCCAAGTGATGAACGCCCTGCCCGAAGACTGCCGCCCCATGACATCCGCCCAAGGCTACGCCGCCCAAGCCCAACTGCCCTTGGTGTCTGGCCGCGAGGTGCTCGGCTGGAAAATTGCCGCCACCAGCGCCAACGGGCAAGCCCATATCAACGTGAGCGGGCCGCTGGCCGGGCGCTTGTTGTCAGGCCAAGTGTTTGAAAGTGGTGCCCATGTGCCGTCAGCGGGCAACCGCATGCGCGTGGCCGAACCGGAATTTGCGTTTGCCATGGCGCAAGACCTGCCACCTCAAGCCGTGCTTTATACCCAGCAGCAAGTCATGGCCGCCGTGGCCAGCTTGCACCCAGCCCTGGAAGTGCCCGACTCGCGGCTCGAGCCCTTTACCGCAGCGGGCGAGGCACAACTGCTGGCCGACAACGCCTGCGCACGTCACTTGGTGCTGGGTGAGGCCGCGCCCGATGTCTGGCGCGATCTGGACTTGAGCACCTACCCGGTGCACGCCCGTGTCCAACACGGCAACCAACTGAAGTACACCCGTGACGGCACGGGCGCCAACGTGCTGGGCGACCCGCGTATCGCCCTGACCTGGCTGGCCAACCAGCTGTCTGGCTTGGGCATCACGCTGCAAAAGGGCCATGTGGTGACCACGGGCACCTGCATGGTGCCGCTGGAACTGCAGCCGGGCGACTGCGCCAGCGCCGATTACGGCCCACTGGGCCGTGTACACATGATTTTTTCGGAGACTTGAACCATGACAAAACCCCGTTTGGCCCTGATCGGCACGGGCGGCACGATCGCAGGCGCGGCCAGCGCCGCATCTAGCAGCACCGACTACCAACCCGCCAGCCTGAGCCTGGCCGCCGTGGTCGATACGGTGCCCGAGCTGCGTGCGCGCTACGACATCGAAGTCTCTCAGCCCATGCAACTGGCCAGCTACGATGTGCGGCCCGAGCACTGGCTCGACTTGCACGCCGCCGTGATGCAAGCCGTGAACAACCCGGAGGTGGTGGGCATTGTCGTCACACACGGCACCGACACGCTGGAAGAAACCGCGACCTTTTTGCACCTGAGCGTGGACAGCGACAAACCCATCGTGGTGGTGGGGGCCATGCGCCCGGCCACCGCCTATTCGGCCGATGGCCCGGCCAACTTGCTGGACGCCTGCAGTGTGGCCGCCTGCCCCGGTGCGCGAGGCCGCGGCACGCTGGTGGTCATGAACGGCCGCATCCACTCGGGCCTGTGGGTCGCCAAACGCCATGTGAGCAGTGTGGAGGCCTTTGACAGTCCTCTGGCCGGTGCCGTGGGCGAGGTGGCTGACCAATCGGTGCAATGGTTTCGCGCCGCTGGGCGTGCCCCCACCGTGGCTTGGCAGACGCCTTCTGTGTGGCCACGCGTGGACATTGCCGTGGCTTATGCCGGGGTGGACGAGACCGCCATGCGTGCCTTTGTGGCCGCCGGGGCAAGGGGCATCGTGCACGCCGGTTTGGGCAACGCCAACACACCCACGGCTTACCGTGCCTTCATTCAATCACTCCCCGCGCAAGGTGTGTTGGTGGCGCGCTGCGCCCGATTCATCACCGGCAGCGTGACACGGGCCAGCGTGTACGCCGATGCCCAGCACGGCATCCTGACCGCAGGCCCCTTGCCGCCCCACAAGGTGCGCATCGTCATGCTGCTGGGCTTGGCGCACGGCATGGACGGCCCCGCGATTCAGGCCTGGATCGACCGGATTTTGTTGGCGGGCTAAACGCCCGATTCAACGGGGCCGCTGACTGAAATACAGCACCGTGCCGCTGACACTGGCCATGACCATGAGGCCCACAAAACCGGCGCGGTAGGTGCCAAACAAGCCCGACAACGCCCCAAACATCGGCGGCCCCACCACCACACCCAAAAAGGTGAAGGCCAGCGTGCCGCCCGTGGCCATGCTGGCCATGCCAGCGGGTGCACGACGCGCCACTTCGGCCAAGTACACGCCGTTCCAGCCAATGGCCGAGGCCCCAAAGGCCACCAAGATGGCGATCACCAGAGCCTGCGGCGTGTCGGTCGTCAAAAAGGCCGAGGCCAAGGCCCCCAAAGCCATCATGCTGGCCAACAGCAGCAGCATGCGCCGCGCCCCCAACCAACGGTCGGCCACATAACCCCAGACCACGCGCCCGCCAATGCCGCCCAACTGCGTGACCGACAAAGCCAGGCCCGCGGCCACCAAGCCATATGACAAATCGTCGTGCAAAAAAGTCACCAAATACGTGGTGAGCGACAGCTGCACCATGGAAAACATGAACGAGCAAGACGCCATGATCAGCAGCGCCCGGTGGGCCAGCACCAGGCGAATGGGCTCGATCAAACTGCCCCAGCGGATACGGGTGTCGCTTTGGCGGTCGCTGTCGAGTTCGGCCCGCAGGCTTTGTGACACCCAGGCGCACAGCAAGCACACCGCGGCCACCGCCACCAGACTGAGCTGCCAATTGCCCAGCAGCGCCAAAGGCGGCACCACGGCCCCTGCCAGCATGCTGCCCAAAGGCACGCCGGTTTGTTTGATGGAAAACACCAGCGACATCTGATGCTTGGGCGTGGTGCGTGCCAGCAGGTGCGAACTGGCCGGGGTGATCGGGCCGTAACCCAGCCCAATCAACACCGCGCCCAGCACCATGGACGGCAGCCAAGGCACGGCGCACAACAGCAAGCCCAAGGCACACAAGACCAGGCCCCACTGGCTCACCCGGATGGCCCCCATGCGGGCCACCGTGGCGCCCCCCATCAAGGTGGCCACCATCGCCCCGGCATAGGTCACCGACACATACAGGCCCACCAAGGCGGGCGAGACCTGCAAAGTCTGCGCCACCACCGGGGCCACCACGGGCAGGCTGAGCAAGGCCATGGCCACCATGGCCTGGATCACCAGGGTCAGCAGCAAAGGCCACCAGTTTGTCATCGGTTCATCTCCCGTACAGGCGAGAGGGACCTGGCAAGGCCCCGGCAAGCACTTGCTGCATCAGTTGGCTTTGACGCCCGCCTTGACCAACAAGCCGCCCAAGGTGTCGATCTCGTTTTTGAGGTGAGCCCGCAATGCCTCTGGACGGGCTTGGTCCACAGTCACGGCCGAGATGCCCATGGCCTCCAGACGCTGGCGCACCTCCGGGTCGGCCACCGACTTTTGCAGGGCCGAGGTCAACTGATCGAGCACCGGCTTGGGCGTGCCTTTGGGCGCATACAGGCCAAAGGAGATGTTGATGTCAAAGCCTTCCACACCGGCGTCGGTGATGGCAGGCACCTCAGGCAGTTGAGGCAAACGGGCTTTGCCCGCAGAGGCATAGGCCTTGATCTTGCCGCCCTTGACCGAGGGCACCGTGCCCGAGGTCTGGTCACACAAAATGTCCACCTGACCGCCCATCAGGTCGGTCAAGGCCGGACCTGTGCCCTTGTAGGGAATCTCGTTGAGCTTGACGTTCAGTGCGTTCATCATCATCAAGCCACACAGGTGCGAAGCCGATCCCACGCCCGCGTGCGCCAGGCTGACTTTGGGGCCATTGGCTTTCACGTAGGCCACAAACTCATTCAGGTTTTTGGCCGGAAACTCGTTGCGCGCCACGATCACCATGGGGCCACTGGTGGCCCGGCCAATCGGCTCGAAATCGTCCACCGGGTGGTAGGGCAGGCTTTTGTACATGGCCACGTTGGTGGCGTGGCTGACGTGGATCATCAGCAAGGTGTAGCCATCGGCCTTGGCGCGGGCCACTTTGGCCGTGCCGATCGAGCCCGAGGCGCCTGCGGTGTTGTCCACCACGATCTGCTGGCCCAAGTGCTTTTGCATGGCCCCGGCAAACAAGCGCGTGATGGTGTCACCCGGGCCGCCTGCGGCATAGGGCATGACCATGGTGATGGCGCGATTGGGAAAGTCTTGCGCCGAAGCCTGAAAAGCGGTGGCGGCCAGCAGCATGGCCAGGCCAGTGCGGATGAAACGAATGGGCATGGAAGTCTCCAGTTTTTGAACGTCGCAGTGTGATGGATCAGGCCAACAAGCGCTGGCGAATCTCCAGAGGACTCAAGACCTCAAGGGGTTCAGCACCGCCGCCGGGAATACCCACTTGCGTGGCGTTCAGCAGCATGGACACCATCACATAGGTGCCCGACAAGACCGTGAGGTCCACCACCGCTTGCTCGCCCATGCTGGACACAGCTTCTTGCCACAAGGCGTCACTCACGCGGTGGTTGAGCGAAAGCTGAATGCAAAAGTCATACACCTGACGTTCGTCCTCTTGCATGCTGCTGGGGCGCTGGCATTGCTGCAAGTCGCGCATCACCGCGTCCGACAAACCCGCTTTGCGTGCAATGGGCTCGTGGGCCCACCACTCGAACTGCGCGTTCGAGATGCGCGCCTGAATCAGGATGGCGAATTCGTTCAAGCGTTTGTTGACCGAGGTCCTGAAGCGCAGGTAGTCCAGAAAGTCAAAAGCGCGCCGGGCCATCTCGGGGCTGCGCAACAAGGCGTTGTAGGGGCCGCCGAGCGCTGCGCTCGACACCTTGAGGATGTCATCGGCCAAAGGCCTCGCCTCGGGTGGCAATTCGTCGTAACGGAGCTGGGCCAATCGTTCGGTCATGAAGCGTTCCTGCATCAAAGGGTGAGACACCAAGGCTGCTGCACAAGCTCAAGTCAAACGGATTTGAGAAGCCAACATGCGCAGAGCGAGGCGCGAACGTAACAACAAAGCGCAAGCCTTCGAGTCACCCACATGACTGGCACGGCGAGCCTATGGGGCCAGGTCTGAGTGACACTTGCAGCTGCTTGGACATTGGGCCTTGAACACTTGGCCTGTCGCCCCCAACCCTCACCCTCTTTGGATGGAACGCGCTCATGCTGAAATTTTTCTTCAACGCTGCCCCCAACCCCATGAAGATCGCCCTGCTGCTCGAAGAGCTGGGCCTGCCATTTGAGGCCGTGCCAGTGGACACGCGCAAGGGCGAACAATTTGAACCGGCCTTCCTGGCCGTGAACCCCAACGCCAAAGTGCCCGCCATCACCGATGGCGATGTGACCGTGTTCGACAGCAACGCCATCTTGCTGTACCTGGCCGACCGCGAGCAAAAATTTGTGCCAGGCATGGCCCAAGCCAAAGAGCGCGGCGCAGCCCTGTCCTGGCTGCTGTTCATCGCCAGCGGCATCGGGCCGTTTTCGGGCCAGTCGGTGCACTTTCGCCATGCCGCACCCGAGCCCAAAGAGTACGCCCTGAACCGCTACGACTTTGAAGCCCACCGCCACTGGAGCGTGCTGGAAAAGCACCTGGCACAAAACACCTACATGCTGGGCGAGCACTACAGCATCGTCGACATGGCGCTGTGGGGCTGGGCGCGCATGCTGCCTTATGTGCTGGGCACGGGCGAAGCCACCTGGACACACTACCCGCACATCAAACGCGTGCTCGATTTGCTCAACGCCCGCCCGGCCGCCCAGCGAGCCGAGGCCTTCAAAGCGAAGTACACCTTCAAGACCGAGATGGACGCGGACGCCAAGAAGTTCATGTTCCCGCAAAACGAGCGGCTCAAGCAAGGCTGAATTTCAGGGCCTTGCCACACGCCACACGGGGCTTGCTCTACGCCCCGTGCGTGTGACGAACAGGCCCCTTTAGTGGCGGAACCAGCGCATGGACAAGCCCATGGCCAACAACACCAGAACACCTGCCAATGCCGCCAGCAATGCTGTGATTTCGGTGTCACGCCGCTCCAAGGTGAACTTGGACGACAGGTGCTGGTAGATCATGGCCAAATCGTTGGCGTTGGTGGCCCTGAAAAATTCGGCCCCCGTGGTCTCGGCCACTTTTTGCAAGGCCTCTTCGTCAACCCTGGCGTAAAAGGAAAAACCCTCAAAGCCTGGAATGAAACCATTCGGCGTACCAAAGGCCACGGTGTAGACACGCACCCCTTTGGAAGCCGCCCACTTGGCCACCTCCACCGGATCAGGTCCCGTGGTGCGGCGTCCGTCTGACAACAAGATCACCGCCCCAGCAGTGTAGGAGCCCACAGGCACCGACTTGGGGCCCTCGGAGGCCGCAGGCGCAGAGCGCTGGTCCAGCGATCGCCCCGCCAAACCGCCCCCTTGTGCCACCAGGTTGCCCGACTTGAACTCGGCACCATACAACACCGACTCCAGATCAACAGCCGATTCGGGCAACAAAGTGTTGAGGGCCACCAGCAAGCCGCTGCCGGTGGCTGTGCCGCGCTGCAGCTGAAAGCCATCGATGGCGGCCAGCAAAGCTTCTTGATCGTCCGTCACACCCTGCACCAGCTGAGCATTGCCCGCAAAGGACACGACGGCCACGCGCACATGACCAGGCAGTTCCTGCACAAAGGTTTTGGCCGCCTGTTGGGCCGCGACGATGCGGCTGGGTGGCACGTCTTCGGCCAGCATGCTGCGCGAGACGTCCATGGCCAAGACCAGAGTCAGGTAGTCGGCAGGCAAAGAGATCTGAGCACTGGGCCGAGAGGCACCCAACAACACCAAGGTCAGGGCGCACAACAGCAAAGCGGGAGGGATATGCCTGCGGATCCGGTGTCCGGGGCCCAATGCAGGCCGAATCAAGTTCAGGCTGGGGTAGTGCACCGCCATGGTGCGTTTGCGCCGCAAAGCCCGGATGTACCCCACCACCAACAGGGGGATCAAACACAATAGCCAAAGCAGCTCAGGCCAGATAAAGTGCATGTTGTGTGGCGTGCGATGAAGTCTGCCCACTGTATCACCGAAGGCTCCAACAACAATGAGACGCGCCGCACTCTACAGCCGAAAGCCCACTGCACAAGGGGCTGACCAACTGCCTGCTCCGGCCGTAGCGGCCGTCGTCACCCCTTCAGCACCATCGGCTTCCCGCAGCGCCAGCATCGTCCACCAGCGCTTGCAGCGTCTGCCGCTTTGGGCCGCTTTGCTGCTGTGCGCCTTGCTCACCGCCGCGCTGACCTGGGGCCTGACCCGGCAAGTGGGTGCGCCCCAGCGGCTGACACAAGACGACATCAACGCGGCCGTGCTGCACACCTTGAACACCCAGGACCTGCCCTCGCGCGCAGCCCGCGCTGCGCAGCTGATTGCCCCCTCGGTGGTGCATGTGCGCACCCAGGACGAAGACAAGAAAAACCCCCGAGGTGAGCTGCAAGACAGCGGCGTGGGCTCTGGCGTGGTGATTTCCGAAGAAGGCGTCATCCTCACCAACTTGCATGTGGTGCAAGGCGCCAAACGCATCCAGGTCACTTTTGCCGATGGCACGGAATCGGAAGCACTGGTGATCGGCGTACAGCCCGAAAACGATCTGGCCGTGATCAAGGCCAAACGCCTGCCCGACGACCTGCAGCCGGCCACGCTGGGCAGCAGCCAGAACCTGCAACCCGGTGACGAGGTGGTGGCCGTCGGTTTCCCTTTTGGCATTGGCCCCTCGGTCTCGGCCGGCGTGGTCTCGGGGCTGAACCGGTCGTTCGGCTCTGAAGGTAAAACCATGATGCGTGGCCTGATCCAGGCCGATGCCGCCGCCAACCCTGGCAACTCGGGCGGGCCACTCATCAACATGGCCGGTGAGGTGGTGGGCATTGTCACCGCCATCCTCAACCCCACCTCTGCCCGCACTTTCATCGGCATCGTGTTTGCCGCGACCATCGAAAGCGCAGGCGGCGGCATGGGTGTGTCGCCATTTTGATTTTTCTGCTCCAACCGATCTTGAAAGGCTTTGTGCATGAACCCCTCTGAATTGGCATGGAACCAGGGCCAGACACCCCCAAGTGCGCCCGTCAACGCCGCCCTGATGGAGCGGGTGCTCTACGAAGTCAAACGTGTGGTGGTCGGCCAAGACGCTTTCCTTGAACGCATCCTGGTGGCCATCCTGGCGCAAGGCCACTTGTTGATCGAAGGCGTGCCAGGCCTGGCCAAAACCCTCACCGTCAACACCTTGGCCCAAGCGGTGCGAGGCAGCTTCAAGCGCATTCAATTCACCCCTGATTTGCTGCCCGCCGATTTGGTGGGAACCCGCATCTACAACCAAAAAAGCAGCGAGTTCAGCACCGTGCTGGGGCCGGTGTTTGCCAACTTGCTGCTGGCCGACGAAATCAACCGTGCCCCCGCCAAAGTGCAAAGCGCCTTGCTCGAAGTGATGCAAGAGCGGCAAGTCACGATCGCAGGCGAAACCCATGCGGTGCCCCGCCCCTTTTTGGTGATGGCCACGCAAAACCCGATCGAGACCGAAGGCACCTACCCCCTGCCCGAAGCGCAGGTGGACCGCTTCATGATGAAGGTGCTGGTGGGCTACCCCACCGAAGAAGAAGAGTTCGTCATCGTGCAACGCGTCACTGGCATGCCTGCCACCGCAGCGGCCGTGGCCGACACGGCGCAACTCATGGCGCTGCAAGCACAGTGCCGCCAAGGCTATGTGGACCCGGCCCTGGTGCAGTACGCGGTCAAGCTGGTAGCCGCCACACGCGATCCGGTGCGCTGTGGCTTGCCCGAACTGGCACCCTATTTGACCTTTGGTGCCAGCCCCCGCGCCACCATTGCCCTGATCGAAGGGGCCCGAGCGTTGGCCTTCCTGCGCGGTCGGCCCTACGCACTGCCGCAGGATTTGATCGACTTGGTGCCCGACGTGCTGCGCCACCGCTTGGTGCTGAGCTACGAAGCTTTGTCCGACGGCATGACGGCCGATGCCCTGATCCTGAAAATCCTGCTGGCCGTGCCCGCCCCCGACAAACCACTGGACCGCCATGTTCAGCTTTCTGCGCAAAAAGCCAGCTGAGGCCACAGTGAGTCCAGGCCAGCCCCAGGCCATGGTCTCGGGGTCGCCGGGCGCAGCCACGAGCATGCCCCATGCTGCGCAATGGCTGCAGCGGCTGGAATGGACCGTGCTCAAACGGCTCGATGGTCAGCTGCAAGGCGACTACCGCAGCCTGTTTCGCGGCACTGGCCTGGTGCTGGCCGATCTGCGCGAATACCAAGCTCACGACGACGTGCGCCACATCGACTGGAACGTGACCGCCCGCATGCAAACCCCCTATGTGCGTGAACACCAGGAGGACCGCGAAATCGCCGCCTGGTTTGTGCTGGACCTGTCTGCCTCCGTGGCCTTCGGTTCGGGCCCCACCAGCAAGCGCGAACTGGCTTGCAGCATCGTGGCCGTGCTGTCCAAGCTGCTGTCACAACACGGCAACCGCGTGGGGCTGATGCTGTTCACGGGCCAAGACAGCGCCCACAGCGTGGTGCCCGCACGCTCAGGCAGACGCCATTTGCTGTACATCGTGCACCAGATGCTGCGCGCCGCCCCAGTCCATGCCAAGGCCGTGCAGACCAGCGCACTGGGGCCCTGGTTGATGCAGGCTCAGTCGGTGCTCAAACGCCGCTCGGCGGTGTTTGTGGTGTCGGACTTCATCAGCCCAGCCGGCTGGGAAAAACCGCTGGCCCAGTTGGCCCTGCGTCATGAAGTGGTGGCCGTGCGCCTGCGCGACCCGCTGGAGATGGCCTGGCCCGACAACACAGGCATGCTGCTGGTGCAAGACGCCGAGTCGGGCGAGCAGCTGCTGGTGGATGGCAACGATGCGGCTTTCCGCCAGCGTTTTGCACAACACGCCCAGGACCGCGAAGCGGTTTTGCTGGACAGCCTGGCCCATGCCGGCGTGGACTGCCTGGAGCTGAACACCGACGAAGCGCTGGACCAGGCCCTGCTGCGGTTTGCACAACTGCGCAAGCGCGCCAGCCAGCTCAGTGCCGCAAGCTCGCGGCCCATGGCGACAGGGGGCGTTCATGCCTGAATGGCACTCGATCCAGTTTGTCTGGCCGCGCCTGCTGTGGCTGCTGGCGACCTTGCCGCTGTGGCTGGGTCTCTACATCGCCTGGCAAGCACGAGGCGTGCAGCGGGCCTGGCCCTCGGCCAGCATGAACACCGGTGTGAGCACCCTTCGATTCACGCGACATGCCCCAGCGCTGATGGTCCTGTTGGGCTTGGCGGGCATTCTGCTGGCGATGGCCAGGCCGCAGGCCATTTTGTTGTTGCCCAGCCGTATTGACACCGTGATGCTGGCCATCGACAGCTCGGGCAGCATGCGGGCTGGTGATGTTCAACCCAGCCGCATCGAAGCCGCCCAGGCGGCCGCCAAAAGCTTTGTGATGGGACAACCTGCTCAGGTCAAATTGGGCGTGGTCAGCGTGGCCGGGGCGGCGGCCTTGGTTCAGGCCCCCACCGACCAGCGCGACTTGGTCATTCAAGCCATCGAGCAGCTGAGCCTGCAACCCGGCTCGGCCTTGGGCAGCGGCATCGTGATTGCGCTGCATGCCATGCTGCCCGGCTCGGGCCTGGACGTGCGCGGCCTCATCGATGGTGAAGCCAACCCTCCCGCCTCCACGGGAGCACCTTTGGGGAGGCCCACACCTGCCCCAACGGATCCCACATCGGGTGTCGCACCACGACCGCCGATCGGCCTGCCCAAAGTGCCGCCCGGCTCCAACAGCGCTGCGGCCATCGTGCTGCTCAGCGATGGCCAAAGCAATGCAGGGCCAGACCCCCTCAAAATGGCCCAGGTGGCCGCCGATCTGGGGGTGCGCGTCTACACCGTGGGTGTGGGCTCGGTGCAAGGCACGGTGCTCAAGGCCCAAGGCATGCAAATGCGCGTCAAACTGGACGAAGCCAGTCTGAAAAAAATCGCCGAGATCACCCGTGCTGAATACTTCAGCGCCGACAACAGCCAGGACTTGCTGCAGATTTACAAATCGCTCAGCAGCAAGATCGTGCTCAAAAAGCACAGGCGTACCGAGATCTCCGCTTTGTGTGCCTTGCTGGGCATGCTGCTGCTGTCCTGGGGCTGCGCCTGGACTTGGTGGCGTCACGGGCGCATCATTTGAGCCCGCCCATGCAGGGCAAAACAGCGCGCTCAAGGTTTAAAGTTCGGGTATGAACCTGACTGGCGGATGGCATTGGCATTGGCGCGCTTGGCGATCCCAAGCACAGTGGGCGAGCGCGTCTGCGCAAATAGCCGACTGGTTGACGGCGCAAACCATGCCTCGCCAACAGCTGGTTTTGTTGGGGGGCAGTGCGGGCTGGATGCTGCCCACCCACTGGCTGGCGCAATTTGATGAAGTTCACGCTTGGGACATCGACCCCTTGGCTGCGCCCCTGTTTCGCTGGCGGCACGGACGGCACTTGCAAAGTCAGGGCACGCGTTTGCACCTGCACACGGGGGATGGCCTGGCCCATTTGCGTGAAAGCATCCAGGCCATGCCCAAGGCCTTTTTCTGGTTCGACAACCTGCTGGGCCAGCTGCGCTTCACCCACGAACCGCTGGATACTGTGAGCCGCCGTTTGCGATCGCTGCAAAAAACCTTGCAGCACGTGGCTTGGGGCAGCGTGCACGACCGCATGTCTGGCCGCAGCTTGCCGGACACCACCCTGCCTTTGTCCCGCCAGGGCAGCGCCGGAGTGGCCATGGAAACGGCCGAAGGACAAGCCTGGTTGCATCAAATGGGCGCCATCAGCCCCTGGCTGGACCACCTGACCGAAAACGTCTTGCCCCCCGGGACCCCCGTGCAACACACGGCATGGCCCTTCAAGCCAGGCTACGCGCACTGGCTTGAAATGGGCTGGTGCCCGCCCCGGTCAACGCGTCCATAAGTCAGTCACGGACCAAGCGCTTGCAGGTCAATGCCTTTGGCAAAGGTCCAGCGACCAATACTGCCCCACCAGATCGGCACCAAAAGAGTGGTGCTGCTCTTCGGACACCAACACGAACCCGGCCTCTTGGTAAATACGGCGGGCTGCATGCAGGATGTCATTGGTCCACAAAGTGAGCTTGGCGTAAGCTTTGGCTTTGGCAAACGCGATGCATTCTTGCGTGAGGCGTCGACCCAGGCCTGCGCCACGCGCATCGGGCTCCACATACAGCAAACGCAACTTCGCCTCTTGCTCGGACACCTTGACCAAAAACACAGAGCCCACCACCTGGCCTTCGCGTTCAGCGATCCAGGCGTTCTCCCATTCAGCGTCAAAATTTTTGACGAACTGCGCGGCGATCTCGGCCACCAAGGCCTCGAAAGTGCCGTCCCAGCCGTATTCCTGCGCGTACAAAATGCCCTGCCGGTGCGCCACCCAACCGATGTCACCGACTTGCAGACCCCGCAGAACAAAGGGCTGCGTCATGTCTTTTCGCGGCCTTCATAACGCTGCCCCAGCGCCAGCAGCTGCGGGGTTTCAATGACCGCGTTCAGGCCATCAAAATCCAGCATCTGGTCTTGCCAGGGGCGGGTGGTCTGGTGCGTGTGCAAGCTCGAGTAATAGCCTTGCAGCGTGTGCAGCACCGCCCGCGCCGTGCCACCCGGAAAGATCACGATCTTGAAACCCCGCTCACCCAACTCGGCCGCGCTTTGCACTGGCGTTTTGCCACCTTCGACCATGTTGGCCAGCAGTGGCACACGCTTGGCAAACTGGGCGCAGGCGCGGTTCATTTGTTCATCGGACCTGAGCGCCTCGATGAAGATCGCATCCACCCCGCATTCCAGGTAACGCTCGGCCCGCTCCAGCGCGGCGTCGAGGCCTTCCACGGCCACAGCGTCGGTGCGCGCCAAAATCAAGGTGTTTTTGTCATGGCGGGCGTCCAATGCGGCGCGCAGCTTGCCCTGCATCTCGGCCACGGGCACCACACCTTTGCCGTCCAGGTGGCCGCAGCGTTTGGGGAAGGTCTGATCCTCGATCTGGATCATCGCGGCCCCGGCGCGTTCAAAATCACGCACGGTGCGCTGGGTGTTGAGCGCATTGCCAAAGCCGGTGTCGGCGTCCACGATGACCGGAATATTCACCCGGTCGGTGATGTGCGCCAAGGTCTGTGCCACTTCGGTGGCGGTGGTCAGGCCAATGTCGGAGCGTCCCAGGCGCGTGTAGGCGATCGATGCGCCCGACAGGTACACGGCTTCAAAACCGGCCTGCTGCGCGACCAGCGCGGTGAGCGCGTCGTACACACCGGGGGCGAGCAAGGCCTGAGCTTGTTGCAGGCGCTGGGCCAAATTGTGCGGCTGACTCATGGCGTGTCTTTCAAAAGTTGTTGTGCTGTATGCGCTGCAATGTGGCCGCCCGCAATGGCGCTGAGCAAGCCATTGCCCGACAAGTAGCCCCACAGCGCCTGCCCCGACACGCCCCGCGCTGCGCCGCCTGCGGCCAGCACATTGGGCAAAGGGGTGCCGTCTTCGCGCAACACGCGGGCTTGCGCGTCGATGTCCAAACCGCCTTGGGTGTGGAACAAAGCGCCCGTGACTTTGATGGCGTGAAACGGGGCTTGCAGTTTGCGTTTGAAGTTACGGCCTGTGGACGGGTCGGTGCCGGGTTGCACGGCGTTCAAAGTGGCTTGCAAGGCTTCGGGTGGGCAACCGATCAATTGAGCCAGTGCGGCCACATCGGCGGCGTGTTGCACCGCCCCCGCGCCTTGCGCCGCCACCAAATCCGGAAAGTCTTGTGCAAAGGCCAGCAGCGCATCGTCGAACACATTCCAGGCCACACCGCCCGGCTGAGCCAGCACATGCACCGCTGCCTCCGAGTAGCCCTGGGTTTCGTCGTGAAAGCGCTGGCCTTGGGCGTTGATCTGCACGCCGCCTTCCATCATCAGTGCCCACGAAATCAAAGCGCCTTGTGGCACGGCCCAGGAGCCGTGGCCTTGGTACGCGCCCAAGTCGGCCAATCGCGCACCCAGTTGTTGGCCCCAGGCGATGGCACTGCCGTCGTTGCCCACATGGCCCGCATAAGTGGCCTCGGCCATCTCGGGCAGCATCTCTTTCACCATGGCCGCAGCACCGCCAAATCCGTTGCAAGCCAAGATCACCGCATCGCAGCGGATGCGCTCGGTCTGGCCATCGGGCCTGATAAAACCCACACCGTGGATGCGCTGCGCGTCGTCGGCCCACAGCTCGGTCACTTGCGCTTGTGTGAGCAGCACCACGCCTGCGGCGTCGGCCGCCGCTTGCAGGCGGCTCATCAAACCGGCACCGGTTTTTTCGGGCACGGCGTGCATGCGGTGGGCGCTGTGGCCCGGGTACAAAAAGTTGTCCAGCACCTGCCAGGGCAGGCCGTGGTGTTGGGCCAGCGCGTCCATGGCGGGACCGATGTGTTTGGCATAGGCCTGCACCAAGTGGGGTGCGGCCTGGCCATGGGCCTTGGCTTGAATGTCAGCCGCAAACTGCGCCACGCTGTCGGTGATGCCTTGCGCTTGTTGCGCTTGCGTGCAGGGGGCCGGGATGAAGCCCGAGGACAAAGCGGTGGAGCCTGCTGCAAAGGCATCACGCTCCAGCACCACACAATCCACACCCAAGCGGTGCAGGGCCAGCGCAGCCGTGAGGCCACAAGCGCCAGCGCCCACGATCACCACCGGCGTGTGGTCCTCGGCTTGCAAATCAGCAGCCAGGCGAACTTGCGGCAGCGGCGCGTTCATGGCTTCAGCCCAGTTGCTTCAAAAAAGTGGCGCTGTCCATGACATCACCCACCGAAGCCATGTCGGCCAGCGCGGCCTGGTGCGCGGCTTCGCTGAAGGCGGCGCAACCGTCCGACAAGACGATGGCGTGGTAGTCACGCACATGCGCATCACGCACCGTGCTGGCCACACCACCGTTGGTGACGATGCCACAGACGACCAGCGTGTCTATGCCCGATTTTTTGAGCACCCAGTCGAGCTGTGTATTGAAGAAGGCCGAATACGCCACCTTGAACACCGACACGTCGACCAGCGGTGCGAGCAGGTCCACATTGGCCTGGCCTCGGCTGCCGGGTGCGAAGTCACCTTTGCGCAAAAACGGGCGGCGCTCTTTGAGGTGCGCCGAGATCATGGGCTCGCCCTGTGCATCGGGCCAGAGCGTGAACAGGCTGGCAGTGACCAAACCGCCACGGGCCTTGATGGCGCGTGCCACCGGGGCCATGCGCTCGGGCAGCTTCACCGCCTCGGCGCTCAGGGTGTTGCCCCGGGCATAAGCGCCGTCGGGGGCCAGAAAATCGTTTTGCAGGTCCACGATGACCATGCCCAATTTCGCGTTCTTCAAGTTCATGCTGTGCGCTCCACCAACAAGTTGCCCAATTTGTCCACCCGGCCCTCAAAGCCCGGCTCCAACCACACCGTGGTGTCGGGCTGCTCCAAAATCGCCGGGCCTTGCACCACGGTGCCCACGGGCAGGCTCAGGCGCGCGTAGCGCTGCGCAGTCCACCACTGGCCCTGGTGGTAGACCTGCTGCTCGCCCACCGGTGCCGTGCGGCCTTCACCTTGTGGCGCCAGCACCGCCAGGTCGAACTTGGGCCGCCGCCCGATGCGCGCATAACGCAGGTTCATCACCCGGATCACCGGGCCTTGCAGCACGCGGCCAAAGGCGTGCTGGTAAGCCGCTTCAAACGCGGCCAACAAACCCGCCGCGTTCAAAGCTTCTCGTTTCAGGGGCACTTGCAGCGTGTGGGTTTGGCCCATGTAAAGCATGTCAAAGCTGATGACTTCGTCCACCCGCACAAAATTCACACCGGCGGAATCGAGGCGCACCTGGCAAGCCTCGGCCAGGCCATCCACGCGTTCCAGCAACGCAGGCCAAGCCACATCGGCCAGGGCCACGTTCAGGGTCTGCACCGCGTCGTGGCGCATGTCGGCCATCACGCAGCCCAGCGCCGATGTGACGCCCGGGTAACGCGGCACGATGCCGGTGGTCACGCCCACCTCGCGCATCATGGCGCAGACATGCAGGCCGCCGCCGCCGCCAAAGGGCATGTAGGCGAACTGGCGCGGATCGTGCCCACGCTCGATCGACACCACGCGGATCGCGCCCGCCATGCGGGCATTGGCCACCGTCAAGATCGCTTCGGCTGCAGCCAGCGCGGTCAAACCCAAAGGCTCGGCCACATGCTGGGCAATCGCTGTTTCGGACAAGCCCGAATCGAGCTTTTGCAACAACCCGCCACCCAAAGGCCGGTCTGCTGCGATGCGGCCCAAGAGCACATTGGCGTCGGTCACGGTGGGGCGGGTGTTGCCGCGCCCGTAACAAGCGGGGCCGGGAATGCTGCCGGCCGACTCGGGGCCCACTTGCAGCATGCCGCCCGCATCGACCGAAGCGATCGAGCCGCCACCGGCACCAATGGTCTCGATCTGGATCATGGGCGAGCGCACCACCAAGCCAAACTCGATCGAGGTTTGCGCGGCCAATGCCGCTTCGCCACCGGCCACCAAGGACACGTCAAACGAGGTGCCGCCGATGTCGCCGGTGATCACGTTTTCAAAGCCCGAAGCGCGTGCGATTTCGGCGCAGGCCATCACACCCGCTGCCGGGCCTGACAGCGCGGTGCGCACCGGCACATCACAAGCGGTCTGGCGCGACATCACGCCGCCATTGCTTTGCACAATCAGCAACTCACCACCAAAGCCCTGGGCACGCAAGTCGCCATCGAGGCGTTGCAAATAGCTGCCCACCACAGGTTGCAAGGCGGCGTTGAGCGTGGCCGTGGAGCAGCGCTCAAACTCACGGATCTCCGGCAGCACTTCGCTGGCCGCTGTCACATAGCTGTTGGGCCAGATCTCGCGCACGGCGGCCACCGCGGCTTGTTCGTTACCGGGGTTGGCATAGGCGTGCACAAAAAACACACACACCGCCTCACAGCCTTCGGCCAGCAAGGCGCGGGCTTGTTCGCGCACCTGGTCCAGATTCACGGGCGTGTGCAACTGGCCATCGGCCAGCACACGCTCGTCCACTTCCAGTCGCCAAGCACGCGGCACCACCGGGGTGTAGCTGCCGCGCAGGCCCCAGGTTTGCGGGCGGTCACGGCGGCGCATCTCCAGCACATCGCGGAAACCCCGTGTGGTGATGATGCCGGTGCGGGCGATCTTGCGCTCCAGCAAAGCGTTGGTGCCCACCGTCGTGCCGTGCACGATGGTGGCAATCTCTTTGGCACCATCGGCCCCGGTGTTGCCGGTGACCTTGGCGATGCCGTTCATGAAGCCCCGGGCTTCTTCGCCCCGGGTTGAGGGCACTTTGACAATGCGGGCCTGGCCGGTTTTTTCGTCCAGCACAAACAGGTCGGTGAAGGTCCCGCCCACGTCCACACCCACCACCCAATGCGGCTGATTCACTGCTGCCTCGCTCATGCTTGTTCCTTGGTGTAACCCAGTGCGCTGTCCTTCGCGCGGTCTTGTTCTGACCGGTCTGCCGGGTTACCCCAGCCGCCGCCGCCCGGGGTTTGCAGGCGAACCCGGTCGCCTTTTTTCAGATGGATGCCCAACATCTTGGACACCATGGGCGGCGTCTTCCACTCGCCGTTTTGGCAGTGCTCGAACACGTTGGGCAGCGCAGGCTGGCCGCCATGAATGCCCTTGGGGGCCGACTTGCCGCGCTCGCCAAAGATGAAAGCCTCGGCGCTGTCTTCGAGCAATTCAATTTCGTAAATAGCACCCACCCCCCCCCGGTGCTGGCCATCACCGCCCGAGCCGGGGCGCAAAGCCCACTGGGTGAAGCGCACCGGGTAGGCCGCTTCCAGAATTTCCATGGGCGGGATCGTGGCGGTCGAGATCGGTGCGTTGCCGTGTGACAGACCGTCGCCATCGGAATGGCCACCGTGCCCGCCGCCAAAGAAGCTGAACATCACCCAGCGCTGGCCTTTGCGTTTGTCGTCGGTGCGGTGCCCTGCGATCGACAAGGCGTTGATGGTGCCATAGGCATGGGCCACGGCCCGCTGCGGATCGGCCAAGGCCGTGGCGCTGAAGATCACATCGATCATGCGCAGAATGGTTTCGGTATAGCCGCCCACCGGACGCGGGCGCGAAGCGCTGATCACCAGCCCGTCGGGGATCACAAAATCCACCGCATCGAGCACACCTGCATTGGCGGGCACATCGGGGAACACATGCTTCAAAGCCACATAACAAGCAGCGACTGCCGTGGCGCGGGAGATGTTCACCGGCCCGGCGCACTGCGCCGAGGTGCGCGAGAAGTCCAGCGTCAGCCGGTCCCCAGCCACGGTCATGTCGAGCGCGATGGTCAGCAACTCGTCTTTCACGCCGTCGTTGTCCAGCACGTCTTCAAAGCTGTAACGGCCATCGGGCAGGCTGCCAATGTGTGAGCGCATCAGGCGCACAGCGCGGGTGCGCAGCTCCACCAGCGCCTGCGCCACTTTGGCGTCGCCGTATTCGTCGAGCAAGCCGTCCAGGCGGCGGGCACCCAATTCGAGCGCTGCCAGCTGGCCGTTCAGGTCGCCCCACAGGCTATCGGGCAGGCGGGTGTTGGCGCGCAGGATGGCCAGCACATCGTCGTCGAGCACACCAGCGCGCAAGATGCGCACGGGCGGAATCTGCACCGCTTCTTGCCAGCACTCGGTGGCTGCCGGGTTGTAGTTGCCCGGCACCGCACCGCCCACGTCGTGCCAATGCGCAGCCGATGCCAAAAAACAATACAGCTGCCCATTGCGAAAGCAGGGCTTGACCAGCTTGAAGTCGTTGGCGTGCGTGCCGCCCTCATAGGGGTCGTTGAACAGCCACACATCGCCCGGCTGCATGCCGCCGCGCTCGGCCGCCACACGCATGGCCGCCCGCACGGCAAAAGCCATGGCGCCCACAAACACAGGTAAGCCCGACTTGCCCTGAATCAGGGTGTCGCCGGTGAGGGCGTCGTACAAGCCGTGGCAGGCATCGTGCGCCTCGGCAATGATGGGGTTGAAAGCGCTGCGGTACAGCGTCGCGTCCATCTCGTCGGCGATTTGCTCCAAACGGCCGCGCAGCACGGCCAAGGTGACCGGGTCCATCACAGCTTCCATCACAGGTTCAGTCGGTTTCATGCAGGCTTTCGTTGTTTGAGCAGAGGCAGCAAGCCCCCTGCATCGACCATGTCCATCAAAAATTCAGGAATCGGGGCGCAGGCCAGGCGCTGGCCGTTCGCGCGAATCACCAGCGGGGTGTCGCCTTCAAACGTCACGCCCACACGCTCGCCCTCTTCGATTTGGTCGGCTTCTGGGCAGGTCAAGAGCAGCAGGCCCAGGTTGAAGGCGTTGCGGAAATACAGACCGCTGTAAGACGGTGCAATGACCGCCGCCAGGCCCAGGTGCCGCAGCACACCGGCCGCCTGTTCGCGCGATGACCCGATGCCAAAGTTGACCCCGGCCACGATCACATCGCCCTCGTGCACACCGGATGCGAAGTCCGTGCGCACCGCTTCCAGGCAATGCCAGCCGATCACTTCCAGGCCGTGCTTCATGTAAGCGCCCGGCGCCAGGGCATCGGTGTCCACATCGGCACCGAGCCGCCACACCCGTGCGTTGTCAAACGAACGCTTCGTCATGCCAGCACCTCGCGTGCATCGCTGATGCGCCCACGCAAAGCCGAGGCCGCCACGGTGTAGGGTGAGGCCAAATACACGTTCACGCTGGCGGGGCCCATGCGGCCTTTGAAATTGCGGGCAGTGGTCGAAATCACGGTGGAGCCTTCGGGGAAAGTCGCGCCGTAGCCCGCACACGCGCCGCAGCTGTTGGGCAGCACCGTGGCCCCGGCGTCCAGCAAGGTTTGCATCACGCCTTCTTGTGTGGCCTGCGCTTGTTCTCGCGCGCTGGCCGGTGCCACCATGAGCTGCACACCTGCAGCCACGCGCTGGCCCTTGAGCACCGAAGCGGCGGCCCGCAGGTCTTCCAGTTTGGCGCCGGTGCAGGCGCCTATGTAGGCAATATTCGGCAACACATCGACAAACGCTCCCACATCCCGTGTGTTGGCCGGGCTGTGCGGCGCGGCCACCTGCGGGCTGAGGGTGTTGGCGTCAAAGTCTTGCTGCTCGTACTCAGCGTCTTCGTCGGTGAACCATTGCTCGGCCCCGGCCAGATGCTCAGGTGCCACGCCAATGCCGCGCAGGTGCTGCAAGGTGGTCTCGTCGGCCGCAATCAAACCGGCTTGCGCGCCCATCTCGGCGCTCATGTTGGACAGCGTCATGCGCTCGGCCATGGACAGCGCCTGCACCGCAGGCCCGGCAAATTCCACCGCCTGGTATTGCCCGCCGTTCATGCCAAAGCGCCCCACCATGTGCAGCATCATGTCTTTGGCTGACACACCCGTTTGCAAACGGCCCGACCAGTGCATGCGCAAGGTGCGCGGCACCTGCACCCATATCTGGCCCGTCACGCACACGCCCAGCATCTCGGTCGCGCCAATGCCGAACATGTAGCAACCAAAAGCACCGCCCGTGGGCGAATGCGAGTCGCCGCCCACGCAAAACATGCCGGGCTTCAAGTGCCCCCGCTCGGGCAGCACCACATGGCAAATGCCCTCGCTGTCGATCACATGCGGCAGCTTCCATTGTTTGGCCGTGTCGCGTGCGATCTGCACAATCTGCTGCGCGTCCGCGTCTTGTGCGGGCACGTAGTGGTCCAGCACCAGCACGACTTTGTTTTTGTCCCAAATCTCGGCCCCCAGCTCGTCGAGCATGGGCTTCAAGCGGCGTGGGCCGGACGAGTCGTGGAACATGGCCAGGTCGACCTTGCAGGTGACCACCTCGCCCACGGCCACATGGCTGCGGCCAGCGGCACGAGCGATCAGCTTTTGGGCCAGGGTTTGCGAAACAGCAGCGCTCATTCTGGTTTCGCTCCTGCGTACTGCACCACCTTGCGCCAGCGCACGATCTCGCTGTCGACAAAACGGGCAAATTCTTCCGGACTGTTGCCCACCGCCGTGGCCCCTTCGCTTTCGATGCGGCGCTTGACATCGGGCGACAACACCGCAGCGCGGGCCGCATCGGCCAGGCGCTTGCTCAGTTCAGGGCTCATGCGCCCCGGGCCAAACAAACCAAACCAGGCGCTCGACTCGTAACCGGCCAAGCTCTCGCCAATGGCGGGCACGTCGGGAAATGCGGGCAAGCGCTTGGCGCTGGTCACGCCCAGGGCCTTGAGCTTGCCCGCCTTGATGTGCGCCTGCACATTGCCAATGGCGGCAAACATCAAATCGACTTGACCGGCCAACACGTCCTGCACCGCAGGGGCCGTGCCCCGGTAGGGAATGTTGACGATGTACACACCCGACTGCATCTTGAAGGCGTCACCGGCCATGTGCAGGGACGATCCCAATGCGCCAATCGCAAAGTTGAGTTGTCCGGGCTTGGTCTTGGCCAGCGAGATCAATTCCTTAACGTTGTTGGCTGGCACTTTGGGGTGGGCCACCAGGATCGACGGCGAAGTCGAGACCATGGTCAGCGGCGTGAAATCTTTCACTGGATCAAACGGCAGGCTGGGGTAGAGCGAGGCGTTGATGGCGTGGCTGGTGAAGCTCATCAGCAAGGTGTTGCCATCGGGCGCGGCCTTGGCCACGGCGTCAGCCGCCAGGTTGCCGCCCGCGCCAGGTTTGTTCTCGACCACCACCGTGCGGCCCAGTTGCGTGCCCAAGACCGTGGCCAAGGTACGGGCCATGGTGTCGGTGGTGCCGCCTGCGGGGGCACCCACCAAAATTTTGATGGGCGGCTGGGTTTGGGCTTGCACCCAACCGGTGGCACCGGCACAGGCCAAGGCTGCGCTCAGCACCAAGGCGCGGCGTGAAGGGGTGGAACGTGGCGAAAAGGATGTGTGTGTCATGCGGCTGTCCTCCGTGTCAAAAATCAATCGGGTGTCTGTCCACGCTGGCTTGCGAACGCAGCCCTTTGCCGGGGCGTCAGTTCGACCCCATGGCCATCACATGCCCAAATAGGCTTGCCTGAGCGTGTCACTGGCCAACAACTCGGCAGGTGTGCCAGAAAAACGGATCTGGCCGTTTTCCATCACATAAGCGCGGTCCGCGATGTCGAGCGACTGGCCCACGTTTTGTTCCACCAACAAGATCGCCAAGCCGCTGCTGCGCAGCTGCGAGATCAGGCCAAACAACTCTTCCACCAAAAGTGGCGACAAACCCAGTGAGGGTTCGTCCAGAATCAGCAAGCGTGGCTCGGCCATCAGGCCCCGGCCAATGGCCAGCATCTGCTGCTCGCCGCCGCTCAACGTGCCCGCCAATTGCGCCACGCGCTCTTTCAGTCGCGGGAAAGTCTCGTAGACCTTGTCCAGGTTTTGCTGCTTGCGCTCACGGCCTCGCGTGAAAGCCCCCAGCTCCAGGTTTTCGTGCACGCTCAGGTTAGGAAACACCTTGCGGCCTTCGGGCACCTGGATCAAACCGTGCTGGACCACCTGACGCGAGTGCAGACCGGTGATGTCCTGACCGTCAAACCCCACTTGGCCCGCACGCGTGGCCACCAGGCCGCTGAGCGTGAGGTTGAGCGTGGTCTTGCCCGCGCCGTTGCTGCCGAGCAGCGCCACCAACTCACCGGGCATGACCTGCAGGTCCACACCCCGCAAGACCTCGACCACGCCGTAGCCGGATTTGAGGCCCTGCACATCCAACAAAGCAGTCATGCCTGTGCCTCCTGAACTGTTTGGGCTTGGGCCACGTTCTTTTGCAAACGCTCGGCCGTGCCGTGGCCCAGATAAGCCTCCACCACGGATTTGTTGTTCGTCACTTCGGCAGGCGTGCCCTGCGCGATCAGCTGCCCCTGCGCCAGCACCCACACTTCTTGCGCCAGGCTCATCACCGCTTGCATGACGTGTTCGATCATCAGCACCGTCACGCCGCTTTGGGCAATGCCTTGCACCACCGGGATCATCTCGGCAATTTCTTGCGGGTTCAGACCCGCCAGCACCTCGTCCAGCAGCAGCAAGCGCGGACGCGTGGCCAATGCGCGGGCCAGCTCCAGGCGCTTGCGCCCCGCCACCGTGAGGTCGCTGGCCAGCTTGTCCAGCTGCGGGCTCAGGCCCACTTGGCTTGCCACCGATTCGGCAAATTCCAGCGCTTGGGCGCGGCGCGGCAAATGCAGGTGCGCCCCCACCGCGATGTTTTCACGCACGGTTTGAGCGGCAAAGGGCTGCACGATCTGGAAGGTGCGCGTCAAGCCCATGCGGGCGTTCAGGTGCGGTGGCTGGCCGGTGATGTCCTGACCTGCAAACACCACACGGCCCGTGTCTGGTGTCAAAAAGCCCGACATGAGCGCGAACAAGGTCGTCTTGCCCGCGCCGTTGGGGCCAATCAAGGCGCTCAAACGGCCTTCGGTCACCGACAGGCTCACGTTTTGCACGGCCTTCAAGCCGCCAAATGACTTGCCCACGCCCTCGATCTGCAGCAGCGTGCTCATGATTTGTCTCCGTCAGACTTTTGGCCACGCAACCACTGCAGCGGCGTGATGGTGCCCAGCCCCGCAATGCCGCGCGGCAAGAACATCACAATCACGATCAGCACCACGCCATAAATGACCATGTTGATGCCCGGCAGTTGGCCAAACAAATTGCGCGTGACATCGGCCAAAATGTGCAGGCTCACCGCACCCAAGAGCGGGCCCCACAGCGTGCCCATGCCGCCCACAATCGCGCCCACCAGAGCCTCGACCGAGGTGTGCGCCCCAAAGGCAATGCCCGGGTCAATGTACTGGAACACCTGCACATAAAACGCGCCGCCTGCGCCCATCAGGCCGCCCGACAACACGGTGGCGATCAGCTTGACACTGAAGGGGTTCACGCCAATGGCGCGGGCCGCGTCTTCGTTGTCGCGCACAGCCTGCAAGTAGGCGCCAAAGCGCGAGTGGCGCAGCCAAGCGGTGATGCACAGCGCCAGCGTGACCAGGCCCAGCATCAGCCAGATGAAACCGGCACGGCTGCCAAACTGCATGTTGGCCGCCGACTCTTTGAGCGGGAGCATCAGGCCCACGCCCGCCCCCGTGAAGGGCACCGAGGTGGCCAAAATGCGGAACACCTCGGCAAAAGCCAGCGTGACCAGCGCAAAGTAAGAGCCCTTGAGGCCATAACGGAACGAGGCCGCGCCCACAAAGGCCCCCACACCCGCCGCAAACACCATGGCCAGTGGCAATGCCACCCAGGGGCTCAGGCCCCACTGCATTTGTGCGATGGCCTGCACATAAGCACCCGTGCCAAAAAACAGCGCATGGCCAAAAGAAAACTGACCACCAAAACCGCCCAGCACGTTCCAGGCTTGCGAGAGCAAGCAGGCGTACAAAGAGGTCATGACAAAGTTGAGCATCACGCCCGAATCGGTGAACAAGGGCACCGCCCCCACCAGCACCACAAACAGTGCGATGTTGCGAAAGTCTTTCATGCCTTCGCTCCAAAAAAGCCTTGCGGCCGCAGCAACAGCACCGCAATGAAAATCACAAAAATACCCACCTGGCCCAACGATTCACCCAGCAGCAAACCGCCCAGCGACTCCACCACGCCAATCAACAAGCCACCCAACAAGGCTCCAGCAAAACTGCCCATGCCGCCCAGCACCACGATGGTGAAGGCCACCAGCACAAAACCATTGCCCACTTGCGGGTTCACGTAATAAGCCGGCATCAAAAAGCAAGCCGCTGCGCCCAGACTGGCCAGGCCCAAACCAAAACACATGGCGTACACATGGTCCACATCGATGCCCATCAAACGTGCGCCTTGTTTCTCTTTGGAGACGGCGCGAATGGCGCGGCCCAAGTCGGTTTTTTGCACGATGAGCAACAAAACAGCCGACACGACCAAAGCCCCGGCAAAGGACACCAGCTTGGGCAGCGCGATGAAGGCGGGCCCGATCTCGACCGTGGTCAAGGTGTAGGCCGTTTCAATGGTGCGGGTGTCGGACTTGAAGAACAAAAGCGCCAAATTTTCGAGCACGATGGAGATGCCCAGCGTGACGAGCAGGATGTTTTCATCCTTGCCGTGGCTGGCGCGGTTGATGACCCCGCGCTGCAGTGCATAGCCCAGCACAAACATGGCGGGCACCATGATGGGCAGGGCCATGTAGGGATCGACCCCGAAGTGTTGCTTCAGCATGTACACGCCATACAGCGCCACCATCAAGGACGCACCATGCGCGAAATTGATGATGTGCAGCACGCCATAAATCAGCGTGAGGCCCAGCGCGATCAACGCGTACACGGCACCGGTGGTGATGCCGTTGAGCACCGAAGGAAACAGGATGTTGAAGTCCAGCATCGGGGTCTTTCAGGTCAGCGCAGCTCAGCCCTTGAGCGGGAAAATCGGCTCAATCTCGCGGTAGTCGCGCGGCACGATCACCTTGATGTCGCCCTTTTGCACCTGGGTCATCAAAGGCTGTGCGCCCATGTTTTGACCGTTGACAAAATTGGTCGCGCCGTAGGGCATGATGTGATTGGCGAACTTGCTGGACGCCAGCGCGTCGATGATGGCGGCGCGGTCAGGCGACTTGGCGCGCTCGATCGCATCGGCCAGCAGCATCATGGCGGTGTAGGTCATGAACACTTCGTAGCTGAAGAACTGGCCTTGAGCCTCCACGCGCTTGCGCAACTCGGCCGAACGCTTGTCCTTGGGGTTGAACCAATGGTTGCAGTCGATGATGCCGTTGGCCGCATCTGGGAATTCCTTGACGAACTTGTAGCTCGACGCCGCACCGCCCAGCACCGAGTAAATGGCCTTGGGCGTGATCTTTTGCTGCTGCAGTGTGCGCACCAGCAGGGCGTATTCGTTGTAGTAGTTGGCCGGGATCAGGATGTCGGGGTTGACCTGCTTGATGCGCAGCGCAATGTTGTTGAAGTCACGCGTGGGGTTGGCGTGCTTGATGATTTCTTTGACTTCGTAGCCGTAGCCAGGCAGCTCTTTGGCCAGCAAGTTGGCCGTGCCTGTGCCGAACAGCGACTCTTCGTGCACGATCATCACGGTGCGAGCGGGCTTGCCTGCAGCGGTGTTCAAAACGTGCAGGCTGGACACGGCCACTTCGGCGCACTTCTTGTAGCCAGGGCCAAAGCGGAAGGTGTTTTTCAGGCCGCGCTCGACGATCTGGTCGGCCACACCAACGTCCACCACATGGGGCAGGTTGTATTTGGCTGCGGCTTGCGTCGTGGCCAGGCAAATGGCGGATGCAAAGGCACCGACCACGGCGCTCACACCCGCTTCGTTCATCTTCTCGATCTCGGCCGTGCCCGCTTGGGGGCTGGACTGCGCATCGCCCAGCATGGCTTCGATCTTGGCGCCGCCCAGCGACTTGATGCCGCCAGCCTTGTTGATGTCTTCAATCGCCATCAAGGCGCCCATACGGCACTGCTGGCCCGAGTAGGCCAAGGCACCGGTCACAGGGTGCAAAACACCCACTTTGATGGGCTTGGGCTGAGCCCCGCCCACCAATGGAAACGCGAGCGCCGAGGCCGCAGCAGCGGACTGGCCCATGAAAGTGCGACGTGAGGTCATGAGAACATCCTTTAAGTAGGTCAATGAAAGTTGGCGGACAGCTCTTGGCTTACCCACACCTTGGCATCGATGCTGCCAACGCGGGATAACTGCATCTGGTATTCGTACCGGTCCGGTCGGTACAAGCCATGCAGCCATTGGACGGGACGGTCGTCCTCGTCATAAATCAAACGCCGCACCGCCAGCAAGGCCGATCCGACAGAAACATCCAGATGCTGGGCCATGCCCACATCGGCCAGTCGGGCCGAGATGGTTTGCTCAGCCCGGCCCACCTTGACGCCCGACTCTTCGAGCAGCACCAAAATGGGTTTTTGCGCCAGCTCGCGCTTGCCAAAGCCAGCCGAAATCGCATCGGGCACCCAAGTGGTGATGTGCGACAGGGGGCCTTCGGGCGTGCTGCGCACGCGCTCGGCTTTTTGCACCAGAGCCGCGCTGTGCAGCTTGAGCGCGGCGGCGACGTCCACCGGGGCACGCATGCGTTCCACAGTCAGCACCCTCACCTTGGTGCGCATGCCCATGGTGACCAGGTTTTCCAGCAAACCCGTCAGGCGGGCCTGCTGGCCACTGGCCATGGTCGAGGCCTGCATCTTCACCTCTTGTGCGCGCGCCGCGACTGGCCGTGTGCCCCGCCCGGGCTCGCGCTGAATCAGGCCCTCTTCGGCCAGCTGCGACAAAGCCCGCCTGATCGTGACACGCGCCACACCAAACTGCCCCATCAAGGCCAGCTCGCCCGGCAAACCATCGTCAAAGCGGCCCTCGCGCAATTGCTCGCGCAGCACCAGATAGATCTGGTGGTACTTGGGCAAAGGCAGATGGGCATCCATGACCGCCATGGTGGAACAGTCCCATTGTCCTGTCAATAGAACATTCAGGTCTTATGCATAGAACATTTGATCAGGGATTTCCCTTGGTCCACGCGTCTTTTGAAGTTTGTCACCCCGGCCCCCAAGCCGGGGTCCATGTTTTGGCCCCTCCAAAGCAACAAAATACATGGATCCCGGATCAAGTCCGGGATGTCAGACAGGCCCCTGCGCGCTCAACGCTCAACGCTTCACGCATACCGCAAGCGCAAATCCCGCTTGAGCAGTTTGCCGCTTGGGTTCTTGGGCAGCGTATCGGTGAAGACCACGCGCTTTGGACACTTGAAACCGGCCATGTGCTGCGCGCAGTGCGCGATCACCGCCGCCTCGTCCAAGGTCTGCCCGGCCTTGACCACCACCACGGCTGTCACAGCCTCCACCCATTTGGGATCGGGCAGGCCGATCACCGCCACTTCGCTCACTTGCGGCAGGCGGTAAATCATTTCCTCCACCTCGCGGCTGGCCACGTTTTCGCCGCCAGACTTGATCATGTCCTTCTTGCGGTCCACCACGGTGATGTAGCCCTCGTCGTCGATCATGCCCAGATCACCGCTGTGGAACCAGTCGCCCTCAAACGAGGCCTGGGTTCGCTCGTCGTCATGAAAGTAGCCCAGCATCAAATGTGGCGAACGGTGCACGATCTCACCCACCTCGCCCACGGCCACGTCCTGCATGGCATCGTTCACCACGCGCGTTTCGACGTTGCGCACGGCTTTGCCACACGAACCCGGTTTGCGCAGCTGGTCGTCTGGGCCGAGCATGGTGGCCAGCGGCGCGATTTCGGTCTGGCCGTACAGGTTCCACAGACGCACTTGGGGCAGGCGCGAGGCCAATTCCTTGAGCACCTCCACCGGCATGATGGACGCGCCGTAATAACCCTTGGCCAGCCTGGCGAGCTTGCCCGCATCCATCAGCGGCGAGCGCAGCAGCGCAATCCACACCGTGGGCGGCGCAAAGAAGCTGGTGATGCCGAACTTTTCGAGCATCGGCAGCAGGTTGTCGGGCGTGGGTTTGGAAGTGATGACGTTGGTGCTGCCCATGTAAATGGCTGGGCCAAAAAACACATCGAGCTGGGCGCAGTGGTACAGCGGCAACGCGTGCAGGGCCACATCCGCCTCTGCGATTTCGGCGTCGATCACGCAGCTGACGTATTGCCACAGCACGGCATCGTGCGTGAGCTGCGCGCCCTTCGGAGAAGACTCGGTGCCGCTGGTGTAGACGATCTGCGCCACATCGTAGCTACCCAGCTGCACATCGGGCAGCGCATCGGTGCAAGCCGCCAGCGCATCAAAACTGTGCATGCCCGCCACGGGCTCGCTCGGGTCTTCGGATGGCAGCCAAATGAATTGCTGCACTTGTGTGTCAAGCTTGGCTGCAGACTGCGCCAACTCGGCCAGGCCGCTGTCGGTGGCCAGGGTCTTGGCACCTGCGTGGCGCAAGATGTAAGCCACCTCTTCGGCCTTGAGCATGAAGTTGATCGGCACCATGACCGCGCCCCGGCGGGCCAGGGCAAAGCGCAGCGCCGCAAAACCATGCGAGTTGCGGGCCAGCACCGCCACCTTGTCGCCCTCGGCCACGCCGATATGGGACAGGCCTGCCGCCAGGCGCGTGACCAGCGCATCGAACTCGGCATACGTCCAGGTGGTGGCTCCGCACACGATGCCTGTCTTGGTGGGCAAGCGGATCGCGGTGCGGCGCAGTGCATCGGCAATGGTCTGGCGGCGAACGGCGGGGTGGATGGTGTGTTGAACAGCTTGGGACATGCTCAGGGCTCCTCTGTAGATATGATCCAAGCATTCAACATCACCGATTCGAGATTTCCATTGGCACTTCCACCACCCTCCCCCCGAAAACTGTCACATACGCGCACCGTGGTGTACCAAGGCTTTGACCGCGAAGACGGCCTGTGGGACATCGAAGCCCAACTGACCGACGTCAAGACCTTCGGCTTCCAGGTGCCCAACGAACGGCTTTTCCCCGGCGATCAGCCGATCCATAACCTGAAAATCCGCGTCACGCTCAACAACCAAATGGTCATCCAGGACATCGCCACCTCCATGGACGACATCCCGCACGCCGAATGCAGCGGGGCACCACACAACATGCACAAGCTCATCGGCTGCACCATGGGCCCGGGTTGGCGCAAAGTCATCAACCAACACGTAGGCGGCACCGACGGCTGCACCCACCTGCGCGAAATGCTGTTCAACATGGCCACCGCCGCTTACCAAACCCTGCCTTCAGGCCAATGGCAGCGCCGCGAACTGGCAGGCCAGCCCCACCCCGAAATGACCCAAGCGCCTTATTTTCTGGGCCAATGCCACAGCTGGGCCTATGACAGCCCGACGGTGCAACGGGCGTATCCGATGTTTTTCAAGCCGAAGGCCGCTGAGGACGTTGGCAACTGAGCTGGGGCTCGCCTGCGATAATCTGCAGCTTCCAAAGCGCATCTGCGCTTTTCTTTTTCACAGCCTCTGGATCTACACCATGAACCGCTGCACTTTGGCCCCTCGCGGGCGTGCTTTGCTTTGCCTTGACTTCATCTCCTCCATTGAATCCGTGGAGGCCGCATGAGCAAGAAGGTTTTCATCAAAACCTTTGGCTGCCAGATGAACGAGTACGACTCGGACAAGATGGCCGATGTGCTGGGCGCGGCCCAGGGCTATGAGCCCACGCAGGATGTGGATGAGGCCGATCTGATTTTGTTCAACACTTGCTCGGTGCGAGAGAAGGCACAAGAAAAAGTGTTCAGCGACTTGGGCCGGGTCCAGCACCTCAAAGCCAAGGGCGTGCTGATTGGCGTGGGCGGTTGTGTGGCCAGCCAGGAAGGCGCCGAGATCATCAAGCGTGCGCCTTATGTGGACGTGGTGTTTGGCCCGCAGACCCTGCACCGCCTGCCCGAATTGCTGAACGAACGCGAGCGCAAGCAGCGCCCGCAAGTGGACATCAGCTTCCCCGAGATTGAAAAGTTTGACCACCTGCCGCCTGCCAAGGTGGACGGCGCCACCGCTTTTGTGTCGATCATGGAAGGCTGCAGCAAATATTGCAGCTACTGCGTGGTGCCCTACACCCGGGGCGAAGAGGTCTCGCGCCCGTTTGACGATGTGCTGGTCGAAGTGGCGGGCTTGGCCGCGCAGGGCGTGAAAGAGATCACCCTGCTGGGCCAAAACGTGAACGCTTACCGGGGCAAGATGGGGGGTACCTCAGAGATTGCCGACTTTGCCTTGCTGCTGGAATATGTGGCCGACATGCCGGGCATCGAGCGCATCCGCTACGTGACCAGCCACCCGAATGAGTTCACGCAACGCCTGATCGACGCGTACGAAAAGATCCCGAAACTGGTGAGCCACCTGCACCTGCCGGTGCAGCACGGCTCGGACCGCATCCTGATGGCCATGAAGCGTGGCTACACCGCCATGGAATACAAGAGCACGATCCGCAAGCTGCGGGCGATCCGCCCCGACATGTCGCTCAGCAGCGATTTCATCGTGGGCTTCCCCGGCGAGACCGAGGACGACTTCCACAAGATGATGAAGCTGATCACCGATGTGGGTTTTGACACGAGTTTCAGCTTCATCTTCAGCCCTCGCCCCGGCACGCCTGCGGCCAACCTGCACGACGACACGCCGCACGCCGAAAAATTGCGCCGCCTGCACCACCTGCAAGCAACCATCGAAGAGAACGTGCAGCGCATTGGCGACAGCCGCGTGGGCACGGTGCAGCGCATTTTGGTGGAGCGCCCTTCACGCAAGGACGCCACCGAGCTGGCGGGTCGCACCGAGTGCAACCGGGTGGTCAACTTCCCCGGCGGCCCGAACATGGACCGCCTGATCGGTCAGATGGCGGATGTGCGCATCACCCAAGGCCTGTCGCACTCGCTGCGCGGCGAGTTGGTGATCAAAGACTGATCAAGATTCCCGCCCGACCTCGCGGATGTAGCGGCGGTAGTCGCCGTGCGCAATGGGTGTGCAGCCGTCCACCGGGCGGTTGTACACATAGGTCTGTACCCGCTGGCCCTGCAGCGGGCCGGCCGCCACGGTGACCTCCTCGCGCCAGTATTGCGAGGCGGCGCGGTCGCCGGGCACCATGTCTTCCACCGCATCCAGCCGGGCCAGGTGTGCAGCATCGACCTCATAGACTTCGCCCGTGACCAGGCCATCGCCCACAAGGAACCCGGGGTAGCGCCCCACGTCGACCAAGCGGCCGGGCACTTGGGCTGCGCCCACAAAGCGAGCACCTTGCATTTGGGCCTCCAGGCGCAGGCCGGGCATCAAGGTGCCGTAGATAAAAAGTAGCTGTGTCATGGGCCCAATTTTGCGTCAGTGGCCGCGCCTTGTCTGGCCCCCACTTGACACGGGTCATGCTGTCGCCTGTCGCCTGTCGCCTGTCGCCTGTCGCCTGTCGCCTGTTGGCGGGTGGGCCCTGCGCTGCGGTTTAAACTGATAGTCATCGCAGGTGTGCGTGCGCCCACTCGGCGCAAACACCATCCAGACGCGGACTTCACTGTCCAGAGGCCTCCCATGAAAGCTGAACAAAACGAATTGATCACCCGCATCGGCCCGGGCACGCCTTGCGGCGCAGTGATGCGTCACTATTGGCAGCCCGTGGCGCTGGTGGACGAGTTCAACCCCGTGCTCGATCCGCGCATGGGGATTCGCGCCGTCAAAGCCGTGCGCATTTTGGGGCAGGACCTGGTGCTGTTTCGCAACGCGCAGGGCAACTACGGCTTGCTCGACCGCGACTGCCCGCACCGGGGCGCTGACCTAACCTATGGCCGCAACGAAGGCGATGGCCTGCGCTGCCCTTTCCACGGTTGGAAGTTCGACGTGACGGGTCAGTGCATTGAAACCCCTGCCGAGCCTACTGGCAGCACGCTGTGCACACGGGTGCGCCAACGCAGCTACCCGATCACCGAGCGCAGCGGCATTTTGTTTGGCTGGTTCGGGCCCGAAGGCCAGACCCCGCCGCCACTGCCGGGCATCGACGCTTTCAGCGCTCCGGCCACACACACCTTTGCCTTCAAGGGCCTGTGGCACTGCAACTGGTTGCAGGCGTTTGAGGTGGGCATTGACCCGGCGCATGCGTCCTACCTGCACCGCTTCTTCAATGACGAGTCGCTTGAAGGCAGTTATGGCCGCCAGTTTCGCGGCGCGAGTGCGGGCGATGTGCAAGGCGAGCGCTGGCCCATGACGCGGGTGATGCGCGAGCTGGACCAGCCCGAGATTTCGTTTGAGCCCACCGATGCGGGCCTGCGCCTGACGGCCCTGCGCCCGATCAACGAGGCGCTGACCCATGTGCGGGTGACGAATGCGCTGTTCCCACACACCTTTGTGATTCCGCTGTCCGAAACCATGACCATCACGCAGATGCATGTGCCGGTGGACGACACGCACACCTATTGGTATTCGGTGTTCACCAGCTTTGCCGGCCCGGTGGACAAAGAGGCCATGCGCAACCAGCGCCTGCCCTCGGTCACGCTGCCCGACTACATCCCCAAAGCGGGCCGACACAACCACTGGGGCTTTAACCCCGAAGAGCAAATTTCGCGCACTTATCTGGGCATGGGCGAAGACGACATCAATGTGCACGACCAGTGGGCCTGCGAGAGCATGGGCGCGATCCAGGACCGCACCCGCGAGCACCTGGGCACCAGCGACAAGGTGATCATGGCCAACCGGCGCATGCTGCTCAAAGCCATTGAGACCGTGCAGGCCGGGGGCTTGCCGCCCGGCTTTGCACAAGCCGCTGTGGCCCGCCAGCGCGTGGGGCCCGACACGGTGGACGGCATCGCGCCCAGCGGGCAGTGGCCGCAATGGTGGCGCGAAGCCTGCGCGGCCAAACGCAGCGGCGCGCCTTGGGACGCCACCTTGACAGCTGATGTGCCAAGCCCAGCCGACACGAGCGCAGCATGAGTTTCGCCGAACGTTGCGGCCTGAACAGCCCGGAGCGGCAAGCGGATTGCGTGCAATTGCTGCAACAGGTTGAGGCCTCGGGCATCGAGCTGATCCGTTTGGGCTGGTGCGACCTGCACGGCGTGGTGCGCGGCAAGACCCTCGTGGCTTCGCAGCTGCGCCAGGCGCTGGCCAACGGCATCGGCATGGTCAGCACCTTGCTGCTCAAAGACAGCTCGGACCGCACCGCCTTCAAGGTGTTCGAACCGGGCATCGAAGAGACGCTGCCCGGCTTTGCCGGGGCCAGCAACTTCACGCTCATGCCCGACCCGGGCAGCTGGCAGGTGCTGCCCTGGACCGACAAAACCGGCTGGCTGCAGTGCCAGCCCTACCTGGCCGATGGCCGCATCGTGCCGCTCGACTCACGCCATGTGCTGCAGCAGGCCGTGCAACGCCTGGCCGAGCGCGGCTGGCAGATGCGCTGCGGGCTGGAAGTTGAGTTCCACATTTACCGCCTGAAAGACCCGCTGCACGGGCACGACCTGGACCCGAGTCGCGCCGCCTGGCCCGGCCCCGCGCCCGAGGTCAGCCTGATCCACCCGGGCTTCAACTTGCTGACCGAGGCCTGGTTTGACCGCGCCGAAGAGCCGCTGCGCATCGTGCAGCGCACCGCGCAAGCGTTGGGCTTGCCGCTGATCTCGCTCGAAATCGAACTGGGCCCCAGCCAGGTCGAAGCGGTGTTTGACGTGCGCGATGCGCTGACGGCCGCCGACCACATGGTGCTGTTTCGCAATGCCACGCGCCAGGCCCTGCGCCGCGCGGGTTACCACGCCACCTTCATGTGCCGCCCGCCCTTTGACGCCATCATGTCCAGCGGCTGGCACTTGCACCAATCCCTGGTCGACACCACGGGCCGCCCTGTCTTCATGCGCGATGTGCCCGAGCCCGGCAGCACCTCACGCGATGTGCGGCAGGTGTTGAGCGATGCGGGCGCGTCCTGGCTGGCAGGGCTGCTGACCCATGCCCCGGCGCTCACCGCCTTGTGCACAGCCACCAGCAATGGTTATGGGCGCTTCAGACCCAACGCGATGGCGCCGCAGTCGATCTTGTGGGGCCGCGACAACCGGGGTGCGATGCTGCGCGTGATCGGCAACGCGGGCGACAAGGCCACCCGCATAGAAAACCGCCTGGGCGAGCCCGCTGCCAACCCCTACCTGTACATGGCCTCGCAAATCCATGCGGGCCTGGATGGTGTGGACACACAGCTGCAAGCGCCGCCAGCCACCGAAACACCTTACTCGGCAGGTGCCCACACCATCCCGACCAGCCTGGCCGATGCGGTGCGCGCCTTGCAAAAAGATGCGGTCTTGTGCCAGGCGCTGGGCCAGCCTTTTGTCGATTACTACAGCACCATCAAACAAGCCGAACACCAGCGCTTGGCGCAGGCCGATGACGCCCAGGAATTCCACCGCCGCGAGTATTTCGGGCGCATTTGAAAAACCTTTTGAACATGATCACCATCCACCTGCACCCTCACAACCCGGCACAAGCCGCCCACACCTTGCAAGCCGCGCCTGGCCAAAGCCTGATGCAGGCCGCAGTCGATGCCAATTTGCCCGGCATCCAGGCCGACTGCGGCGGGCTGCTCACCTGCGCGACTTGTCATGTGGTGGTGCCAGGGGACTGGCTGGCGAAGTTGCCAGCCATGACCGGCGACGAAGACGGCATGCTGGCCTTCACCGCCCAAACGCGCGAGCCGGGCAGTCGCCTGTCGTGCCAGATCATGCTCACCCCAGAGCTGGACGGCCTGCAGGTCACGCTGCCCGCAAGCCAGTACTGAATCAGCGCGGCATGCCGGGGAAGCCCCCGCCGCCGCCCATCATGCCTTTCATGGCGCCCATGCGTTTCATCATCTTCATCATGCCGCCGCCGGACATTTTTTTCATCATGTCCTGCATCTGCTCAAACTCCTTGAGCATGCGGTTCACGTCTTGCACCTGAACGCCCGCGCCAGCAGCAATGCGGCGCTTGCGGGTGGCTTTGATCAGCTCAGGTTTTTTGCGCTCTTGGGGCGTCATGCTGTGGATGATGCCTTGCTTGCGGCCAATGTCTTTTTCGACCTTGTCCATGTCCATCGATCCGGCTTTGGCCGTCAGCTGGCTGGGCAGCTTGTCCATCAGGCTCGACAAACCGCCCATTTGCTTCATCTGCTGGATCTGTGCCAGAAAGTCGTTCAAGTCAAAACTGCCGCCACTCTTGACCTTGGACGCCAGTTTTTGCGCGGCCTCCATGTCCACACCGGCCGTGACCTGCTCGACCAGGGCCACGATGTCGCCCATGCCCAGCACCCGGCCTGCGTGGCGCTCGGCGTCGAACACTTCCAGGCCGTCAATTTTTTCACTCGTACCCGCAAACTTGATGGGCACGCCCGTGATCTGGCGCACCGACAGGGCCGCACCGCCACGTGAATCGCCATCCAATTTGGTGAGCACAATGCCGGTGAGCGGCAAGGCATCACTGAAGGCACGGGCGGTGTTGGCCGCGTCCTGACCCTGCATGGCGTCCACCACGAACAGGGTTTCAACAGGCTTGAGTTCAGCATGCAGCGCCTTGATTTCGGCCATCAAAGCTTCGTCAATCGCCAAGCGACCGGCCGTGTCGACCAGCAGCACATCAAAAAAGTGCTTGCGGGCGTAATCGATGGCGGCGCGTGCAATGTCGATCGGTTTTTGGTCAGGCGAGCTGGGGAACCATTCGGCACCAGCTTGCGCGGTGACGGTCTTGAGCTGTTCAATCGCCGCAGGGCGGTACACGTCGCCCGAGACCGTGAGCACTTTCTTTTTGCGCTTTTCAATCAGGTGCTTGGCCAGCTTGGCGGTGGTGGTGGTTTTACCAGCCCCTTGCAGACCGGCCATCAGGATCACGGCGGGTGGCTGGGCAGCCAGGTTGATGTCGGACACGCCCTCGCCCATGGTGGCGGCCAATTCGCGGTTGACCACACCCACCAAGGCCTGGCCAGGCTTGAGTGAGCCCATGACCTCTTGGCCCAGGGCTTTTTCCTTCACGCGGGCGATGAAATCGCGCACCACCGGCAAGGCCACATCGGCTTCGAGCAAGGCCATGCGCACCTCGCGCAGCATGTCGGCCACATTCGATTCGGTGATGCGGGCCTGTCCGCTGAGTGTCTTAACGAGGCGTGAGAGTTTGTCGGTCAGGGCGGAGGCCATGGGGGAATCCAGAAAAAACCGGTCAAGCGTGTTGGCGAAGCCCCAGCGGCAGCGCCTGAAAGGCTAAACTCGGACTCATGATTTTAGCGAGTGCGCCTTTGTGGACGCTGCCCTTCTCGGCATTGGCAGCCCTGATCTATGCCTTGCCCGCTTTGGTGCCCCGCCGCCTGAGCGATGTGCACGCGCGCCGCCTGCTTTGGCTGGCTTGGGCCTTGCACGCCATCAGTTTGCTGGTGCTGTTGATGGGGCCGGTGCGTTTTGGCTTTGCCCCGGCGCTGTCGGTCACCGCCTGGCTGGTGGTCACGGCCTACATGATTGAGACCCAGTTTTTCCCCAAACTCAAGGCCCGCTGGGCCGTGGGCAGCTTAGGCGCCCTCACCGTGGTGCTGGCCTGGGTGTTTCCGGGCACCTTGATCACCACCCAGGCTTCGGCCTGGCTGCCCCTGCACTTTGCGCTGGGTTTATCGGCCTATGGCATGTTTGCAGCCGCCGTGGTGCACGCCTGGATGATGACCCGCACGGAGCATGACATCCGCCAGGCCCACGAAGGCTCCAGCGGCCTGCCGCTGTTGACACTGGAGCGACTGACCTTTCGCTTTGTAGCGGCCGGCTTTGCCCTGCTGACAGCCACTTTGGTGGCGGGTGCCCTGTTTGGCGAGGCGCTGTATGGCCAAAGCCACACCGGTTGGCGATGGGACCACAAACGCGTCTTTGCCGTCCTGTCCTGGCTCACCTTTGCCACCTTGCTGGTGGGCCGCAGCCAATGGGGCTGGCGGGGCCGCCGCGCCGTGCGGGTGCTCTACATCGGCGCGGGCTTGCTGCTGCTGTCTTACGCGGGTTCGCGCTTTGTGCTGGAAGTCTTGATTGGACGCGTGGGATGAAATACCTGATTTGGCTCTTGGTCATTGTATTGGCGATCTGGGTCTTCAAACGCAGCCGCCGCGTCAACTCAGACGCCGCCCAAGCCCAACCCCCGGCCACTCCGGCCACCCCCGCCAACATGGCGGTCTGCCTGCATTGCGGCATCCACCTGCCGCAAGACGAAGCCGTCACGGGTGAAAAGGGGCTGTACTGCAGCACCGAACACCGCGCAGCCGCACAAGACCGCAACCCGGTGTGACACCCCGGGCCTGCCTGCAGAGCCCGACCACCGCCACCGACCACGCCCAAGCATGCCTGACCACGTCGCCGAACCCTCTCACCTTTGGGACCAGGGCTGGTACGCGCCCGCCCTCAGGCTGGATTCGCCCAACTTTGGCCCCAGGCCCGCAGGTGCTTGCATCGATTTGCTCGTCATCCACTCCATCAGCCTGCCGCCCGGCCAATACGGCGGCCAGGAGGTGCAAGCGCTGTTCACCAACCAGCTGGATTGGGATGCGCATCCGTATTTCTCTCAAATTCGAGGCCTGCAGGTGTCCTCGCACTTCTACATCCGGCGGGACGGCAGCCTGTGGCAGTTTGTCAGCGCCGACGATCGGGCCTGGCATGCCGGGCAGTCCGAGTACAGAGGACGCCCCCAATGCAATGACGACTCGATCGGTATCGAGCTCGAAGGCCTGGAGGGCGATGTGTTCGAGGACGCCCAATACGAGCAACTGAGCCGACTGTGCCTGGCCTTGCACCGGCACTACCCGATCGCGCACATCGCCGGCCATGAGCACATCGCGCCGGGCCGCAAACACGATCCGGGGGTGGGTTTTGACTGGATGCGGCTGAAGGCAGCTGTCGAACTGCCAAATCAGTGTTTCCCCTTGTGCTTTTGATGCGACACACAAAAAAATATTTTTTAGCTTTTTTTACATTTATCCGAACATTTCATCAGTTTCTGAATCCAGCAGCCCACGCTTGGCAGGGCCGTAAAACGAGCGTTTGAGCCTGAAAAACCCTTGGAAGTCGCATTGCAACTGAGCTTCAACCGCTCAAGCCCGTCTCTTGTTGATTTTCAGCGGCTTATTTCAGCCTCTGAAAAGCCCATTCTCACGCCGCGCACAAAACCCAAGCCTTGTACTTTCGCTCCGCAGCCCATCTTGAGCCGGTACACTACCTGTAGTGGCTTGTCATGACCCCAGACACCAGATATAGTGTCCGTTACAAATTCTCACAAACAGGCCTGAGCCGTATTTCACGGCTTTTTGACCGATTCAACCCAGACCATAAACACAAAGATGACCATGCAAACTGACCTGACCATCCCCCCCACGTCCTCCGGCCTGATGAGCCTGCCCGCTGAACGGGCTGGCGCTGCCACAGTGCACCCCCTCAACCATTACCAGATCATCCGCCGCAATGGCGCCGTGGTGCCCTTCGAGCCCAACAAGATTGCCGTGGCCATGATGAAAGCCTTCCTGGCGGTGCACGGCACCCAAGGGGCCGCTTCTGCCAGCGTGCGCGAAGTGGTCGAAGAACTGACCCAGAACGTGGTGCGCGCCCTGATGCGCTCACGCCCCGGTGGCGGCACTTTCCACATTGAAGACGTGCAAGACCAGGTCGAATTGGGCCTGATGCGCAGCAGCAACCACGAAGTGGCCCGCGCCTACGTGCTGTACCGCGAACGCCGCACCCAAGAGCGCAGCCAACAACCCCAAACTGTGGCCTCCGCCCCTCAAGAGCCTGCCTTGCACGTGATCGACCAGGGCAAACGCATGGCCCTGGACCTGAACTACCTCAAGTCCCTCATGGTCAACGCCTGCGCCGGTTTGGGCCAAGACGTGAACCCCGAGCCCATCCTGGCCGAGACCATGCGCAACCTGTACGACGGCGTGCCCATGGAAGAGGTGTACAAGGCCTCCATCCTGGCTTCGCGTACCTTGATCGAAAAAGACCCTGACTACACCTACGTCACCGCCCGCTTGCTCATGCACACCATTGCCAAGGAAATCCTGGGCAAAGAAGTGACACAGGACCAGATGGCCGATGAGTACATCAATTACTTTCCTCAGTTCATCAAAAAAGGCATCGACAACGACCTGCTGGACGCCAAGTTGGCCCAGTTTGACCTGAAGAAACTGGCTGAAGCCCTCAAGCCCGAGCGAGACCTTCAGTTCGATTACCTGGGCCTGCAGACCTTGTACGACCGCTACTTCCTGCACGTGCGCAAGCAGCGCATCGAAATGCCGCAGGCTTTCTTCATGCGTGTGGCCATGGGCCTCTCGCTCAACGAGACCGACCGCGAAGCCCGCGCCATCGAGTTCTATGAAGTCCTGTCTTCGTTCGACTTCATGTCGTCTACCCCCACGCTGTTCAACAGCGGCACCTTGCGCCCCCAACTGTCGAGCTGCTACCTGACCACCGTGCCCGACGACCTGGACGGCATTTACGAGTCCATCAAGGAAAACGCCTTGCTGTCCAAGTTCGCGGGCGGTCTGGGCAACGACTGGACCCGTGTGCGCGCCATGGGCTCGCACATCAAGGGCACCAACGGTGAATCCCAAGGCGTGGTACCTTTCCTCAAAGTGGTCAACGACACCGCTGTCGCCGTCAACCAGGGCGGCAAGCGCAAAGGCGCGGTCTGCACCTACCTGGAAACCTGGCACCTGGACATCGAAGAGTTCCTGGAGCTGCGCAAGAACACCGGCGACGACCGCCGCCGCACACACGACATGAACACGGCCAACTGGATCCCCGACCTGTTCATGCGCCGCGTCATGGAAAAAGGCGACTGGACCTTGTTCTCGCCGTCGGACTGCCCGGATCTGCACGACAAATTCGGGGCAGATTTCGAAAAAGCCTACACCGCCTACGAGGCCAAAGCAGAGCGCGGCGAGATCAAGCCCAGCAAGAAACTGCCCGCCACCGACCTGTGGCGCAAGATGCTGTCGATGCTGTTCGAGACCGGCCACCCCTGGATCACCTTCAAGGACGCCTGCAACGTGCGCTCGCCCCAGCAGCACGCAGGTGTGGTGCACTCGTCCAACCTGTGCACTGAAATCACGCTCAACACCAGCGACACCGAAACCGCCGTCTGCAACCTGGGCTCGGTCAACCTCTCACGCCACCTCAAGGACAGCGCCAGCGGCAAGGTCCTCGACCACGACAAGCTGAAAAAGACCATCTCCACGGCCATGCGCATGCTGGACAACGTGATCGACATCAACTACTACGCGGTCAAAAAAGCCCGCGACTCCAACATCCGCCACCGCCCTGTGGGCCTGGGCCTGATGGCCTTCCAGGATTCGCTGTATGAGATGCGCATCTCTTACGCCTCGCAAGCGGCTGTGGAGTTTGCCGACCAGTCGATGGAAGCGATCTGCTACTACGCTTACTGGGCCTCGACCGAGTTGTCCAAAGAGCGCGGCCAGTACTCCAGCTACAAGGGCTCTTTGTGGGACCAGGGCATCTTGCCTTTGGACACCATCGACTTGCTGGCACGCGAGCGCGGCGGCTATGTGGAAGTGGACCGTTCGTCCACGCTGGACTGGGACGCCCTGCGCCAGAAAATCAAGGCAGACGGCATGCGCAACTCCAATTGCGTGGCCATTGCGCCCACCGCCACCATCTCCAACATCATTGGTGTGGACGCCTCGATCGAGCCTTGCTTTGGCAACCTGTCGGTCAAGTCCAACCTGTCTGGCGAGTTCACCGTCATCAACAGCTACCTGGTGCGGGACTTGAAGCGTCTGGGTTTGTGGGACGACGTGATGGTCATGGACCTGAAACACTTTGACGGCTCGCTGCGCCCCATCGACCGCGTGCCCCAAGACATCAAGGCCTTGTACGCCACCGCGTTTGAAGTTGAAACCACCTGGTTGGTTGAGGCCGCAGCGCGTCGCCAAAAGTGGATTGACCAGGCGCAATCGCTGAACATTTACATGGCTGGTGCATCGGGCAAGAAACTCGACGACACTTACAAGCTCGCTTGGTTGCGCGGCTTGAAAACCACCTACTACCTGCGCACCTCGAGCGCCACGCAAGTTGAAAAATCCACCGTGAGTTCCGGCTCACACAACGCGGTGTCCGCATCGGGTGCACCCGGTAGTGGCATGAGCGCCATCGAGGCCGCCGCCGCTGCCGCGCAAGCGCAAATGGCTGCAACGCCTGCCACCGATATCAAGTTCTGCGCCATCGACGATCCAGGTTGCGAAGCTTGCCAGTGAGGGTCCTTGCACCGCGCAGCGCATATACGTGCGCTGTTCGATGCAATGGCACAACACTTCATGCGCAGCCTGCGTCCTAAATGGACGAACGGCTTTGCAATTTTTGGTCATGCTTTCATAATTTGAGAACTGGAATTTTTTATGCTGTCCTGGGACGATCAAGTCAAACCCGCGTTGCAACCTGCAATGCCCTCCTTCACTGGTGCAGACAGCGCTGCTGCCAGCGCTGCGCCGTCGGCTGCCGCAGCTGCGCCTGCGGCACCACGCCGCATGAATGCCGCCGACAAGCGCATCATCAACGGCCAAACCGACGTCAACCAGCTGGTGCCTTTCAAATACAAATGGGCTTGGGAAAAATACCTGGCCACCTGCGCCAACCACTGGATGCCGCAGGAAGTGAACATGAACCGCGACATCGCCTTGTGGAAGGACCCCAACGGTCTGACCGAAGATGAGCGCCGTATCGTCAAGCGCAACCTCGGCTTCTTCGTGACAGCCGATTCACTGGCCGCCAACAACATCACGCTGGGCACCTACCGCCACATCACAGCACCCGAGTGCCGCCAGTTCCTGTTGCGTCAAGCATTTGAAGAAGCCATTCACACCCACGCCTACCAGTACATCGTGGAGTCATTGGGTCTGGACGAGAGCGAAATTTTCAACGCTTACAACGAAGTCAAATCGATCCGTGACAAGGACGAATTCCTGATCCCGTTCATCAACGTGATCATGGACCCTCACTTCAAGACCGGCACCCTTGAAGCCGACCAGACCTTGCTCAAGTCGCTGATCGTGTTCGCCTGCTTGATGGAAGGCCTATTTTTCTACGTGGGCTTTACCCAGATTCTGGCCTTGGGTCGTCAAAACAAGATGACCGGTGCTGCCGAGCAATACCAGTACATCCTGCGCGACGAGTCGATGCATTGCAACTTCGGCATTGACCTGATCAACACCGTCAAGTTCGAGAACCCACAGCTGTGGACCAACGAATTCAAAGCCGAAATCAAGGACCTGTTCCTCAAAGCGGTTGAGTTGGAATACCAGTACGCAGAAGACACCATGCCCCGTGGCGTGTTGGGCATGAACGCTTCCATGTTCAAAGGCTATTTGCGCTACATCGCCAACCGCCGCGCCACCCAGATCGGTCTGGAGGCCCTCTTCCCCAACGAAGAGAACCCCTTCCCCTGGATGAGCGAGATGATCGACCTGAAAAAAGAACGCAACTTCTTTGAAACCCGGGTCATCGAATACCAAACCGGCGGGGCCTTGTCCTGGGACTGATCTTCTGATCCACCCTTCCATGTCCCCCCTCTTCCAGCCACACGCGACAAAGTCTTTGGACTTTGGGCGGTGTGGCTTTTCCGCGTTCATGGCACTGGGGACTTCCCCAATGTCATGGATCGCTTTGTGCAATCCAACAAGCACCAAGCGTTCCCTTTCCGTTGAGTTCTCAACTTGATCAAGGAGAAAATCATGGCAACTGCAAAAAAAGCAGCAGCAACAAAAGCTGCTCCAGCGAAAAAGGCCGCACCGGCCAAGAAAGCGGCTCCAGCTAAAAAAGTAGCCGCAGCCAAGAAACCCGCCGCCAAAAAAGCAGCTCCCGCTAAGAAAGCCGCTCCTGCCAAAAAAGCAGTCGCAGCCAAAAAGCCAGCCGCCAAAAAAGCAGCACCGGCCAAAAAAGCCGCTCCCGCCAAGAAAGTAGCCGCAGCCAAAAAGCCAGCAGCGAAAAAGGCAGCACCGGCCAAAAAAGCCGTAGCGAAAAAAGCCGCTCCCGCCAAAAAAGCAGCACCGGCCAAAAAAGCCGCAGTCAAGAAAACTGCAGCCAAAAAACCAGCGGCCAAAAAAGCGGTTGTGAAAAAAGCGGCCAAAAAACCAGCAGCAAAGAAGGCATCCAAAGCACCCGCTGCCCCGGCTGCACAAACGACTCTGAATCCTCAAGCTGCGTGGCCGTTTCCTTCGGCCGCCAAGCCCTGATTCACAGTTCAGGCGCTAGCCACCAAGCCCGTCACTGGCAACAGTGCCGGGCTTTTTTACGTGCAAGAGGGCTGGCTAACCGGCCAGGATCAAGGGTAGAAACTGAGCAAGCGGTAATCGCTGAAGACCAGCTCGGGCGAGACCAGAACCTTCAAGCTGCCCGACCAGGACTGGTCAGGGGACAGGGTTGGCGGCGCCCCCGTCTGCGCAGGCAAGACCACGGTGCGCAGCACCAATTTGCCTTGGGGGTCCATCAAGCTCAGCTCCAAGGCCGTCGTACCCAGAACGCGGCGCGTGGTGTTGCGCACGGACCAAGTCAGCACATGGTCGTCGCTGCGTTGCACCAAGCTGGAGCTGTCGATGACCACGCCCTCGACATCGCGCAGCGGATTGATTTGGCAACCAAAGGACTGGCACACATGGCGCAACACGGATTCACTGGCAGGCCATGAGGCCACCAGAGCATCTCTTTGCACATAGGCCAACTGCAGCAGCAGCAACAAGGCCAAGCTCAGCACCGCGTAAGGCACAAGCCATGACCGAGAGGGCACTGCAGCAGCCGCCTTCTCTGGCTGAGCCAAGGGCTCAAAAGTCAAAGGTTCAGGCTTGAAACTGGACAAAGCCTGTTCAAACGCGGCCAGCTCGGATTGCGCTGGCCGAGCCTGAAATGGAGCGCTGTGGTCTTCCTTTTTTAAAAAACCGTCGATTGCAATGCGGTCTGCCGGATCGGCCACCAAGTCGGGCCCAGGATGCGCTTGCGCAGCGCTCAATGACCCATCTTCATGCGCAGCGGACGCTGGAGCTGCAGACGAAACAGCTGAGGCATCAGGCGCTGGCGTCCAGCGCAACACCAAGCCCGTGCTGTCAAAAACATGGCCGCAGGCACCACAGCGCAACCAGCCTTTGGCTGCCTGCAAATGGGTTTCCCCCAGCTGATAAACCGTGGTGCACGAGGGGCAGCGGGTGATCCTGTTCATGGCCAGATTGTAGACAGGCTTAAGCAGACTCAGGCGGTCTGCGCCGATCGGAGCACGCCCTGACCCGCATCAAGCGGGCTGAGCCGACAACTTGGCGGTCATCAAGATCCAGCCTTCCTGGGCATCGGCCACCACAAGAGTCACCCAAGGCGCGTACGCGGCTTGAAGCTCCTCAGCCTGGCGCTCCAGGATACCGGCCAGTACCAAGTGCCCACCGGGGGCCACATAAGAACACAACAGGGGAGCCAGCACTTTCAATGGCGTGGCCAGAATATTGGCCAACACGGTCTGGTACTGGCCTTGCGCTTTGTCGGGCAAACCGGCCTGCAGCCGAACACCGTTGGCCAGTGCATTCAACTCGGTTGAAGTCACCGCCGCTTCGTCGATGTCCACCGCGTCGATGTCGGTGGCACCGTATTTGGCGGCGCCAATGGCCAAAATGCCCGAGCCGCAACCGTAGTCGAGCACGCGCTGGCCCTGCAGGTCGTGCTGGGCAATCCAGCGCAAACACATGCGGGTGGTGGGGTGGGTGCCGGTGCCAAAAGCCAGACCTGGGTCGAGTCGGATGATCTGGCGGGCTTGTTCGGGCGGCTCGTGCCAAGTGGGCACGATCCAGAAATCAGGCGTCACCTCGACCGGCGCAAACTGCGACTGGGTCAAGCGCACCCAGTCCTGGTCTTCCACGGTCTGGATGCCGAGCAACTGGCAGTCCTCAAAAAAGTCTTGCGCACCCAACAAAACGGCCGCCTCCTTGGCCGCCGCTTCCTGGGCAAACAAGGCCACCATGCGCGAACGCTGCCAGCCGTCTTTGGGTGGCGGCATGCCGGGTTCGCCAAACAGGGCTTGTTCGGCGGGCGTCTGGGCATCCGCGTCTTCCACCGACACGCTCAAGGCGTCCAGGGCATCGAGCGCATCGCTCAGCACGTCCACCCGGTCTTCGGGGCACAGCAGGCTCAGTTCATACATAAAGTTCAGCGCTTGTGCTGGCTCAGCCAGTGTTCCAAATAATGGATGTTGGTGCCGCCTTGCATGAACTTGGCGTCGACCATCAACTCGCGGTGCAAGGGCACGTTGGTGCTGATGCCTTCGATCACAGTTTCATTCAAAGCTGTTTGCATGCGAGCCAAAGCCTGCTCGCGGGTGTCGCCATGAACGATCAGCTTGCCGATCATCGAGTCGTAGTTCGGTGGCACAAAGTAGTTGTTGTAAACGTGCGAGTCGACCCTAACGCCAGGGCCGCCAGGCATGTGCCACGACGTGACACGACCCGGCGATGGCGTGAACTTGAAGGGGTCTTCCGCGTTGATGCGGCACTCGATGGCGTGTCCCCGGATCTGGATCTGCTTTTGGGTGAACGGCAGTTTCTCACCGGCAGCGACCATGATCTGCGTCTTGACGATGTCCACGCCGGTGACCCACTCGGTCACCGGGTGCTCGACCTGCACACGGGTGTTCATCTCGATGAAATAGAACTCGCCGTTTTCATACAAGAACTCGAAGGTGCCCGCCCCGCGGTAATTGATCTTCTTGCAGGCGGCCACACAGCGCTCGCCGATTTTGTCGATCAGCTTGCGGGGAATGCCCGGTGCCGGCGCCTCTTCGATCACCTTTTGGTGACGCCGCTGCATGGAGCAGTCGCGCTCGCCCAAATACACGGCGTTGCGGTGCTTGTCGGCCATGATCTGAATTTCCACATGGCGCGGGTTCTGAAGGAACTTTTCCATGTAGACCGCCGGATTGCCAAACGCCGCACCGGCTTCGGCCTTGGTCATTTGCACAGCGTTGACGAGTGCCGCCTCGGTGTGCACTACGCGCATGCCGCGACCACCACCGCCGCCAGCGGCCTTGATGATGACCGGGTAACCCACGGCTTTGGCAATGCGGCGGATTTGCACCGGGTCATCGGGCAATTCGCCTTCGGAGCCAGGCACACAGGGCACGCCCGCGCGGATCATGGCTTGCTTGGCCGACACCTTGTCGCCCATGATGCGGATCGACTCGGGCGTGGGGCCAATGAACTGGAAACCGCTTTTCTCGACCCGTTCGGCAAAGTCGGCGTTCTCGCTCAAAAAGCCGTAACCGGGGTGAATCGCCTCGGCATCCGTCACTTCGGCAGCCGAAATGATGGCGGGCATGTTGAGGTAGCTCAGCGGGGATGCCGCCGGACCAATGCAGACGGCTTCTTCGGCCAGCTTGACGTATTTGGCTTCTTTGTCGGCTTCGGAATAGACCATCACCGCCTTGACGCCCAGCTCGCGACAAGCGCGCTGGATGCGCAAGGCGATTTCGCCTCGGTTGGCGACCAGGATTTTCTTGAACATGAAATCCCCGTGGGTTTATTCGACGATGAAAAGAGGCTGACCGTATTCCACGGCCTGTCCGTTTTCACACAGAATCTGCGTGACGGTGCCGGACTTGTCGGATTCGATCTCGTTGAGGATCTTCATGGCTTCGATGATGCACAGGGTGTCGCCCTCTTTGACCACCGAGCCGATCTGGATGAATGGTGCCGAGCCGGGGCTGGAGGAGCGGTAGAAAGTGCCCACCATGGGCGACTTCACAGCGTGGCCAGCGGGCGCTGCAGCCACCACAGGTGCGGCCTCGACGGCAGCCACGGCCGGGGCGGCCACGACAGGCGCGGCGGCCACAGGAGCGGCTTGCTGCATCACCACCGGTTGGGCCACACCCATGCTCTTGACAATGCGGACCTTGCCTTCGGCTTCGGTGATTTCCAGCTCCGACACGTTCGAGTCGGACACCAAGTCAATCAGTGTTTTAAGTTTGCGCAAATCCATAGATCCTCCATTGCTTGAGCACATGTAATGGAGCGAATTTACACCAAATTCCAGTCAAATCCCTTGAATTTGCCTTTTCTTGACCGAACAGCCGCGGTGTATTGAGGCCTGTCAGCGGTTTCATACGGCTGTGGCACCTGCGCGTTCGGTCTGTACCGCCTCAAAGGGTGGCGCTGCGCCATTGAGCCAAATCATCGGCCGTGAGTTGCCCCATCTTTTGTCGCCAAATGCTGCCATCTGCTTTGAAAAATACAGTGAATGGCAAGCCACCGGCGGCATTGCCCAAGGATTTGGCCAATTGGGTGCCTTCCAGACCGGCCAATCCCACGGAAAAACCCAGTGCTTGACGGCTCAGGAATTTGCGCACAGCGCTGGGCTGATCTATGGCCAAAGCCACCACTTGATGGCCGTTGGCTGTATTTTCACGCCAGAAGGCGTCAATCATCGGTAATTCTTCGATGCAGGGCGGGCACCAGGTGGCCCAAAAGTTCAGCAGCAGGGGTTTGCCCTTAAAAGCAGCCATGGCCAAGGCTTGGCCCGAAGGCGTCTCGTACTGCTGACCCCAAAACGGGTGCCTTTCGGCCTGCGCCACGTCCCGAGGCTCAAACCGCCACAAGGCCATGCCGACCCCGGCGACTGCAGCGGCCGCACCGGCCCCCCAAATCAAGTGGCGTCTGGAGGCATTGGCGTGGGGTTGATTCATGTTCGAATTGTCTTTCATGACGCCAGCAGGCGCTCCAAAGCAGCCAAATCCCCCCGCGGCGAACGGCCTTGCGCATCGGGCAGCAAAGCCCCGCGCAAATCGTCCAGGTCGTAAATGCGCAGGTGCACGCCCACATCTTCGTTCAAGGCCTCACAAAAACTGTGCAGGCTCAGCACCTCCACATCATCGCCGTGCAGGCCGCGCACGGTTTGCGTCTCGTATCGCTGGTTCTGGTTGATCAGGGCGATTTCGGCCGATTTCGGGTCGTCACAAAACAAGGCCAGATCCACATCACACAAGCGCGTGGCCCAGCCTTGCCAGACCGCACCGCCCAGGTGCGGGCGAAATTCGGCCAGGCGCTGCATCCAGACCCTTGCCAATTCGCGCAAGGCCAGCAATTCGCCCGGCTGCGTGTCGGCACAAAACAAGGCGATGTAGTCGCGCACCTCGGCCTCGACCACATCGTTGTTGGGCAAAGCGGTGCGCGTGGGCAGGCCCAGCTCTTTGAGGGCGCGGTGCTTGGCCGGGCCAAAGGCCAAGCCTTCTTCCACCACCAAACGGGCAGCGGTGGCGGCAATTTCAAGGGCAAGGTCGTTCATGGGCACCGATTGTGACCGGCCCCAAGGGGTCACCGTCCGGGCTGCGCCCGATGGCCCCCTAAAATCCGGGCATGCATATACATATCTTGGGCATTTGTGGCACCTTCATGGGGGGCCTGGCCGCGCTGGCCCGCGAGGCAGGGCATCGGGTGACGGGGTGTGACGCGGGCGTTTACCCGCCCATGAGCGATCAACTGCGGGCTTTGGGCATCGAGTTGATCGAGGGTTTTGACGCCGACCAGATGGCCGTCCAACCCGACATGTACGTGGTGGGCAACGTGGTCAGCCGCGCCCGACTGGCCGACGGCAGCCCCAAATTCCCGCTGATGGAAGCGATTTTGGAAGCCGGCGCACCCTACACCAGCGGCCCCCAGTGGCTGTCCGAGCATGTGCTGCAAGGCCGCCATGTGCTGGCGGTGGCGGGCACGCACGGCAAAACCACCACCACCTCGATGCTGGCCTGGGTGCTGGAGCAGGCGGGGCTGGAACCCGGCTTTCTCGTGGGTGGCGTGCCGCTCAACTTCGGCGTATCGGCACGCTTGGGCGGCGGAAAGTACTTCGTCATCGAAGCCGACGAATACGACACCGCCTTCTTCGACAAGCGCAGCAAATTTGTGCACTACCGCCCGCGCACCGCCATCCTGAACAACCTCGAGTTCGACCACGCCGACATTTTTGACGACCTGGCCGCCATCGAGCGCCAGTTTCACCACCTGGTGCGCACCGTACCCGGCTCGGGCCGGGTGGTGGTCAATGGCCTGGAGGAAAGCCTGACTCGCGTGCTGGCACAAGGCTGCTGGAGCGAAGTTCGAACCTTTGGTGCAGCGGTGAGCGACTTTGTGGCCGAAGGCGAACCCTCCAGTTTCAAGGTGTTGCAGACTGGTCAACCGGTGGCCAAGGTGCAATGGGCGATTGGCGGCGTGCACAACCAACTCAACGCGCTGGCTGCCATCGCGGCTGCCGAGCATGTGGGCGTGAACCCAGCGGTGGCGGCCCAAGCACTGGCCACTTTTGAAAACGTCAAACGCCGCATGGAGGTGCGCGGCACAGTGAACGGCATCACCGTTTACGACGACTTCGCCCACCACCCCACCGCGATCCGAACCACCGTCAACGGCCTGCGCCGCCAAGTGGACAAGGCACGCATCCTCGCCATCTTCGAGCCACGCAGCAACACCATGAAGCTCGGCACCATGAAAGCCCAGCTGCCCTGGAGTTTGGAAGAAGCCGATCTGGCGTTTTGCCATTCGGGCGGACTGGGCTGGGATGCCACTGCGGCGCTACTGCCCATGGGGGCCAAAGCGCAAGTGGGCACCAACATAGACGAAGTCATCACCCAAGTGCTGGCGCAAGTGCAGCCCAGAGACCACCTGCTGTGCATGAGCAACGGCGGCTTTGGCGGGATTCACGCCAAGCTGCTCGCCGCCTTGGCGACCCGCTGAGGTCCTGCCCTGAGGGGGAGCGAGCGCCTGCTCGCCAATGTGGGCTACAGCCCATGCCATCATTCGACTGCAGGTGCGGCCTCCCATGAAGGGTCAAAGGCCGCGCCTTCCATCAGCCTGCGCGGCGAGCCTTGACCGCATCCGACAGCACCTGCAACACGCCTTCGCTGTCGTCCCAGCCGATGCAAGCGTCGGTGATGCTCTGGCCGTAGGTCAGCTGGGTCACATCGTGCTGACCGGGCGTGAACTTCTGGGCACCGTCTTTGAGGTGGCTTTCGACCATGACACCAAACACCTGGCGCGAGCCGCCGCTGATCTGCGCGGCGATGTCCTTGGCCACGTCGATCTGGCGCTCGTGCTTTTTGCTGCTGTTGGCGTGGCTGCAGTCCACCATCAAAGTAGCAGGCAGCTTGGCGGCTTCGAGTTCCTTGCAAGCGGCGGCCACGCTTTCAGCGTCGTAATTGGGGGCTTTGCCGCCGCGCAAAATCACATGGCAATCCTGATTGCCTTGGGTCTGCACGATGGCAACCTGACCATTCTTGTGCACCGACAAAAAGTGGTGGCCACGGGCTGCGGCCTGGATGGCGTCGGTCGCGATCTTGATGTTGCCATCGGTGCCGTTCTTGAAGCCGATGGGGGCCGACAGGCCCGAAGCCAACTCGCGGTGCACCTGGCTTTCGGTGGTGCGAGCGCCGATGGCACCCCAGCTGATCAGGTCGCCAATGTACTGGGGTGAGATCACGTCCAAGAACTCGCTGCCTGCGGGCAGGCCCTGGCGGTTGATCTCGATCAGCAGCTGGCGTGCGATGCGCAGGCCTTCATCGATGCGGTAGCTCTCGTCCAGGTAGGGGTCGTTGATCAGGCCTTTCCAGCCCACGGTGGTGCGGGGCTTTTCGAAGTACACGCGCATCACGATCTCCAGCGTGTCGGCGTATTTTTCACGCAGGGGCTTGAGGCGGCGGGCGTAGTCGAGGGCTGCAGCCGGATCGTGGATCGAGCAAGGGCCGATGATGACCAGCAAGCGGTCGTCTTGGCCGTGCACGATCTTCTGAATGGCTTTGCGGGTTTGGGTGATCAGGGTTTCCGTGGCCGTGCCGGCAATCGGGAAAAAGCGGATCAAATGTTCTGGCGGTGGGAGCACGGTGATGTCCTTGATGCGTTCGTCGTCGGTCTGGCCTTTGCGGTCGGCGGCATTCGGATACCAGCTCTCGGGGGCTGCGGTTTTGGCGTTCATCGTGGACTCCTCAGATTTAAAAACAGGTGAAAAAAAACCGCCGGGCTTTGGGGCTCCGGCGGTGTGTGTCGAGATGTTCGGGTGCTTATGCGCTCGCCTCTCGTCCGCCGGGGACTGAGAACCAAAAATAAAAAAAGTAAAAAGCGATGCGCGAAGACATGTATTCAATGTATCACAGGTTGATGACGCTTCCTGACGGGACCGCCCAAGGGCAAACCCGAACAGGCGCCTCAGGCCGTGCCGCCCACGGTGAGGCCATCGATGCGCAGCGTAGGCTGACCCACACCCACGGGCACACTCTGGCCTTCCTTGCCGCAGGTGCCCACACCCGAGTCGAGCTTCATGTCGTTGCCGATCATGCTGATCTTCTTGAGCGATTCGGGGCCGCTGCCGATCAGGGTGGCACCCTTGACGGGATACTGGATCTTGCCGTTTTCCACCCAGTAGGCCTGGCTGGCCGAAAACACGAACTTGCCACTGGTGATGTCCACCTGGCCGCCCGCGAAGTTGGTGGCGTACAGACCCTTTTTGATGCTGGCCACAATTTCTTCGGCGCTCTTGTCGCCGCCCAGCATGTAGGTGTTGGTCATGCGCGGCATGGGCACATGGGCGTAGCTTTCGCGGCGGCCGTTGCCTGTGGGTTTGACGCCCATGAGGCGGGCGTTCATCGAATCCTGGATGTAGCCGCGCAAGATGCCGTCTTCGATCAGCACGTTCTTTTGGCTGGCGTGGCCTTCGTCGTCCACGTTCAGCGAGCCCCGGCGGTCAGCGATGGTGCCGTCGTCGAGCACGGTGACGCCTTTGGCCGCCACGCGCTGGCCGATGCGGCCGCTGAAGGCGCTCGATCCCTTGCGGTTGAAGTCACCCTCCAGACCGTGGCCCACGGCTTCGTGCAGCAGCACGCCGGGCCAACCATTGCCCAGCACCACCGTCATCTCGCCCGCAGGCGCGGGTCGGGCTTCGAGGTTGATCAGCGCGGCCGAGACGGCTTCTTGCACATAGGTCTCGACCATGCCATCGTCAAAATAAGCCAGGCCAAAGCGGCCACCGCCGCCGCTGCTGCCCACTTCGCGGCGGCCGTTTTGCTCGGCAATCACCGTGACCGACAGGCGAATCAAGGGGCGCACATCGGCGGCCAGGGTGCCGTCGGCGCGGGCCACCATGACCACGTCGTATTCGGTGGCCAGACCGGCCATGACCTGCACCACGCGGGGGTCCTTGGCACGGGCGATTTTTTCGACACGGCCGAGCAAATTCACCTTGGCTGTGCTGTCCAGCGTGGACATCGGGTCGAGCGACGGGTAAAGCGAGCGGCTGGCCGAGACCTTGCGGGCCGGCACCTTGATGCGTTTGTTTTGCGTGGCCTGCGCGATGGTGCGCACCGTCATGGCCGCATCCATCAAAGAGGCTTCGGAGATGTCGTCCGAGTAGGCGAAGGCGGTTTTCTCGCCCGACACGGCCCGCACGCCCACACCTTGGTCGATGCTGAAGCTGCCGGTCTTGACGATGCCCTCTTCCAGGCTCCAGCCTTCGGAGCGGGTGTACTGAAAGTACAGGTCGGCATCGTCCACAGCATGGGCCTTGATGGCGGCCAAAGCGCGGCTGAGGTGGGTTTCGTCCAGACCAAAAGGCTCCAGCAAGAGGGAGCGGGCTGTGGCCAGACGTTCGATGGTGGGTTCGCGTGAAATCATGGGAGCCATTGTAGGCACGGATCAAGACCCTTGCCGGGGCTGGAGAGGCCAGGACTGTGCCGACCGTGTCCGAGTCGGGTTCGCAAATCAAAGAACCGCCGCCCTGAAAGCCTACATCCGGCCATGCTGGCGCATCAAGTCCAGCAGCTTGGCCGTGTCCAGCGCAGGCACCACATGCCCGGCCGGTTTGACGGTGGGCACATCCTCGCCCTGCACCAGAGCGTTGATGACGGCCTCGTCCACAGCCTGCACTGCGGCTTCATACAGCGGGTCCAGCACCTCCCAGTTCAGGCTGTGGCGCTGAATCACTGCGCCCATTTTTTCGGGGTGAGGCATGGGATCGGCCACCGAAAAGGCCAGAAAAATATCGCCCGATGAATTGCCCCCCGGACTGCCCGAGCGTGCGATGCCCAGGCCTGCCCGCTTGGCCAGCGAACGCAAGATCGCATCCGACAGGGGCGCATCGGTGGCCAAAATGACGATGATGGAGCCACTTTCTTTCTTGGCAAAGCCGCCCGGCATGGCTTGCCCCACAGGTACACCCAGCACCGACAGCCAGTGACGCCTGCCGTAATTGGCCTGCACCAGCGCACCCAGGGTGTAGGTCTGGCCTGCCACCTGGATCTGGCGCGAAGATGTGCCGGTGCCACCCTTGAATTCGTAGGCGATCATGCCGTTGCCGCCCCCCACCGAGCCTTCGGCCACCGGCCCACTGGCGGCGGCGTCGAGCGCGGCCACGGCATGCGCCGCTTGCACATGCAGGGCATTGATGTCGTTGAGCACCCCGTCGTAGGTTTCGGCCACCACAGGCATGGCCCAGGCGTGGTGGTTCTGAAAATGCTCGGCGTAACGGCCCAGCATCCATTGCACCGCCCCCTGATGGCACGCCCCCACCCCATGGGTGTTGGTGATCAGCACGGGCCCCAGAAAATAGCCCGCATCGTTGATCCAATGAACCCCGGTCATCTCGCCATTGCCATTGAGCGCATGAAAGCCCGCCCACACGGGCATGGGCTTGTTCGCATCCTGCCGGGGCACGATGGCCGTGACCCCTGTGCGCATGCGGCGCGAGGGGTCGGTCAGGGTGGTGAAGCCCACCGTCACCCCGGGCACGTCGGTGATGGCGTTGAAGGGGCCGGTCTGGCCCGCAAAAGGCAGGCCCAATTCACGGGCTCGGGGTCGGTTCATGGGCGTTCTCCGGGGTCAGGGGGTTTTCAAATCCAACCATCCGCCAAGCGCGCTGATGGCAGTGCTTCAGCGCTGGCGCATGAGTTTGAGCAAGGCCGCATCGTCCAAGTCAGCCCAACCATGCCCCAGGGCTTGCGCAAACAAGTCCCTTGCCAAGCGCCCTAAGGGCGGATCAAACGCCACTTCGTCAGCTGCTTGCACAGCCAAGCCCGTGTCTTTCGCCAGCAAAGTGACGTGGGCACGCGGCTCGAAATCACCCGCCAAACCCCGGCGCATCCTGTCCGAGCCAATCCAGCTTTGACCACTGGAGGCTTCAATCACCGACAGTGTGGCGGCAGGATCGAGCCCCAAACGCTCGGCCAAGGCCATGGCCTCGGCCGCGCCTGCCAGATTCACCGCAGCCAGCAAATTGTTGACCAGCTTGGTGCGCGCGCCGTCTCCAGCGCGGGTTCCGACGCGAAAAACTTGCTGGCTCAAGGCATTCAGAAGATTTTGGCTGCGCTGCCACACCGCATCCGAGCAGGCCACTATCAAGCTCATCGTGCCCTCTTGGGCCCGCACGGGACCACCGGACATGGGCGCATCGATGCAGTCAATGCCCATCTGCGCCAAACGCTCGGCTTGGCTTTGCACCGTGGCAGGCCCCAGGGTTGGGCACAGCATGACCGCTTGACCAGGCTTCAAAACAGGGCCAGCGCCGCCCTCGCCCCACAGCACCGCCTCGGTTTGTGCGGCATCCACCACGACCACCATCAACACACCGTCGGGCATCAAATGTCGGGCAGCCTCCATGGCGGACCCACAAGCAACGGCCCCCAAAGCCACCGCCTTGGACTGAGCCAGCGGGTCGATGTCATGCACCGCCACAGACCAGCCAAGACCGCGCAAACGGGTCAGCATGCCACCGCCCATATTGCCAGCCCCCACCACCGCGACCTGCGCCAGATGGGTCATGTCTGCACCAGTTGCTTGGATTTGGCGATCGACATCAGAATGCCCAGCGCCAGCCCCAGGGTGACCATGGCCGTGCCGCCATAACTGATGAAAGGCAAAGGCACACCCACCACCGGCAAGATGCCGCTGACCATGCCCATGTTCACGAAGGCGTAGGTGAAAAAAATCATGGCCATGCTGCCCGCCAGCAATCGGCTGAACAAGGTGGGGGCCTGCATGGCGATGACCAGGGCCCGGTAAATCAGGAAGAAAAAGCAGGCCAGCAAAACCAGGCCACCCAAGAGCCCGAACTCTTCACCCAAGGCCGCAAAAATGAAGTCGGTGGTGCGCTCGGGAATGAACTCCAGGTGGGTTTGCGTGCCTTGCATGAACCCCTTGCCCCAAAAGCCGCCCGAGCCGATGGCGATCATGCCCTGGATGATGTGAAAGCCCTTACCCAGCGGGTCTCGGCCCGGGTCCAGCAAGGTGCACACCCTTTGCCGCTGGTACTCGTGCAGCACATGCCAATCCACATTGGGCTGGCACAGGGTGGGCTCCATGATCACCAGCACCACGATGCCCACCAAACCCAAGCCAACGGGCGGCAAAATCCAGCGCCACTTGAGTCCGGCAAAGAAAATCACGGCCAAGCCCGCTGCCAGCACGAGCAAGGAGGTGCCCAAATCCGGCTGCTTCATGATCAGGCCCACGGGGATGCCCAAAATCAACAAGGCCACCGCGAAGTCGAAGGGCCGCAACTGGCCCTCGCGTTTTTGGAACCAGGCGGCCAGCATCAGGGGCAAGGCAATCTTCATGATCTCGCTGGGCTGGATCACCACACCCAGGTTGATCCAGCGCGTAGAGCCTTTTTTGGTGATGCCAAAAAGGGCCACCGCCACCAGCAAAATCACACCCACCGCGTACACCGGAACCGCCCAGGCCATGAGTTTGGGAGGCGGGATCTGCGCCACCACAAACAGGATGGCCCCTGCAATCAGCATGTTGCGGCCATGGTCGACAAAACGGGTGCCGTGGTCATAGCCCGAGGAATACATGATCACCATGCCCAGGCAGGCCAACAGAAAAACGGCGAAAGCCAAGGGCCCGTCAAAACCCTCGAGCAAACGCCACAACCGCTGCAGCGTGGTGGGTTTTTGAAAGACGGAGGCCGATGTCAGCGGGCCTTGGCGAGCGGTCTTGTTCATGCTGAATCAGGCAAATTCACCCTTGGGGTCGCGCCCCATCAGGGCCTGCACGGCCTCTCGGGCACTGCAGCGAGCGTCCAGCAAAGCGACCACCGCCTCGGTGATTGGCATGTCGACCCCCAAGTCGCGGGCACGCTGCAGGACCGTGCGGGCGCTGTACACCCCCTCGGCCACATGCCCCAGCGAGGCCACCGCCTGGTCGAGCGACTGGCCTTGGGCCAGCAGCAAGCCGACTTTGCGGTTGCGGCTCAGGTCGCCCGTGGCCGTCAACACCAGGTCACCCAAACCCGACAAGCCCATGAACGTGTCGCTGTGCGCGCCCAGCGCCAAGCCCAAGCGCGTCATCTCGGCCAAGCCCCGGGTGATGAGGGCAGCGCGCGCATTCAGGCCCAGATCAAGCCCATCGCACAAGCCTGTGGCGATGGCCAGCACGTTCTTAACGGCCCCTCCCACTTCCACCCCCACGATGTCGCGGTTGGCATAAACACGCAAGGCCGGGCCATGAAAGGCCTGCACCAAAGCGTCGCGCACACTGGCGTGGGTACTGGCCGCCACCAAAGCTGTGGGTTGCTGACGCGCCACTTCCAGGGCAAAGCTGGGACCGCTCAAAGCGCCCGCTTGCAGGTGCGGCGCCACCTGGGCCTGCACCTCGTGCGGCATCAGCCCTGTGCCCGACTCCAGGCCCTTGCACAGCCAGGCCACAGGCGCACGCACATCGGCCATGGCCGCGAGCGCGGTGCGCAAACCCGCCATGGGCGTGGCAATGACCCACAAATCGCAGTGGGGCGAAGACGCCAGCAAAGACGCCAACGGGGCCGATGAAATTTCAATCGACTCGGGCAAGGCCACACCCGGCAGGTAGCGGGCGTTTTGCCTTTGCGTGCGCAAAGCCTCGGCTTGGCTGGCGTCGCGGGCATGCAAGGTGACCGTGTGCCCACCCGGGTGCCGGGCCGCCGCCAAAGCCATGGCGGTGCCCCAAGCGCCGGCACCAAGGAGGGTGATGTGCATGGTCCGGCTGAACCTCGGGTTCTGCTTACTGCGTGATCGCAGCGGCCTGCTCGGCTTGCTGGACTTGCTGCTGCTCGTACATGGCCTGGAAATTGATCTCGGCCAAATGCACAGGCGGAAAGCCCGCACGGGTGATCAGGTCGGCCACATTGCCACGCAGGTAGGGGTACACGATTTGCGGGCAAGCGATGCCCATCACGGGGCCCATCTGGTCATCGGGCAGGTTGCGGATTTCAAAAATGCCGCCTTGCTTGCACTCGACCAGGAACACGGTCTTGTCGGCAATTTTGGTGTGCACGGTGGCGGTCACGCAGACCTCAAAAACGCCCTCGGCCACGGGGGTGGCTTCCACGCCCAGCTGGATGTCCACGCTGGGTTGCTGCTGGTCGAGCAAGATGGCGGGTGAGTTGGGTTGCTCCAGCGAAGCCTCTTTCAGGTACACACGCTGAATCTGGAAAACAGGCGCTTGAACTTCGGGGCTTGGAGTGACAGCGGTATCGGGCATAGGAAACTCTTTGGAAAAGGTTGGGCCGGAGGGGAAACCGGTCCGGTGAGGAGGAAAGACAGGCGATTATCAGCGATGAATGACCGCCTTCGGGCCGGCCCAGGCTTGTGAAAACCCTGACAGCCCGATGAGGCTTCAGGCTGCTTGCAGCAAAGGCAGCAAACCGCCTTGGGCGTCCAGCGCCACCAGGTCATCGCAGCCGCCCACATGGGTCTGGCCGATGAAAATCTGCGGCACCGTGCGGCGACCGGTGATTTGCATCATGTGGTCGCGCTGAGCGGGGTCGGTGTCGATGCGGATTTCTTCAATCTGCTCGACGCCTTTGGATTTGAGAATTTGCTTGGCACGCGTGCAGTAGGGGCAAACGGCGGTGGTGTACATCTTGACGGCGGGCATGGGATTTCCTGGTGGGGATGTGGATGACGGTGGGTCAATGAGGGATCAGGATTTTTCGGTCGGCATGCTGGCCGCGACCCAGGCGCGCAAACCACCCGAGAGCGACTGCACATTGTCATAGCCGAGCTTTCGCGCAGTAGCCGCTGCGCGCGCCGAACGCGCACCCACCTGGCACACCATGATGACGTGGGCCGACTTGTTTTTGACCACTTGGCCCAGCTTGTCCTCCAACTGGCCCAAGGGCAGGTTTTTGGCACCGATCACATGGCTGCGGGCAAATTCATCAGGCTCACACACGTCAATGACCACCGCTTTGTCGCGGTTCATCAGCTGCACCATGGCTTGCGGATCCAGCCCACTGCCCTTGGTCAACACCGGCAAAAGCAAAGCAAAACCCGAAGCCAGCGCCATGGCCAGCAGCATCCAGTTGTCTATGAGAAAGTTCACGAATCAGACCTTTTGAGGCAAAAAAACAAAGGCCCGATCAAAGGCCTACCAGTGCCGATTCTAAAATGACGGGCTCAACCTTTGTTTCACCCCCCTTCTGCGCGCCCTTTTGCGGCCCCTTTGCCCATGTACAAACTTGTCCTCATTCGCCACGGCGAATCCACCTGGAACCTGGAAAACCGATTCACCGGCTGGACCGATGTGGACTTGACCCCCACGGGTGTGAGCCAGGCCATGTCGGCGGGCAAACTGCTCAAGGCCGAAGGCTGGGACTTTGACCTGTGCTACACCTCGGTCCTCAAGCGGGCCATCCACACGCTCTGGTACACCTTGGATGAAATGGACCGCACCTGGCTGCCCGTGGTCAAGGACTACCGCCTGAACGAGCGCCACTACGGCGCGCTGCAGGGGCTGAACAAAGCCGACATGGCCAAAAAATTTGGCGACGAGCAGGTGCTGGTCTGGCGTCGCAGCTACGACACCCCGCCGCCCGCCCTGGAAGCGACCGACCCCCGCTGCGAGCGCAGCGACCGCCGCTACCCCGACCCGGCCGTGGTGCCCCTGACCGAATGCCTGAAAGACACCGTGGCCCGCGTGCTGCCGGCCTGGAACGACAGCATTGCGCCCAGCATTCAGGCGGGCAAGCGCGTCTTGATCGCCGCACACGGCAACTCCATCCGCGCCCTGATCAAGTACCTGGACGGCATCTCCGAGACCGACATCGTGCACCTGAACATCCCCAATGGCATCCCCTTGGTGTACGAACTGGACAAAGACCTGCGCCCCATTCGCCACTATTACCTGGGCGATGCCGAAGCCGCTGCCAAAGCTGCCGCAGCTGTGGCCAGCCAGGGCAAAGCCTGACTGAGGAAAGACCTTTACAGGAAATTACACGCCAAGCCCCACGGCTCGGGGCTTGCGGGTGTATATTGAATTCAATTTCACTGCACATGCACACGCAAAATGGGACATAAACTCAAGATCGTCGGTTGGCTCAGCGTTGGCGCTCTGGCCGGAGCGCTCACGACGGTGTCGCTGCAAACCGTGGCGCGCGGCAACATGGCCCCCCTGCCGCTGGAAGAGCTGCAGCAACTGGCGGCCGTATTCGGCATGGTCAAAAGCGACTACGTCGAGCCCGTGGACGAGAAGAAACTGATCACCGAAGCCATCTCCGGCATGGTGGCCAGCCTGGACCCGCATTCACAGTACTTCGACAAGAAAAGCTTCAAGGAGTTTTCTGAAGGCACCTCGGGCCGCTTTGTCGGCGTGGGCATCGAAATCAGCCAGGAAGACGGTCTGGTCAAGATCGTCACCCCCATCGAAGGCTCCCCAGCGGACCGGGCCGGTCTCAAAACCAACGACCTGATCACCAAGGTCGACGACACCCCCCTCAAAGGCCTGTCGCTCAGCGAAGCGGTCAAGCGCATGCGTGGCGAGCCCAAAACCAAGGTGGTGCTCACCGTCTTCCGCAAAGACGAAAACCGCACCTTCCCGGTCACCATCATCCGCGAAGAAATCAAGACCCAATCGGTCAAATCCAAACTGATCGAGCCAGGTTACGGCTGGATCCGCGTGTCCCAGTTCCAGGAACGTACTGTGGAAGACTTTGCCCGCAAGATCGAAGACATGTACAAGCAAGACCCCCAGCTCAAGGGCTTGGTGCTGGACTTGCGCAACGACCCGGGCGGCTTGCTCGACGCTGCCGTGGCCTTGTCGGCAGCCTTCTTGCCCGAGAACGTCACGGTGGTCACCACCAACGGCCAACTGGCCGAGAGCAAATTCACCTACAAGGCCTCGCCCCAGTTCTGGCGGCGCAACAGCAGCAACGACCCCATCACCCGCATGACGCAGGCCACGGGGGGTGCGCTGAAAAAAGTGCCTTTGGTGGTGCTGGTCAACGAAGGCTCGGCCTCGGCCAGCGAGATCGTGGCCGGCGCCTTGCAAGACTACAAACGCGCCACCCTCATGGGCAGCCAGACCTTTGGCAAAGGCTCGGTGCAGACCGTGCGCCAGTTGGGACCTGACACCGCCCTCAAAATCACCACCGCCCGCTACTACACGCCCAGTGGCCGCGCCATCCAGGCCAAGGGCATCGTGCCCGACGTGATGCTGGACGAGACCGAAACCGGCAACGTCTTTGCCGCCTTGCGCACCCGCGAAGCCGACCTGCAAAAGCACCTCTCCAACGGCAAGGAAGCCGAAGAGAAAAAAGACCCGGCCCGTGAGCAAGCGCGTGAAGAGGCCATGAAAAAACTGGAAGAAGAAGCCAAAAAGCCCGTGGCCGAGCGCCGCGTGCCCGAGTTTGGCTCCGACAAGGACTTCCAATTGGCCCAGGCCCTCAAGCAACTCAAAGGCCAGCCTGTCAAAGCCAGCACCACGCTGGCCGAGCGCAAAGTCGACAAAAAAGACTGAGCGTCAGCGATTGGCGGAGGCAGCCCATGGATGACACGCAGCTGCTGCGCTACTCGCGGCACATCCTCCTCAACGAATTGGGCATCGACGGCCAGGAAAAACTCCTGGCCTCGCATGCCCTCATCATCGGTGCGGGCGGCCTGGGCTCTCCGGTCAGCCTGTACCTGGGCAGTGCGGGCGTGGGCCACATCACCGTGGTCGACCACGACGAGGTGGACGCCACCAACTTGCAGCGCCAAATTGCCCACACCCTGGACCGGGTGGGCCAGTTCAAAGCCGAGTCGGTGCGCACCGCGATTGCGCAAATCAACCCAGACGTGCGCGTCACCCCCATCACCCAACGCGCCGATGCGGCCTTGCTGGACACCCTGGTGGCCCAAGCGGATGTGGTGATCGACTGCTGCGACAACTTTGAAACCCGTCAGGCCGTGAACCTGGCCTGCGTGGTGCACCGCAAACCGCTGGTCTCGGGCGCGGCCATCCGCATGGACGGGCAGGTCTCGGTGTTTGACAGCACGCAGGCCGATACGCCTTGCTACGCCTGCATCTTCCCGCCCGCACAACTGCCCGAAGAAACGCGTTGCGCCACCATGGGCGTGTTCGCGCCGCTGGTGGGCATCATCGGCACGGTGCAAGCGGCCGAAGCCCTCAAGATCCTGAGCGGCATGGGCAGCCACATGGCCGGGCGTTTGCTCATGCTCGACGGGCGCGAGCTGTCCTGGACCGACATCCGCATGCAGCGCAACCCGCTGTGTCCGGTGTGCGCGGCTCACCGGGCCTGAACCACGTCCACGCCAGCCCCTGAGCCAGCATCCCTTGCTACAAGTTCAAGGGGCGTGACAACTGCCGTTGAACTTCCTGAACAAAGCGGGTGACATAGGCTCTTCGCGCCCGGCAAACACCCCGCGCTTTTCCTTTTGCGCCTGCCGCTGCAACGCCGCATAAGGCCCCCGGCCCGTGCGAAACCGGTAAGCCCAGGCCATGCCCGAGCGCACCATCTCAGCCCCCAGGTCAGCCCCATCGACCCACAAACGGCCAATGTCCCGCCCGTAGCCGTCGTGCCCCAGCGACTGCACCTGAACCGGCTTGCGCAGCGCCAGCGCGATCATGGCGTCGCGTGACGCAGGGCCGCCGGGCTGGCAGGTTTCAGGCGCATCCACGGCATCCAGGCGCAGCTTGACCGGCTCTTTCTGGCCCGGGCGCACCACCAACACCGTGTCACCGTCCATCACCCAACTGACCCAGCCGGTCCAGACCTCGGCCTTGGCCTGGCTCGGGGACTTGCGCTCTTGTGCCCCAACGCTCCCCAGCCAGCAAGCCAAAAGCACGCCCCATAGCCAAACCCTCATGCCGGGCTCCGCGCCAACGGGCCGCGCCGGCGGTTGGCACGCGGCCAATTGGGACTGAGCTCGATCACCAGGCTTTGGGCGCGCGCCTGCAGACGCACCAGCACATCGTCAAACTGCACCACCTCATCGGCTTCCAAGGCACTCAAAACCTGGCCATTGATGGCCTGGATGCGCGGCATCAAATCGTCATACAACTGCCGCCCAGCAGGGGTCAACTCCACCCGCGCACCGCGCCGGTCACCCGGCGTCACTGTGCGCAGCACCAATTGTTTTTTGCCCAAAGCCGTCAAGGTGCGGGAAGTGCGGGCGCGGTCACGGTGCATGCGCTCAGCCAGCACCGAGGGCGGCAAGCTGCCGTTTTCATACAACTGCGCCACCACCGCCCATTCCCGGCGCGTGATGCCGTAACCCCCTTCGCACAGCCGCACCACCAAAGCACCGGCTGTGCTGGACAAGCGGCCCAACCTGTAGAGCAGGAGGTCTTCAATGGAGGCCAGACGTTGGGATGGGGACAGCGACATCAGGGTTTTCCGGGAGGATGATTGATTAGAACAATTGTCACGGCAAGGACTACATTTTCGTCACATTGGAACCGGGCACCCGGGCTTTAGCCACACTCACCAAGAGACTTTCATGAATACCATCAGACACCTGACCCGCCGAGCCCTGGGCTTGGTCGCCCTGTCACTGGCCGTGATCACACCCAGTTTGCAGGCCCAAGACAAGCCCCTACTCAAAATCCTGGTCGGCTTTCCGCCCGGCGGCTCGGCCGATGTGCTGGCCCGCATGGTGGCCGATGCGCTGCGCGACGACTTTGGCACCATCGTGGTCGACAACAAGCCCGGCGCAGGCGGGCGCATCGCCCTGAACATGACCAAGGCCGCCAAACCCGATGGCCAGACCGTGGTCATTTTGCCCAGCGGCCCCATGGTGCTGTTCCCGCACGTTTACAAAAAACTCGACTACGACGCGGTGAAAGACTTCACGCCCATTTCGCAAATTGCACGCTTTCAGTTTGGTGTGGTCTCTGGCCCCGCCAGCAACGTGAAAAACATGGCCGAGATGGCGGCCAAAGCCAAAACCGACCCGGCCTCGGCCAGCTACGGCACACCGGGCGCCGGCACCTTGCCGCATTTCATGGGCGTACTGATGGAGCAATCTGCGGGCATCACACTGAATCACATCCCATTCCAGGGCGGTGCACCCGCCAACAATGCCTTGCTGGGCGGCCACATTGGTTACAAGTTTGACGTGGTCTCGGAAACCGCCGAACTGCACCGCTCGGGCAAGGTGCGCATCATCGCCGTGACGGGCGCGAAACGCGACGCGCAAGTGCCGGAGGTGCCCACCCTCCAAGAGTCCGGCATCAACATGGACGCCACCGCCTGGTTTGCCATGTACGGCCCGGCGGGCCTGCCTGCCGAGGTGCTCAGTCGCCTGGAAAAAGCCATGATGAAAATGGCCCGCCACCCGGCCATGAAAGAAAAAATGGTCAAACTGGGCTATGAACCGATTGGCTCCAACTCAGCCGATTTGGCAGCAGCGCAAAAAGCCGATCTGGCCCGCTGGGAAAAACCCATCAAGGCCACGGGCGTGCAATTGGACTGAAGCCCAGGCTTGCACTTTGACCCGACCCCGTGCCAAGGCCTTGCGCCAATGAATCACCCTCATCACTCACTCAATTTGTCATGAACGTCTCGACAACCCAGCGCCGCACAGCCTTGTTTTTCGGTCTGGCCGCTTGCGCTTTGGCCATGCCTGCATGGTCCCAGAACTATCCCAGCAAACCCATCAAGTTTGTGTCCAATTTTCCAGCCGGTGGCCCGGCCGATTTTCTGGCGCGCAGCGTCGGTGAATTCATCACCACCCAGACCAAGCAGCCTGTGGTGGTAGAAAACAAGCCCGGCGCTGGCGGCAACATCGGAGCCGACTTTGTGGCCAAAAGCCCGGCCGATGGTTACACCGTGCTGTTCGGCATCGACACCACCTTCACGGTCAACCCCTACATCTACAAAAGCATGGCCTTCAAGCCCGCTGACCTGCGGCCGATCATGGTCATGGTCTCCTCGGGCTTGTTGGTCGGCGCCCACCCCTCCACTGGCTTCAAAACCCTCAAAGACCTGATCGCCCAAGGCAAAAGCAAGGGCCTGAACTTCAGCAGCGCGGGCAGCGGAAGCCCCGGCCATCTGGCTGCAGAAATTTTCATGGATGCGGCCAAGATCAAGATCCAGCACATCCCCTACAAAGGCAACGCACCCGCCGTCGCTGCCGTGGTGGCAGGCGAGGTAGATGCTGGCGTACTCGCCACCCCCGGCATGCTGCCGCATGTCAAAGCCGGTAAGGTCAATGCCTTGGCCGTGACCAGCCGTCAGCGCTCGCGTTCAGCCCCCGACATCCCGACTGTGGCCGAAGTCGGCCTGAAGGACCTGGAGCTTGAAGTGCTCTACGTGGCCATGGTGCCAGCGGCCACACCCGAGCCCGTGGTGCAGCTGCTGCAAAAAGCCTTCTCAGACGCATTGAAGCGCCCAGACACCCAAACCCAACTGGCAGGCATGGATTTGTTTTATGAGGGCCTGACCGGCCAAGATGCCGCCAAACGACTGACCGATCAATCTCAGCGCTACGACCGTGTGGTCAAATCTACGGGCATGAAAGTCGATTGACGCCCACCATGAACACGCCTTCACAACAACGCCCCAACATCATCTTCATCGTGGCCGATGACCTCGGCTTTGCCGATCTCGGCTGCTACGGCGGCCGGGACGCGAAGTTCGGCAAAGTCTCGCCCGTGCTCGATCAACTGGCCGCCAACGGCCTCAAGTTCACGCAAGGCTATGCCAACTCGCCCGTGTGCTCGCCCACCCGCTTTGCGCTGATGACCGCCCGTTACCAGTACCGCCTGCGCGGCGGTGCCGACGAGCCCATCAACAGCAAGAGCAGAGGCAGCGCGGTGCTGGGCCTGCCGCCCGAGCACCCGACGCTGCCCTCGCTGCTCAAGGCCAGCGGCTACCGCACCGCCTTGATCGGCAAATGGCATTTGGGCTACCCACCCCATTTCAGCCCCATCAAGTCGGGCTACGAAGAATTTTTTGGCCCCATGTCGGGCGGCGTGGACTACTTCACACACTGCGCCTCCAGCGGCGCGCACGACCTGTTCACAAACGAAAACGAAACGCCAGAAGACGGCTACCTCACCGACCTGATCTCGCACAAGGCGGTGGACTTTGTGAACCGCATGGCCCCCGGCGCAGCGCAGGGCACGCCTTTCTTTTTGAGCCTGCACTACACCGCGCCACATTGGCCTTGGGAAACCCGTGAAGACCATGCGCTGGCGCAAGAAGTCAAAGACAACCTGTTCCACCTGCACGGCGGCAACATCCACACCTACCACCGCATGATCCACCACATGGACGAAGGCATCGGCTGGGTGGTGGATACCCTCAAAAAGACAGGCCAACTCGACAACACCCTGATCGTTTTCACCAGCGATAACGGCGGCGAGCGATTCTCTGACAACTGGCCTTTGGTGGGCGGCAAGATGGACCTGACCGAAGGCGGCATCCGTGTGCCGTGGATCGCCCACTGGCCGGCCGTCATCGCACCCGGCGGCACCTCGACGCAACACTGCATGACCATGGACTGGTCGGCAACGATGGTCGAGTTGGCAGGCGCCAAAGCGCATGACGACTTGCCCTTTGATGGTGTATCCATGCTGCCTGTGCTGCGCGACGCCCAACACCAGTTCGAACGCCCCTTGTACTGGCGCATGAACCACCGGGGGCAACGCGCCCTGCGAATGGGCGACTACAAATACCTGCGGGTGGACGGCAACGACTATTTGTTCAACATCCCGGCCGATGAGCGCGAGCGTGCCAACCTGGCCAAGCACCAGCCCGAGACCCTGCAACGCCTGCGCGCTGCCTGGGAAGCCTGGGACAGCACCGTGCCCGCCATCCCCGAAGACGCGACCATCAGCCTGGGCTACTCGGTCAAAGACATGCCTCAGCGCTGAGGCCTTGGCGGCTAAGATCGGGCATGCCTGACATGCAACGCTTTTTGACTTTTCGCCAGTGGCCCCGACTGACGGCACCGCTGGTCCGCACCGAAGTGCTGGCGGGCCTGACGGTGGCGCTGGTCATGATTCCACAGGCCGTGGCCTACGCCGGCTTGGCTGGCATGCCCTTGGTCACCGGGCTGTACACCTGCCTGATCCCCGCTTTGCTGGCCGTGCTGTTTGGCAGCGCCAACCGCTTGTCGGTCGGCCCGGCTGCACTCACCTGCGTGCTGATTGGCGCCTCGCTCACGGGCATGGCCGAACCCGGCTCTCCCGAATGGGTGGCGCTGGCGGTTTGGTTATCACTGCTGTCGGGGGCCCTTCAACTGCTCCTGGGCTTGGGGCATTACGGCTGGCTCATCAACCTGGTCAGCGCCCCGGTCATGACCGGCTTCACCCAGGCTGCGTCCTTGCTCATCATGGCTTCGCAAGTGCCTGGCCTGCTGGGCATCAAAGCCTGGAGCTGGGATGTGCAGACCTGGCCCACCTGGCTGAGCAGTTGGCCCGCGCTGTTTGGCCTGGGCAGCTTGGCCGTGCTTTTGCTGCTGCGGCGTTTCAAGCCGCGCTGGCCCGGCATCATGATCGTCATGGGCATCGCCTCGGCCATCGCTTATGCCACCGATTACCAGGACCATGGCGCCGTCGTCGGCCTGCTGCCCTCGGGCCTGCCCGACTTTTACTGGCCTGAATGGCCCGGCCTGGACATGATCAACCAGTTGTGGGTGCCTGCCATGGTGATCGCGCTGGTGAGTTTTCTGGAAACAGCGTCGAGCGCCCGCATCGAGTGCCGCCGCGACGGCAAGCGCTGGGACGACAGCACCGAACTCTTCAGCCAGGGCCTGGCCAAAATCGCCTCGGCGTTTTCGGGCAGTTTTGCCACCAGCACCTCGTTTTCACGCTCGGCCCTCATGCTCTACGCCGGGGCGCGATCGGGCTGGGCGGTGGTCGCCTCGGTCGGCTTTGTGCTGCTGGCTTTGCTCATCCTCATGCCCGCGCTGCAATTTGTGCCGCGCTCGGTCATGTCGGCGGCCGTGATTGTGGCCGTGCTCAATTTGTTCCAGCCCCGGCAGTTTTTGAGCCTCTGGCGCGTGGGCCGCATCGAAACCATGACGGCGGGCATCACCTTCGCCATGACCTTGTTGACCGCGCCACGCATTTACTGGGGTGTGATGACCGGTGTGCTGGTGGGCTTGAGCCACTTTTTGCACACCCGTCTGCACCCGCGCATCATCGAAGTCGGCCTGCACATCGACGGCAGCCTGCGCGACCGGCATCTGTGGAAATTGCCGCCCTTGGGGCCCCAGCTTTACGCGCTGCGCATGGACGCCGAACTGGACTTTGCCGCCGCCAGCGAATTTGACAGGGCCATCACCGACCATCTGGCCCGCCACCCCGATGTGAAACACGTTTGCCTGTTTGCCCAGCCCATCAACCGCATCGATGTGACGGGTGTGGACACCTTTGGCCAGCTGCACCGCCAACTGGCCAGCCGGAGCATCACGCTGCACATCAGCGGGATCAAGCTGCCAGTAGAGACCACCTTGCGCCGGGCGGGAGAACTGGCCGAGGGACCCTACCTGCAGCTCTACCGCACCGACGCCGAAACGCTGCAGGGCCTGGCCCAGCTGACCCCATTGCCGGACGACATCGCGGCAGCGGCCATTTGAGGGCTTTCAAGCCATCTGCGTGATGGCTTTGACCCTATCCATCAACAATGTCAGCGCGACACCCACATGGGCAAAGCCTGGTTGTTCTGGTTTCTCTCGCGCCGGACCACCTGACCGTCCTCGCGGACCGAATCGGGCCGCATCTGAGCCCAAACGGGCAGGTTGGTGAAGCGCAGTTGGGTGGTTTTTTGGGGCCATTCACGCGCCACGAAGATTTCCATCTGGTCTGGCAAGCGCCAAACCGCTTGATACGGTCCGCTTTGCTCACGGCCCGTGACACGCTGGGGTCGACCAAAACGGCCCTCGATGCGCAGTTTCACATCCTCCACATGCGCGTTGTCAGAGAAGGTCATGAACACGTAGTCCACCCGCGCCAGCCTTTGTCCCTGTGAGGCATAACTGAATTTCATCTGAAGCAAACCAGGCATCCAGTTGAGGGCTTCGTAAATGTCTTCCTGGAAGGCATCGTCCTCACGCTGGGGCTTCAAGCCCTCATTTCGGATGGCTTGACGCATGTCGGCACGTGTGGCCGTGCTCAAGGTCACACCAAACATTTGTAAACCGCCTTCAGCCGGGGCTTGGGCCTGGGCCTGGGCCTGGGGCTCGGGCGCAACGGCCTCCGGAATTGGCGTCACCACCACAGCGGGGCCAGACGATGCAGGCGCGACGGAGCGCCAGCCGGTTTGCGCCCCAACAGGCGTGGCCCAGGCCAGCACACCCCCCACGGCACAGATCAGCGTGGCGTGCTGCATGCCCTGAACCAGGGAGGTATGGCGAAAAAAGCGTGAAGCGGATTGCATGTAAGACCTGCCATGAAGGTTGAAACGGTCTTCAAGTGTACCCATGCAAGCCAAAAATGAAAACAAAAGAGTCCACAAGTGCGCGCTGAACGTGGGTCTAAGCCAACGCCTTTTCAAACTCCGACAAGCGTTTGTAGATCGAGCGCAGCTCCGTGATGTCGGTCCAGCGCTCAATCAGGTAAGAAAACGCGTCGTTGACCTTGCCAAAGGCATTGCTCACCTGCTGAATCACCCCCAAGGTGATCAAACCCGTGAACAAGGAAGGCCCCATGAGCAGGAAAGGAAAAATAACCATCATCTGACTGTACAAATTGCTCCACAGGTGAAAGTAAGCGTAGTGGTTGAACAATCGAAAATTGTTCAGCCGCACCCCCATGAACAACTCCAACACCGTGGGCAAATCCATGCGGCTGCGCTCGTCCTCGGCAAACACCAGGTCCTTGCGCAGGGCAGCCTCGGTTTTCTGGTTGTTGTATTCCAGCCCCGGCAAACGGATGCCCACAAACCATGAAATGACTGTGCCGCCCACGGCCGTGACCAGCGCCACCCAAAACAGCGAGCCCTCAAACTGCAGCCAGGCAATCGCCATGCCCGCGGACAAAGCCCACAAAATCGGAATGAACGACACCAGCGTGAGCAGCGCACGCACCAAGCCCAGGCCCAGGTTTTCGGTCTGGCGGGCAAAGCGCATGCAGTCCTCCTGTATGCGCTGCGACGCACCCTCCACCGTGGCATCGGTGGCCTTCCAGCGCGGCAGGTAGACCTCGGTCAACGCCTGACGCCAACGAAAAGCGAAGTGAGAGGCCAGATACGTCTCCATGCTGCGCAGCAACATGAACGGAAAAGCAATCCACGCAAACTGCAGCATGAAGCCCCAGAACTTCTCCAGTCCTCCGGCTTGTTCAGGCTTTTGCAACAGGTCATAAAACTCGCCATACCAAGCGTTCAGCTTGACGGTCTGCTGCACGGTGATGAACACCAGCGCCACCAAAACCAACAAGCCACCCCAAGCCCACAAGGCCCAACGGCGGGAGAGAAAGAAACTGCGGAACATCGGCTCAAGCCTTTTTCGGGTTGACGCTGTCCACCGTCACGGTGTCAAAGTCGGCGGGCAGCACCACCTCCAGCAACTCCACATCGTGGCTGTGGCCCAGTTCGCGGTGGCGAATTTCAGGCGGCTGGTGCACGCACGAACCCGCCTCCAAACGCACCACGCCCTGGCCTTCGTACTCGAACTCGATCCAGCCCTTGAGCACATAGACCAACTGGAACTGCGTCTTGTGAAAATGCGCTTGGCTGGAAAACTCTTGCCCCCCAGCCGCCCGGATCACACTGGCCGTGACCCGCCCGCCCGTGGCCGCCTTCATGCCCAAATCGCGGTATTCAAAAAAGGAACGCAGCCCTTTGTCAAACTGCGCGTCCTTGGCGTGGGTCACCACAAAGCCTTGTGTCGTCATCTGCATCTCCTGAATGGTTGTGGGCTATCGTAACGGCTGGCGCGCTGGCGACGTGCCTGCGGGCGACCTCAGGCCATGGGCCGCACCCCATAGGTGCGCATGGCCGCTTCGATTTGCGAGGCCTCGGTGGTTTCATCCGGAAAAAACCGATAACCGGGCGCCACGATGGCAGCCACGGAAGTGACGCGAATGACCAGCACACTGTGGATGACAAAGCGCTGCCCCACCATGGCCAAGAGCGGCGCTGCCCAAGCAAAAAAAACGGGGTCATCGGCAAGCACCTCTTGCGCCGTGCCCAACAGCTTGAAGCCTTTTTGCACCCACACATCAACAAAGCTCAGGCACACCTGCGGCTGCTGGCAGATGTTGCGTGCCGTCACAGGCGATGCGATATGGGCCACCACCACATGCTGGTCATCCGCGATGGACCAGACCTCTTTAGGCGAGACATGGGGCTGCCCGTCGGCATCGACCGTGGCCAGCCAGCACAAGACGCTGCTGCGGGCGGATTCTCGGACAGCCGTGGACAAGATGGGCGTCTTGGTCTTCATGGGGGTCTGTTCAAGAAGGTTGATTCTTGCGTGCGCCCATTGACGCCAGATCCAACCACATGTGAACTTTGGATCGGTATCCGTCAGGCGTCCAAACAGCCATGGGCTCCACCCCGAAAGGCTCAAAACCCAGACTTTGGTAAAGCCGTTCTGCATGGGTATTGCCTTGCGTCACTTCCAGCTGAAGAACGCGTAGGCCTTGGCGTGCCATGCCATGCTCAACAGCTGCACGCATCAGTTTGCGGGCCAGGCCTTGCCCGCGAAAATGTTCACGCACAAACATGGCCACGATCAGGCCCTTGTGGCGTGTTTTCGTTTTTGCGGCGTATTCCACGGACACCGTACCCACCAGTTCAGCCTCGGCAAAAGCACCCCACACCCATGTCAACCCTGAAGGATCATCGATGCGCCCGCGCCACCAACTGTCCGGCTCCAATGCGCGCTCTTGAGGCGTGGAGGTGAATGAATCGGCCGCATGCTCGTAGGCATGCAGCATCAAGGCCTTGTAAGCCATGGCATGTGCGGCGGTGAGTGGGGCTATTGGCATGATGGTGTGCATGTCAGGCGTATTGAAAAACTCTTCAATCTTCAAATCGAAGGGCGTCGTGCGCAATGGCGGTGACCCACGGGTCGAAGCATGTCAATGCTGACCAGCTTTTCAGTGTGCAAGGCTAATTTTTTGAAGCGCATACTTATTTCAAAATTGTGACCAAGCTTGCAATTCGATCCCTCTCGCCTCACAGGACCCTATTCACAAGCGCCAGTTCCATGAACAAACTGTGCGCGTTGGCCTCGTAATCTGCGAACGGGCCTGAGGCCTTGAAACCCATGCTCAGGTACAGCTGCTGTGCGGGCATGAATTCGGGATGTGTCCCTGTTTCCAGGCTCAATTTTTGATAGCCGCGTTGCATGGCCGTTTCCACCACTTGAACGAGCAACGCACGACCAGCGCCACGGCCACGGTGTGGGTCGGCTATGCGCATGGACTTGACTTCGCCATGCGTGGCTGACAACGCCTTCAGTGCCACGCAACCGAGCAACTCATCGTTTTCCCAAAGGGTCCAGAAGGTGATGTCGGGCGCCCTGAGCTGGTTCAAGTCCAAAGCGAATACCTGTTCGGCTGGACTCAATGCATGCATGTGGGCCAAGTGCTCGCGCAGCAGCGCATGAACTTGGGGCCGGCTCAGGTCATCGATTTCGATGTGCATGGTGCTGTGGATTTGTCTGGCTTGGACGAATGAAATGGTGCATCGTGGTTGTTTGGCCACCAGCCAATCGGCAGCGGCTCCTGTGACCCATGACGTGACCCATGATGCCATAACAAAAGAATACCAAAGGCAACCAATGGCAACCCTTCACGCCGTGACGATCCACCCCTCCAGCGGATCACACGGCGGCAAGCCGTATTGCGGATGCCCCGCCTCGTGCTGCTGCTGCGCCCAGGCCGCTTGCATCAGGCACAAGGTGGCGTCGAGGGCGTCGCCGCTGGCGTCGTCAGCCAGGCGGCCCATCAGCGCGTTGCTGGCCACCAGGCGCAGGCCCAAGCGGGTCTGGCCGCGCTCCAGCGCGCTCAGAAGTTCGCGGCGGGCCAGCAGGCGCTCGGGGGTTTGTTTGGCTTTGTCGTCGCTTTTGTAGCTCTGGTTGCACAGCACCTCTCGCGCCAGCAAGCCGGGGTAGGACTCCAGCGCCACACGGCGCACGTCGCCTGAGTGCAAGCCAGGCAGGTGCACACCCGCTTGCCGCAACAGGGGCACGCCCGCATGCAGCATGTAGGCCACGGGCGGGTTGACCCATTTCATGGACGGGCTGGAGCCCGCAGGTCGGTCTGCGGCGCGGTGGGCGAATTTGCCACCCACCGGGCGGGCATTGCAAAACGCTGCAAACTGCTCGCGAATTTGAGGTCGATCCAAGGCGCAATAATGGTCCATACAGGCGGCCCAGTCGGTAGGCCAGCCCAGGGTCTCGACCAGTTCACGCGGCAGTCCAAAGGGCAAGTCAAAACCACCCACCCAGTCGGCGGGCTGCGCCAGCCAGTCGCCAAAAGCGTTCAACGTTTCAAATGTCTGCAGGGCTTGCAGCTGCACCCTGCCCTGCCGGGCCTGACCCAGGGCCAGCATGATGGGTTTGCGTTTGCTCGGGCTGCTGGAAAAATCACAACCGATCAAGGACACCGTGTTCATCTCACCACCCCAAGGCCATCACGCCAGCAGCGATAAGCACGGCCCCGGCAATGCGAGGACCCCGGTCTTTTTCGCCCAACAGGTGGCCCCCCAGCAAGGCGGCAAACAGCATGGACACTTCACGCGCCGGGGCCACATGCGACAGCGGCGCCACCTGCAGCGCGTACAGCACCAGCACATACGACACGGGGCTGAAAATGCCAACGACCAAGGCGTAACGCCGCTGCTGCAACCACAGCGCCCAAACGACCGGACGGTCGCGCAGCAAGGTGGGCAACAAGAAAACCAAACGCACCAGATTGCCGAAATAATCCACCAGGATGGGCGACATCAGCGCCACCTTGACGGCATAGCCATCGACCACGGTGTAGCTGGCGATGAACAGGCCCGTGACGCCGCCATAAAAAATGCCAGTGCGCACACGCGCTTTCTTCTCAGGGTCTTGTGCGGCCTGCCAAAGACCCGGGCCGCCCGCAATCAAAAACACCCCCCCCACCACCCCCAAAATGCCGAAGAGGCCCAGCGAAGAAATTTGCTCGCCCAGGAAAAAAATCGCCACCATGGACGACAACAGCGGCCCCGAGCCTCTGGCCAGCGGGTAAACCACCGTCAGGTCGGCCTTTCGATAGCCGCGCAACAGCACAATGAAATAAACGATGTGCAGCAAGGCACTGGCCAACACCAGGCTCCACTCCAACAGACCCCAATCGGACACTTGCTGCCAGCCCACCCACAGGCCCACCGGGGCCCAAAACACCATCAGCACCACCGAGGTGAAAGCCACAAAGCGCACGTCGCCCCCGGCCTTTTTGGCCGCGATGTTCCAGCAGGCATGGATGAATCCAGCCAGAACAACCAGGGCAAGCGCACTCAGGGGCATGGGCGTGAAAAAGCCCCTTGCGGGGCTTAGGGGTGAGTGGGCGTTTTAAGCCCGGCCGATGATGGAGGCCGTGGCCATCAGCTCTTCGAGCAAGGCCAGAGAGACTTTGCCCGAGACGTTGTACGGGTCCAGCTCGGCCCGCTCGGAGTACTTGAGCAAGATGTTGGTGTTCACGCGCGACGCATCGACCTGGCCCATGGTCCAGCCACCAAAGCGGCGCTCGGAAATTTCTTCGTAATGCAGCAGCACCACATCCTTGTGGCGGGTGTCTTTCTGGATGTGACCATACAACTCGCTCACCGCGATGCGACCGCCTTCAATGGCTTGCAAAAAAATGCCGCCGCCGTAGCAAAGAATGCCGGTGATGCCACTGGTCGGGTTGTACTGGCGCGACTGGGCCAGGATGGATTCAATCGTCTCGGGCCGCGGATCGACCGTGCGGCTGGCGTAAAGCAGGCGGACCAACATGGTTCAGTTCCTTCCGGGAATCAATGACAGAAATTCACGGCGCAGGTTGACGTCTTTGAGGAACGCTCCGCGCATGACCGAATTGATCATCTTGCTGTCCATGTCTTTCACGCCGCGCCAGCCCATGCAGTAGTGGCTCGCTTCCATGACGATGGCCAAACCGTCGGGCTGGGTTTTGCGCTGGATCAGGTCGGCCAATTGCACCACGGCTTCTTCCTGGATTTGTGGACGCCCCATGATCCATTCGGCCAGACGGGCATATTTGGACAGGCCAATCACGTTGGTGTGTTCGTTGGGCAACACGCCGATCCAGATCTTGCCAATGACGGGACAAAAGTGGTGGCTGCAGGCGCTGCGCACGGTGATGGGGCCAACGATCATCAGCTCGTTGAGGTGCTCGGCGTTGGGGAATTCGGTGATCTCGGGGCCTTCGACATAGCGGCCCTTGAACACTTCCTTGAGGTACATCTTGGCCACTCTGCGGGCAGTATCGCCCGTGTTGTGGTCGTTCACCGTGTCGATCACCAGGCTGTCGAGCACGCCCGCCATCTTGTCAGTGACTTCGTCGAGCAGCTTTTCCAGCTCGCCGGGCTGAATGAACTCGGCGATGTTGTCGTTGGCGTGGAAGCGTTTGCGGGCGGCGTTGATGCGCTCGCGGATCTTCACGGAAACAGGAACGCCGTCGTCTTCGGGCGTGGCAGCAGAAGCAGTCATGGCGTCTGGGGAATTCATTAACATGCGCAAGATCGTAACAGCGATTGATCGGCGCACAGCGATCAGGGGTTTGCCCCCTGCCCGTTTCAATACCGGTGGCCAGTGAGGAAAAGCGCCAAACGCATCAGGCCAAACGCCAGGCGGTCACGCAAGCGCTGGTGCCAACGCCTTTGGGCCAAAGTGGCCGACACGGGCGTACTTTGCGACGCCATCACTTGACTCAGACGTTGGTGCAGTTGTTGCGCAAACCAGCGGTCCGCCACCACCACGTTAGCCTCTCGCGCCAGCAGCAAGCTCAAGGGGTCCAGGTTGGACGAGCCCACAGTGGCCCAAGGGCGCTCGTTGTCGGGGTCCACCACAGCCACTTTGGCGTGCAAAAAACTCGCGTCGTATTCGTAGATTTCCACCCCGGCCGCCAACAAGGTGCCATAGACCGGGCGGGCTGCATGGTATTGCATGAAGTATTCATAACGCCCTTGCAGCAGCAAGCGCACGCGCACGCCCCTCTGGGCCGCATGCACCAAGGCCTGGCGCAATCTGCGACCCGGCAAAAAATAGGCGTTGGCGATCAAGACCTCGTGGCGGGCCATGCCAATGGCTTTGAGGTAAGCGCGCTCGATCTGGCTGCGGTGCAACACGTTGTCGCGCAGCAGCAAAGCCGCTCTGCTGGGCGGCGGCGAGCCGTCGGGCAGGGGCAGCGGCTGCTTCCAGGGCAGGGGCAGGCCTGCGGTTTTGAAGGAGCGCAGGGATTGCGCAATTTTGCGTTCGCGGGCGTGCTGTGCGCCCTGCAAGCGCCACCACAACTGCGTCATGCTGTCTTGGATATGGCCCACCAGCTCGCCTTGCGCGCCGACTGCAAAATCCAGCCGGGGCTGGGCCAGGCTGCCGTGGTGCGGGTCGTACCAGTCGTCCAGAATGTTGATGCCGCCACAAAAGGCCGTGTGCCCGTCCACCACGCACAGCTTGCGGTGCAGCCGCCGCCAGCGGCTGGGAATGAGCAGGCCCAAGGTGCCCAAAGGCGCATACACCCGCCAATCGACCCCCGCCTGGGCAAAGCGCGTGCGCCAGACCTCGGGCAACTGGGGGGTGCCCACGCCGTCAACCACCAACCACACCCGCACACCACGCAAGGCCGCCCGCTCCAGCGCCTCGGCCACCCGCACGGCTGCACCATGGACGTCGAAAATATAGGTTTCCAGCAGCACGTGCGAGCGGGCCTGGTCGAGCGCAGCCACCAGTGTTTCAAAGTAATCCTGCCCCCCTTCAATGAGGCGGATTTGGTGGCCGTCACGCAGCGCCGGGTTGTGCCGCATGCTCAGTCGTTCCAGGCGAATTCGGCCACCAGCGGCAAATGGTCCGACATGCGCTGCCAGATGCGCCCCGAGGGCACCATCGCATGCACAGGCGTGAGGCCTCGGGCGTACACATGGTCGAGCTGATTCAAGGGCAAGCGCGAGGGGTAGGTGGGCGTGGGCTGCTCGCGCCATTCCCGAAACCCGGCCTGCGCCATGCGTCGCCCCAGGCCCGTGCCCCAGTCGTTGAAGTCGCCCGCCACCAGCACCGGCGCGTGGGCCGGAATGTCTTGCGCAATGTGGGCCAGCAGCAAAGCCACTTGGCGCACACGGCTGGCGGGCACCAGCCCCAGGTGCACCACCAGCACATGCACCACACGGTCCACCACCTCGACCTGTGTGTGCAAAAACCCGCGTTGCTCAAAGCGGTGGTCCGAGATGTCGCGGTGCTGGTGCGAGAGCACAGGCCAGCGCGAGAGCATGGCATTGCCGTGCTCGCCGTGGCGCGTGATGGCATTGGTGCGGTAAATGGCCTCGTAGCCCTCCGGGGCCAAATACTCGGCTTGCGGCTGGCTGGGCCAGTGCCTGAAATAAGCCGCCTCGCGGCGGTGCTCGCGGCGCACCTCTTGCAGGCAAACGATGTCGGCGTCGAGCTGCTCGACCGCGTGACCCAGGTTGTGGATCTCCAGACGACGCGCTGGCCCCAAGCCTTGAACGCCTTTGTGGATGTTGTAAGTGGCCACCCGCAAAAGCGGGTGTTCGTGGCGTTCGGGCTTCATCATGGCTTGGGCAATACAAAACGCGGCAGCATCAGGATGGCTTCGGCATTCGAGGGGGAAAAGCACTGGTCAGCCGCAGCATGCCAGGGCAGCCATTGCGCGTCGGTGTGCTCGCGGGGGCTGAGCACCACGGGCATGCGTTGCGGCACACACAGACCAAACACCCGCTCGGTGTTGCGGCTCACACCGGGCGCATAGCGCCAGCGCCAGGCGGGGTAAATGTCGTACACGTTTTCCAGTTGCCAGTCTTGCAAGCGGCAACTCGGGTCCCGGGCATCGATGCCGGTTTCTTCCTGCACCTCGCGGATGGCCGTCTCCAGCCAGCTTTCTTTGGGGTGGTCTTTGCTGCCCGTGACCGATTGCCAGGTGCCCCAGTCAGAACGCCGGATCAGCAAGACGTCTTGCTCAGGCGTGTGAATGACCACCAGCACCGACTCCGGAATTTTGAAGGGCGCAGGCGATGGGGAGAGCGGTTGCGTCATGGACGGGGCAGACTCCAAATGAAAGACCAGAAGATCAATTCATTGTAGTCAGCCCTCTGATGAACGCGTCGATGCAGGCCGTTCAGCGCGTCAAGCCTGGCGCCGCTTGAGCGGCATGACGGCCTGCAGCTGTGTTTTTTGCAAGGGTTTGGACAAAAACGCGTTCATGCCTGCAGCCATCGCTTGGTCAGCCGCATCGTTCATCACATCGGCCGTGAGCGCCACGATGGGCACCTGACCCCGCTCACCCGGCAAGGCACGAATGTGGCGGGCGCTGCTCAGGCCATCCATGACCGGCATGTGGATGTCCATCAGCACCAGATCGAAATCGGACTGGCTGGCCTGCGTGAGCGCTTGTTGACCGTCTTCGGCAAAACTGACCTGGTGGCCCATGCTTTGCAGCAACAAGCCCACCACTTTGCGGTTGACCGGGTGGTCTTCCGCCACCAAAACACGCAAGGGCTCGCTGGCAGGTGCAGGATCGAGTGGCGCAGGAGCACGATGGACATCTTCGCTCGGTGCAGGTGCGGTGACATGGGCAGCAGACAAAGCCGACCAGGGGGTTTTCAAGCTCAGGGTGAACACCGAGCCTTGTCCCAGTTGGCTGCGCGCACTCAACTCGCCGCCCATCAGGCGGGCCAAGGATCTGGAAATTTCCAGACCCAGACCCGAGCCCGATTGTTTGCGTGTGAGCGAGGCATCGCCCCAGTGAAAGCGCTCAAACAAGCCTTGTTGGGTGGCCTCGCTCATGCCGATGCCGGTGTCGGCGATGTCGATCTGCCACTGCACACCATCGACCAGCGACTCGCGTCGAACGCGGAGTTCGACATGACCCTGATCGGTGTACTTGATGGCATTGCCCAGCACATTGAACAGGATTTGCCGCAAACGCAAGGGGTCGACCATCACCACACAGGGCTTGTGCAGGTCACCCGTCAGTTGCAATTGCAAGCCCTTGTTCTGCGCCTGCACCCGCATGAATCGGTGCACTTCCTGCAAAAAATCGCCCATGTCTGTGGGCTCTGGATGCACCTGGATTTTGCCCGCCTCCAGGGCCGAGACCTCCAGCACATCGTTGAGCACCGCCAACAAATGCGAGGCGCTGCCCTTGGCGGTCTGAATCAAATCCGCTTGCTCTGAGCCGTTCTGGGTTTTTTCCAACAAGCCCAGCATGCCCAATATGCCGTTGAAAGGCGTGCGCAACTCGTGGCTCATGTTGGCCAGGAAACGACTTTTGCCCTGGTTGGCACTTTCGGCTTGTTCCTTGGCTTGCATCAACTGCGCATGCAGGCGTTGCTGCGCCCTTTGGGCCTGGTTTTGCTTGCGCTCGTGCACGTACAGACCCACCGCGCCCAACACCAAACCCAGGATTTGAGCCAAGGTGAGCCAAGCGATCCATTGGCTTTGTTCGCGCACGGTGGCCACTTGTTTTTGCACCCACTCACCCATGACCATGTCGGAGGCGGAGTTCAGGGCCTGGACCTCGGGTGCCATTTGCTGCAACTCTTTCATGAGTCCGGGCCATGCGGTCGATGCCCAGTCTTGCCCGTCCACCAAAGGTGTGGCTCTGGCCACCCATTGGCGCAAGCGGGGGGTCAAGGCGGTGTATTCCTCGCGGTGGTGCACACGCGCAAGGCTGGGGCTGTTGAGCAACAAATTGACACGGCTGACCAAAATATCAAAGCGCAATGACCGCTCCTGCGCCAAGTCTGACTCTGTCGTGTCTGGAGAGCCAATGTCTGCACGGGACATGGCCGCATCGAAACGCCACAACTCACGCTCCAGATTAGTGGTCATGGCCGTGAGTGAGTCTTCCTGCAGCCGCGCTGCGGCCTCCAGGGCCTGGGCCTGACGCCATTGCACCGTGGTGGCCACCACCAAGGCCGTGATCACCAGGACCGCCACCAAGGCCAGCCCCCAGAAGAATCGGGACGGTGCCAGGTGTTGCGGCCCTTCTGCCTCGGGCGTGCCCTCACGCGTTTGCATCACTCCACCTCAATGGCCTTGAGCTGCCAGATGGAGCGCTCGTAGTAGGTCTTGTGCTGGAGTTCTTTTTTGGCATCAAAGGGGTAAACAATGAACAAAGGCCCCTTGGTGCGCACCGGGATCGCTTGGCCATTCATTTGCACAGCCACCACCACATCGTGCTCACGCGCATCGGACACAGGCAGCTTCACACGGTAATCGTTGAGCGCCACTGCCCGAATGTGCTGGCCTTTGGCCTTGACCAGCTGCAAAACATCGCGCAGCAAGGGGCCGCTGAAGGTCACGGGTTTTTGATCCCAGGGGGTCTGTGTGGTGAAGCTTTTTTGCGGCAAAGCCTGCAAGGCCTTCATGTCCAAGGCGGCCACTTTGCCCTGGTTGTGTGCCTCAATCAGACCCGACACCTGCAGAACCACAGGCCCTTTGGGCGCCTCCAGGGCCCATGCGGCAGACCCAGTGAACATGCCCGCCATGACGCACAGCACGCCGATCTTGCGGCGCAAATTGGGCAAGACTGTTTTTGTCTTTTCGCCGACTTCCAACAAATTCCCTGTGCACATGATCGTTTTTCCGTTATTAGCCAATTGAACGATTAAGAATTATATTTTTCCAATTTAAAACACTAAAAATAATTTGTTTCAAAGTGTAAAAGTGTTTGCCAATTGCATCCCACCGGTCGAGCAGACGGGCTCGGCATGGCCTGCTGCTAGCATTCAAGCCATGCTGAAACAGACTTTTGACCTCCTACAAAAGGCCTCCTACACCGTGCTGAGCGTCACTGGCCTGAGCGGTGGCCCGGGCGATCTGCAGCTATTTCGCGATCTTGCTCTGCAACTGCCAGCAGGTGTGTCCGCCTTGCTGGGCGATGAGGGCGTGGGCAAGACCAGTTTGATGCGCTTGCTCAGCGGCGATCTGGTGGCCACGGCTGGGCAGCTGCGCTTGGCCAGTGGGGCTTCCCCTTTGAGCCTGCCGCAGCCGTCGGCGGTTTTCTGGATCGACCTGCGCTTGCCGCTGCACGACAGCGACACACCCGTGCAATGCTGGGCGAAGCTTCGTGCGTCTTTACCCGCCTGGTCGGATGAAACGAAAAACGAGCTGATCGAAGCCTTGCAATTGGCACCTCATCTGGACAAACGGCTGAACATGCTCTCGACCGGGAGCCGCCGCAAGGTGGGCCTGGTGGCGGCACTGGCCAGCGGAGCCACGGTCACTTTGCTCGACCAGCCTTTTGTCTCGCTGGACCAAGCATCCATCCGCAGCCTACAGGCATTTTTGGCGCAACGGGCTCAAAACACCGAGCGCGCCTGGCTGATCGCAGACTACGAAAAGCCCGCCCATCTGCCACTGGTGTCAGTCCTCCAGCTCTGAGATGGGGTGACGGAGGCGCTGCCCCTTGCAGGCTTGTCGGTCAAGAAAACCATCACCGTGCCGATGCTCCAAACAAATATTGTTTGACTCTGCTGGCTGGCGGGGCCCATGGTCTGGCCTTGGGTGCTCAGCTGAATGCGTCATACGCGACCCAGCCACCTGTCTGGATTCATCCCAGCCCATGGGTAGAAATTGGCCAGGCCTGAACGAAACATGAATGTCACCACCTTGATGCGCTTTGACTGTCGGCAGCTCGCAGCCCTTTGCCTGTGTGGGCTGGCATGGGCGCTCGCAGCCGGCCATGCCCGTGCCCAAAATCCTAGCCCAGCCAAGACCGCCCCTGGCTTGGCCGCTGACCCCTGCCTGATGCCGGCCGCGCAGCGCCATGGTGTGAACCCCCACATCCTGCGGGCCATCTTGCAAGTGGAGTCGGGCATGCGCCCCCATGTGGTGAGCCGCAACCGCAATGGCAGCATCGATGTAGGCATGGCGCAAATCAATTCGATCCACTTTCGCGAACTGGCGCAATGGGGCATCACGCCCGAGCGGCTGCTGGACCCCTGCGTGGCCACCCATGTGGCGGCCTGGCACCTCAAACGCGTCATGCTGCGCCACGGCAACACCTGGTTTGGTGTGGCCGCCTACCACTCGGCCACCCCCATTCACAACCAACGCTATCAGGCTCTACTGCGACAAGAGTTGGTGCGCACAGGCGTTTGGCGCTGAAGCTGGGCACCTGGGAGTTTCCAAGCGGGCATGAGCTCTGGGCTGTGGGTCTCGTGTTGGTAAATGGCACAAGAGGGCTCTTTAAAACAAGGTCAATCCAGAAACATTGACGATATTTGGTGCTATTTTGATGCTATGCCCCATAATCTGATGGTGCGCGTCCATAAAACGTCACATTTGAGGTGATCGGTCAGTTTCGCGCGCTACGGCGGCACTTTTCAGGTTTGTTGTGCTTTCGGGACCCCATCGCTTTTGTTTTCATGTGTTTTTCAGGAGTCCCCATGGGCAATAAACTTTACGTCGGCAACCTGCCGTACACCGTTCGCGACGAAGACCTGCAACAGGCATTCGGCGAATTCGGCGCCATCACCAGCGCCAAAGTCATGATGGAACGCGACACCGGTCGCTCCAAAGGTTTCGGTTTTGTGGAAATGGGCAGCGATGCCGAAGCCCAAGCCGCGATCAACGGCATGAATGGCCAATCTTTGGGCGGTCGCAGCATCACCGTGAACGAAGCCCGTCCGATGGAGGCACGTCCTCCCCGTACCGGCGGCTTCGGCGGCGGTGGTGGCGGTTACGGCGGTGGCGGTGATCGCTCCGGCGGTGGCGGCTACGGCGGCGGTGGCGGCCGTTCCGGTGGCGGCGGCTACGGCGGTGGTGGCGATCGCTCCGGCGGTGGCGGCTACGGCGGTGGCGGCGGCGGCCGCGGCGGCTACTAAGCCCTGCAAACCCCGCAAACGGCAGCGATGCCGTTGCAAAATTTCTGGTTCAGCGTCAGGCTGAACACAGACATCAAAGGCTTCAAGACTTCGGTTTTGAGGCCTTTTTTGTGGGTCCTTCACCATCCTCGACAAAAGCTTTGGACTGCCTGTGCACCTCGCTGGCTGATTCGGATGAACTGGGCAACCCCACAAATGCCAACGCCACCCGAAGGTGGCGTTGGCATGGGAGCGGTCAGCGCCGCTTAGGCTTTGACCGCATCCACATTGCGCAGGCGGATGTGCAATTCGCGCAATTGCTTTTCGTCCACCGGGCTGGGGGCTTGGGTCAACAAGCACTGGGCACGTTGGGTCTTGGGGAAGGCGATCACGTCGCGGATCGACTCGGCACCGGTCATGAGCGTGACGATGCGGTCCAAACCAAAGGCCAGGCCGCCGTGCGGTGGTGCGCCGTATTGCAGCGCGTCGAGCAGGAAGCCGAATTTGAGTTGGGCTTCTTCGGGCGTGATCTTCAAAGCGTCAAACACTTTTTGCTGCACGTCGGCGCGGTGGATACGGACCGAGCCACCGCCCATTTCCCAACCGTTCAAAACCATGTCGTAGCCTTTGGAGATGCACTTCTCGGGGGCTGTGACCATCCAGTCTTCGTGGCCGTCTTTGGGCGCGGTGAACGGGTGGTGCACGGCGGTGTAGCGCTGGCTTTCGTCGTCGTACTCGAACATCGGGAAGTCCACCACCCACATCGGGGCCCAGCGGTCTTCAAACAGGCCATTGGCTTTGCCGAAAGCGCTGTGGCCAATTTTGATGCGCAAGGCACCGATGGCGTCGTTGACGATTTTCTCTTTGTCGGCACCGAAGAAGATCAGGTCGCCGTTTTGGGCGCCCGAGCGCTCCAGCACGGCATTCAATGCCGCGTCGTGGATGTTCTTCACGATGGGTGACTGCAAACCTTCGCGGCCCTTGGACAGGTCGTTGACGCGGATGTAGGCCAGGCCCTTGGCACCGTAGATCTTGACGAACTCGGTGTAGGCATCGATCTCGCCGCGGCTGATGCCGCCGCCTTCGACCGAGCCACCCGGCACGCGCAGGGCCACCACGCGGCCGCCCTTCATGTTGGCCGCACCGGAGAACACTTTGAAGTCCACATCGCCCATGACATCGGTCACTTCGGTGAACTGCAGTTTCACGCGCAGGTCGGGCTTGTCGGAGCCGTAGATGTGCATCGCGTCCTGGTAGGTCATGACCGGGAACTCGCCCAGGTCCACGCCAATGGTTTTGAGGAATACGCGTTTGATCATGCCCTGGAACATGTCGCGGATTTCTTCTTCGGTCAGGAAGGAGGTTTCGATATCGATCTGGGTGAATTCGGGCTGGCGGTCCGCGCGCAGGTCTTCGTCGCGGAAGCACTTGGTGATTTGGTAGTACCGGTCAAAGCCGGCCACCATCAGGAGCTGCTTGAAGAGCTGAGGCGACTGGGGCAAGGCAAAGAACTGGCCATCGTGCACGCGGCTGGGCACGAGGTAGTCGCGCGCCCCTTCGGGCGTGCTCTTGGTCAGCATCGGGGTTTCGATGTCCACAAAACCGTTTTCGTCCAGGTACTTGCGCACTTCCATGGCCACCTTGTAGCGCAGCATCAGGTTGTTTTGCATGTAGGGGCGGCGCAGGTCCAGCACACGGTGGGTCAGGCGCGTGGTCTCGGACAAGTTGTCTTCGTCAATCTGGAACGGCGGCGTGACCGATTCGTTCAGCACGATCAACTCGTGGCACAAGACCTCGATCTTGCCGCTTTTGAGGCCGTCATTGCTGGTGCCATCGGGGCGCGCACGCACGATGCCTTTGATCTGCACGCAGTATTCGTTACGGACGTCTTCAGCGACTTTGAACATGTCGGGGCGGTCAGGGTCGCACACCACCTGCACGTAGCCTTCGCGGTCGCGCAGGTCGATGAAGATCACACCGCCGTGGTCACGGCGGCGGTTGACCCAGCCGCACAGGCTCACGGCTTGGCCGATCAGGGCTTCGGTCACCAGACCGCAATAGTGGGAACGCATGGACATGTTGTGGGACTTTCTGGATTCGCAGGAACAGGGTTCGGAAAAGGCATCAGCCCAACTGGGGCTGGGCTGCAATGGGCTTGGGCGCAGGCGTGCCGGGCACGACCACCCCCATGGAGATGATGTACTTGAGCGCGTCATCCACGCTCATGTCGAGCTCCACCACATCGGCTTTGGGCATCATCAGGAAAAAGCCCGAGGTGGGGTTGGGCGTGGTGGGCACGTACACACTGACCATGGGCTGGCCCAGGTGCTGGGCCACTTCACCACCGGGTGTGCCGGTCAAAAACGCAATGGTCCACGAGCCCTGACGCGGGTATTGGACCAACAAGGCTTTGGAAAATGCATGGCCGCTGCCCGAAAACAAGGTGTCTGCCACCTGCTTGACGCTGGTGTAGATGCTGCGCACCACAGGGATGCGGTTCATGAGGCCGTGCCATTTGCGCAGCCACCATTGGCCAAACATGTTGGCCACAAACACCCCCGTGGCAAAAATGAACACGGCCACAATGGCCACGCCCAAGCCAGGCACGCCACGCAGGTATTCGGCGCTGGCGTGCACGCCCGGGATCAAGGTGTCGGCCGCATGCAGCACCGCCAAAAAGATGGCGTCGAGCATGCCCACCAACCACATGATCACCCAGACGGTGATGCCCATGGGCAGCCACACCAGCAAGCCGGTGACGAAATACTGTTTGAAGCTGCGGTGTTTCATGGGGTGGGGCAATCGGTGAAGTCAGCGTTCAGAAAGATCAATGGCAGGCGCACGAAGCGGCGCAGCCAGCGGCGCTGGCCGTTGCGGCAGGCGCTGCACTGTCGCTGGCTGGAGCTGGTGACGGTGCGGCGACAGCATCTGCTGCGGTGCCCGCTGCGGCAGGGACTGCGGCTGCTCCGCCGCCCTTGAAGTCAGTGGCATACCAGCCTGTGCCCTTGAGCTGGAAACCCGGGGCGGTGAGCTGTTTGTTGAATTTGGGGGCGCCGCAAGCGGGGCAATCGGTCAATGGATCGTCGCTCATTTTTTGCAGAACATCCTTGGCATGGCCGCAGGCGTCGCATTTGTAGGCGTAAATGGGCATGTGAAAAGCCTTTGAAGGTGATGCAAGAAAACCTTCAATTATAGGCTTGGCATCGCCCCTCAAGCCCCAAGACCCAAGGCAACACCCCAGCGCTGGCCCGGCCTCACGGCTTGGGTTGTGGCCAAGGGGCCTTGTCGGCCGATGGCCAAAATGTCCGCGCTGGCCACAGTGACCATAAAAGCCACTGTGACCGTGGCTTCAGCGGCTGGAGGTGTCCCGGGCGGCGTGGTCCAAGGCGCTGGCCATGGACTGACCCCGGTTGGTGATCACGCTCGGTGCCAAAGAGCCCAGCAGCATGCCCACGATGGACGCCATCAGGCCGAGCAAGTTGGCTGGCACCAGGGTTTCGGGAGCCAGGAAGTTGAACACCAGCCAGGTGCCCACGCCCAACACCACCGAAAATAAGGCCCCCTGGGTGTTGGCCCGCCGCCAGAAGGCTCCGGCCACCAGCGGCACAAAAGCCCCGGTCAAGGTGACGTTGTAGGCGTTTTGCACCATCTCGTACATGGTGCTGGTGCTGTTGAGGGCAAACAACAGGGCAAACGAGGTGAAAGTGACCAAAATGACGCGCAGCAGCAGCAAGAACTGGCGGTCGCTCATGTGGGGCACAAAAGGCTTGAGCACGTTCTCGGTAAAGGTAGCGGTGGGAGCCAACAAGGCACCGCTGGCGGTCGACAAAATGGCCGACAACAAAGCACCAAAGAACAAAATCTGCGCCCACATGGGCATCTTGCCCAGCACCAGATCGGGCAGGATGCGCTGGATGGTGCGGGCGTCTTCCGACTCGAACAAGGCTTTGAGCTCGGGATGGGCGATCAGGGCCGCATAAGCGATGTACAGCGGAATGAAAGCGATCACAAAGTACATCAAGGCCCCAATGACGGTGCCGCGCACGGCAGTTTTTTCGTCCTTGGCGCTGGTCATGCGCTGAAACACGTCCTGCTGCGGAATGGAGCCAAAGGCAAAGGCGAAGAAAGCACCCGCCATGGCCCACCAGGCGGCGGCATCCATGTCGGCCGGGAACATGTCGAACTTACCGTCGGCCGCCGCTTGCGCCACCACCTTCTCAAAGCCGCCCGCATTGCCGCCCACCAAGGTGGCCACGAGGACCAGGCCCACCACGATCACCACGGTCTGGAACAAATCGGTGAAGGCCACCGACCACATGCCGCCAAACACGGTGTAGACCAGCACCACGGCGGCGCCCATCATGATGGCGTAGTTCAGATCAATCGCCCCGGACGAGAGCACATGAATGACCAAGCCCAGCGCCGTCAATTGCGCCGAGGTCCAGCCCAGGTAAGACAACACAATCGCCACGCTGGTCAGCACCTCCACAGACTTGCCATAGCGCACCTTGTAGAAGTCGCCAATGGTGAGCAGGTTCAGGCGGTAAAACAGCTTAGCAAACAACAAAGCCGCCAGCACCAGGCAAACCGTGGCACCAAAGGGGTCACCGGGGATGCCATTGAGGCCATCCTTGGCAAAGGTGGCCGACACCGACAGGACCGTCTCGGCCCCGAACCATGTGGCAAAGACGGTGGCCACGTTCATGTACAGCGGCAAGCTCCGGCCCGCCACCAGGTAATCCTTGGCCCCATGGACCCGGCGTGCAGCCAACAAACCAATGCTGATGGTCACGGCCAAGTAAGCGATCACAAAAGTCAGCAGCACCTTCGTACCCTCCAAAAATCAGGCTTAGTAAATCAGTTGCAGGTGCATGCCCACCTGCAAAACGAGCAAGGAGACCACAAAGCCCAAGCTGGCGTAAATCAGGGTTTGCAGCAGTCTGTTGGTTCTGCGCTGCTCGGCCAGCAGCTGCTCGGTCTGCCGTGCATCGTTTTGGCGCGGTTGTTTCAGGTACTCGTGCAGCAAGCGTGGCAACTGCGGCAGCAGTTTGGCGTAATGCGGGGCCTGGGCCTTGAGCTCTTCCCAAAGCTTTTTGGGACCGATTTGCTCGAGCATCCAGGTCTCGAGGAAAGGCTTGGCCGTGCTCCACAGGTCCAGCTCCGGGTCCAGGTCGCGGCCCAGGCCTTCGATGTTGAGCAGGGTTTTTTGCAACAGCACCAACTGCGGCTGGATCTCGACCTGAAAGCGGCGCGAGGTCTGGAACAGCCGCATGAGCACCATGCCCAGCGAAATTTCCTTGAGCGGGCGATCAAAGTAAGGCTCGCACACCGCGCGAATGGCCGACTCCAGCTCGTCCACCCGCGTTTCGGGGGGCACCCAACCGGACTCGATGTGCAGTTCGGCCACGCGCTTGTAGTCGCGGCGGAAAAACGCGGTGAAGTTTTGCGCCAGGTACTCCTTGTCGTACTCGGTGAGCGTGCCCACGATGCCGAAGTCCAAGGAGATGTAGCGGCCAAAGGTCTCCGGGGCCAGGCTCACCTGGATGTTGCCCGGGTGCATGTCGGCATGGAAAAAGCCGTCGCGGAACACTTGCGTGAAAAACAGCGTCACGCCATCGCGGGCCAGCTTGGGAATGTCCACACCCGCCTCGCGCAAACGGTCGACCTGGCTGATGGGCACGCCGTGCATGCGCTCCATGACGATGACCTCTGGGTGGCAAAAGTCCCAGATCATTTCAGGGATCAGCACCAGATCGAGGCCTTGCATGTTGCGGCGCAGCTGCGCGGCGTTGGCCGCTTCGCGCACCAGGTCCAGCTCGTCATGCAGGTATTTGTCAAACTCGGCCACCACCTCGCGAGGCTTGAGTCGTTTGCCGTCGGCGCTCAGGCTCTCCACCCAACCGGCCATCATGCGCATGAGGCTCAGGTCTTTGTCGATGACGGGCAGCATGCCGGGTCGCAACACCTTCACGGCCACCTCACGCACGTCACCCGATTTGCCGCGCAAAGTGGCAAAGTGCACCTGCGCAATCGAAGCACTGGCCACAGGCTCGCGCTCAAAAGTTTCAAAGATGTCGTCGACTTTGCGGTTGAAAGCCCGCTCGATCGAGGCCACCGCGATGGCAGAACTGAACGGCGGCACGCGGTCTTGCAGCTTGGCCAGTTCTTCAGCGATGTCGGGGGCCAGCAAGTCGCGCCGGGTGGACAGCACCTGGCCAAACTTCACAAAGATCGGACCCAGACGCTCGAGCGCCTCGCGCAGGCGCACAGCGCGCGGTGAGCGCAAGTCGCGGCCCACCGAAAGTACGCGGGCCAGCAGGCGAATCCAGGGTTTCTGAAAGCTGGAGAGCACCAACTCGTCCAGGCCGTAGCGCAGGACGATGAAGACGATGAAGGCACCGCGCCCGAAACGGCCCCAGCGCATCATGCTGCGCTGCCCGTGCGCAAGCCGGTGCCGGGTCGCTGGGCGACAAAACTGCGCAATGCCGTCATGGCCTGACGGGCAGCTTGTGTCAGAGTATGCGCGGGGGCGTCGCCGATCAGGCGGGCCAGATCCTCTTCGGCATCCCAGCGCACATGGTCGATCAGCCAATTGACTTCAGCGGCCAGCTGCACATCGCCTTCGATGCGGACCTTGGGTTTGTCGCCCCGGGCCAAGGCCGAAGCGATGGAAACGGGCGAGTCCTCGGTCACTGTCAGGCGCAGGTCAAAGCCTTCAAAACGGCCGCGTTCGAGCAGGCCTGCAGGGGTGGGGCTCAATTGAAGTTGAATGCGGTCCCAGACCAGCTCGATGCGCTGGCCTTTTTGGCGGGCCAAACGGGCCATGGCCTCGGGCTCGCTCATCAGCACATGGTTGAGGAACAAAACCAGGCGGTTGATGCCCTCGTCCACCACCCAGTCCGGGGGCTGGAAGTTGGTCGCGAGACGGTTGACCATGTCGGGGAGCGCCTGAGCGGCCCATGAAAAAGGGGACTGTGTTGCCATAGTCCCCGATTATTCCCGAAAGTGCCAGCCCCAAAGCTTCAGGGCTTTATGGCGCGGTCTTTATTGCAGCGCTTGCACGCCAGCCACCAGCCAGCCGCCGCCTTGCTTGGATTTGGTCATGTTCCAGACTTCACGGAATGGGCTGGGGCCGGAAGCCGCGTCTTCGCGAATCATGCCGTTGAACTCGACGCTGGCCAAGTAGGTATCGGCCTGCTCTTCGATGCCCAGCAGCTGGGCGTCGAGCATGACCACTTCGGTCTTATTGGGCTGACCGGGGAACTGCGCTTCGCGCTCGGACAGCTGGTTGCGGATTTCCACCACCATGGCGTCCGTCATCATGGAACGCAGGGCGCTGATGTCCGAACGGTCCCAGGCGTCTTGCAAAGTAACAAAGTTGCGCTTGGCAGCCGTGACAAAGTTGTCGACGTCGAAACCGGCGGGGATGCCCCAGGTTTGCGAGCCGCTCAGGCCTGAGCCGATGCCCGAGCCGATCATGGAGCCGGTGGACTGCGACGCAGCCGAGCTGTCGAAGCGGGTGTTTTGACCTTCCCATGGGCGGGCCGATGCGTCGTTGCCCACGTTTTGGGGGCTGTACTGTTTGTAGGTGGCGGGGTTATCAGCCGATGCGCCTGCACCTTGGTAAGCCAGGCCACCATTACCACCTGTTTGTGCAGCACCTCCTCGGCGGGCCCGCATGATCATGCCAATCACGGCGATGACGGCCACACCGATCAACAAAGCCATCAGGATGTTGCCAAAGGCTTCACCCAAGCCCAGAGAGCTGGCCAACCAGGCCAGACCCAAACCAGCGGCCAAGCCACCCAACATCGCACCCCAAGGCTTCTTGGGGGCAGCGGCTGCAGGTGCCGCACCGGGCTTGGCTGCGTTGGTGGGCGCGGCATTTTGTGCAGGTGCGGCCGGGGTTTGCGGCGCGGCGTCACGCTTGGTCACCTGGTTCGACTGCTGGCCAACAGACTTGCCGCCACCCATGCGGCGTGCTGCCTCAGCATTGAGGCTGCCCAAGGCCATCACGCCTGCGAGCATCAGTGTCATCAACTTGTTGTTCATGGTGTCTCCAACTCAGGAAATTCAGATTTCGGGCGTCAACATTTGATGCCCATGTGCAAGGCTACCACCCCAGCCGACAAATTGTGAAAATCCACATGGCCAAATCCGGCATTTTTCATAAGGGTTTTCAGGTCTTCTTGCCCGGGGTGCATGCGGATGGATTCGGCCAGGTAACGGTAGCTGTCGGCGTCGCCCGCCACCAACTTACCCAATTGGGGAAGGATCTTGAAGCTGTACCAGTCGTAGGCTTTTTCCAGGGGTTTGGCCACCTTCGAAAACTCCAAAACCAGCAATTTCCCGCCCGGTTTGAGCACCCGGCACATTTCCTTCAAGGCCACATCCTTGTGCGTCATGTTGCGCAGACCAAAGGCCACGCTGACCACGTTGAAATGGTTGTCTGGAAAAGGCAGCTTTTCAGCATCACACACCAAGGTGGGCAAGGCCAAGCCATGGTCGACCAGACGGTCACGCCCAGTGGACAGCATGGCTTCGTTGATGTCGGTGTGCACCACACGGCCCGTGGCCCCCACTTTTTTGGCAAAGGCCATGGACAAGTCGCCCGTGCCGCCTGCGATGTCCAGCACCTGATCACCCTCTTTGAGGTTGGCCACCTGCACGGTGTAGGCCTTCCACACGCGGTGCAAGCCCATGGACATCAGGTCGTTCATCACGTCGTATTTGGACGCGACCGAGTCGAACACACCACGCACATGCTTGGCTTTTTCTGTTTCATCGACGGTTTTGAAACCAAAGTGGGTGCTGCTCATGCCCGCCCCCTCAATGCTTGTGACCGCAGCTGCCGCCCGCCGAGGCTTCGACCATGGGCGCGTCGCGGCTCAAGCCCGCCGCTTGCAGGCGGTCTTCATACTGCTTCCACAAAGCGACTTCTTGGTCGCCCAAAAAATACAGGTATTCCCAAGTGAACAGGCCCGATTCGTGCCCGTCGGTGAAGGTGGGTTTCACGGCGTAATTGCCAACAGGCTCGATTTCGGCAATGCCGACCTCGCGCTTGCCGGTTTGCAGCACTTCCTGGCCAGGGCCGTGGCCTTGCACCTCGGCCGAGGGCGAGTACACGCGCATCAGCTCGAAGGGGATGCGGAACTGCGCACCGTCAGAAAACCCGATCTCCAGCACCCGGGTCTGACCGTGCAGGGTCAACGACTCGGGGTGGGGCATGTCTTTTTTCAATCCGGCCATCTTTTGCTTTCGAAATCTTGCTGTCGGGTTGCGTGTTGGGGTTACACCAGAACGCGCTCAATGCCGCCCGCATTGGCAGCGCTCACGTACTCGGGCATCCACTCTTCGCCCAGGATGTGCTTGGCCATCTCGACCACGATGTAGTCGGCTTCGAGCAGGCCGTTTTGCAGGTCGTCCTGGTAACGGTTCAAACCCATCAAACAGCTCGGGCAAGACGTGAGAATTTTGACGTTCTCCTCCGCTGTGACTGCCCCCGATTGGCGCAAAGCGACCTCGCCTTTGCGAATTTCTTCTTCTTTTCGGAATCGAATCTGCGTCGAAATATCAGGGCGCGATGTGGCCAAGCCCCCACTTTCACCGCAGCAGCGCGTACTTTCCAAAACACCATCACCCAACAATGCTGTGACGGTTTTCATGGGTGCTTGCAGCTTCATCGGACTGTGGCAAGGGTCGTGGTACAGGTAGGCGCCGCCCGCGTCCAACTTCATGCCTTTTTCGAGCAAGAACTCGTGGATGTCGATGATGCGGCAGCCGGGGAAGATCTTGTCGAACTCGTAGCCCTGCAACTGGTCGTAGCAAGTGCCGCAGCTCACCACCACAGTCTTGATGTCCAGGTAATTGAGCGTGTTGGCCACGCGGTGGAACAGCACCCGGTTGTCGGTGATGATCTTCTCGGCCTTGTCGAACTGACCCGAGCCCTTTTGCGGATAACCGCAACACAGGTAGCCCGGTGGCAACACGGTCTGCACGCCCACATGCCAGAGCATGGCCTGGGTGGCCAGGCCCACCTGGCTGAACAAGCGCTCCGAACCACAGCCGGGGAAATAAAACACCGCTTCGGTCTCAGCACTCGTGGTTTTAGGGTTACGAATGATCGGGACGTAATCTTTGTCTTCAATGTCCAACAAAGCTCGGGCACCCTTTTTGGGCAGGCCTCCGGGCATTTTTTTGTTGATGAAATGAATCACCTGTTCTTTGATCGGTGGTTGACCCACTGACGCTGGAGGAGCCTTGGTTTGTTGACGTGCAAACACATTCAACACACGGTTACCCAAACGCTGGGCCTTGAAACTGATTTTGGTCAAAGCTTGACCCAACGCAATGGCATTCGGACTGGCCGTACCAATGAACCAAGACTGAAACTCAGCCGCTGGGCGGAAGCTCTTTTGACCCATCTTGCGCAGCAAGTTGCGCATGTTCATGGACACATCGCCAAAGTCGATGTTCACCGGGCAAGGCGTCAGGCACTTGTGGCACACGGTGCAGTGGTCGGCCACGTCCTCAAACTCTTGCCAGTGCTTGATGGAGATGCCCCGGCGGGTTTGTTCTTCGTAGAGGAAGGCCTCAACCAGCAAAGAGGTCGCCAAAATCTTGTTGCGCGGGCTGTAGAGCAAATTGGCACGCGGCACATGCGTGGCGCACACGGGCTTGCACTTGCCGCAGCGCAGGCAGTCTTTCACGCTGGCGGCGATCTCGCCAATGTCCGACTGCTGCATGATCAGCGACTCGTGGCCCATCAGGCCAAAGCTGGGGGTGTAAGCATGGGTCAGGTCAGCGGCGTGCACATCGTCGCCCAGCCCCGTCAGGGCCGCGCCGCGCAGCAGCTTGCCTTTATTGAAGCGCCCTTCCGGGTCCACTTTGGCTTTGTAGGCGGTGAAATTGGCCAACTCGGCGTCGGTCAAGAACTCCAGCTTGGTGATGCCAATGCCGTGCTCGCCCGAGATCACACCGTCCAGGCTGCGGGCCAGCACCATGATGCGGGCCACCGCCTCGTGCGCGGTTTGCAGCATCTCATAGTTGTCGCTGTTGACCGGGATGTTGGTGTGCACATTGCCGTCACCGGCGTGCATGTGCAGCGCCACCCACACGCGGCCTTTGAGCACGCGCTGGTGAATGGCCGTGACCTCGGTCAGGATCGGTAAAAAGGCCGAGCCAGAGAAGATGTTCTGGAAAGCCGGGCGAATTTGTGTCTTCCAGCTGGCGCGCAGGCTGTGCTCTTGCAGCTGAGGGAACAGCGTGTCGACATCGGTCAACCAGCCTTGCCACTGCGCACGCACCTCCCGCACCACCGCCAGGGCTTGCGCCACGCGGTCTTCCAGCAACTCGGCAGAAGGGATGTCGTTGGCATCGTCTTGCTTGCCCAGCGGCAGGTTGCCACGCTCCAGGAAGGCTTCGATTTCGCGGCACAGTTTGAGCTTGTTGCGCAGGCTCAGCTCGATGTTGATGCGCTCGATGCCATCGGTGTACTCGGCCATGCGCGGCAGCGGAATCACCACGTCTTCGTTGACCTTGAAGGCGTTGGTGTGGCGCGAAATGGCAGCGGTTTTTTTGCGGTCCAACCAGAACTTTTTGCGCGCCTCGGGGCTGATGGCGATGAAGCCTTCGCCGCTGCGCGAGTTGGCAATGCGCACGATCTCGCTGGTCGCCTTGGCCACGTCGTCGGCGTTGTCACCGGCAATGTCACCGATCAAGACCATCTTGGGGAAGCCGCCGCGCTTGGACTTGGTGGAATAACCCACGGCCCGCAAATAACGGTCGTCCAAGTGCTCCAGGCCCGCCATCACGGTGCCGGTGCGCTTTTGCTCGGCAAACATGAAGTCTTTGATCTCGACGATGCTGGGCACGGCCTCGCGGGCGTGGCCAAAGAATTCCATGCACACGGTGCGGGTGTGGGTGGGCATGCGGTGGACGACCCAGCGGGCGCTGGTGATCAGGCCGTCGCAGCCTTCTTTTTGCACACCGGGCAAGCCGCTCAAGAACTTGTCGGTCACGTCCTTGCCCAAACCTTCCTTGCGGAAAGTCTTGCCCGGGATCACCAGGGTTTCGGTGCGGATCGGGGTTTTGCCGTCGGCCTTGAAGTAACGCAACTCAAAGGTGGCGACCTCGGCGTCGTGGATCTTGCCCATGTTGTGGTCCATGCGCACCACGTCCAACCATTCGGCGTCAGGGGTGACCATGCGCCAGCTGGCCAGGTTGTCGAGCGCCGTGCCCCACAAAACCGCCTTTTTGCCACCCGCGTTCATGGCGATGTTGCCGCCAATGCAGCTGGCTTCGGCCGATGTCGGGTCCACCGCGAACACAAAGCCCCCACGCTCGGCCGCATCGGCCACGCGCTGGGTCACCACACCGGCTTCGGAGTAAATGGTAGGAATTTTGTGCGCAATACCGGGCAGGTCGACCATCTCGACCTCGGTCATGGCTTCTAGCTTTTCGGTGTTGATGACCGCGCTCTTCCAGGTCAAGGGAATAGCGCCGCCCGTGTAACCCGTGCCGCCGCCGCGTGGAACGATGGTCAGGCCCAAGTCGATACAACCTTTGACCAAACCGGCCATCTCGACTTCGGAATCAGGCGTCAGCACCACAAAGGGGTATTCCACGCGCCAGTCGGTAGCGTCGGTCACATGGCTCACACGCGAGAGGCCATCGAACTTGATGTTGTCCTTGGCCGTGAGGCGGCCCAGCGTCTTTTGCACCTGGCTGCGCAGTTTGGCCATGCGGGTGAAGCGCTCGCTGAACTGCGTCACGGCCTGAGCAGCCATGGCCAGCAATTGACCGACCAAGGCGTCGCGGGCGGCGTCCACGCCCGGGGTGCGGCGCTTTTGCACCTCGCCCAGGCGGTGCTGCAAGGCCTCGACCAGCAATTTACGGCGGCCCGGGTTGTCCAGCAGGTCGTCCTGCAAATAGGGGTTGCGCTCGACCACCCAGATGTCGCCCAACACTTCGTACAGCATGCGGGCAGAGCGGCCCGTGCGGCGTTCTCCGCGCAGTTCATTGAGCAGATCCCAGGCCGACTCGCCCAGCAAGCGCAGCACGATTTCGCGGTCTGAAAAGCTGGTGTAGTTGTAAGGAATCTCGCGCAGGCGCGGCGCATCGGCGTCGGCTTGCATCAAAAGTTGGAGCGTGGTGGGAGCATTCATGGGGGGTGCGCGGTCAAATGCGTGGGTAAAAACGCGTTCAGCCAGACCTGGACGGAGGCGTCTAACCGGCTGAGGCGAGATGTTACCGCAGTGCAGCAAACACGCGCCGGGGGTGGGGGCACCTGTCACCCAGGGGTCTGGACTCATGGAAAGTCCGGGTTGTCATGGATCTTTCACATGGTTTTAATCAGCACGACATGTGAATCGACCCCAATACAAGGCGACGGCCTTCAAGCTTGGGCACCTCCAAGCGGTCTATTCATTTTTGTTTTACCCCTTTCAGGAGCCTGCATGAAACTCAAACTCTCCCTCACCGCCCTCGCCTTGGGTCTGGCCAGCGTGTCAGCCCAGGCTCAAACCGAAGTCCAGTGGTGGCACTCCATGGGCGGCGCCCTGGGTGAATGGGTCAACGACCTGGCCAAGGATTTCAACGCCAGCCAAAAAGACTACAAAATCGTGCCCACCTTCAAAGGCAGCTACGACGAGTCCATGACCGCCGCCATCGCCGCCTTCCGTGCCGGCAATGCCCCGCACATCCTGCAGGTGTTCGAAGTGGGCACCGCCACCATGATGGCCAGCAAAGGTGCCATCGTGCCCGTCGGCGAGGTCATGAAAAAAGCCGGTGTCACTTTTGACGCCAACGCCTACGTGCCCGCCGTGGCCGGTTATTACACCGCCCCCAACGGCCAGATGCTGAGCTTCCCCTTCAACAGCTCGACCACGGTCTTCCATTACAACAAGGACGCCTTCAAGGCCGCTGGCCTGGACCCCGAAAAGCCACCAAAGACCTGGCCCGAAGTGGCGCTGGCCGCAGGCAAGCTCAAGGCCTCCGGCCACAAATGCCCCTTCACCACCAGCTGGGTGAGCTGGACCCAGCTCGAAAGCTTCTCGGCTTGGCACAACACCGAATTCGCCACCAAGGGCAATGGCATGCGCGGCATTGACGCCCGCCTGAACTTCAACAGCCCCTTGCATGTGCGCCACATCGAGAACCTGGCCAACATGGCCAAAACCGGTCTGTTCGTCTACAAAGGCCGGGGCAATGCGGCCGATGCGGTCTTCGTCTCGGGTGAATGCGCCATGACCACCGGCTCGTCTGCGCTGTACGGCAACATCAAGCGCAACGCCAAGTTCGCTTCCGGCATCTCCACCCTGCCTTATTACCCCGATGTGGCGGGCGCTCCCCAGAACACCGTCATTGGTGGTGCCAGCCTGTGGGTCATGTCAGGCAAGAAGGACAATGAATACAAGGGCGTGGCCCAGTTCTTTGCCCACCTGTCCAAGGCCGAAGAAGCGGCCAAGAGCCACCAGCGCACCGGCTACCTGCCGCTGACCAAGGCGTCTTATGAGATGACCGAGAAATCTGGCTTCTACAAGCAAAACCCTGGCACCGACGTGTCGGTGGAGCAGATGATCCGCAAGACCACCGAGAAGTCACGCGGCATCCGCTTGGGCAATTTTGTGCAGATCCGCACCATCAACGACGAGGAACTCGAACAGGTCTGGGCCGGCAAAAAAGCCCCCAAAGAAGCCCTGGATGCCGCCGTTAAGCGTGGCAACGAGCAGCTCGAGCGCTTCCAAAAAGCCAACAAGTGAGCCCGCGCCCCGGGCGCCTGCCCGGGTTTTGTCTTGAAAGCAGGGGCCACGCGCCCCTGCTTTTTGAGCTTTTGTGGCTCGCCTAAACTCTGCCCCTATGGAAAAACGCGTTCGATTTCAGTCCCGCTGGTTGCCTTGGCTTTTGGTGGCGCCCCAAATGGCCATCGTGCTGGTGTTCTTTTTCTGGCCCGCCGGGCAGGCGCTTTACCAAAGCGTGCTGTCACAAGATGCTTTTGGCACCAGCACCGAATTTGTCGGACTGGAGAACTTTGAGCGCCTGTTTGCCGACAGCACTTACCTCGAATCCTTCAAGACCACGGCGGTTTTTTCTCTGCTGGTGGCTTTTTCCGGCCTGAGCATTTCGCTGCTGCTGGCCGTGATGGCCGACCGGGTGCTCAAGGGCGCTGCCATCTACAAAACCCTGCTGATCTGGCCTTACGCTGTGGCCCCAGTGGTGGCGGGCGTGCTGTGGCTGTTCATGTTCGCCTCACCCATGGGCGTGATCGCTTTTTACCTGCGCTCGGTGGGCATCGAGTGGAACCACCTACTGGACTCCGGCCACGCCATGACCCTGATCGTGGTGGCCGCTGTGTGGAAGCAAATCTCCTACAACTTCCTGTTTTTCCTGGCGGGGCTGCAGTCCATCCCCAAATCCCTGCTGGAGGCAGCCGCCATCGACGGAGCCAGCCCTTGGCACCGCTTCTGGACCATCGTGTTCCCGCTCTTGTCGCCCACCACGTTTTTCCTCTTGGTCATCAACGTGGTGTATGCCTTTTTTGACACCTTCGGCATTGTCGACGCCACCACCCAAGGCGGCCCCGGCAAAGACACGGCCATTTTGGTCTACAAGGTTTATTACGACGGCTTCAAGGCGCTGGACATGGGCGGCTCGGCCGCGCAGTCGGTCATCTTGATGCTGATCGTGGTGGCGCTGACGGTGGTGCAGTTCCGTTTTGTCGAGAAAAAAGTCCAGTACTGAGCCCGCCCCATGATTGAAAAACGCCCCGGCCTCACGGTCCTGTCCCACCTGGTGCTGATCCTGGGGGTGGTGATCGTGGCCTTCCCGCTGTACCTGACCTTTGTGGCCTCAACCCAAAGCGCCGCCGAGATCGCCCAATCGGTGCCCATGTCCATGTGGCCCGGCAGCCACGCCCTGGAGACCTACAAAACCGCCCTGTTTGGCGGCGAAACCAGTGCAGGCAGCCGCATCCCGGCGGCCGCCCCCATGATGTGGGTCAGCTTGGTCAGTGCGCTGGTCATCGCCCTGGGCAAGATCGCCATCTCATTGCTCTCGGCTTTTGCCATCGTGTATTTCCGCTTTCCGCTGCGCAACCTGGTGTTCTGGATGATTTTTGTCACCCTGATGCTGCCGGTCGAAGTGCGCATCGGCCCGACCTACGAGGTGGTCTCCAACTTGGGCATGCTCAACAGCTATGCGGGCCTGACCGTGCCGCTGATCGCCTCGGCCACGGCCACGTTTTTGTTCCGGCAGTTTTTCCTGACGGTGCCTGACGAGCTGGTGGAAGCCGCCCGCATGGACGGCGCAGGGCCCATGCGCTTTTTCATCGACATCCTGTTGCCGCTGACACGCACCTCGATCGCGGCGTTGTTCGTGATCCAGTTCATCTACGGCTGGAACCAATACCTGTGGCCGCTCTTGGTGACCACCAACGAAGACATGTACCCGGTGGTCATGGGCATCAAACGCCTGATCGCTGGCGAGGCCTACACCGAATGGAACGTGGTCATGGCCACCGCGATTTTGGCCATGCTCCCCCCGGCGCTGGTCGTCATCCTGATGCAAAAATGGTTCGTCAAGGGCCTGGTTGATACGGAGAAGTAATAACCCCGGGGACAGACCAATGCGAAGCGTTGCTCTGTCCTCGTCGAATTAACAAGCCGGGGACAGACCCATGCGAAGCGGCGCTCTGTCCTCGTCTGATCAAAAAACATATGGCTGCCATCACCCTCTCTCACATCCTCAAAACCTATGGCCAAGGGGCCAAGGCCAACACCGTCATCCACGACCTGAGCGCTCAGATCGCACACGGCGAGTTCGTGGTCATCGTCGGGCCTTCGGGCTGCGGCAAATCCACCTTGCTGCGCATGGTGGCGGGCCTTGAAGACATCTCGGGCGGCACGATTTCGATCGGCGAGCGCGTGGTCAACGACCTGGAACCTGCCGAGCGCGACATCGCCATGGTGTTTCAGAACTACGCGCTGTACCCGCACATGAGCGTGTTCGACAACATGGCCTATGGCCTGAAAATCGCCAAAGTGCCAGTGGACGAGATCAAGGCACGGGTGGACAAAGCCGCTGGCATTCTGGAACTCTCTCACCTCCTGCAGCGCAAGCCGCGCGAGCTCTCAGGCGGCCAGCGCCAGCGCGTGGCCATGGGCCGCGCCATCGTGCGCCAGCCCCAAGTCTTTTTGTTTGACGAGCCGCTGTCCAATCTGGACGCCAAACTGCGTGCCCAGACCCGGCTGGAAATTCAAAAGCTGCACCGCGAACTCGGCATCACCAGCCTGTTTGTCACGCACGACCAGGTCGAAGCCATGACCCTGGCCCAGCGCATGATCGTGATGAACGGCGGCCACATGGAGCAGTTCGGCACGCCCGAAGAGGTCTACAACCGCCCGGCCAGCACCTTTGTGGCCAGCTTCATTGGCTCGCCCCCGATGAACTTGCTCCAACAAGCCCCAGACACCCCCGCAGGCCGCATCCTGGGCATTCGCCCTGAGCACATGGACATCACGCCCACGGGTTGGCCTTTGCAGGTGGAAACCGTGGAGCTGCTTGGCGCTGAGCGGCTGGTGCACGCCCGTTTGGGCACAGAAAACCTCACGCTGCGCCTGGACGCCTCCCTGCCCACCCCTTCAGCTGGCGAGTCCTTTTGCATCACCCCCCGCGCGGACAAACTGCACTGGTTTGACGCCAAAACCGGTCAACGCATCGCCACGGCATGAAACCCGATACATTGGCCACCACCGCCCACCTCCCCGCCTGGCCCTACCCGCTTTGGATTGCGCACCGGGGTGCAGGCAAGCTCGCACCGGAAAACACCCTGGCCGCCTTCCGCTTAGGTGCCGCGCACGGTTACCGCATGTTCGAGTGCGACGCCAAGCTCAGCGCCGACGGCGTGGTGTTCTTGATGCACGACGCCACGCTGGAGCGCACCACCAATTGCCACGGCATCGGCGGTGACCTGCCCTGGCATGCCCTGTCGCAACTGGACGCGGGCAGCTGGCATTCGCGCACTTTTGCAGGTGAAGCCCTGCCTACGCTCGAAGCGCTGGCGCGGTTTTGCTTGGCCAACCGTTACCTCCTCAACATCGAGATCAAGCCCACGCCAGGCACCGAAGCCGCCACAGGTGAGGCAGTGGCCCGCTTGGCCGCTCGACTGTGGGAGGGTGCTGCCGTGCCGCCGCTCCTGACCTCGTTCAAACCCGAGGCCCTGGCCGCCGCCCAGCAAACCGCTCCTGAATTACCCCGTGGCCTGCTGGTCGACACGCTTTGGACCGGCTGGTTTGAGAAAGCCCAAGAACTCGGCTGCGTGGCCGTGGTGGCCAACTACGCGCTGTGGAACGCGGCCACCGTGGCCCAAGTCCATGGCGCAGGCATGCGGTGCCTGAGCTACACCGTCAACGACGACTGGGCCGCACAGCACCTGCTGGCCCTGGGCACCGACGGCATCATCACCGACCGGGTGGACCTGTTCAGCCCGGTTTGAAACCAAGGGCCATCTGAAACCAAGGGGTATGAGCCCACGCAGGGCGGTGTTCAGGGCGGTCTTACTTGGTGGCCCAGCCGCGCTGCATCAACCACTCGGCCGTCGCGGCCACCAGCACCAGGGTGATGTAAGTGCTCATCTTGCCGTCCTGACCGTGCAGCAAGAGCCCACCCACCAGCACCGCCAGCCCGCACAGGGCCTGCACCCCCATGCGGCGGCGCAGGCTGGCCCGGCCTGGCCCGATGACCCAGCGCCCGGCCCAAGGCATGAACAGCGCCATGGCCAAAGCGGGCAGGGCAAAATTGAACAGGTGCAAAACCAATTGCCAAAACGTCATGAAGTCTCGCTCCGAGTGGTCCGAGTTGGCCACAAGTGCCCCCGGAGCCTGAAATTGTGCATGCAAAACCACGTCTACTTTTCTTGTAGTCATTGTGTCAAGCAAAGTTGACAGGGCGTGCCTATAATGGCCCTCATGGCTGTATGGACCCTGGGTTTGAACCACACCACTGCACCGCTGGATCTGCGCGGTCGGTTTGCGTTCGCCGTGGACAAACTGGTCCCCACCCTGCAAGGCCTGCGCCGTGACCTGTCCCAACGCATTTCGCAAGAGCCCGAAGCGGCTATTTTGTCGACCTGCAACCGCACCGAAATTTATTGCGCCGCCGACCAGGCCGCCACCAACGACACCCTGCGTTGGCTGGCCCAAACCGGTGGCGTGAGCGCGTCCGAGCTGCACGCCCACACCTATTTGCTCGAAGGCAACGAAGCCGCCCGCCATGCGTTCCGTGTGGCCAGCGGGCTGGACTCCATGGTCTTGGGCGAGGCCCAAATCCTGGGTCAGCTCAAAGATGCCGTGCGCGCCGCCGAACAAGCGGGTGCCCTGGGCAGCACCCTGAACCAACTTTTCCAGCGCAGCTTTGCCGTGGCCAAGGAAGTGCGCAGCTCCACCGAAATCGGGGCCCACTCCATCAGCATGGCCGCCGCCTCGGTGCGCCTGGCCAGCCAGCTGTTCGAAAACCTGCAAGACATCCGCATCCTGTTTGTCGGTGCGGGCGAAATGAACGAGTTGGTGGCCACCCACTTTGCAGCCAAGCAGCCCAAAGGCATGGTGATCGCCAACCGCAGCTTGGACCGCGCCGAATTGCTGGCCCACCGCTTTGGGGCCGATGTCATGCCCCTGGCCGACCTGCCCGAGCGCCTGCACGAATTTGATGCCGTCATCAGCTGCACCGCCAGCACCCTGCCCCTGATTGGCCTGGGCGCGGTCGAGCGGGCCCTGAAAAAACGCAAACATCGCCCCATGTTCATGGTCGATCTGGCCGTGCCGCGTGACATCGAACCCGAAGTCAAGTCGCTCGAAGACGTCTACCTCTACACCGTGGACGACTTGGCGAGCGTGGTGCAAACCGGCCAGGCCCACCGCCAAGCGGCCGTGGCCGAAGCCGAGGTCATCATCGATGCCGGCGTGCAAAGCTTCATGCACTGGATGGGCCAACGCGGCACCGTGCCCCTGATCCAGCAACTGCAAAACCAGGCCGACGCCTGGCGCGAAGCCGAGCTGGCCCGCGCCCGCAAGCTGCTGGCCCGGGGCGATGACCCGATCGCCGTGATGGAAGCCCTGTCCAAGGGCCTGACCCAGAAGATGCTGCACGGCGCCTTGGCCGAGCTGCGCGGGGCTGAGCCAGAGCACCGCGAGCAGACCATGCAGACGGTGCAGCGCGTTTTCCTGCGCAAAGAGCGTTAGCGGCTGACTTGGCAGGTCGGGGCTTGCGCGCCGACACTTTCTCTGTCCCTGCTGCCTGCAGCGTCTGCACCGACTCAGGGCCAGCGCCGCGATCCAAGCTCCCAACCGTTCCCGCCCGCATGAAACCTTTCCTCATCCAACAACTCGAACGCTACGCCCTGCGCCTGACCGAGCTGGACTTTTTGCTGTCCCGCGAAGACATCATGGCCGACATGACGCAGTTCCTGAAGCTCTCGCGCGAACATGCCGAAGTCAGCGCCGTGGCCTCGCGCTTTGCCCGCTTTCAGCAGCGCAGCGCCGACCTGGCCGCCGCGCAAGCCATGCTGGACGAGGAAGACATGCGCGAGATGGCCGAAGAAGAAGCGGCCAGCGCCAGCGCCGAGCTGCAAAGCCTGGAAACCGAGTTGCAGCGCATGCTGTTGCCCAAAGACCCCGACGACGCCCGCCCGGCCTTTCTCGAAATCCGCGCCGGCACCGGGGGCGATGAGTCGGCCCTGTTTGCAGGGGACCTGCTGCGCATGTACACGCGCTATGCCGAAAGCCAGGGATGGCGGTGCGAGATCGTCTCGGAATCGGTGAGCGAGCTGGGTGGCTTCAAAGAAGTCGTGGTGCGCATCGAGGGCGACCAGGTGTATGGCGCGCTCAAGTTCGAATCCGGTGGCCACCGCGTGCAACGCGTGCCCGCCACCGAAACCCAAGGCCGTATCCACACCAGCGCCTGCACCGTGGCGGTGCTGGCCGAGCCGGACGAGGCCGAGGCCATCAAGATCAACCCGTCGGACCTGCGCATCGACACGTTCCGCGCCAGCGGTGCGGGCGGGCAGCACATCAACAAAACCGATTCAGCGGTGCGCATCACCCACTTGCCCACCGGCATCGTGGCCGAATGCCAGGACGGCCGCAGCCAGCACAGCAACAAGGCGCAAGCGCTGAAGGGGCTGACGGCCCGCATCC